>CASEUJ010000015.1 GCA_949291125.1 uncultured Ruminococcus sp.
CGTGAAGCCGCCCTCAAGATAAGATCTCCCTGAAGACCCCTTGTAGACTACGAGGTTGATAGGTCTGATGTGTAAGCATGGTGACATGTTTAGCTTGCAGATACTAATCGGTCGTGCGCTTTTCCTTTTGTTCGAAGCGTCTTGCGCTTTGTTTTTGATATTTTGTATTTTAAGTGAGAAATAAAAGAAAAATGAGAAGAAAAGTACTTGACAAATTGGCTCAAGTGTGCTATAATCAAATATAGCATATGCACCATTAGCTCAGTTGGTAGAGCAACTGACTCTTAATCAGTGGGTCCTGGGTTCGAGTCCCCGATGGTGCACCAGGAAGGGCCCGTTGGTCAAGTGGTTAAGACTCCGCCCTCTCACGGCGGCAACACCAGTTCGAATCTGGTACGGGTCACCATTTTTCTTTTAGTCGGTGCCAATGGCGAAGAGGTTCCACCCGTTCCCATTCCGAACACGGAAGTTAAGCTCTTTTGCGCCTACGATACTTGGAGCGTGAGCTCCTGGGAAAATTGGTCGGTGCCGACATTAGATTCCTCCATAGCTCAGTCGGTAGAGCACTCGGCTGTTAACCGAGTTGTCGTTGGTTCGAGTCCAACTGGGGGAGCCAAATGAAACCGCTTTTGCAAATTGCAAAGGCGGTTTTTGTCATATCCTGGAAAAGTCTAAAATAAAAACACGCACGATTTTCGTACAGCTGAGGATCATCGTGCGTGTTTTTATTATATGTCAAGCCCGTACAGCCGATGTCCATTGCGACAGGTTTGTTCCAGAAGTATCTGCGTTTCTACGCCCCGTACCTCCGCCGCAGCCTGTGCGGTGTATGGGATCATGGCACTGTCACAGCGCTTTCCACGTAAGGGAACGGGCGCCATATAGGGACAATCTGTTTCCAGCACAAGCCTGTCATCTGGCACAGCTGCGAGTGCCTTTCGTGCCTTCTTTGCATTGGGGAAAGACACCACGCCTGTAAAGCCAATATACATGCCAAGTTTTAATACTTCCTGTGCTGTTTCTGCACTTCCTGAGAAACAATGCACGACGCCGCGCGGCCGGAATTCGCGTAGTTCACGCAGATAATCTTCAGTGCAGTCGCGTGCATGAATGATCACCGGTAAGTCGAGATAATTTGCAAGGTCAAGCTGCTCTCGCAGCAATGTCAGTTGGGTATCGCGGTCATAGCCGGGGTAGTGATAGTCTAGCCCGATTTCACCGATTGCCACCACATGTGGTGATTGCGTCAGTTTTTCGAGTTGTGCGAGATAGTCATCCGGCTGTGTGCCGGCAAATTCTGGGTGAATGCCGACGGCAGCACAAAGATAGGAATAGTGCTCTGCAAGCTCAATGCCCCATGCGCTGTCTTCAAGGGTTGTGCCGGCAAGCGTCGCACGGACAACACCCTGTTCTGGGAGCGCAGAAAGAAGTGTATCGCGATCCGTATCAAAAGCGGCATCGGTATAATGGCTGTGGGTGTCGAAGATGGATGTATACATAAAGATGCTCCTTCTTGTGACACCGCGCGGAGCTGCGGATTTTTGCCATTTCGGAAAATCGTCTTGCAATTTTGCGCGCAGTGTGCTATACTAAAAGGTACTGTGGAAAACATTCACAGCGCCGTGGAAAGCGGAATGCTTTTCCGGGTTTTATCATAGCATATTTTGAGGAGAATTGCAAGCGCGATTTGAAACTCAATACGCAGAAAGTGTGATGTTTATGGAACACAATCAGCAGGTGCATTATCGGGCATGGGCGGAGATTGATCTTAGTGCCCTTGCTCATAACGTTGCAGCTGTCCGCGAGATTTTGCCCTCCCAGACCACATTGATGGCAGTGGTGAAGGCGAACGCCTATGGTCATGGCGACGCCGCCATCTGTCGAAAACTCTGGGACCTGGGTGTGCGGTGGTTTGCGGTGTCGAATCTGGAAGAGGCACTCGCGGTGCGGCAGTATTGTCCCTATGGCGAGATCTTTATCCTCGGCTATACGCCGCCCGAATTTGCACCGGAACTGGCGCGCAATAACATCATTCAGGGCGTACTCTCCATTGAACATGCGAATCAGCTGCAAGCGTACGCACATCAGCCTGTGCGCTGTCACATTAAGCTCGATACTGGTATGGGGCGCATCGGATTTCGAGGAAATTCTCCGGAGGAATGTGCGGAAAAGCTCTTGCCGCTGTTTTCACTGGATCGGCTGTCCATTGAGGGAATCTATACCCACTTTGCTGCCGCAGATTCGCCAAATCAGGATGACATCGCCTATACCGATGCACAGGAATCGTTTATCATTGATGTCTATGACACGTTGGCACAGCGCGGACGTAAGCTCAAACATCTCCACTTTATGAACAGTGCCGCCGCCGTGACGCGTCCAAATCCGCGTGCAACGCTTGCACGGATCGGAATCGTTATGTATGGCTTAGAGCCAAATTATCCGGTTCATGTGCCGATTGCACTCAAACCCGTGATGTCGCTGCACAGCGTGGTGTCCCATGTCAAAACGGTCGAGCCGGGCGCATGTATTAGCTATGGCAGAACCTATACCGCACAGGAGCCGCGAAAGATCGCAACGGTTACGATCGGCTATGCGGATGGCTATGCACGGCTATTGTCCAATCGTGCCAGTGCGCTGGTGCATGGGGTGGCGTGTCCGATTGTGGGCAGAGTTTGTATGGATCAGCTGATGCTCGATGTGACGGATGTCCCAGCAGAGATCCAACCGGGTGATACCGTCACCATGTTCGGCACAGACGGCGATGCATCGATCACTGCAGACGAGCTTGCGGCGATGTACGGAACGATCGGGTATGAGATCGTATGCGGCATCTCAAAGAGAGTCCCAAGAGTCACCGTAAACGGCTGAGAAGGCAAGCGTACATGCCATTGTGTACACACGATTAAGAATAACATTTTGCGTCAAGCCGCCGCAGATCCCTTCACAACATTTCCCACTCCCGGACATCGTAAAAGGGTATTGAAATTTGTCGAAAAATCCGCTATAATATAAGACAGGCGCATGACGCAAATGATGATATTTCCGGGTTTTTTCATAAGCCCGTCCCATATAGTTCCGTTCCGGATTCAGACGTCCGGAACATACGCCACCTGCGGCAGCCGCACTGCCGCACAGAGAGGAGAAGTCACTGTATGAATCAGAACACCACACAACCACAACAGCAGGAACTTGGCACACCGTATGCTGTCGGCATTGACGTCGGCTCCACAACGGTCAAAACGGTCTTGCTGGATGAACAGGGCAATGTGCTGTCCCAGAGCTATACGCGCCACTTCTCTAAAGTCCGGGAGACGGTTTGCGAGACGCTTTGTCATCTCTCTCAGTTCTACCCGGACGCATGCTTGCGGGTGAGCATCACCGGTTCTGCCGGGCTCGGCCTTGCACAGGCGGCAAAACTGCCGTTTGTACAGGAGGTTCACGCCGCGTTTCTTGCTGTGAAACAGCGCTTTCCACAGGCAGATGTCGTCATCGAGCTCGGCGGCGAGGATGCGAAGATTATTTTCCTCACCGGCGGCATGGAACAGCGTATGAACGGCAGCTGTGCCGGCGGTACGGGCGCATTCATCGACCAGATGGCAACGCTTTTGGATATCAGCGTCGATGAACTCGACAAAATGGCACTGTCGGCGGAAAAGGTTTATCCCATCGCAAGCCGCTGCGGCGTGTTTGCTAAGTCCGATATCCAGCCGCTTTTGAATCAGGGCGCACGGCGCGAAGATATCGCCGCTAGCATTTTTCAGGCGGTGGTTGATCAGACGGTATCCGGTCTGGCGCAAGGGCGGCGGATCCAGGGTAATGTTCTCTTCCTCGGCGGACCGCTGTCGTTTTTAGAGGGACTGCGGCGTGCCTTTGTCCAGACCCTGAAGCTCGATGAGGAACACGCCCTCTTCCCGGACGATGCACGCACCTTTGTCGCATACGGCAGTGCTCTGTCGGCGTCTTCGCTCAATGAAACCTATACGCTGTCCCAGCTTGCGGACTTACTCGAACACGCTAAGGCAGAGACGGCACTGAGTGCCGACAAACCGCTGTTTACATATCCGGAGGAGTATGAACGCTTTCGCCGGCGCCATGGCGCACATGATGTGGCGCGCGGCGACTATCGCACCTATCGCGGTAAGGCCTTCCTCGGGATCGATGCCGGATCCACGACCACAAAGATCGTTTTGATCTCGGAAAATCGGGAGCTGCTCTATGACTATTATGCCTCGAATAAAGGCCAGCCGCTCGATTGCGTCAAGCAGGAACTGACTGCACTCTATGAAAATTTAAGTCCCGACTGTACGATCTGTGGCAGTGCCGTCACCGGCTATGGCGAGGATCTCATCCGCGCAGGGCTCGGTATCGACTTTGGCATCGTAGAAACAGTGGCACACTTTAAGGCGGCGTCGTTCTTCTGCCCGGAGGTCGATTTCATCATTGACATCGGCGGACAGGATATCAAGTGTTTCCAGATTAAAAATCACACCATTGATAGTATTATGCTCAACGAAGCATGTTCCTCCGGCTGTGGCTCGTTTATCCAGGCGTTTGCCGTGGCGCTGGGTTATGATATCGCAGAGTTTTCAAAGCTGGGGCTTTTCGCCGAACATCCGGTGGACTTAGGTTCGCGTTGTACCGTCTTTATGAACAGCAGCGTCAAGCAGGCACAGAAGGACGGCGCAACAGTCGAAGACATCTCCGCCGGACTGTCTGGCTCGATCGTCAAGAATGCGATTTATAAGGTCATTCGTGCACGCGATCCTGAAGAACTCGGCACACACATCGTCGTACAGGGCGGCACATTCTTAAACGACGCCGTACTCCGGTGTTTCGAACGCGAGATCGGACACGATGTCATCCGTCCGGCGATCTCCGGGCTGATGGGTGCATTCGGTGCGGCGCTCTATGCGCTGGAACACGCGACGGGCAGCAGTACACTTCTCACCAAACAACAGCTTGCGGATTTTTCCTATACGGCAAAGGCGACGACCTGTCGGGGCTGTACGGCACACTGTGCGCTCAGTATTATTCGCTTTTCCGACGGCAGCCGCTTTATCTCCGGCAACCGCTGTGAAAAGGGAGCGGGGAAGAAGGAATCGGAGCAGCTCCCGAACCTCTTTGAGTGGAAATACCGCCGCATTCTCTCCTTCGCCGATACTGTGCCGGATGAGCCGAAGGCCACTGTGGGACTGCCTTTGGCGTTGCACTATTACGACCAGATGCCGCTATGGCATACCTTCTTTACCAAGATTGGACTGCGTGTGGTCTTTTCGGAGGAGAGCACGCGGGAAACATATTACAAGGGACAGAGCACGATCCCGTCCGATACGGTATGCTATCCGGCAAAGCTCACCCATGGTCATATCATCAGCCTGTTAGAACGCGGTGCAGACTTTATCTTCTATCCCTGCATGAGCTATAACCTCGATGAAGGCGATTCGGATAATCACTATAACTGTCCGGTTGTGGCGTATTATCCGGAGCTTCTGATGGCGAACTGTGAGATGTTAAATGACCAGAATTTCCTCTATCCATTCTTAGACCTCAATCGCCGCGGCCATGTGGTGCGTGCGCTCAGCGATCTGTTTGCCCGGTATGCGACGAAAAAGGAGATTGAGGCGGCGCTCGATGCCGGATTCGAAGCGCTTGATGCCTATCGCTGTGAAATTATCGCACAGGGCGAAGAAATCGTTCGTGCGGCAAGAGCACAGCACAAGCCCATCATTGTCCTTGCTGGCAGACCCTATCACATTGACCCGGAGATCAACCACGGTATTCACAAGCTGATCTCCAGCTTAGGGCTTGCGGTCATCACCGAAGACAGCGTGGCACATCTGGCGCAGACGCCAAAGTTACAGGCGCTCAATCAGTGGACCTATCATTCGAGAATGTACCGCGCCGCGCAGTATGTCACCACTCAGCCGGATATGCAGCTGGTACAACTGGTGTCATTCGGCTGCGGCATTGATGCGATCACGACCGATGAGGTACGCCGCATTTTAGAGGACGGCGGTAAGCTTTATACCCAGCTCAAGATCGACGAGATCAGCAACTTAGGTGCGATCAAGATCCGTTTGCGCAGTCTCATTGCGGCAATGCAGGTGCAGCACGGCGCAGAGGAAACGCAGGAATCAGAAAAGGAGAAGACACAGGCATGAAAAAGCGGCTTTTTGCGGCGTTGTGCAGTTTGGGACTGCTTCCGATGGGCGGCTGTGGCAGTACACTGTTGTCGATGCAGGATGCCGAGACGATGCTCGAATCGGTTTACCCATTCGATTTCACCTATGTGGATGAAGCAGAAACCACCGCAGAGGATGGCAGCACGGCGATGCTCTATACGTTCCGGGATCCTGCCGGAAACGAAACACAATTTCTCACCCAGACGATACAGACGGATGACGGCAAAACGGTCGTCGGTCAGAGCGATCGTACCCGAAAGGCACTGATTGCATCTGCGCCGCAGTGGAATGCGCTTTGTGATGCATCCGAGATCACCTATGTCCAAGAGGATGCCGTCTGGCGACTGATGCTCGATGACGCCGATACGCCGCAGGCACTCGCCACGGAAAGCTATCAGGCGGCGGAATTGATCCGCGCAATGCTTGACAGCGCGCCGCTCATGGAAGTCCAGACCGAAGGGTATGTTCATGAGGATGTGATTGAAGTCTATTTCCAGACAACCGAGAATGGTGCCGCACAGGCGGTGTATCTCTGCGGCTTTGACCTTGCGCGGCAGGGTACATATACGATCGACTATATCGCCGGCGATATCCAGCTATGGATGCGGCAGAATGGGATTATGGAGTGAGAAACACCTGAGGCAACACTGCAAAGAGCGCCTGACGGTGCATCTGACGCACGATCTCTGTACGGTATTCCCCTGACTTTAAGCCCCTGATCTCAAATTATGAATAGCGGAGGACGCAGATGGAACAGAATTATGCAAAATTCACACCCGAAATGAAAAAGACGCACACCATCCTTGTGCCGAATATGCTGCCGATCCATTTTCACCTGATCATCCGGATTCTGGCACAGTTCGGCTATCGGATGGAGCTTTTGGAATCGACCTCGCGCACGGTGGTGGAAGAGGGACTCAAAAACGTGCACAACGACACCTGTTATCCAGCGCTTCTGGTGGTCGGACAGTTTATGGAGGCACTCAAAAGCGGGAAGTATGATCTCGATCATACGGCACTTCTGATTACCCAAACCGGCGGTGGCTGCCGGGCATCGAACTATATCCACCTGCTGCGCAAATGTATGGCACAGCAGTTTCCGCAGGTGCCGGTGATCTCACTCAATTTTGCCGGACTCGAAAAGGACAGCAGTTTGGAACTAACCGTACCGCTTTGTTTGAAGATGATGTATGGTGTATTGTACGCCGACCTGCTCATGACGCTTTATAATCAGTGCCGCCCTTATGAGATCAATGAGGGCGAATCGAAACAAGTTTTGGATGCATGGCAGGAGAAGCTTCCGAAGCTCTTTGAATCGTCGAAATATCTCTCCACTGAGAAGATCTATCGCCAAATTTTAGACGATTTTGCGGCGATCCCGCGCAGCAAAAAGCCGAAGATCCGCGTCGGCATCATCGGCGAAATCTATGTCAAATATTCGCCGCTTGCCAATAACCACCTCGAAGAATTCCTGATCTCTGAGGGATGTGAGCCGATCGTGCCGACGCTCATGGAATTTGTGCTCTACTGTGCGGTGAATACTGAAACCAACAGCACGCTCTATCACTATAAAAACCTCAAGACCATGGCGTTTGGGTTGGGCTATAAATTCCTGCACAGCAAGCAGATGCAAATGATTCGTGCTATTGAAAAGCACGGTGTGTTTACGGCGCCGCACGACTTTGAACTGTTGCGTCGTGCCGCAGACCGGTATATCAGCCAGGGCGTACAGATGGGTGAGGGATGGATGATTACGGCGGAGATGGCGGTATTGGCAGAAACAGGTGTGGAAAACATCATCTGTACTCAGCCGTTTGGATGTCTGCCGAACCATATCGTGGCAAAGGGTATGGCGCGCACCATCAAAAACGCCTATCCGAACGCCAATATTGTGGCGATCGATTATGACCCCGGTGCAACGCGCGTGAACCAGGAAAATCGCATCAAGCTCATGCTTGCAAACGCAAGAGTGCCGGAACAGTAAGCTTCGATGATCTGAATCCAAAAAAATGACGCAGCTTTTATGGCTGCGTCATTTTTTTGGCGCCTCGTAACCCGAGACGCGATTTATTGATTTAGAAGACTACGTCGAAATTGTTGTGAGAAAAGATGTGCGCCGGATTGCTTAGGTTGATGTGCCATCTGTAGCGCTGTCGCTTGGCATTTGCCCCATTTCCGGTTTATTACCGTTTGGCATATCATTCATATCCGGCGGCGTTTCGCCATCGGGCATTATCCGCGATTCCGGCGCATTGCCGCTAGGCATTTCGCCGCCCTGCATTGTGCCGCCGCCTATGCCGCCTTGCATCATGCCACCGGACGTCGCGATCGAAACTTTTGTGCCGCCGCTGATTGTGCCGCCTGTGCCAAAGCCGTTTTCATCGAGCGTACCATGATAGGTGCCGCCGGTGAGGATGGTAAAGTCTTCGGCGTCGCTATCGCCGATGCCGAAGATGATATCGCTGACGGCTTTTGTCGTTTTGAGCGTCGCCAGCACAGTGCCGTTTTCGTTCACGACGCTGATGAGATCGCCGGAGGCCGCCGATGCCGCAGTTGTTACAAGCAGACCTGTTTCGCCATACTCCATCATGCCGCGGCTGGACAGCGCAAGCAGTGTGCCGCCGGTAAAGGTCATGGTGGTTTCAAAGTCGATCGAGCCATCCGCGCCGCTGGTCGGTCCGCAGACCAGAACCACGCCGCCAGAGATCTCGAGTGAAGCGTTTGAGTCGATGCCATCGCCGTCAGCACAGACATAGGTATAGCCGCCGGTGAAGGTGAGTGCATGATTTTCGCCGGTACCACCGGTGTTGATGCCGTCGTCCGACGCCGCAAGAATGCGGATCGTGCCGCCGCTGATGGTCATGTTCGCCTTGGACTCAATGCCTTCGGTGGCGGTTTCGACCGTGATTTCTCCGTCGGAGATCTCCAAATCGCCGTGGACGCTGATTCCCTTGTTGTCAGAGCGGATTGTCAGGATCGTCCCGCATAGTGTTGCGTCGGATGCACCATGTACCGCGTGGTCGGTGGATATGATATTACAGCTGCCGCCAGACATGGTGAGTACGCCGCCGGCTTTCATGCCTTTGCTCGACGCACTGTCCGTTGTCTCTGCGGCGGTGGTATTGTTGGTTGCCGTGTCGGGTTTCGTGAGTGTCTGTATGACAAGCGCAGCAGTATCTGCCTGTGTATCTGCCGATTCGAAGTCCGGTGGAGCTCCGTCAAAGCCGCCGTGGAATCCATTTTGTCCGCCGAATCCGTCACGTCCGCCGCCGAAGTCATCCTGTTCGCCGAATCCGGTAGCTTCGTCCGAAGAAGATGTCACTTCGCCGGTGGTGACAATGGTGATTGCGCCGCCGGACTGGATCAGATCGCCGTCCGCTTGGATGCCGTCCTCACCGCTTGTGACATCGAGTGTGCCGTCCGCAACGGTACAGCTTCCACCGCAGTGAATGCCGTCTTCCGGCACATCGATCGCGACCGTGCCGCCTAAGATCTCGATATATGCAGTACAGTGGATGCCTTTGGCACTGTTTGCCTCACCGGTAGCATCATCGATGGCGGTACCACTGCTTTTGATCGTCAGTGCGCCGCCGGAAATGCGTACGAGTGTTTCTGCTTGTAGACAGTCGCCGCCGGCTGTGACGGCAATTGTGCCGCCATCGATCTGTAGAAAGCCCTGTTCCGGGTTATCGGTTTCTGTAGATTTGATACCATCGTTTCCGGCAGTCACCGTGACGGATGCGTCGTCATAGATCGCGGCGCTGTCCTTGCCTTTGATCCCGTTAGGGATGGCATCTACTGTAATCGTGCCGCCGACCAGCTTGAGATCGTCCTTGCAGACAATGCCGTCGGCGCAGTTGCCGGATACGCTGAGCGCTCCTGTGCCATTGATGGTGAGTTTATCCTGTGCATAAATAGCGCTGGGGTCGAGTTCCTGATCGCCGATGATAGAGGCGTTTTAATCGGTGCCGTCCGAAAGGCTGTTTTGCGATCCAGGTGCCAGCGAGAGAATCGTACGCTTTTCATTGACGCAGATCACTGCCGGTGCATCGGCGCAGGTGATCGACACATTATCGAAATAAAGCTTCACTTTTTCTGTACCGGTGATGATCAGCTGTCCGTTTGAAAGCGTCCCGGAAAGGGCGTATGTGCCGCCGGCAGAGATGGTGATGACGCCGCCATCGATCGAAACTGCAGCGGCATCGCCAGAAACGGCTGAACCGCTATCTGAAAGCGTGATTGTCGCGTCAAAGTCAGAATAGTCGGCGGTGAGGTCGTCCTCATCGGGGGATATCCCCATGGTATTTGTCGCAATGGAAGAGAGCGCAACTGTCTGTGTGTCTGCATCCGATGCATTGGAAGAGCCAGCGCTGTTTAGAGATGTCGTGTCGGTTGCCGTCAGTGCGGCATTCTGTGATGTCTGTGATCCTGCTGCACAGCCGGTGCAGCTCAAATGTGCCGCAGCCAGAAGCCAGCAGAGCGGATACCATACATGTCGTTTCATTCAGAATCCCTCCAAAAAAATATGATCTATGGAAAGTTTCTGCACTGTTACAACATGGGATGGATCGGGTAAGATGGATGTTCCTATGATCGATCTCTTCGATATTATGGCATAGAATTATGGAAATTACGTGAAAATCATGTGCGCAGCGCCTAAAAGTACAGCGACCTGTCTGCGACTTTCCATTTTTTGTGCTGTGTTCGGGTTATTCCAGCTCCTGCGGCAGATGATCAAACGTCTGTGTGCTGAAAAATTCACCGAGCGTGACGTCTAGCCCGTCGCACAACATTTTCAGCGTCACGATGGAAACATTTTTTCGGCGCGGATCTAACAGCGAGTATACCGTTGACGGCGTAACGCCAGATCGCGTTGCCAGCTCATTCGGCCTGATGCCGCGCTCTTCACATAATTCACAGATCCGCGCAACAACTGCTTGCTTGACACCCATGGGCATTCCTCCTGTTCCTGCATCTATTTTACCCGGATTTACGTTTCTGCGTATACGCGCTTGCGTAAATCTGAAAAATATGTTATGATAAAGCAAGAGCAGAAAGGGGGGGAACGCAAATGGATGCATACTTAAAATCATATGCGCTGTTGGTCTGCGAGATTTCTAAGGCGCTCGATGCGCTTGAGCCGTTGGCAGAACGTGCAGAAATGCCGGACGAAGTGCGCCGGACATTACAACAGGAAGTGGATCGGCTGGGAAAGGCGCTGGCTGATGCAGAAACCGCCTATGTCACGCAGTGCGGATGATCCAGTTTTCAAAAAAATCAGACGCAGGATACCATAAAAAACGCACCCCCTCTGCCGGAGAACTGACAGAGGGGGTGTGCGCACATAAGGCGTAAAAGGTCTGTCCTTTTTGCGGAGCAGAGACAATGGGCGCCTGTCTTTCATGAAAAATGCACAGGGTTCTCTGCCGGAGAAGAGGCAGAGAACCCTGTGCACATTAAGGGTATGAAAAATAAAAGGGTAAAATTAAGAAGGTGTCATATTGATTGCGGCGGGAGCATCAGAATCCCCATACGCCGGGGCCGATATTGCCGCCGGGACCGGTGGTGGTGCCGCCTGCAGAAATCGTCGTACCGCCGCTGAGCGTGCCGCCATAGCCGCAGCGGCTGATGTCATCCTGGCTTGCAAAATAAGTGGCATCGGATATGGTGCCGCCGGTATAACATGTCACGCTCGATTCGGGACAACACATCACCATCTGGGACGATGCATTCGGGAGCGTGAAGGTCATGATCACATTGCCGCCGGCGTCGGTAAAGGTGATCGTCTGATCGGCAGAAACCGAGGTGTTCGACAGGAACGAATAGCTCGACGGTGTTTCAAACATGTCGCCGCTTCCGGCTGCAATTACGACGCCGCCGGTGTAGGTAATCGAGTTATTGTTGTCGCCGCAGTCAAGCGGACTATTCCCGCCGCCGGTCTGGGAAACATAGAGATAGCCGCCGTTGAAACAGATGTCACCGTTGGAGCCCAGACCGTCGCCGGAGGCGTTGACATAGGTATAGCCGCCGTTAAAGGTGAGGGTCTGGCTGCCGTTGCCGGTGGTAGACCCCCAACTGCCTTGACCCCAGCTGCCGCCGCTGGATGTCCCGCTGCTATCTGCACCTCCAGCGGCATTATAGCCGTCGTCGCTGGAGGTGACCATGACAGTGCCGCTGTTTTGGACGATATCTGTCCCCTCGATACCCTCATAGGACTTGGTGATATTGATATAGGGTGCGTCATAGCCGCCGTCCTCGGCACCAATGGTAAGGGTGTGGTCGCTGTGGGCGCCGTCGTCGCCGGTTGCAAGGTTCATGGTGCCGCCGAGTAAGGTCATGCTGCCGCCGCAGTGAAGACAGTCGTCTGAAGTGTCCATGGTGATGGTGCCGCCGTTGATAATCAGATCGCCGCCGCTTTGCCAGGTTGTGCCGGCATCGTCATAGAGGCCGACCACCTTGATGCCCTTGGCGCTGATGTCGATGCTGTTGGCGTTGTTCTCATTGCCCATGCCGCCGCCCCAGCTGCCACCGGGCATGTTGCCGGAGCTGCTGTCGGTGTAATCAGAACCCTGATAGGTGGTGATTTCCAGATCGCCGCCGTTCATGGTAAAGGTCTGTTCTGCCTGGATGCCGTCAGAGTAGGAATTGATGTTCACAGTACCGCCGTTGATGGTGATATAGCCCTTGTCGCTGTCGGTGGAGTTTGCCTTTATGCCGTCACCGCCATAGGTGCTGTTGTTGGTGTTGACCGTTACGCTTAGCGTGCGATAGTCGGTGTCATCCGGATCGCCGATGCGCACGGAATCATTCCCCCGGATGCCGTCGTCTGCCGCATTGACGGTGATAGTTCCATTCCATAACTTCAAGTCGTTTTTGCATACAATGCCGTCCTCAGTATTACCGTTAACGATCAGAGTGCCCTTGCCCTTGAGCTTCAGGTCATCGCGGGAGAAGATGGCGCCGTTGACAGTTTCCACATTGCCTTCGCTGTCGGTATAGGTGTCGGTGTGAGAAGTGCCGTCAGAGATGGTATTGACAGAGCCGCTTTTGGATACGAGCTCTACTTCGTCGCCGATTGCCTCTATATAAATAGGCGCCATGGTGCTGTTGGATAGCGTCAGACCCTCTAAGTTTAACACCACAAGACCGTCGGCATAGGTGGTTTTATTCACATTGACGGCGAGCTGTCCTTCGCTGCATGTGCCGGAAACGCTCAGTTCGCCGGGCAGTGTCACTGTCGCGGTCGTGCCGCTGATGGTGACATTGGAGGGGGCTTCGAGAACTGTGCCGGCTGCGCTATAGGCGGTTATGCCGCTTTCGGTGTAGACCAGTGAGGCCGCCGCGCTGGTGTCGATGGATATACCGCCGTCGAGTTCGGTGACGCCGGTGAACTGCGTGCGCGTTCCGGTTGTGGTAAATTCTCCGGTGGTTGAGGCATCATGGGTCATCTGGGTGCCGCCGGTGTAGAGTGTGTATGTGGTGCTGTCGTTCAGATTACTGCCGCTTGCCAGCACATAGGTGAATTTCTTGATGGGCGTCATTTCATAGACGGTGCTGCTGCCTTGCTGGAGCGTGATGGCGTGATCCTTCTTCCATTCTGCGGCATAATCGAGCTGGATAATGGTCTGGGTGGAAAGGGAGGTATCTACGGTTACTGACGAGCCGAATGCATAGTCGGTGGCTGTCGCTAGGACGCTGCCGCCGGTGATGGCTAAGCTGCCGTCGGAATCTAAGGTCAGTCCCCGGTCGCCACAGGCGACCACATCGCCGCCGGAGATGGTGATGGCGGAGACTGCCTGGATCGCATCGTTGCCGGCTTTAATCGAAACTGTTCCGGTAGAGATCATGACATCTTCTTGATTGGATTTCAGACCATCGGCCGAGGACTCGATATTCACCGCAGCACCGTCGATTTCCAGAGTGTTGTTGGCGCGGATCGCGTCGGCGTCAGAGGTGTCATCCACATCGGTCAGCACGTTGATCGTACCGCCATTGAGTTTCAGGTCATCCTTGGTGAAGATGCCGCGGTTCATGCTGCTGGTGATATCCAGCGTGCCGGTGCTGTTTTTGGTGACGGTGAGATCGCATTCCGCAGCAATAACACCGCTGATTTCCGTATTGGCGGAAGCCGCTGTGTCGGTAAAGGTGTTTGTGCTCGTACAGATGAGCTTGACCTTATCGGCGCTTGTGGCGTAAATACACGGCGCACCAGTCGAAGAGCTCATGGTCACGCCCTGTAAGTACAGATCCACGGAATCGGCATCTGCTGTGATATCCGGGACGTTGATCAGGATCTGACCATCCTTGATCGACCCATCGACGGCATAGCTGCCGGATGCGGAGATGGTTATGGTCTTGCCGTCTGCGAAAACGGAGGTTACGCCGGTTTCGTCGCCTTCTACGGTGATGCCGCTGTCGTTTAAGTGAATGAGAACCGCGTCACTCTGCGCAATCGCCCCCATTGCCATCTGCCGCAGCCGCACCAGATCGAGTCCGTTGACATCGCTGTCGGCGCAGACATCGGCATTTTGTGCCTGTGTGGGCGTGAGAGTGGTTTTGCCGAGAAGTGCGTTTTGCAGGATCAGGACATCTGCATGAGTGACGCTGCCGTCGCCGTTTAAGTCGCCGGTTGCACTTGCCGCACCGCCCGTCAGCCCGAATCCACCGGGGAGCGCCAGCGTTCCGATGAGCGCCGCCGTCGTCAGGTATGCCGCCGCCTTTTTCGGGGCGTGGCGCTTGTTTGCTTTCTTCATGTTTTTTCTCCTTTTTCGGGAAGGGCGCAAACGCTTTACATACAGTGTGGGATACGCCGCTTCACAGGGTTGGACATGCGCCGGATGACGGCGACCTGTCCGGGATGATGAGATCCGGATGCGTTTGCATGTATCATAATCAGCATGAGAACAAAAATGCATCAGGCGATGTGCCGAACGAATCTCACGTGCTATCAATTGGTATGCGCGCCGCAGCTGTCGGTTGGAACAGTCCGACAGCGGAAAGCCGCGCAGGATTTGAGATCGGATCAGAGGTTTCCTCAAACCGGATCCGGTAAATTGGAACAGCGCAGAAAGGGGGAGAAGCCCTTTTGCATATCTTTAGTATAATCCCCCATGCTTAAATTTATCTGAAAAAACTTGGAGGAAAGCCGGAATTCTGGGGGGTTCCACAGAGAAGGATAGGGCGTTTTTTGATAAATCGGGCTGGATTTACAAAAAAAGTAGCGAAATTGTATTGACATTTCATAAAAAAGATGTATAATTAAAATACCAAATTAAATAGGAGATTTTACTTGTCAATGAAAAGAGGTGCTTTTTATGAAATTCAAAAATTCCATTTGGCTGGCGCTGGCGGCTTTGACCGGATGCGGCGCGGCCGGCGATCCGGACTCCGGCGCCGCTGATTCTACCGGCGACCGGACAGCAACAGAAGCCACCGCCGCCTTCCAGGAGGAAGAGGAGGGCGAAACTGCCAATGCCGTGTATTATCAGGGACAACGGTATTACGGTCTGGTGATGTATTCGACGGAAATTCCAGAAGATCTGGTATTGCTGGGCACCGCGGCACAGAGCAGCGTTTCGGCCATCAACAGCCGCACCTATTCCGGCGACACCGTCCCCACCCAGGAACTTCAGACCAACTGGACCGAGCTAGGGGTAGAGCTATACGCCTTATATGACGAGAACGGCGAGATCAGTTCCTTCTGGACGGCCCCCGGAGAAGTTACCGGCGAAGCAGCATATCTGGGAGGCGTATTTCAGGATACACCGCCCTATTATACGGTGCCTGAGGAATAGCGGCGAGTCGCCAAAAAAAGAGGTCAGAGGTTGGAATTGATTTCTGGCTTCTGACCTCTAGCAGCTTACATTTTTCACCCCACACCCTGTATTTTCTCACTGGATCGTTCCCGATTGCAAAATTTCTGCAAAACTCCCGAAGAACGGCGAACCCCCCCTTGACAAACGGCGAAAAAAAGAGTATCATAGAAATAATAATCTGCGTGACCGCACTAAGGCTGAGATGTAGGAAGCTGAAATGTAAGGAAAGGGTTATGCTGCATTCCCGGCGTGCGGAAAAATCAAGTGGGAGGGTTTTCATCATGGCAAAAGAGCTTTGCGAAAAATTTGGAAAACAGGGGCTGACATTTGACGATGTGCTGCTCATTCCGGCGCAGTCGGATGTAACGCCGAACATGATCGATCTACGCACCACCCTTGCCGGGAATGTGCATCTGAATACGCCGATCATGACGGCTGCGATGGATACAGTCACCGAGGCGAAGATGGCGATCGCTATTGCGCGAGAGGGTGGCATCGGTATTATTCACAAGAATATGACAATCGAACAGCAGGCGGATGAGGTCGATAAGGTCAAGCGGTCGGAAAACGGTGTCATCGTCAACCCTTTCTCCCTGACGGAACACCACTTGGTGTCCGATGCGGACGAGCTGATGGGAAAGTATAAAATCTCCGGTGTGCCGATCGTGGATCGGGTTGGCAAGCTTGTTGGTATCATCACCAACCGCGACATGCGCTTTTTAGTGGACTATAATGGTCCGATTTCTGAGGTCATGACCAAAGAGAACCTCATCACCGCACCGGTTGGCACGACTATGGAAGAGGCACAGGCGATCCTGCGCCGCCATAAGATTGAAAAGCTGCCGCTGGTGGATGAAAATGGCTATCTCAAGGGTCTGATCACCATTAAGGACATCGAAAAGGCAGTGCAGTTTCCGAACTCTGCACGCGACGAAAAAGGCAGGCTGCTCTGTGGTGCGGCGATCGGCATTACTGCCAATGTCATTGAGCGTGCTCACGCTCTGGTGGATGCACAGGTCGATGTGTTGGTGCTTGATTCGGCACACGGTCATAGCAAGAATATCACGACTACCCTCAAACGCGTCAAAGAGGCATTCCCGGATGTACCGGTCATCGCCGGCAATATTGCGACAGCAGAGGCGGCAGAGGCACTCATTGCAGCCGGTGCAGATGCTGTAAAGGTAGGCATTGGTCCGGGCTCGATTTGTACGACCCGTATTGTTGCCGGTATCGGCGTGCCGCAGGTTACTGCGATCTATGATGTGGCACAGGTGGCAAAGAAGTATGGCATTCCAGTTATTGCCGACGGCGGTATCAAGTATTCGGGCGACATCGTCAAGGCGTTGGCAGCAGGTGCAAACGTTGCAATGCTTGGTTCGCTGCTGGCAGGATGCGAAGAATCGCCGGGTGAAACAGAAATCTATCAAGGACGTTCCTTCAAAGTATACCGCGGCATGGGTAGCTTAGCGGCAATGGCAAACGGTTCGAAAGATCGTTATTTCCAGGAGGGCGCAAAAAAACTGGTGCCCGAGGGCGTAGAAGGACGTGTACCGTATAAGGGGAGCGTTGCAGATACCGTATTCCAGCTGGTCGGCGGTATCCGCTCCGGTATGGGCTATTGCGGCTGTCCGGATATTGAGAGCCTGCATGAAAAGGCGAAGTTTGTTCAGATCACCAACGCAGGCTTGCTCGAAAGCCATCCCCACGACATTCAGATCACAAAAGAAGCGCCGAACTATTCGACGAGAGGATAAGACGCAAAAGCAAGGGACAAGATGCCTCCTTTTTGTCCCGGAAAACATGCTCGGATATGAGGGTAATGGTATATGAAAAGAAGACGCTTGGGAAAAACGGGGTTGATGGTCAGTGAAATAGGCTTTGGTGGAGAATGGCTGGAACGTCATCCGGAAGAGGAGTCCATAGAAGTCCTGAAATATGCGGGCGAAAAAGGCATCAATATAATAGACTGTTGGATGCCGGATCCGAAATCAAGAGATATCATTGGAAAGGCGATTTCTGGAAGCAGAGAGCAGTGGTATATTCAGGGACATATCGGTTCTACTTGGCAGAATGGACAGTATGTACGCACCAGAGAAATGAAATATGTGAAGCCAGCTTTTGAAGATTTGTTAACACGATTACAGACGGATTATGTGGATCTTGGAATGATTCATTTTGTGGATTCCATTAAAGACTGGGATCATATCATGCAGTCTGCATTTATAGATTATGTGTATGAATTAAAAAAAGCGGGCAAAGTTCGTCATATTGGAATGAGCTCTCATAATCCGCAGATTGCAAAGCTTGCAGCTGAGTCTGGTTTTATTGAAATGATCCTTTTTAGTATTAATCCGGCCTTTGATATGCTTCCAGCCAGTGAAGATTTTGATGCTATGCTTGCGGAGAAATTTGATGAAAAATTGAAAGGAATCAATCCAGACAGGGCGGAGTTGTATAGTCTTTGTGAACAGCGTGATGTGGGGATTACTGTTATGAAAGGTTTTGCTGGAGGCAGACTATTTGATGCAAAACGTTCTCCATTTGGCGTAAGTCTGACTTCTGTGCAGTGTATCCATTATGCACTTACTCGTCCGGCTGTGGCTTCTATTCTATGTGGTTTTGATACGAAAGAGCAGGTGGACGCTGCTGTTGCATACGAGGAGGCTTCGCAAGAAGAAAAAGATTATGCATCTGTGATTGCAAATGCACCGTTTCATTCCTATAGCGGCGAATGTACATACTGTGGACATTGCAAGCCATGCGTGGCAAAACTGGACATCGCAATGATCAATAAATATTATGACCTTGCAACGATGCAGCCAGAAATGCCTGCGACGATAAAATCTCATTATATGTTGCTGGAACACAAGGCTTCAGAATGTGTTTCCTGTCATGCATGTGAAAAAAGATGCCCATTTGGAGTTCCTATTGCAGAAAGAATGAAGAAGACAGCAAAATTATTTGGATGTTAAATTCAATGGATATTGTGAAATCGTTTTTTGCTCTGCAGATATCATTTCAAACAAATCCATTAAACTGGTGAATTTCCTTTAGGGATAGTGATTTTTTTACTCGTTTGTTCACTATCCCTTATTTGTCGATATACTAACAGCTCCCTCTATTCAGGGGAGCTGTTTTGTTGTTTCAACTGCCTTTGAAGGGGAAAAGGATCACTGCACAGCGATGCCAGAGGGGTGTCTGCGACAATTCAATCTAAGCGGTAATAGTGGGATGCTGTACTTCTGTCTGCACTTTCCCTTTTCCTAAAACGTTAATTTTTTGTGCTTTTCTCAAAAACAGTCTGCATTTGCTTTCCGACTCGTCTGGAAAGCCGCGAAAATACGCATGCTTTCGGCATTTCACGCGATTTTCACAGACACGCGCCAGAC
Organism: uncultured Ruminococcus sp.; assembly: GCA_949291125.1. Classification (GTDB taxonomy): domain Bacteria; phylum Bacillota; class Clostridia; order Oscillospirales; family Ruminococcaceae; genus Ruminococcus_C. Next base: position 19,387 of record CASEUJ010000015.1, read on the forward strand.
GATCATTTTTCAAACAATTGCTTGACATCTCCATCGGGAATTGTTATAATGAAAAGGAACTGTTTCGTGCAATTTCTGTGGAAAATGCAAAAAGTCACATGGCGGCTTACGGCTTGCTGCGCCGATGGCTGACTTTCTTGTTTTTTCACATCTAAAATCAACCAGAAGAAAGGTGGAAACGGCTTTGGCAAATCGAAACTGGCATAAGCGCATGGGTGCAGCCTGCCTTGCGAGCCTCTTGTTTGCGTCATCGGTTCCGTCCTCAGTTCAGGCGCTGGAAACGGCGTCAGAATCCGCACAGCTGCGTACAACTGCAAACGCGGCAGTTGCGACCGGGACATCACAGACGGAAAATTCGCTGATCTATGAAGAACAAACAACATACAGCGACTATTATGATACATATTCGCAACAGGTGCGTCCGGATGCAGAAGTCTATCTCTATGGTGCGGACTTTACATCGGCCGATTGTGAAAACTATCAGGTGAATACGGCGCGCGGTGAGGTTTCGCCGCTGATCAGTGCATCCGAAACTGTGCCGCAGGACGGCGTTCTGGTCTGGGACAGCGAGGGTGGCACATTTACCTATACGCTCGATGTGCCTGAAACTGGACTCTATTCCATTGAGGCATCGTATTGTCCGCTGATCTCAAATACCTCGGAAATTACATTTTCGCTGGCGATTGATGGCGAAGTGCCGTATGATACGGCGTCGCGTCTGACCTTAAACAAGGTATATCAAAATGACGGCGCGATCACGACTGACTCTGTCGGCAACCAAGTGCGTCCGTCTCAGGAACAAGCGGAGATCTGGCTTACTTCGTGGATTGGCGATAACGACGGCTTGTTTAACGAGCCGCTGCTCTTTTATTTGGAGGCGGGTTCGCACGAGATTACGCTCGAGGCGACGAAGGGCTATTTTGCATTTGAATATCTCCGCTTTGCCCAGCCTGAATCGGTGCCAACCTATGACGAATATGCGGCTAGTATAGATGCATCGGTTTCGGTGGAGGATACGCCCACCGGCGTAGTGCGCATTGAGGGCGAGGATGCGATGTATAAATCCGACTCTGTCCTCTACCCGACCTATGACAACTCCAACTGTGCTGTGTCCCCCTCTGATCCAAAGCACATGGTCTATAATACTATTGGCAGCGGCAACTGGGATAAAGCGCTGCAAACTATTACATGGCAGGTCGAGGCAGGTTCTCTTCCCGGTGATGGTTGGTATCAGCTGGGCATCAAGGGTCGACAAGAGGATATGCGTGGCTTTTACTCCAACCGCCGGATTTATATCGACGGTGAGGTACTGTGCGAAGAACTCGATCAGGTGAAGTTCTACTATGACACTGACTTCCGCCTGACGACCGTTGAGAATGCGGATGGCGAGGCCATCTATATCTATCTTACCGCCGACGAGGATCACAGCATCACCATGGAGGCGATCCCCGGTGAGATCGGTGAATCGATGCGCCAGCTGGATGGCATTGTGCTGGATCTGAATAATTATTACCGGGAAATCGTCATGATCACCGGCCCGGAACCGGATCAGTATACCGATTATTATGTTCATGAAAAAATCCCGGATCTGGTCGATGGATTCCGTTTTCTTTCGGATTCGCTCAAACAGATCCAGTCAGATATCGAGTCGCTGTCTGGTTCCAGTGGTTCTGAGGCGGCGTCGCTGGAATCCATGACCGTCATTCTGGATAAGTGTGTCGCGGATCCGCTCAAGATCCCAAACTACCTCTCCCAGATCAAGGACTATATCACATCGCTCTCTTCATGGATGCGCGACTATCGTGATCAACCCTTAGAAGTGGACTATCTGGAACTGGCATCACCGGACGCAGATTTCTCATCGGTCGATGCCGGATTCTGGGATTCGATTTCCTATAGTTTCCAGCGATTCATTGCATCGTGGGATGAGGACTATAGCTCGCTCTCTGGCACGACTGGCGACGACGCGATTGAGGTTTGGGTACAGCTCGGACGCGATCAGGCACAGGTCGTCAAAGATTTGGTGGAATCAGAGTTTCAGACAGAGTATGAAATTCCGATCTCCGTCAACCTTGTGGTCGGCGGCGTTGTGGAAGCCACTCTTGCAGATAAAGGTCCGGATATCGCGCTCTTCCTCGGCGGCGAATTCCCGGTGAACTTGGCGGCGCGTGGACTGCTGGTCGATCTCTCGGAGCTCGACGGCTATGACGAAATGACCGGGCTCTTTCAGGAGACGGCGATGGTACCCTATCAGTATGAGGGCGGAACATATGGTATGCCGCTTACCCGAAGCTGGGCGATGATGTTTTATCGTAAGGATGTTCTGAGCGAGCTTGGTTTTGCTGCCGCGCCCAATACATGGGATGAACTGATCGATATGCTTCCGGCGCTCCAGCGCAGTTATATGTCTGTGGGTCTGATACTGCCGGTCGTGGCGGCGGATTCGAATATGGCGACCATCTCGGCGGCGACCGAATCGGGTCTGACCTTCGCGACGCTCCTGCTGCAACAGGGTCAGAACTATTATAATGATGCCCAGACCGAAACGACCTTTAATACCAACGAAGCGATCGACGCATTTGAAATGTGGACGGACTTCTACACCAAATACGACTTTGACCAGACTTATGATGCTTTCAGCCGATTCCGGACGGGCGAATATCCGATCGTGATGTCGGACTATTGCACCTTCTTTAACCAATTGGCAGTTGCCGCACCGGAAATCAGCGGGCTCTGGGATTTTGCACCGATCCCGGGGACGGTACAGGAAGACGGATCCGTTTCGCATGCGGTCAACTCCAACAACACCGGTGCAGTGATTTTCAACAAGGTGGAAAATGTAGACGACGCATGGACATTCCTCAAGTGGTTCTGTTCGACCGAGGTGCAGGTAGAATACGGCACCCAGATCGAAGGACTCATGGGACAGATGGGGCGCTATGCGACGGCGAATACCGAGGCGCTGACCCAGCTTGCATGGTCGACGGATGAGGCGAATACGATTCTCGGGGCGATGGCGGAACTTGAAGAAGTCCCGATCATCCCCGCGTCTTACTCCGTGACCCGTAACGTCATGAACGCCTTCCGCGAAGTGGTCAACGAGCTCGAAAATCCGCGTGACACCCTGATGACCTATAACCGCGACATCAACGAAGAGATCACCAGAAAACGGGAAAATCTCGGACTTGACTGACCGGACTCCAGATGCAATGATTTGAAAGGAGTGATCCCACTTGGATACTGCCGAAATCGGGAAAAGAACCCGAAAGGAAAACCGGCGGCTGATGTGGCTTTCCGCAAAGCAGAATAAGGCCAGTTACCTGATGATCGCGCCGTTTATGCTGTTTTTCCTCGTTTTTACGATCGTACCTGTTGTAATGTCGCTGCCGATGGGGTTTACCGACTTTAACATGGTGCAGATGCCGAAATTTGTCGGTCTGTCAAATTATACGACCCTGTTTTTGGCGGACAAGGTCTTTATCCAGTCGATCCGCGTCACATTAGTGTTCGCGCTCTTCACTGGTCCGATTAGCTATATTCTCTGCTTCTTGCTGGCATGGCTCATCAATGAGCTGCATCCGAAGCTGCGTACGATCTTCACCCTGATCTTCTACGCGCCGTCCATGGCGAATGTCTATACGGTGTGGAAGCTGATCTTCAGCGGCGACTCATATGGCTATATCAACTCGTTTCTGCTGGATCTGGGCATCATCACCTCGCCGATCCAGTGGCTGACGGATGCCAACTATGTCCTTGGCGTTACCATCGTTGTACAGATGTGGATCAGCCTTGGCGCAGGCTTTTTGGCACTGCGTGCCGGATTCCAAAATATCGACCGTTCACAATATGAGGCTGGTGCGATCGAGGGCATCAAGAGCCGCTGGCAGGAACTGATCTACATCACGATCCCGTCGATGGGCCCTCAGCTGATGTTTGCGGCGGTCATGCAGATTGTCAGCTCATTCACTGCCGGAACGGTATCCCAGAACCTTGTGGGATTCCCGAGTACGGACTATGCGGCGCATACTATTATGAATCACGCCTATGACTACGGCTGGGTGCGCTATGAGATGGGCTATGCTTCTGCGATTTGTATGATCCTGTTTATTGCAATGTATATTCTCAATAAGCTCATTGGCAGGGTGCTCAGTAAATATATGGATTAAAAGGAGGGTGCAAAAAAATGGCAATTCTTGCAAAAAAAGAAAAAGTTTACGGCACCCACCTGAAGGTGTCCACCAAGCGTGCCGGTCACAAGGTCGGCGGAACAATCGGGATCTTTGTGTTCCTGTTGGTGTTGGCGCTGTTCATGGCGTTGCCGATCTATCTGGCAGTGGTCATGTCCTTAAAGCCGGTGCAGGAGCTGTTCGTTTTCCCGCCGAAGCTCTATGTCATCGACCCGACCCTTTCAAACTACAGCGCCATGTTCCGCCTTTGTTCGGATCTATGGGTGCCGTTCTCGCGCTATGTCTTTAACAGCGTATTTGTGACAGTGGTTGTCACCGTGTGTCAGGTTATTTTTTCTGCCATGGCGGCGTTCTGTCTGGCAAAGATCCGTTTTCCGGGCGCAAAGACACTTAATGCAATCATCGTCGTTGCCCTCTTGTATCAGAGTAACGTCATCTACATCATGCAGTATATGGTACTCGCGAAGTTGGGCATGATCAATACCTATATGGCGCTGATCTTTCCGTCGATCGCCGCGCCGATGAACCTCTTCCTCATGCGCCAGTCAATCAGCCAGATCCCCGACGCCATGATTGAGGCGGCAAAGGTCGACGGCGCTGGAATGTTTCGGATCTGCTGGCAGATCGTCATGCCGAACCAGAAACCGGCGCTGATGACTGTCATCATCTTCTCGTTCCAGGCGGCATGGAATATCCAGGGCGGCACACTCGTCTTTGACGAAGCACTCAAGACTTTGCCGACGGTCGTCCAACAGGCGGCTTCTGCCGGACTTGCACGTGCCGGCGTGGCGATGGCGGCTGCGGTCTTTATGCTCGTACCGCCGATCGTGATCTTTATGCTTGCCCAGCGGCAGGTAATCGAAACAATGGCACACTCCGGTATCAAGGATTAAGGAAAGGGTGAGAATAGGTGCAGAACATGAGAAAATGGCTGACGGCGGCCATGGCGCTTTTGCTTGCGGCATCCGCACTCGGCGGACTTACCGCATCGGCGGCGGAACACTATAATGTCTATAACTATGACCGCTGGAACGAAGCGACGCCGTCTCAGGCCGGATATACCGCCACGCGTTCTGTAAGCGGCAATGATCTGGGCTGCGGTGCGCTGAATTCCCCCACCGACCTGTTCCGGGATGCCGATGATAACTTTTATATTGTGGACAGCGGTAATAATCGCATCGTTATGACGGACAGCGCCTTTACGGAGGCAATCGGCGTTTTCGATACCTTTTATTATGAAGACGGCACCGAAACGATACTAAGCGATCCCGAGGGAATCTATGTGTCGGATGAAACGGGTCTGATGTATATTGCCGATACGGGAAATTCTCGGTGTCTGGTGTGTGATGCGGATGGTACTGTGCAGATGGAGCTGACGCGGCCGGATTCCACACTCTATGAAAATGAAACCTTCCGTCCGCAAAAGATCGTGGTGGATAAGGCAGGCAACATCTATATGGTGCTCAACAACATCACAAATGGTGCCGCGATGTTCAACAGCAGCGGCGAATTTCAGGGCTATTTCGGCGCAAACTCTGTGGATGCGACCGCAGAAGTCGTGGCGAACTATTTCTGGAATCTGATCGCGACTGATGAAATGCGAGCCAATTCTTCTCGTAACGTCGCGGCAGGTATCACCAACTTTGACATCGACGATGAGGGCTTTATCTATACGGTTACGCAGTCATCTTCTTCTGAGGCAGACCGCGTAAAAAAGGTCAATCCCGCCGGCTATAACCTCTATTCGTCGTGGGAAGTGACCTTCGGCGATTTGGATTCGCTCACCGATTCCGGTGCAAGTGAGGACTTTACCACCCAGATGGTGGATATTGACGTAGACGACATTGGGCGGCTCAACTGTCTGGACTTAGAGTCAGGACGTGTGTTCCAGTATGACGAGGACGGCAACCTCTTGTTCATCCTCGGTACAATTGCCGACCAGCTCGGCGGCTTTTCAATCCAGGTCAGCGCCATTGAAACCATGGGATCGGATATTTATGTGGCGGACGCGATGAAGCATACCATTACGATCTTTACCGAAACCGACTTCGGCAATATCGTCCACGAGGCCGTGGGATTGTATAACGAGGGCTATTATGCCGAAGCATTAGAGCCGTGGCGAGAAGTCTTAAAGCGTGACGGCAACTATCGCATGGCGTATATCGGCATTGCCTCTGCGCTCTATAATGAAGGCGACTATGAGGGCGCGATGCACTATGCGGAGCTTGCGGAATCGCCAAAGCAGTATAACAAGGCGTTTGAGGGCTATCGTTCGGAATGGCTCGAAGCGAACTTCGGCATTGTCATTGGCGTGGTTGTGGTGTTGATTGCTCTATGGATCTTCCTGCATATCCGCCGGAAGAAAAAGCTGAAAAACCAGCCGAAAAATCTGATTGAAATGCTGCACGAGGGAGAGGAGGAATGATGCGGTCATGATGGATCTGACACAAAAACAATGGGTCAAGCACAGCGTCTTCCACCCCTTTGAGGGCTTTGAGGATCTGCGCTGGAAAAAGGGCGGATCGGTATTATATGCGTCGATTGTGGTACTGCTCTGGTTCGTGGCATCGATTTTATATAATAACGCCTATGGCTTTCAGTTTTTTGTCTCTTCGGAGAAGCTGTTCAGCATTGTCCCCTATATTGTCCAGACGATTGCGCTCTTTTTGGTGTGGGTGGTCGGAAACTGGTCGATCTGTACGCTTTTAGAGGGCGAGGGCACGATGAAGCGGATCTATATTTATAGTGCCTATGCGTTGATCCCCTATGTCGTAAGCCTGTATGTTAAGACACTGCTTTCGCATGTGTTGATTCAGGATGAAGCGATTTTTATTACCTGCGTGTCTGTGATCGGTACGGCATGGTCGGTGCTGCTCATGTTTAACGCGATCAAGGCGGTACATCAGTATTCGATCTCAAAGACGATCCTGGCGATTATCCTGACGATCGTGGCAATGATCATTATCCTGATCCTGCTGGTGCTCTTGGTGGCATTGTTCCAACAGGTGTACGTGTTCGTTTCTTCCGTCTATACGGAGATCACCTATCGCGTGCGTGTATAGAAAGGACGGTGGAACGAAGATGAAACGATGGAAAAAATGGGCGGCGCTTGCGATTGCGCTGTGCTGTCTGCCGATCAGTTCTCTTCCGGCATATGCCGATGAGGAAACGTCTGGCGACGATCCGGCACAGGTACAGGATGCTGATGCAGATACCAATGCAGAAGATGCCGAAGAAGAGGGAACCCGGGAAGAGCCGGTCGAAGAGATCGAAATTACGGCCGATCAGGTAAGGCAGTATATGGAGGAGAAAAACTCATTTGAGGGCATCACCTTCTATTATCGCCCCGAGGACTATGAGGACACCATTGCCGATGAGGATGTAGTGGACTTATTAGATGATATCGAGCTTGCGGGCATCGATGATGAAACCGGCGAAGTGGTCTGTACCTTAGAAGAAGAAGACGACACCGATGCGTTTGTGATCTTTTTAAGCGAAGAGGGCAGATGGCTGGTCTATATGGATCCGGAATACCGCGAAGTCATTATGGTGCGTCAGATTGTTTCGCTGCTCGACAATGAGCTGCTCTATATCTCGCGCGATCACAAGACGCTGGAACTCTATAACGATGACTATGACGAAGTCGAGCGAAGCTATACCACCGACGGCGCCGTCAATGATGAGGGCTATTTAGAGTTTACCAACGAGGACGGCTGGACGGTGACGCTCTCTGCGGCTTGTAATGCGGTGATTTCGTCTGCACGCTTTGTGACGGAAAACGATCGGCTGGCGCTCTATGTCGACGATGACACCGCGGTCATTGGACTCTATGACAAGGAAAATGACAAGATGTGGTGGTCGACCCCGGAAAATGTGGGACATGACAAGATTGCGACAAACACGATCGTCGACGATCTGTTTTCGTCGCTCAAGATGGTTTATGGCGAACCGGAGGCACGCAGCACCACAACCATGCGTTCAAAGTCGGACGCCGGCATTGATGTCGATGAGATTACCGATGGCGTGGAGATCACCTATACCTTCCGCAGTGCTGGTATCACGATCCCCGTGACCTATACGCTCGGTGCGGATTACTTAGAGGCACGCATCGAAACATCGGAGATTGAAGAAGAGGATGCATCTCAGAGTGGTAAGCTCACCACTTCTCTCACGATTATGGGCAATTTCGGTGCAGCTTCTTCAACAGACACGGGCTATTTTGTCATTCCAGACGGTAGCGGCGCACTCATCCGCTTTAACAATGGCAAGACCAGCGTGCGCAGCTATACCGGCTATGTCTATGGTTCGGATGTGACGGCGGTGCCGCTGACCGAACCGGCAGTCACCGAACAGATTTACCTGCCGATGTACGGCATTGTCAACGGCGAAAATGCCATGATGGTAGTCTGCACGGAGGGCGACTCGAACGCAAGACTCTTATCCAGCGTCAGCCGCCAGTCGAACAGCAGCTATAACACCTGCGGCTTTGAATTCGTCGTGCGCGATTCCGACACCTATTATATGTCAGGAGACAATTCCACGGCGCTGACGATGTTCGAAGACGGCGATATCAAGACCGATACAATTGCACTGCGCTATTATCCACTCACCACCGACGATACACCGAACTATGTAGATGTGGCACAGGCATATCAGAATTATCTGTTAGAAGAAGGCGGCGTGACCGATCAGACGGTGGATCCTGACCCCTATTTGGTGCTCGACCTCTATGGCGGCGTGGAAAAGCAGAAGTCGATCCTCGGCATTCCGATCGAGCTGAAAACGGCGCTGACGACTTTTGATCAGGCGCAGGAGATCCTGACACAGCTTTCTGACGATGGGATCGAAGATCTGCGAGTGCAGTATCACAACTGGACCAACGCCGGCATCTCTGGCAAAGTTGACGCTAAGGCAAAGGCAGCAGGGTGTCTCGGCGGAAACGGCGACTGGGAAGACCTTCTCGCATTTGCACAGGATCGCGGCATTACCGTCTATCCGGCGGTGAACAATGAGACGTTCATTTCCGGCAAGGGTTATTACACCTTTATGGATACAACGGTGCGCATTTCCGGTTCATATGCAAGGCTTTATGACTATAACCTTGCCTACGGCACACAGAGTACTTCAAGCGATGCAAAGTCGCTGCTCTCTCCGGCGACATTTGAAGAAATTTATGCCGACCTTGCGGAAAATTACACCGACAAGAACTTGACAAATGTTTCACTGGGAAGTCTCAGCAGCGCACTCTACGGCGACTATGGCAAACAGGCGATCTCGCGTGACCGTGCGCAGGAGATTATCACTTCGGCATATCAAACTGTGACCGACGCCGGCCTTACGGTGCTCGGCGATACGGCAAATGCCTATGTGCTTCCCTATCTCCAAGAGCTGACGAATCTGCCGCTGCAATCGAGCGGATTTGATATCTTCGATGAGGATATCCCGTTCTTACAGCTGGTGCTGCACGGGATCGTCCCCTATGCGGCGACAGCAGTGAATGCATCTGCGACACCGAACGAAACGGTATTGCTTTCGATCGCAACCGGTAGCAGTCTGCATTATGACATGATCGCCGAAGAGACAAGCGTACTCAAGGACACTGATCTCGATACACTTTACTACGCCAATGCTGATCTGTGGATCGATGCGGCAACTGAGGCATATGCCTTCTCGAAGGATGTCCTCTCCGGACTCGGTGACCAGACGATCACGGACTATGTACGCGACGGCAACACGATCACGACGACCTATGCGGACGGAACAGAGATTATCGTCGATCTTGCTGCGCAGACAGTAGAAAAAGACGGCACAGTCTATGCGCTGTCGGATTATACAGAAGAAGGGAGCTGGAATGAAGCATGAAGATGGCATATGAAAAACGAAAGAGCATGTATGGCTATGGCTTCATTGCCCTGTGGTTCGTCGGAGCCCTCATCTTCTTTCTGATCCCGGTGGTTCAGTCGCTGATCTATTCCTTCCAGGAGATCAGCCCGGACACCGGCGGCATGGTCGGCAGCTGGGTCGGCTTCGACAATTATAACTATGCGTTTAACGTCGACCCGAACTATCGCCAGTATCTGGTACAGGTGCTGGAGGAAACCGCGTGGAAGACGCCGCTGATTTTAGTCTTCTCCTTATTCGTGGCGGTGATTCTGAACCAGAAGTTCCACGGCAGAACTTTTGCGCGTGCCGTATTCTTCCTGCCTGTTATCATTGCGACAGGTCCGGTGTATAACATCATCAACGGAAACCTGCAAAGCACCGGCAACAGTGACGCAAGCCAGTTTTCCACCATGTTCTCGACCGACCTGCTCGGCGAACTCATGGAGTTCCTCGGCATCTACGGCATTTCTGACAGCATGCAGGCATCGATCGAAACGGTTTCGGACAACATCTTCGGTATCGTCTGGAACTCCGGCATCCAGATTCTGATTTTCCTCGCTGCGCTGCAAAACATCCCGGTCTCTGCAAAAGAGGCGGCACAGATGGAGGGCGCGACTGCGTGGGAATATTTCTGGAAGATTACCCTGCCGTATGTCAGCCCGATGATTCTTGCGTGCTTTATCTTCACGATCATTGACTCGTTCACCGATCCGAACAACGTGGTCATGGGACGCATTCTCGATCTTCAGTCTGACTGGCAGTATGGTCCGGCGTCGGCAATGGCGTGGGTCTACTTTGCGATCGTCTTAGCGGCGGTCGGAATCATTACGGCGATCATTAACAAATTTGTCTACTACGAGGTCGATTAAAAGGAGGTGGCAGCAATGGAAACTACGACAAATACACCGCTGGCAAGTCCAAAGGACGACGCACTTGTCGGAAACGGGATGTCGAAACGGGAGGCACGCAAGATCCGCATGCGGAGCATGAATAAGTCTGAGATCGCCTATATGCGCCGCAAGCGCGTATTCGACCTGGTCTGGCCATTTTTCCGGTTTTTTATCCTGTTCGGCCTTTGCTTTGTCATTCTCTATCCGCTGATCTATATGATCAGCTGTGCGTTCCGCGATCCGGTGGATATGAGCGACCCGACAGTCATGTGGATTCCCCGGACATGGACGCTCGATGTCATAAAAGAGACTTCGGAGGTGATGGACATCTGGAATACCCTCGGCACAACGTTGCTTCTGAACGTGGGTTGTTCGCTGGTACAGGTGGCGTCTTGTGCGCTCGCCGGCTATGGCTTTGCACGCTTTAAGTTCAAGGGCAAGGGATTGTTGTTTGCGATCGTCATCATGATGATCCTCGTTCCGTCCCAGATCATTGCAATTCCCCAGTACATGTTGTTCCGCCACTTCGGTCTGTTCGGATTTGAGGTCAACCTCATTAACTCGAAACTCTGTATGTACCTGCCGGCGGCCATGGGCAACGGTATTCGTGCAGGACTGATGATCTTTATTTTCCGCCAGTTCTTCAAGGGGCTTCCGAAGGAACTTGAAGACGCGGCGTATCTGGATGGCTGTGGTCCATTCAAGACGTTTGTACGCGTCATGATCCCAAATGCAGGCTCGTCATTTTTGACTGTATTTCTGTTCTCAGTAGTGTGGTATTGGAACGACTATTACGTCAGCTCGACCTTCTTCAACCGCAACCAGACAATCGCGCTGATGCTGAAAAACCTCAGTACTCTTCTGACGCAGCAGCTGTTCAACAACGCCGACGTCAGTCCGCGCGAACAGATCGTCTGGATGGAAGCAGGCTGTCTAATCTCGATCCTGCCGATCCTGATCATGTATGTGTTCCTGCAAAAATACTTTACCGAGGGCATTGAACGCTCTGGGCTTGTGGGATAAATCTGCTAGAAGTCGTGAAACTAGACATTTTTCGAAATACATTAACCAATATGTTTGGCAGATTGCACAAATTTCAAGTCAAATCTTTTATCGAGAAAACCTGGTAGAAACCTATTGACAGTTGCAAAAAAATATGTTATAATCATTTACAGAAGCAGACGTAACCTCGAATGGAATTGCGATAATGAGGTTCGTCTTGCTGGGTACAATTCTCATTTTGATTGAGATGTATTCGAATCAATATTGCAATTTGTTTTTGCAGTTATCTCTCTTTTTCTCATTGCTTTGCTGGAGTCGGTTCTGTTCAGAAAACAGGATCGGCTCCGGTTTTTTACGTCAGGTGATCTGTGACAATTTTGCCTTTTATTCACGCTTGACAGATTGCATGAAACCCAGTATAATAGAGAAGAGCATTTTTCATGCGGTATGAAAATCTCCTCTGCTGCGGAACTGCCGCAGCCCGTAAAAAGAAAGGATTGTCTTATGTTACCACGTATGTTTCAGAAATGTATCGCTGCTGTATGTGCGACGGCATGTGCTGTAGGTGCGCTGTCGCTTTCGACACTGCATGCGGCTGCGGATGCAGCACGTCCGGTCGAAGTGCTTGCGCTCGGGGATGACTGTTTGGCGGAGATCGCCGGCGGCAGTTCTGCGGCTGAGATTATGGCGGCGTATTTTGGCGGCACATCGACCAACTATGCCGCAGTCGGTACCACTTCGGCAGATCTGCTCTCTGATCTACAGTCTGATGCTGCACTCCGACAGGATGTGGCAGAGGCGGATGTCATTCTGGTTTCTGTTGGCGTCAATGATCTTCTTGATGCGGTTTTCTATGAAAATCCCAATCTGCCGGATGCTGCTTCCCAGACAACGCTGATCAATCTGATCCGCTCAATGCCGACGGAAAAGGCACTGGATGTCGTCAACTATGTGCTCGATACACTCCCGGGCACAGTTTCTACCATCAACAGTAACCTGCAACAGGTCGTTTCACAGATCCGACGCCAGAATCCGCAGGCGAATGTTGTGGTGCAGACAGTAAATAATCCGCTTGCCATTGACTTCAACGATGCCGACTGGCTGGCGAACATTTCCACGAACCGCCAGCTTGCAACGGCAGAACTCTATTTTTATCTCAATGCCTGTCTTGAGGGCGGATCGTATGAAAGTTCGATGCTTTTGGATTCAACGCTTACGATCCCGACCGGTGTGAATGAGTCGATCGAATCGCTCAGCGGTGTTTCAAAAGCGGATTTCTATGATGCATTTGTCGGAGCCGACGGGGAGACCGGCATGGCGTTTGAGATCACCAATTTTGCAAACCTCGATATGACGTTTTCTCCGGTTGGACAGGTTGTGCTTGCGGCTGCGGCAATTTGTGCGGATGACCGATTCACTGGTGGAAATGGCGGTGCGCTGACGGAAGCATATGATGCCGCAGATCCGGATCATAATCTCTCTGCTATGCGTGTGTCGCTTCATGATGCGATCACGGATGCGGCGGCAAATACCGCGGTAACCTATATCCGCGGTGATATCGACGGCGATACCAGAATCACCATTCAAGATTCTTTCCAAGTGCTTGTGGCATATACAAATAGCAATGCTGGAAACGCGATTGATTTCACCCCGGCGCAGCGCTGTGCCGCAGATGTGGATGACGACCATGATTTCACCATTCAGGATGCATTTTCCATTTTGCTTTATTATACATCGGAGTCTGCCGGAAACGCACCAAGCTGGAACTGATCGAGGAAAGATCCATGCGAACCACTGTGTGAAATTGCGGTGAATCCGATTTTTGCAAAGCACTCGTTTGTATTTTACCCTCTTTTCCATCAGCTATCATAAAATTATCACATAAAACCGTATAATAAATATTACAGCAACAGGATAAGAGCTGTAAGCCAATCGGATACGGTAAAAGGCTATTTTATGAAACGTGGAAAGGAAGCATGCGATATGGCTGATTATGAAAAAAACAACAACACCAACACCAATCAGGAACACGGGACAGATCCGGCAAATCCATATACCACACCGGACGGCAATGACCCGTATGCATACCAGAAAGGATATTATCGCAATACAACGCCGCATCAGGATGAATCTGTTTACAGTGGCGCACAGCAGACTTCTCAGACCGGGAACACCGGACAGCCGAAACAAGACGGCGGCTATACCTATGTGAATTATTATTCCAACCCGAATGGCACTGACCCGGGAAATCTGCATAAAAAGCCGAAGAAAAAACATACAGGGCTGAAAGTAATGGCGGCAGTTCTGGCGATGGCAGTTGTTTCTGGCGCCTCGATTGGCATTTATGAAGGTATCCGCACCAGTCTTGATGTACAGGATCCGGTGCTCTTTGATTCGGCATCTGTGACACAGTCTCCATCCGATGATGCACAGGGTGGCGGTGAGGATTCCACAATACAGTCGGATGCAAACGCTTCATCTGGAAATGATGAGACTTGGATTCAGCTTGCTTCGAAAGATGGCTCACTCTCTGTGGCAGATATTGTGGAAAAGGTAACGCCTTCGGTTGTCGGTGTACAAGCAACTTTCACATCTGCTTCCAACAATGACAACACATTTAATTACTTCTTTGGCTATGGCAACCAGAATTCCGGAAGCGGTCAGGCAACCGGCGTTGGCACAGGCATTATCATGTCGGAAGATGGCTATATCATTACCAATGCACATGTCATTTATGACGATGAATACGGCTATGGCGAGGCGACCGCAGTACAGGTCACGATGTCCGATCAGGAAACGGTTTATGATGCAGAGATCACCGCATATGATCAGGAGGCAGACATTGCCGTTCTGAAAATTGATGCAGATGGACTGACGGCGGCCGAATTCGGCGACAGCTCGACATTACAGGTCGGCGAAATGGTTGTTGCGATCGGGAATCCGCTGGGACTTGAGTTCCAGAATACGGTAACATGCGGTATTATTTCTGCCCTGAACCGTCAGGTCACCATCAATGACAACACCATGACGCTGATCCAGACCGACACCGCGATCAACAGCGGGAACTCTGGCGGTCCGCTTATCAATAGTTCCGGTCAGGTTATTGGCATTAACTCCGCGAAAATGTCCTCGACTTATTCGACAAGCGGTGCTTCGATCGAAGGCATTGGTTTTGCAATCCCGATGACAGAGGCAAGAGAGATCATTGACGATCTGATCAACTATGGCTATGTGACGGGGCGGCCGCAGCTTGGCATTACCTGCCAGAATGTGCCGGAGAATATCTCACAGACCTATAATATCCCGGTCGGTGCATATATTATTAGTGTCACCGACGGCGGTGCCGCAGATCAGGCGGGTTTACAGCCGGCTGATGTTATCACCGGCATCCAAGGCGAAACGATCACGACAATCGAAGAGCTCAATGCCATTAAAAATGAGTACAATGCCGGCGATACAATCACATTGACTGTGATGCGCAATGGTCAGGAACTCACCGTTGATGTCACGCTCGAGGAAGTGCAGGCAACTGCCAATAACTGATCTGTTTTTAAATTCATTTTATTTGACATCTCGTTATTTTTCATACATTCTCCTTATTATTTTTCCGTAGGGCCGCTCGGCAGTTAATTCTGCCGGGCGGCTTTGCGGTGATTGCGCATGGATATCCATATATCGTCCGCACCTCTGCCGGCAAAACCGCATACAATAAACCATACGGCGGTTCCGGGCTGATCGGGCTGCTGCGAAATGATCGCAATATGGAATGAAACACGGATTCCGGCGCTGTCTGCCGGATTCAGTGATTGCACAAAAGCGGAGGGAGCGAATCAGATGAAAACCGATCGGGTGATGTTGTTTGCCGGCGGCGATACACGTATGTGTTTTGCCGCCGAAACCCTGAGCGCGCTGCCGGGATGGCGGATCGAATCCATCCTGCCGGCAAGGCCATTCGATATACCGGAAATTCATACCTGTGCGGATCCGGTACAGATACAGACACTTTTGCCATGGGATGTGTTGGTGCTGCCTGTGCCGGCGTCAAAGGATGGCGCGTCTGTTTTTGTTGCACCGCCGCATCCACCGCTTTCCCTCGATACACTGTTGTCTGCCGGAAAACCCGGAGCATGGGTGCTTGGCGGTGCATGCTGTCCGGCGGTGTCCGAAAAAATCCGTGCCGCAGGGCTGTCCTTTGTAGACTATTGTCAGGATGAGAGCCTCGCCCTCGCAAACGCCGTGCCCACCGCAGAAGGTGCGATCCAGATCGCCATGGAAGAGATGGACACCACACTACAAGGCGGCCGTGCTGTGATCATTGGCTTCGGCAGGATTGGCATGGCACTCGCACCGCGGCTCCGGGCACTGGGAATGGATGTCACGATCTGTGCCAGACGCCGTGATATGTGTGCACAGGCACAGATGCTCGGTTTCAGGGCGGCACTGCTGCCGCAGCTGGCAGATCTCTGTGCAGCGGCGGATCTTGTAGTGAATACCGCTCCGGCACTCGTGATGGGTGCGGCGGCGCTTTCCCGTCTGCCGCAGCATGCGTTGGTGATTGACCTTGCCTCAAAGCCGGGTGGGGTGGATTTTTCCGCAGCAAAACGCCTTGGCAGACAAACGGTGTGGGCTTTGGCGCTTCCACCGGCGGGGTGGGCGTGACACTAAGGCCGGTAATTTCACCGAAAAAAGGGAAAATTGAAAGCATGCTGTGCAAAAATTGTGTAAAAGCGACAAAAATGGGAATAATATTATCGCGAGAATTTCAAAAAAATTGAGCAAATAGACTTGACAGGAGCAAAATAATATGTTAAAATACTTGTGTAATTTATTTACGAGGTCTGTACAAGGTACTTGTAAATAATGCAATACTTGCCGTTGACGGCGCATGTCAGAGAGAAAGCGGATCTCTCCCGGCATGAAACCGTTGAAATGTTTGGGGATTGGATAAATCGGTATCCATTCAGGGCGGCAAAATACTTATCGAAAAGAGAGGTAAAAAAGAATGAAGAAGAATCGTAGCAGAATTCTTGCTGCAGCCGTCGCAATTCCGGTTGCACTGAGCCAGATCTTCGCGATTTCTGCTTTGGCAATTGATGTTCCGACTGGAACGACCACGATTGGCACGACACAGGTGCTGCGTGTTCCGGGCAACACCAATTTCCCGGCAGATGCTGCTGATACACTGGCACAGGATGGCTTGCAGACAATCACATTCGAACAGGAATCTGTATGGAATGAGACACTGGCAGGTATTCTGGGGAATGTAGCAGACGGCACATCGGTTGAAGTAGCAGTTACTGATCTGGCAGACGTGTTTGGAAACACCTATTTTGGCGGTATCCTGCGCGATGTACTGCTTCAGTCCGGTAATGCAACTGCAACATATGACGCAGCTGCAAAGGAAGTTACCATCGAGGGCAGTCTGGATCTTTCCGCTTATTTACAGGCTGAACTGGACAAGGTAGTTGATGAAAATCCGGTATATGCAGAATATGACATTGACACAACACTCGATACCACTTATACTTCTGGCATTGACTATGTAGTAACAGTTGGCTGTGATTTTGAAGCAGGCAAGACTGTTACCGGCAGCGCAGTATTCAACACGCCGAATGGTGAGTACACTGTAACCACAATTGCAGATTACATGGATGTTGTTTACAACGATCTGGCTGCACAGCTTGATGCAATTGCCGAAGAAGTTGCCGGCGCAAAGGGCGATGCAACTGCGGAACAGGCAGAACTGAAGGAAGTAATCGATCTGCTCAAGCAGAAGATTGATCAGGTTTCGAATATTATTACGTTGGCACAGAACGCAACACTGCGTGGTGACAAGTCTTATGCAACTTTCACTGATGCATATGCTGCACTGAAGGATTGGGCTGCGAAGAAGTGGCCGAACGCATCGAATAGACTGCCGGATACTGCGGATGAGGCATTCACAAAGTATGCTTCGAAGTTTGAAAAGGCTGTTGAGATCGTTAACGATGCACTGTCGCAGAGCGGCGCAAATGTTGTTCTCGATGTAACAACAGACGATGTAAAGGCTGTATTTGATGGTGCAACAGATATCTATGCAACCACACCGGATGCTGGCGTTCTGGTTGCTGAGGCTATAATCGAAGTAGACGAGGCAGACGCACAGTATGATGACGTTGTTGCTTACATCAGCGATCAGGATGTCGCTTCTCAGCTCGATATGAACACACTGACAACCGCTAAGAAGATGACTGTTACAGTTGATGTGAAGGCTGGCACTGTAGACTTTGACGTTGTTCGTGAAGTTTCTGTAACTGAGGTTGACCCGGCTACTACCACCACAACCAGTGATGTGGTAACCACGACAACTGAATCTGGCGAAACAACGACTGGTTCGGCTGATACTACAACTGCAACTGGTGATGATACCACAACAACTGAATCTGGCGAAACAACGACTGGTTCGGCTGATACTACAACTGCAACTGGTGATGATACCACGACAACTGAATCTGGCGAAACAACGACTGGTTCGGCTGATACTACAACCGCAACTGGTGATGATACCACCACCACAACACAGGTGATCCCGCCGATTAATGAGATCGAATCGGTTTCTGCTGAGGTTGGCGAGAGCGTATACTTCAGCACCGATGAGGAATTCGATGTTTCTGAGCTCGTATTCTCTGTTGTTGTAACACTGACAGACGGTTCACAGGTAACGATTGATGATCCGGCAAGCGTAATTGAATTCGCAAGCACTCCAGTCGAGATTTATAACGCAATTGAGGGTGACGAAAAGTACTATATCGGTGGCGTAGAGATCTCCTATGTAGATGCAGAAGGCAATAGCATGGATATCGCAGAACAGCCGACAGTCGGCGTTGCGCTTAAGGGTGACGTTGTAATGGATGGATATCTGGATATTAGCGATGCTTACACTGTTTTGATGTATTTTACTCAGGTTAACATTGGTCAAAATCCGACATTTACTGGTGATGCGGATACACTGCTTGAAAGACTCGCATTCTTTGTTGCTGACGTTGATGAAGAATCGAAGAATATGGAAGGCGATATTCTGATTAGTGACGCACATGCAATTCTGATGAAGTATTCAAGCGAACAGTCTGGTTCCAATACGCCGTGGGAAGATATTCTAGCTGATTGATCAAAATTTACTATTGACAAAATCGTAAATTTGTGATAAGCTTGTATATGGATGTGGTGCGGGGTGCATATCGCGTCGCAGACATATCATAATAAATTATTATTTGAAAGGAATAACTAAAAATGAAGACTACATTTAAGAAGACTATGGCAGCTCTTTCTGCTGCTGCAGTTGTAGCTGCATCTGCTGCTGTTATGGCTATGCCGGCAAGCGCAGAAGGTTCTATCACAATTGATACAGTTGAAATTACTGAGAGCCAACTGGCTGCTGCAAATTATGAAGTATCCGTTCCGATCATTGCAAGCAATGACTTTACAACACTGGCTGTTGGTATGACTCTTGATGAGGGTCTGACATTTGTAGCAGGCACAGCTAGTGGCGGTCTGGTTGCAGCTGATGCAAACGGTCAGTTTGTATGGTATGCACTGATGAACGCTACTGAGCTGGCTGGTGCATCTACTGCTGCTGTTACTGTTACAGTTGAATCTACAGCAAAGGCTGGGGATGTTTACAATCTGGTAGGTACACCGCTGAACACTGAGGGTGTTGACAGATCTGATCTGAATGGTACTTCGGCTGCTGTATCTGGTGGTTCGATTGTAATCGTTGAAGATCCGACAGAAGCTCCGACAGATGCTCCGACAGATGCTCCGACTGAAGCTCCGACAGATGCTCCGGTTGCAACCCCGACTCCGACCACAGCTCCGGCTCCGACCGCTACTTCTACTACAAAGCCGTCTTCTTCCAGCTCTCCGAAGACTGGCGATGCTCTGCCGATCGCTGGCGTAGCTGTTGCAGTTGCTGTAATCGGTGGCGTTGCTCTGGTTTCCAAGAAGAGAAAGTAAGAGAATGTGCGTAACGGCGCACATCGCAACTGAATAAATCTATGCGTTGCATAGTAGAAGGCATCCATGGCTTTGGCCGTGGGTGTCTTTTTTTTTGCTCGTGCGCGTAAACTGGAGAAGAGGTGAGAAATATGACAGCAATTTATGCGCGCCAGTCCGTCGAACGCCGAGAGTCGATCTCCATTGACATGCAGGTCGAAGCATGCAAACGCTTGATCCCAGAAAACACCGAAATCCGTATCTATACTGATCGCGGCTTTACCGGTACGAATACAGCGCGTCCTGCATTTCAGGAGATGCTCTGTGAGATCCGCGCCGGAAAGATTCGCGCCGTCTATGTCTATAAGCTCGATCGTATTTCCCGTTCGCTCTGCGACTTTGCCGCGATGATGCGTCTGTTCCGGGAACACGGAACAAAGTTGTATTCCTGCCGCGAAAACTTTGATACTGCAAGCGAAATCGGCAATATGCTGCTTCATCTATTAATGATGTTCGCTGAACTGGAACAAAAGACGATCGCCGGACGCGTCCGCGATAATTATTATGCCCGTGCCGCTGGACATCTGCCGCTTGGCGGAACGGCTCCCTATGGCTATCGCACCATTGCCACCACAGTTAATGGAAAAAATACCACATCTCTTTCCCCGATTTCCGACGAAGCAGCGCAAGTGAAGTGGTTTTATACACATTATGCGCTCTATGGCGAAAATGTGGAACAGCTTGTACATGCGGCGAATCATTCCGGTAAGCTGACGCGCCATGGAGCACGTTGGTCAAACAGCGCAGTATTGCGCATTCTACGTAATCCGGTCTATATCCGCGGGGATCTGCGAAGCTGTGTCTATTTACAGGAGAAAGGCGTAATCTTAACGCATCCGATCGCATCCTATTGTGACGGCAACGGCTGGTTGTTATACGGCGATAAGCACAGCCGACATGGCGAAAAATGGTCAAACCTCAAAGGGGAACATCTCGCAGCGGGGCTACATTCGGGGATTGTGGATGCAAATCTGTGGCTTGCGGTACAACAGCGCCTTTCTCATCGCGGCGGCAATACGACACGCGGCACTGGCCATACATCATGGCTCCAAGGCTGTGTCACCTGCGGACTTTGCGGGCTAGCGTGTTATACGCGGTGGAATGGCAAGGGAAAACAGTATACGTATCTGGTTTGCCGTGGAAAACGTCAGGGCATCTGTGGCGGTATCCCTGCACTCAGGGTGGGCGATGTCGAGGCTGCAGTTGAGCCAGTCCTAATGCAGTGTGTGGCACAGGTGTTGCCCCATGCGGAAGAAGGAGCGCCGCCAAAAGCTGACCCGACAGAGATTGCGCTCGAAGAACTGGAAGCCAGAATGCAGCGGATCGCGGCGGCAATGGGTGAGCCATCGGCAGCAGTGCCGTATCTGCGGCGTGAGCTAGAAACGCTGGCGCAGAAACGGCATGCGCTTGAACAGGAGCAGAAACTGCGTCAAACGTCGCCGCGTTCCAACAAAGAACTGATCCGACGGTGGGAGCACTGGTGGGGATCGGCAGACATCGCGCAACGCAGATGTGTGATAGAATTATTGGTACAGGAGATTCGCGTGTTTCCGGAAAAAGTGGAGGTCTATCTGGCGTGAGTATAGGTGCGACATGGCACAAAGATTGTGCGCCAGATGTACCAGTAGATTTTTCGTCGGATGAAGCAAAATATGCATGCGAGTATTAGTCTGACGAAAAATATACAAGCAGATGGCGAGCAAAGCCGTCAGGCGGTCTATGTACGGTGTTGCCTTTTTATGATGCCGCAGGGTGTCATTGCCACCGCTCCGCACCAGGCCGCGTTGCCCCCAGAACTGCCGGCAGGATCATTTCTGATACGATCCGTCAAATTCTTGAAGAAAGGGGACTCGCCTATGCTTGATTTCACAGGGCAACGAATCGGCTTTGTCGTCACCGGTTCGTTCTGCACCTTTTCCGCCGCCTTTGAACAGGCAAAAAAACTCAGAGCCGCCGGCGCATTACTGACGCCGGTTTTCTCAGAACATGCCGCCGAGATCAATACCCGGTTCGGCAAAGCTGATGTGCGCTTGCGCGAACTCGAAGAGATCTGCGGGGCGCCTGCCATCTGCACCATTTCCGGCGCAGAGCCTTTCGGGCCAAAGGATCTGTTGGATCTGTTGGTCGTCGCGCCTTGTACAGCGAATACGGCGGCAAAGCTTGCGCATGGGATCACGGATACGACTGCTACCATGGCGGTCAAATCCATGCTGCGCCGGCAAAAACCCATTGTCCTTGCCATCGCCACGAACGATGCGCTGCGTGCGTCCGCCAAAAACATCGGGCTTTTGATGAATACAAAGCACTTTTATTTCGTGCCCCTGCGGCAGGATGCACCAAAGGAAAAACCGGCATCGCTCGTGGCAGATTTTGACCAGCTGTGTGAAACCGTCGATCTGGCAAGAAAAGGAACGCAAATTCAACCAATATTCATACAATAGATGTGAAATCATCGAGAATATATGCTATACTAAGACGTGCTTTTGTGAGTTCGGAACGTTTTTGGAAGAGGCGGAATGTGGCAAATGCCGGATTCCGTCCCTTTTTGGGCGTGAGAACAAGAAATGCAGGAAAAAAGAATGAGAGAAGAGGTATGGGTTCATGGCACTAACAATCCTGAATCAGGCGGTAATTATGCTGCTGCTCATAATGGTGGGTATACTGGCATATCGCACCAAAATTGTAGATAAGACCGGTGGCAAGCAGTTTTCAAACTTTGTCCTCGAAATCGTTACGCCGGTGTTGGTTGTGACGGCATATGCCGAAGTGGATTACAAACCGGAGCTTGTGGAAAATCTGCTCTGGACGTTTTTGCTGGCGGTGATATCATATATTGTGGTGATCGCTGCGGCGTATCTGCTGTTGCGGAACAAAGATGCGCGGGAAACCGAGATCGAGCGGTTTTCCACGATCTACAGCAATTGTGGTTTTATGGGCATTCCGCTTGCCAGCGCGCTATTCGGCACCGAAGGCGTATTCTATGCGACGGCGTTTCTGACGGTATTTTTCTGTTTTGCGTGGACACACGGTATCATGCTTCTGACGGGGCAGAATGATATGCGTGCGCTGGTGAAAAAGATGACTTCTCCGACGATGATCGGGATTGTAATCGGTTTGTTATTGTTCTTTTTGCAGATCAAGCTGCCGGGGCTGTTACAGACAACGCTTGATTATATTTCGGGCCTGAACACACCACTTGCGATGATCGCATCGGGCATCAGCGTAGCGCAGGTGAACATTTCGCAGGCGCTGAAGAGTCCACGTGTATATTATGTGAGCTTTCTCAAGCTGATTGGCGTGCCGCTCATATTGGCAGTGTTGTTTTTGCCGATGGGATTTGCGCCGGTGGAGATACGGACGGTGGTGTTGGTACTCAGTGCTGCACCGTCGGCGGCCATGTGTACGCTGCAATGTCAGAAACATGGGATGAATGATGGATATGCGGCGAATATATTTGCGATGACGACGATTTTTTCTATGGCGACGATGCCGCTGGTGGTGAAGCTATTTACCATGGCAGTGGTATGGGTGCAATGACGATTGACGTCGCCTTTCCTCAAAAGAATTTTGTTTCTCAGATCATCTCATGAAAGGAAAGATGCATATGTCAACGGAATCTGCTGTTTCGACACTCCAGCGCTGGATCGACGCCGCAAGCCGCATTGTCTTTTTTGGCGGCGCAGGCGTTTCCACCGAAAGTGGCATCCCGGACTTTCGCAGTCAGGATGGCCTATACCACCAACAATTCGATGTGCCGCCGGAAGAAATCCTCAGCCATCATTATTACATGCGTCACACCGCCGATTTCTATCGCTTTTATCGCAATAAGATGATTTGCCTTACCGCCAAGCCGAATGCAGCGCATCAGAAGCTTGCAGAGCTGGAACGTGCTGGAAAGCTCTCTGCCGTCATCACCCAGAATATCGACGGTTTACATCAGCTTGCCGGCAGCCGGCGTGTACTGGAACTCCACGGCAGTGTCCATCGTAACTACTGTACCGCCTGTCATGCCCTATATGGTGCAGAATGGATCATGCAGCAGTCATCCGGCGTGCCCCATTGTCCCAAATGCGGTGCACAGATCAAACCAGATGTAGTGCTCTATGAAGAGTCATTGCCTCAGGATGTCCTCTCAGCTGCAGTGGATGAGATTGGACAAGCGGATCTGATGATCGTCGGTGGTACATCCCTGACGGTCTATCCTGCCGCAGGATTGTTGCGGTTTTTTGACGGTGATCATCTGGTATTGATGAATCGGGATGCCACCAACATGGACAACCAGGCAGATCTCTGTATCCGCCAGCCGATCGGACAGGTGCTTGGCGCCATTCAGGTGTCCGGCGAAATATAACAGGAGGTGTAGGCAGATGCGTATGGTGATTCAGCGTGTGACACAGGCAAGTGTTCGTGTCGATGGGGAGATCGTCGGCGAGATCGGTCGGGGCTTTTTGGTACTGCTGGGCATTGCCCCGGAGGACACGGAAGAAACGGTGCGGAAGATGGCGGATAAGATGATGCGTCTGCGCATTTTTTCGGACGAAAACGACAAGATCAATCTGTCGCTGAAAGATGTGGGCGGCGCACTTTTGATCGTATCTCAGTTCACGCTCTATGCCGACTGCCGCAAGGGGAATCGCCCGAACTTTATTCAGGCGGCACCGCCGGCGCAGGCAGAACAGTTGTATGAATATTGTAAAGCGTATTGTAAACAGACTGTGGAAAATGTGCAGTCCGGCGTGTTTGGCGCGGAGATGCAGGTTTCGCTGTGCAATGATGGTCCATTTACAGTGACGCTTGATTCGGAACTGTTGGGGATCAGAAGTCAGAAGTAAGAACACAGCCGTAACGCAAACCGATCTCTCATCTATCGAACAAAAGAACCGCTTCGGCAATCACCGAAGCGGTTTTTATCACAAATTTATAAGAACCTGTGCTCAGCCCAATTCCTGTTCCAGCGCCGCAAGCTTTGCGCTGCAGGCAAAGACCTCCATTGCCTTTTGTAGTTCCTCTTCTGTCGGGAATGTCGGCGAGATGCGGATGTTCTGATCGTCCGGATCGATGCCATACGGGAATGATGCACCAGCGCCGGTCAGTACCACGCCAGCTTCTTTGCACAGCTGTACGATGCGCTTTGCGCAGCCCTTTTGGTCGAAGGAGATGAAGTAGCCGCCTACTGGCTCCGACCAGCTGGCAATGCCCAGATCGCCTAATTCGCGCTTTAAGGTGTCGATGACGATGGCAAACTTCGGCGCGATCAGTTCCTTGTGGCGCTTCATATGTTCGATTAAGCTTTCGAACTTGCCGCCAAAGAACCGCAGGTGACGCAGCTGGTTCATTTTGTCATAGCCGATGGTAGAAAAGCTCAGGGCGTTCTTGAGGGACGCGATGTTCGTCGCGCTTGCCGCCATCATGGCTACGCCTGCACCCGGGAAGGTGATCTTTGAGGTCGAAGCGAACATATAGCAGATGTCCTCGTTTCCCACTTTCTTCGCCTCTTCCAAGAGGTTGAGGGGCTTCGGCGGATTGTCGGTGAGGTGGTGTACACAGTATGCATTGTCCCAGAAGATGCGGAAGTCCTTTGCTGCCGGCTTCAGAGCCGCAAAGCGCTTTACGACGTCATCGCTGTATACCACGCCGCCTGGGTTGGAATACACCGGTACGCACCAAATTGCCTTGATGGTGTCGTCTTTTGCCACAAGTTTTTCCACAACATCCATATCCGGACCATCTTCCTTCATGGGGACAGAAATCAGCTCCATGCCTAAGTATTCGCTGACGGCGAAGTGGCGGTCATAGCCCGGCACCGGGCACAGAACCTTCACTTTGTCATACTTACCCCAGGGCTTGCTGCCCAATACGCCATTGGTCATAGCCAGAGACATCGTCCAGAACATCATATTCAGGCTGGAGTTCCCACAGACGATCAGTTCGTCCGGTGAAACGCCCAGCATTGGTGCAAAAAACGTTTTTGCCTCCGGCAGACCGTCCAGACAGCCATAGTTGCGGCAGTCTAGACCGTTCTGTGCCAGATAGTCGTCCTCTTTCAGACAGGTGATCATCTCATTTGTCAGATCCAATTGCTTCGGCGACGGCTTGCCGCGCGACATGTCCAGCTTCAGGTTTTCTGCCTGAAATGCTGCATACTGTGCTTTGCAGCTTGTAAATAGTGCTTTCTTCTCTTCCAGTTGCATTTGTGAAATTCTCATTGCGCTCACATTTGATTCGGTCTGATCCGAATCTGCTCCTTTTTCTGAAATTTGCAACAACCGCATCCATCGACGGTTTTGCGCCTTACCTATTATAGCACATCTTTCCACGGAGTGCAAGTGTCCGCGGAAAAAATACAAAATCAAATTATTTCGGGATTTTCAGCTCAGGATGCAAAGCCGCCGGTTTCGAAAAATTCATGGTGGATCACGCCGACACAGCCGCAGAGAAAATAGTGCTGCGGTAAAAGCGTGCTGACTGCAAGCGCATCGGCAAGCGCAACGCCCACATGTTCTATGGCAGCTTCTTTGATCTGTGCAAGGTTTTCCGGAGTGAACTGCATCCGGAACAGACAGATCGTTTCCGGACAACAGAGCGTATAAAGATTGTGGAGCAGCACAGTGAGTTTTTCCATCAATTCGCGCGCAAGCGGCATCAGTACTGTATCCGTTTGGGATGCGGTCAAGAGAGAAGCCAGCGTTGCACGTTCCAGCGTTCCTCCGAGCGCTTCCCAGAGTGCTGGCGTCTGCTGCTGAGAAAACAGGGGCGCGACCCGTTCTCGCACCGCAATGTCTGAAAGCTCTGCCTGTATGCTGCCGTCCGGATAGCCGGCGAGTTCTCTGCCGTTCGGGGCAATGCAAAGCGCATCGATCGGACGGATGATACAATCGGATTTGTAGGTCTGCACTGCGATATAGTGCGCCTGTTCATCCTGACAGAGAAAAAGCTGGCGTATCGGGTGAATGCTGTGACATTTGTCGTAGAGCCCTGCCTGTGCAAATCGCCATACGGCATGTTCCACATAGACCGGTACGCCAAGACATGCGGAAAGTTTTTGCGTAAGCTCTGGGAAGGTGTGGGTGCCGTCGTCTGTCATTTGACATCCCATCTGTGCAAAGACTGTCGGCATGATTCCGACGCCCACCCCTAAGAGCTGATCCTGCGTCAGACAGCTATTTTGCAGCATTGCGTGAAATGCATGCTCGACAATCGATACGACCTCATCGATCGTGGGCGGTGTGTCATAGGGAATCCATTGTTTTTCCATGACGTTCAGATAGAGTGTGGTCAGCCCAATGCTGATGCCTGTTTCATCGAGATAGACGCCAGCAGCGAACTTAAAGGTTTCGTTGATCCTCAACAGGATCTTGCGTCTGCCTTTTTGCGTTTTAGCATCTTCAGGGACGACAGCCTCGCCGACTTCGCGCAGGATGCCGTGGTCGATCATTTCATTGACCAAGATCGTCACGGCGGCGCGGGTTAGCCCGAGCATTTCGGAAATATCCACACGCGAGATAGGCGCATAGTCGCGGACGACGCGCAGAATCTGGATGCGGTTTCGTTTTTTGAGTAGATGTTTGCTGATGCCACTGTTCATGAAGGAACCTCCTTATTGCTTGCAGGTTGATGTTTATCGATTCACAGGAAAAAGGCACGCCGGCGGCGTGTCTTTTTCAAGAGAGAGTAGATTGTTTTGTTTTATTATTTTAATTATACCGTAGTTTTCCGTTTCTGTCAACCTGTGACTCAGAAAAAAATGCAAATTTATGTTGAAAAAAGGAGATTCAATATGACGGTTATGCAAAGAAAAATCCGGTTGTCATATCCAGATAATTGCTTCCTCCATAATTTGGGTAAGCCTGATTGACTTTATTTTTGAAATCGTCTGCGTTTGCGCAGGTAGCTGCCAGCTGTTTGAGTGATTCGAGATAGTCAATTTTGGTCTGTGCATCTTTCAGATCTTCCGGTGTGTAATGGGAGGTCAGGATCAGATCATATCCGGTTGTGATATAATCTTTCAGCTGTGCAATTATAGCGTCTGCGTGACCTGCGCCAGCAACGATGGAGTGGCAGTCATGACCAAGCATGTGCGTGTAAACGGCGTTAATCTCTGGAATCGCAATATCGAATGCCTCGCTGGTCTGCGTGATCACAAAGGTCATATCGGCAATTTTCACTGTGCCAGCTTCGAGGATGTTGGTAATCTTGTGGATCGATGCATCAAACGCATCTCCGAATGTTGCCGCAAAACCATCGATCAGGGTTTTTCCGCCGCCGCTTGTGGAATAGTCCACAGCATTTTGTGTCGCATACTTTGGAGCATCCGGCAGGAATATTGCACCTGCGCCATGGTATGCAATGAAAACGCCTTTGACCGTGAGTTCGTGCAGATATTCGTTGAGTTCCTTGCAGTTATCATAAAAGCACGGCGATTCAATGACAACGGCGTTGCCGTTTTTCTCGATGATAAATACTTCATCTGCGATCGGATCGTTGGTCTGATATGCGTGAAGCTTTATGCTGCCATAGTCGTATACGTGCATTTCGCCTTTGCTGAGTGTAATAGTTGTAAATGTATTCTTTTGCATAATAATTTCCTCCTGAAGTAATGATGATCATTGGGTTTCGGTTTCCGGGAAGATTTCAGCGCTGTATCTCTTTCCTTGCCTTCATGATATCACGCCGGGAAAGTGTTGTAAAGCAGGCACTTTTTTGTGGCATAGTTTCTGTCGGGTAACCATTACGCAGTTTTGGCACTTTTCCGGTTCAAATTTAATTGTAAATATTTTGAGTAATGCATCTGGCTTGACTTTGGATAGGATTTATGATATCATATATTAAAATGATACTAACAACTCTTTGGATACTAATGGGAGATTCTCATCAAAAAAAGCGTATACAGATGTCCGCAAAGCCACATCTGATACGCATTCCCATATCCCGACAGGAGGAATTACAGCATGTTGTCTAAAAACCAGATACCGGATTGTCCGGTGGAAACGACACTGATATTGATCGGCAATAAGTGGAAGGTACTGATCCTGCGTGAGCTGCGCGGAGGAACGCGGCGCTTTGGCGAGCTCAAAAAATCTGTGACCGGGATTTCTCAGAAAGTTCTCACCGCAAACCTGCGTGATATGGAGGAAAACGGTCTGTTGACGCGTAAGGCATTTCCGGAGGTGCCGCCCAGAGTGGAATACACGCTTACTCCGCTTGGCAAGAGCATGAGTCCGATTCTTGATGCGCTTGCCGCATGGGGGCAGAATTTCCAGCAGCAGGCACAGCATCTCTCTGCTTGATGCGCTCTGACACCGTATTATGAATCATGAAAGGAATGTTGAACCATGTCGTATATCCCCTTGCCCCACGATCATGGAACGCTGATCGCAGACGATCCCGGGCACATGCCGAAAGAAACGCAGTTTCAGGTCGTTTCGGATATTTTCAAACAGCTTTGCGATCCGAGCCGCATCTGCATTTTCTGGGTGTTGTGCCACTATGAAACTTGTGTGACCAACCTTGCATGTCTGGTTGGGATGACAAGTCCGGCGGTATCGCATCATCTGCGACTGTTGAAATCGAGTGGCCTGATTGTTAGCCGCCGCGATGGAAAAGAGGTCTATTATCAGGCGGCCGATACCGAACAGGCACAGATGCTTCATCATATGATCGAAAAAATGGTGGAGATTTCTTGCCCGATGGAAGACTGATCTGGATCGGGAGATGATGATATGCATACAGCTATGGAGGAAATCGAACAGATCCTGCGCGGTGTACCGGACGGGACAGTGATACAACAGCCGACAAACGGCGCGGGAGAAATGCCGCCGTATCTGATCCGGGCGGAGAGCGATGGAAAGGGCAGGATCGAACAGATGATGCTTTTTCCGGGGATTACGTTGTCGCGCCATACATTTCTGGCACAGTCGGTGCAGTTTCACCATGCGCTCGAGGCACGTGTATTGGAGATCAGCTTTTGCCATATCGGCAGGGTCGGCTGGAATATGCGCGGCGGAACTGTGGTGTATTTAGGCGGCGGAGATCTTTGCCTGCATGCAATGGCGTGCTGCGCCGATTCTGAAATGACGCTCCCGCTCGGGTATTATACCGGCATTACGGTGACAGTCGATCTGAGGATTTTGGAAAAGAACTGTCCGGCGATCCCGCGCGATGCCGGATTCCGGGCGGCGGAGATCGATAAAAAATTCTGTGTCGGGAAAAAACCGGTCGGAATTGCGGGATGTACGGAAAGCGATCGGATCTTCTTACCGCTTTTTGAGGTGCCGGCGCATTTACAGCTGGCGTATGCAAAGCTGAAGGCACAGGAACTGTTATTATATCTCATGCAGTTCGAACCTGATACAGAAACGGCGCTTGTGCCATATAACGCGGATCAGATCACGCAGATCAAGGAAATCGGCGATTTTCTGTCTGCGCATCTGGAAGAGCGCTTTACAATCGAGATGCTTTCGAAGCGTTATCTGATGAATACCTCTACACTCAAGGCGGTGTTCCGGGCGGTGTATGGCATGCCCATCGGTGCATATGTCCGGACTTGTCGCATGACGCGTGCGAAGGAGCTGCTTCGGAAAACAGACGATACGATTGCTGCCATCGCCGCACAGGTCGGATATGAAACGCAGGGCAAGTTCACACAGGCGTTTAAGGAACAGGAAGGCGTTGTGCCATCGGCATACCGGCGGCAGTGTCGGAGAACGCGGATGGGGTGATGCGGCAGATAAGAGGCAGTAAAACATGAGATTAGTTTCCAAAGATTTCTGACTTGCGCTTGTCCGGCTGTCTTGTCTGTTTTTCCGTTGTCGGCGCGCTTTGTCCTTTCGCCCTCTCTTGTCCCATGCCCTCTCAGAAAAAGGAGATGATGCTGATATGATCATCCATAACGTTGGTTATCACCACAGCCACGATGCCGACTTCTTCATTGATCGTCCGTCCGGAAGCGGTGACTATCTGCTGCTCCTTCTGCGTACGGCAACGATCTTTACCTTCCGCGGTGGCGAACAGATCGCACCGGAAAATTCCGTCTTTCTCTATCGGAAAGGAACGCCGCAACAATACCGCACTCTCCCGAAATCGATGTTTTCCAACGACTGGATCCATTTCGACTTTGAACTCGGAGAAGAACCACGCTTCGCCACCTATGGCGTGCCCTATGATACGATCATTCCGATCGACAATCTCCACTTCCTGAGCTTCTGCGTCAAGGCGATCGCCTATGAACATTATTCCCAAAATCTCTACCGCCGGAACAGCATCACAAACTTTATGGAACTGATGTTCGCCAAGATTGGCGAGAGTCTTCATCAGCCAGAGTCGGAAGCACGTGATACGCGCTATGAGATGCTTTGTACCATTCGCCATAAGATCTATAGCCGTCCTTATGAATGGCGTAATGTCGAAAGCACCGCACATGAGGTGCGCATGAGCGTATCTTCGTTTCAGCATCTGTATAAAAAATACTTCGGAACGACGTTTTTGCAGGACTATATCGATAGTCGAGTGGCATATGCTGAGATGCTTCTTACCACAACGAACCTTTCCTCTGCGGAAATTGCTGGTCTTTGTGGCTATCATAGTTATGCACACTTTGAACGACAATTTCATAAAAAAACCGGCATTTCCCCGAAAGCATACAGATTGCAGAAAAAGTCATAAAATTTGCACGAATTGTCATTGCATAATTGCTATAAATTTGTTATAATAAATGTATACAAATTCTGATGACAGGAGGATAAAAATTTATGGAACATCATCGAATTCGACGATGTACGGCGCTTTTGGCAGCGTGTACGATCCTGTTTGCCGCAGTGCCTATGACCGGAATTACGGCGGATGCGGCAAATCTCATCAGCAATTCCACTTTTGACAGCGGCACATCTGGTTGGTCGTCTTATCGGCAGAGCGGCGGCAACTGTACGCTTTCCACTGACAGCGGCAGACTTGCCCTCACCATCACAGATGTCGGTACGCTGAACTATTCCGTCCAGTTTGGCTATGACGTTGTGCCGCTTTACCAGAATGGCGTTTATCACCTGCAATATGACATTTCCAGCACAGTCGACCGCACAGTAGAGGGCATGATCCAGCAAAACGGCGGGACATATCAGGCATATACCTGGAAGAGCCTTAGCCTAACGGCAGAGCCGCAGACCGTGGATTACACCTTTACTATGACAGCGGAGACTGACATCATGGCAAAGCTTGTGTTTAACTGTGGTACGCAGGGGACAGAGCTGCCGGAACATACGATCTATCTCGACAATGTATCGCTGGAACTTGTGGAT
The DNA here is from genome assembly GCA_949291125.1 of uncultured Ruminococcus sp. GTDB lineage: Bacteria > Bacillota > Clostridia > Oscillospirales > Ruminococcaceae > Ruminococcus_C. The sequence goes on from CASEUJ010000015.1 coordinate 51,670, forward strand.
GATTCCGAAGTGAATTATACCGAGTTGCGTGCCTATGAACCGCCGATCGTGATTGACCAGGTCGGCTATCTGCCGGAAAGCGAGAAGATTGCCGTGTTCCGCACCGTAACGGATGAAACGGAGTTTTCTGTACATAATGCTGCAACGGATGAGGTCGTCTATACCGGTGCGCTCTATGGCGAGCGGAATAATTCGAGTGCCGATGAGATAGACTTTTACGGCGACTTTTCCGATGTGACTGAGCCGGGCGACTATTATATCACATGCGGTGATCTGGATGATTCCTACACCTTCACCATCGGCGATGATGTCTACGATACGCTCATGGATGAAACAGTGAAGATGCTCTACCTCCAGCGTTGCGGCTGTGAAGTTGTGGATGACACTTTCGGCCATGTCGCATGCCACAACACGCCGGCAGTTATTTATGGCACAACCCAGACCATTGACGTCAGTGGTGGCTGGCACGATGCCGGCGACTATGGCAGATATGTCGTGCCGGGTGCCAAGGCAGTGGCAGACCTGCTTTATGCGTATGACACCAATCCGGAATTGTTCGGCGACGATACCGGCATTCCGGAAAGTGGTAACGGCGTCCCCGATATTCTCGATGAAGTACGCTATGAGCTGGAGTGGATGCGCAAGATGCAGTCGGAAAACGGCGGCGTATATCACAAGGTAACGTGCGCGAACTTCCCGGGTTATGTGATGCCGGAGTATGAGACCGACCAGTTGATTGTGACGCCGGTTTCGTCTACGGCAACGGCGGACTTCTGTGCGTCGATGGCAATGGCGTATGAGTTCTATCTTGACGTAGATGCGGCGTTTGCACAGGAGTGTCTTGCGGCGGCAGAGCGTGCGTGGGGCTATCTGGAAGAGAACCCAAACCTGGTTTACACCAATCCCACGGATATCACCACCGGTGACTACGGCGACTATTCTGACTGGGATGAGCGCTATTGGGCGGCAGCACAGATGTATCGAGCAACAGGAGAAGAGACCTATCTGACGGCGCTTGAAGGCATGCGGATCTCGTCTGGTCTTGACTGGACAACCGTCGGCGATTATGGAAATATTGCCCTTCTCACCATGGATGATATCGATACCACATTGTCGGTCTATGAGGCGGCAGAGAACGCACTGCTGCGTCAGGCAGACGGCTTTGTTACCTCTACATCGACGAGCGCATACGGCGTTGCGATCTCCAAATTTAATTGGGGCAGTAACATGACCGTGGCAAATGCAGGCGTGATTCTGGGGCTTGCATATCAGCTCACAGGAGAGGCGCAATATCTCAACGCGACACAGTCGAATCTCCACTATCTGCTGGGACATAACCCGAATGGTGTATGTTTTGTGACGGGGTTCGGTACAGTATCGCCCCAGAACCCTCACCATCGTCCTTCTATGGCAAAGGGCACTGCAATGCCGGGCATGCTGGTCGGTGGTGTGAATTCGAACTTAGAGGACAGCGCGGCAAAGGCATATCTTGCTGGCATGCCGGAGGCAAAGTGTTATGTCGATCATTCGGAGAGCTATTCGACCAACGAGATCACGATCTATTGGAACTCTCCGCTGACATATCTGCTTTCGCTTTCTGAAACGACGCCGGAAGAAAGTCCGGCGACTCTGGACGGCGACATCAACGGCGACGGCAACATCGATCTGGCAGACCTCGTCATGTTACAGCAATATCTGTTGGGGAACGTGTCCCTAACACAGGTACAGGGTGCAGATCTTTGTGCAAACGGTACGATCGATGGACTCGATCTGGCAATGCTCCGACAAATGCTCGCAGCACAGTGAACACGTTTATGTATGGATCAGAAATTTTACGGATTTTTTGAAATGGATTAGGTATTGAAAGAGAGCCCTCATACAGGCGGAAGTAGTGTAACGCTTGTATGAGGGTCTTTTGCGGCAGAGAAGAAAAAAACGCACGCAGATCCCTAGAATGCTCCGGTTCTGCGTGCGTTTGTCTGTCATATTGTAGAAAATGCGTTATTTGAGCACAGATTCCTGGATCGTGAAATGCGCCGGAACGCCATGGCGCATCACAAGATCCACTTCTCCTTGGATCAGCGGTAGGAAGTATGCTATTGCCTTGTCGCTGATGTTGTTGCCCGACGGCGTGAGGAATTCACTCGGCAGGAATTTTTCGCGGTTTGCGATCAGCGAGGCATCAGCCGGTTCGGTCACAACGGCATACGGTGCATCGTGAATTCGGCGAAAGACCATGACGCGTCCGGTTTCACCGTGCATCGCACAGCGCACCCCAGCCGCACCGATCTCTTCGGCTTCATCAATATCGGTTTTGGAACAGATGTGTGAGGAACAGCGTTGCATGACGTTGAGCTCAATCGAACGGACTTTACAGCCAAATTTTTCGCGCACCAATAGTTCCAGATAGCGGCCGATGCCGGATAAATACTTGTGTCCAAAGTTATCTACGACGCCTGACTGTACGCCTTCCGGTACTTCGATCCCCTCAGAAACAGCAATAATGACCGCCTTGTGTTTTGCCATCTGCTGTTCCACATCGCGCAGAAAGCGCTCTTCCGAAAAGTGTGCCTCCGGAACATAGATGAGATGCGGCGCCGGTTCGCTGAGTGCGTGTAATACGGCGCTCGATGCGGTGAGCCATCCGGCATGTCTGCCCATGATCTCGACAATGGTTACAGATGGGATGCTGTAAACCGAGCTATCGCGGATGATCTCCTGCATAGTGACTGCTACATATTTTGCTGCCGAGCCGAATCCCGGCGTGTGGTCTGTGATGCGAAGGTCGTTGTCAATCGTCTTGGGAATGCCAATGACACGGATATCCGTCTTGGTTTCACGGAAATAGGCGGAGAGCTTTTGGACCGTATCCATGGAATCGTTACCGCCGATATAGAAGAAGGCACCGATCTTGCGCCGTTTGAGGGTTTCGGCGATTTGGCGGTAGATGCGGTCGTCCTCGCGACGATCGGGTAGCTTAAAGCGGCATGAGCCAAGCACTGTCGAAGGTGTCTGACGCAGAAGATTCAGGTCTTCGCTGGTGCGCAAGAGATTTTTCAGGTCGATTAGGTGGTCTCGAATGATGCCTTCAATGCCGTTGATTGAGCCGAAAACAGCATCAATGTCTGGATTTTTGAGTGCTTCACGGAAAACGCCGGCGAGCGATGCATTGATCGCGCAGGTTGGGCCGCCGGATTGTGCAACTGCAATGTTCATGATCACAATTCTCCTTTTGGGATTAGCAGGTGGGGGTGTTCTTCTGTCTTCTATTGTACCTCTTTTTGCAGGAATTGTCAATCCGTTTGTTCGGATGAGGTAAACGTGGAGGCGTTTAGATAAATACGAAAAACGAATTTTTGGATTACTGGGATCCAGTACACGACAAATGCTTCTAATTTTCAGAAAATGAGCCATGGGCTTCTTTGTTTTTTCTGTCTGCTTTCAGGTAAAATCTAAACAAAATGTAAACATTTTAAATTTCCCCTTGACGATCTTAGCAGACGTGATATAATGGTGTTAGCACTTAAAACAGTGGAGTGCTAATTCGATAACATTCGATAACATAGGTACACACTGTTGTACTATTATGACAAGAAAGGAGTTTTGCCGCGCTTTGGTTTTGCGGCACTTAAGTAGTATGGCTATGGAACAGAAACAATTTCAGGCAGAATCCAAACGTTTGATGGATATGATGATCCATTCGATCTATACGCATAAAGAGATTTTTCTTCGTGAGCTGATCTCGAACGCCAGCGATGCGATTGATAAGCTCTATTTCCGGTCGCTGACCGACGACAGCGTGGGAATGAACAAGTCCGACTTTCAGATCACTCTTGCGGTGGATAAGGATGCGCGCACGCTTACGATCACCGATAACGGCATCGGCATGACGAAAGAAGAACTCGAACAGCACCTCGGTACGATTGCCGACAGCGGTTCGCTGCAGTTCAAGAATGAAAACAACCTCTCCGATGACAGTCAGATCATCGGGCAGTTCGGCGTCGGTTTTTATTCGGCATTTATGGTGGCAAAGCGCGTGACGGTAAAGTCCCTTGCCTTTGGCGAGGCTCAGGCATATGTATGGCAGTCTGAGGGCGTAGAGGGATATACGATCGACACCTGCGACAAGGATACCGTCGGCACTGAAATCACTCTCGAACTATTAGATGACGTTGAGCCGGATGAAAACGGCAACGGCGGCGAAAACTACAGTGAATTCCTCGACCAATACCGTCTACAAAGTTTGGTTAAGCGCTATAGTGACTATATCCGCTTCCCGATCAAAATGGACATGACTCGGAGCCGTAAGAAAGAGGATTCGGACGAGTATGAGGATTATACCGAAACCGTCACCCTCAACAGCATGGTTCCACTGTGGCATAAGAATAAGAACGAGATCAGCGAAGAGGAGTATAACAGCTTCTATAAGGACAAGTGTGCAGATTATACCGATCCGCTCTGCCATATGCATGTGCACAATGAAGGAACGATCACTTATGATGCCCTGCTCTATGTGCCGTCGCATGCACCGTTCAACTATTACAGCAAGGACTATGAAAAGGGCTTGCAGCTGTATGCAAACGGCGTGCTGATCATGGATCGCTGTGAAGACTTGCTGCCGGATTATTTCAGTTTTGTGAAGGGTCTGGTGGATTCTGAGGATCTGTCGCTGAATATTTCGCGTGAAATGCTTCAGCATGATGCACAGCTGCGCCAGATCGCACGGAGCATCGAGCGTACCATTAAAAATGAACTGAAACGCATGATGAAGAACGACCGCGAGAAGTACGAGAAATTCTATCAGGCGTTCGGACTTCAGCTGAAATATGGCATCTATCAGGACTATGGCATGCACAAGGATTTGCTGCAAGATCTATTGCTGTTCCCATCATCAAAGGACGGAAAGCTGACCTCCTTGCAAGAATACATCGACCGGATGCCAGAGGGACAGGACAAAATTTATTATGCTGCAGGAGAGAGTATCCAGCGTATTGAATTATTGCCGCAGACCGAACAAGTCAAGGACAAGGGCTACGAGATTCTCTACTTCACCGAGAATGTGGATGAATTCGCTGCGCGCATGATGCAGAGCTATCAGGATAAGCCGTTCCAGTCGGTATTGGATAGCAAACTGGATCTTGAGAGCGAGGAGGAAAAGAAGGCGCTCGAAGAAAAGCAGGAATCCAGCAAGGAGATGCTTGAGGCAATTCAGAAGGCACTTGACGGCAAGGTTGGCAGCGTCAAGCTGTCTGGACGTCTCAAATCTCACCCGGTCTGCCTGTCCAGCGAAGGAGAACTCTCGATGGAGATGGCAAAGACCTTAAACGCAATGCCGGGTGGCGAAGGTGAAAAGATCAAAGCAAACACAGTACTCGAACTCAATCCGGATCATCCGATTTATCAGAAGCTTATGACCCTTTCTACCGAAGATACCGACAAGTTGGATGATTATGCAAAGCTGCTCTATGATCAGGCACTGCTGATTGCTGGCATGCCGATTGAAGATCCGGTGGCGTTCTCAAACCGAATCTGTTCGCTGATGTAAAGCATGGTTTAGTATCAAAGAAATGGATAGCCGCTTTCTGTCCGAACCGACAGGGCGGCTATTTTTTTGAGAGTTTTTGGTAAATATGGAATTCCAGAATCTGCACTTGACAAATGGTAGAAAAGAAGCTATAATAAGAACGTAACAAAAACCGTCGCATGAAGGGGGATCAGGGCGGTTATTTTGAAATTTATCAAGGGGATTCCGAACGCACAGGAAGAACGGAAAGGTCTGTACCATGATCTGGAACGCTGAAAATGGTCAGAAATCCGTAAAAAAGATTGACAAAGTCGAACTTGTGCGATATAATGATAGTGAATACTGTACAAAGCTATCAACAGATGGTGGTACGGAATTTTGATATCGGAAATACAGGTAGTTTAGGAGTTGTGTTGAAAACGCTATGGCAAAATATAGGGGTAGCTTAACCGAAGAGCGTGTATCGGAACTTACGCTTGAGTCGCTGAAAAAAGACCCGGCGGGTATTGTTGAATATCCGGTGCTGGAGTTTGATGATCGTGCACTGCGTCTGCTCTCCACCGGTGTGGCAGAAACACTGCGTCAGAGTAGCTGTAAGCCGCGCGGCGGACTGGGATATCGCGTTCTTAAGCGCACATTGGATATTATATTGTCGCTGATTGCAATGATTGTACTTGCGATTCCGATTTCGATTGTGGCGATTGTGATTTATGCGGAAGATAAGGGGTCGCCGTTTTTTTCACAGTCGCGTCTGACGAAGAACGGAAAAGTGTTCCGGATGTATAAACTCCGGTCGATGTGTATGGATGCGGAACAAAAGTTTGAACAGGTGCAGAAGGACAACGAATCGGACGGCATCGCCTTCAAAAGTGAGAACGATCCGCGCATCACCAGGATCGGACGTTTTATCCGCAAGACCTCGATCGATGAGCTGCCGCAGCTCTGGAATGTGCTAAAGGGCGATATGTCGATCATTGGACCGCGTCCGCCACTCCCGCGTGAAGTGGTGCTGTACACGCCGCATCAGATGGAACGACTGCTTGTGAAGGGCGGTCTGTCCTGCACTTGTCAGGTCGAGGGCAGAAGCGATATGGAATTCGACAAATGGGTCGAATCGGATATCGAGTACATCAAAACACGCAGCACAAAGCTGGATCTGAAGCTGATGTGTAAGACAATCGGCGCAGTTGTCAAGAAAAAGGGTGCGAGATAGAACGCGCATTCAGACAAACAGAAAAATGAAAGGGGCAGTCTTGGCGAGAATGGGTCGGGGCTGCCCGTTTTTTGAAAAAACACGAAATTTCGGGAACGCAACCAGAAGGTGACACGAAATATCGGCAAATGCAACACAAAATTGGTGGTATTTTCATAGGAAAGCTGGTATACGATGACGATTGCAGCGTCGCTGTTTGTCTATGCCGTTATGCAAAAGGGGAACTACGACATCCAGAGCTATAACCGGGAAAATTGCCCCAAGCCGGAAAAGATGACAGACACCATCTGTGGCTGTATTATAATGGCAGCAACGATTCTGTTTCTAATCTGGAGCATGGTGTTTTACGGCTGGGAGATCTGCTGGATTGTTTTCCCGGCGGAGTATTTTGTGCGACATTGTCAGCGTGATCGGGGAATATTTCGAAAAGGAAAAAATGCCTGATCTGGAACACCAAAATAAAGCGAAGTAACATCGTATCGCTGCGCTGTGGACTTGTTGAGTTGACTTGTTCAGAGCGCAGCTTTGTATTTCCGGGAGAGCCGGTTTCGTCTTTCGACATTGAAAATCACTTGTCAACTTCGCCGCAATATGCTATAATAAAATCAAATCTATTCCACCAGAAAGGAGCCGTCTTATCCTCCATGAAGCGTCTTGTCATTGGCATCACAGCCCACGTCGATGCCGGAAAAACGACTCTGGCCGAAGCCATCCTCTATCGTACCGGCGAGATCCGCAAACTCGGCCGCGTGGATCACCGCGATGCATTCCTTGACACCCACCCAATGGAACGCGATCGCGGCATTACCATCTTCTCTAAACAGGCAGGCTTTTCCTATGGCGACGCCCACTATACTCTTTTGGATACCCCCGGCCATGTGGACTTCGCCGCCGAAACTGAACGCACCATGCAGGTATTGGACTATGCCATCTTGGTCATCAGCGGCACCGATGGCGTACAGAGTCATACAGAAACCATCTGGCGGCTGTTGCGGCGCTATGGCGTTCCGACCTTTTTGTTTGTCAATAAAATGGATCTTGCCGGCGCCAACAAAGATGCCCGGCTTTCTCAACTGCGTTCTCGATTCGGCGATCGGGTCGTGGACTTTTCCGACGACGAGAGCGATACATTCTATGAACAATTGGCGCTGTTGGATGAAGACTGGATGAACCGCTATCTAGACACTGGTATGATCCCACAAGAGGACATCCGCCAGAAGATCGCTACATGCGGTCTTGTGCCCTGTTATTTCGGCTCTGCGCTGCGGCTTAAGGGTGTGGATGCATTTCTCGAGGGCTTAGACCGCTATACAATCGAGCCGCAGGTGCATCCGACATTTGGCGCACGGGTCTATAAAATCCATACCGACGAGAAGGGCGCAAGGCTGACAAATCTCAAAGTGACCGGTGGCGTACTCCGAGTGCGTGATATGGTATCTTACACTGCCGAGGACGGTACATTGATGCAGGAAAAGGTTAACCAGATCCGCATCTATGACGGCGCACGATTTCAGGGGGTGGAACAGGCAGAACCGGGTATGATTTGTGCGGTTACGGGACTGACGCGCACCTATGCTGGCGCCGGACTTGGTGCAGAGCCGAATGCTGCGCCGCCGCTGTTAGAGCCAGTTTTGCACTATGGCGTGATTCTGCCTGACGGTATTGATCCACATACGGCGTGGGAAAAGCTGCGAACGCTGGAACAGGAAGATCCGGCACTGCATATGCTCTGGGATGAGGTACACGGACAGATTCGTGTACAGCTGATGGGAGAAGTGCAGTTAGAGGTGCTTGAAAAGCTGATACAAGAGCGTTTTTCGCTTACGGTGTCCTTTGATGACGGACAGATTTCCTATCGAGAAACCATTGCTGCACCGGTTGAGGGTGTGGGACACTATGAACCGCTGCGGCACTATGCCGAGGTGCATCTGATCCTGACGCCGCTTCCACCCGGCAGTGGCTTACAGTTCGACTCGATCTGCCGGGAGGATGATCTTGATCGCAACTGGCAGCGGCTTGTGCTGACCCATTTGGCGGAGAAGATACATGTGGGGGTGTTGACTGGCTCGCCGATCACTGACATGCGCATCACTCTCTGCGCTGGACGTGCCCATAAAAAGCACACCGAGGGCGGCGATTTTCGACAGGCAACCTATCGTGCGGTGCGCAACGGTCTACGAAAAGCAGAAAGTATCTTGTTAGAGCCGTGGTATGATTTTACGCTGGAAGTACCGACTCACTGTGTGGGACGAGCTATGACGGATTTACAGCAGATGCACGCCAAAACTGCATCGCCCATCACTGACGGCGACCAGACCATGCTCACTGGCAGCGTACCTGTTGCGGCGATCGCCGGTTACGCCAAGGATGTGGCAGGATATACCAAAGGTGTAGGAAGGCTCAGCTGTGTCCAGAAGGGTTATGCCCCCTGTGAGAATGCAGCGGCAGTGATCGAGTCTATCGGCTATGACTGTGACGGTGATCTCGAAAATACGGCGGATTCCATCTTCTGCGGCCACGGTGCAGGCTTTCATGTCTCTTGGGACGAGGTCGAGCAGTATATGCACCTGCCTCTGACTCTTCAAAAACGTACAGCGCCGGATGACGATGCTTCGGCGAATCCATCCGCATCGCACAGAATTGATCGTGCATCCTATGGCGGTAGCATTGAAGAGGACAAAGAACTGATGGCGATCTTTGAACGCACTTATGGTAAGATCGACCGCGATCCCAGACGCGCAATGAATACGCCCAGAGATGAGATTGAACCGACTGAGCCGGCAAGACCAATCGTGCCGGTAGATTTGAACCGCACGGAATATGTGTTGGTAGATGGTTATAATATGATCTTTGCATGGGACGAACTCAAGGCCATCGCCGCCGAAAATCTAGATGCGGCACGGGGGCGGCTGATGCAGATCTTAAGCAACTACTGCGGATATCGCCAGTGCAGGCTGATTTTAGTATTCGATGCCTATCGGGTGAAGGGACAGCGTCGGGAGGTAGAGCAGTACCACAACATTAGTGTCGTCTATACCAAAGAGGCAGAAACGGCGGACAGTTATATTGAAAAGATTTCGCATGAGCTTTCCAAGGAAAACCGGGTGCGTGTGGCAACCTCTGATGGTATGGAGCAGATGATCATTTTGGGAAACGGCGCGCTCCGGGTGCCGGCGGAGGAGTTCCGACAGGAGGTCAAACAGACAGAAGCCGCGATTCGGGAATATGCATCCCGGCAAAAACTCGGAAAGAAGACAATCCGGGAGAAAAAGCGATAGATGTTTCTTACAGATGTTGTTAGAAAAACCGCTCTGGGATACGCATTGCCGTATCCCAGAGCGGTTTCTGACTTTAGTTTTGCCTGTTTTAGATCAGCCCGAAGTGCTCCAGCGCACGATAGACCCCATCGTCTTTTAAGTTCGCCGTGATGTAGTCCGCATAGGGGTAGAGCATCTTTCCCTCACCCATGGCAATGCCTGTTCCGGCAAGTTGTAACATCGGTGCATCATTGAGGCTGTCACCGATGGCATAGACTTGTTCCGGCTTTGCATCTAAAAGCGTCATCATCTGCTGCATGGCTGTTGCTTTAGAATAACCGCATGGCACCATCTCGGAAAAGCCGTTGCCTCGGTCGATAAAGTCGAATTTCCCGGCAATGCCGTCCTGAAGTCCCTGGAGATCGGTCTGCGCATCATACCAGATGACAAATTTGTCGATGCACCAGTCCGCCGTTTCCGGTACAGGATAGAATGCGGTATCCTTTTTATCATAGTGCTCAAGCAGTGACACAAGCCCGGGCAGCATCCGCGCATGTTCGTCGTAGTAAATGGCGTCGCTGCATTCATAGAGTACACCGGCATTGGTCCGGCGCACCAGTTCAACCATCTCCCGGCTCCGCTCCGGGGACTGGACGACGTGGAATACGGTTTTCCCGCCATATTCCATTTCGGTGCCACAACCATAGATATAGCCGTCAAAGCCGATCTCCCGCACAAATGCATCTACATTCATAGCGGTGCGACCGGTGTTGATCAGGGCAAGATTGCCCTTTTCCCGGGCACGCCGGATGGCACGGACGGCAGACTCCGGCAAAAAGTCGCCTTCGCCCACCAGAGTGCCGTCAATATCAAAGAAAATCAAGTTTTGCAATGGGTATCGTTCCTCTTTTCATGGGGTGATATCGTGGGAAGTGATGCCAGAAACGCGGCACTTTCTTCCCGTGTCTGGAAGACATGGATTTGTTTTCCCGCCGCCTGCTGAAGCAGTCTTATAATCTCGGGGCGTCCCCAGATGGAAAATTTGCGGATGGAGTTTAAAAATTTCTCATCTGGTGCAGTTTCTACCCAGGGCAAGTCTTCCCGGGGCTTGCCGATCCGGGATAGGGCACCTGACAGACACACTTCCACTGGAAAGTCCAGCCAGAACACCGTGTCGCAAAATTCCAGTCGCCGGGGCATGGTGCGCCGATAGTTGCCGTCGATTATCCAGCGATCCTGCTGAAGAATCTGCTCTAGGGTCTGATCAAATTCCGCTCGGATAGCAGTAGTCCTGTCCGGCCGGTGCCAGAGCATGTCCAGATAATACAGCGGCAGTCCAGTTTTTTCTTGCAGTGCTCGTGCAAACGTACTCTTGCCGCTGCCGGGACAGCCGATGACCAATATGCGCTGCATCGGCTTATGCTTCTAGATTCGAGAATAGGCTCACCAGCTCCAACGCAGACATTGCGCAGTCATATCCCTTGTTGCCCGCTTTTGTGCCGGCACGTTCGATCGCTTGTTCAATGGTATCAGTGGTGAGGACGCCGAAGAGTACCGGTACGCCGGATTCGAGTCCCACCTGGGCGATGCCCTTCGACACCTCAGCGCAGACATAGTCATAGTGGCTTGTCGAGCCGCGGATCACTGCACCCACGCAGATGATCGCGTCGTACTTGCCCGAATGTGCCAGCTTCTTTGCTGCCAGCGGAATCTCAAAGGCGCCAGGTACCCATGCTAAGGTAATATCCTCGCCGTCTACGCCATGGCGCAGCAGACAATCCTCTGCACCGCCAATTAGCTTGCTGGTGATAAATTCATTGAACCGGGATGCCACAATGGCGATTTTACGTCCCTTGCCTTCATACATGCCTTCTAATGTTTTCATGATAGTTCCTCCTGAAAAATATATTGGATGTTTATGGGATTATTGCGGCATTTCACCGCAAAGCTCTCGATAAAATACATCGAGCTTTCCGAAATAGCCTGGATTCCACGGCTTGTTTTTGCCGCAATAGTGAATAATTGTGGTGTTTTCTCTGACCCATTCCACGTCACGGACTGTGTTTGGATGCCGCGCGTTGTATAGCGCCAGAATTCGGTCGCTCAGGTTATAGCGATAGCTGTCCACAAGCTGAATCTGTTTGCCGTAGAGCGCTGTGATAATATCCTGATCCGGTAAAAGCAGCCGATTCTTTTTGTCCCGGACAAAGTCGATGACTTCCTGCGTCGTCTGCTGTCGGCGCAGCTGCTCGAGATGCATCAGCATGACGCCGGTGTTGATATAGGGTACGTCCGTTTCAATGCCCAGCCGCAGCTGATTCATCTTGTTGAAGAGTGAACGAACATGCGTACAGGCGATATACGTTGCGCCCTGAAACGCCATGCGATACAGCGGCTCTAAGGTGCGGATGACAATGGTGTCTGTGTCGAGATACAATACGCGTTCCAGATCATCCGGCAAAAACTGCGCCGCGAAGATGCGGTAATAGATTTGTTTCGGATAGCGGTCACTTTCCGGGAAATCCCGGAAGAATGCCGCGTCCACCCGTGCCGGCACAATCGCGACCTCTGGTACTGCCTGCCGGATCTCTGCGAAATCAGCCGGTGTCAGGTCAGAGTGCAGAATATGCGCCGTATAGCCGTCTTTGCAGGGAAAGCGCACGATGGAACGGAGACATTGTGTCAGCATCCAGACGAAATTGCGGTTAATGCAAAATAACAGATGCAGTGTTCTCAATCCTTTCCATCAGAAGTGTAGATAGTGTCCCATCTTGAATTGTTTTGTCTTGAGATACCGCAGATTTTCCGGCTTTTCCGGAATGTCAATCGGCACGCGTTCCGCGATCGTAATGCCATATTCCGACAGGTCTGAGATTTTGTCAGGATTGTTGGTCATCAGCCGCAGCGAGGTCGCACCCAGATGTTTCAGAATCTGTGCGCCCACGCTGTAATCGCGCAGATCCGGCGCAAAGCCAAGCTTGATGTTGGCCTCTACTGTGTCCAGCCCGTCTTCCTGCAATTTATACGCACGGATTTTGTTCAAAAGTCCGATGCCTCTGCCCTCCTGCCGCAGATAGACCAGAACACCTCTGCCTGCTTTGCGGATCATATCCAGTGCGCGGTTCAGCTGTTCGCCGCAGTCACAGCGATAGGAGCCGAACACGTCGCCGGTCAGGCATTCGGAATGCACCCGGCAAAGCACTGGCGCGCCGTCCGACACATCTCCCATCACCAGTGCCACGTGTTCGTCACCGTTGATCGTATTGCGGAATCCGTACATCTCAAATTCGCCGTGCGAAGTGGGCAGCTTGGCACGCGCCACTTCATCCACAAAGTTGTCGTGACTGCGGCGATAGCGCTGCAGTTCGCGAATGGTGATAAAGGAGAGGTCATGTTCCTTTGCGAATGCCGCGAGCCGCTCTCCCTTCATCATCGTGCCGTCGTCTTCCATGATTTCACAGCACAGTCCCACTTGTGTCAGTCCTGCCAGACGCAATAAGTCCACCGTTGCCTCCGTGTGACCGTTGCGCTCTAAGACGCCGCCCGGCTTTGCCTCTAAGGGGAACATATGCCCCGGTCGGCGGAAATCGCCGGGATGTGCCGCCGGGTCTGCCGCCATGCGTGCGGTGAGGCCGCGTTCCACCGCCGAAATACCGGTGGTGGTGTCGATGTGGTCAATGGAAACAGTGAACGCCGTTTCGTGGTTGTCGGTGTTGTGGGATACCATCTGTTTGAGCCCTAAGCGTACGACATTGTCGTGGCTCATGGGCATACAGATCAGTCCTTTGGCATAGGTTGCCATGAGATTGACGTTTTCGGTCGTGGCAAATTGCCCGGCGCAGATCAGATCGCCTTCGTTTTCCCGGTCGGGATCGTCGGTGACGAGAATGCACTTTCCGGCACGCAGATCTTGCAGTGCCTGTTCAATGGTGTTGTATTCCATTTGTATAGCCTCCTTATTAGATGCAAGAAATTTAGAAGCAAGAAGTCAGAAATTCGAGCAGTGACCTTGACGTTTTCGTCAAAGGAAATCATGGGCAAAGGGGGACGCAATCAATACGCTCTGCATCTCCTGAACGCCCTTACTCCTCACTTTTTTACCTCAAACAAAATATGCGGCATATCCACCCCACGGTAATGCTTTGTCCAGGTGTCAATGGGCTGCATCCCACCCCGCAGCGCCACACGCTGGGATGGCAGGTTGTTATCCCGGATGATGGAATACACTGCATCCGCCCCCATCACCTCGAATGCATACGCTTGACATGCCAATGCCGCCTCAGTGGCGAAGCCCATGTGCCAACAGTCTCGGCGTAGCAGATAGCCGATCTCCAACAGTTCCCGGTCTTTCCACGGCTGCATGGTCAATCCGCACTGCCCGATCAGGTCGCCGGTTTCTTTGAGGATCATTGCCCACAGGCCAAATCCGTATTGCTGATAACGACCGATCTGCCGGTCGAGCCAATCCTGCACCATTGCGTCGTCAAAGGCGCCGTTATAGGCGTACATCGTTTCCTCATCCTGTAAAATCCGGCACAGGGCGGCGAAATCGGATTGTCGCAGTTCCCGGAAGTGCAGGTGCTTTGTATCTGGTATCATGTTCATTACCCCTTAATCCACACATCGATCTCCTCTTTGGCTGGCATTTCAAAAATGGACGTCACCTTTTCTTGGAGCTGCGCATCCACATAGTATGCGTTGATTTTTTTCGCTGTAACCAAACGGTTTCTTTTCTGCAAGCGTTTCTGCCATGTTTCATCGCTGATATCGATAAAATGAATTTCACAGTCGATATTTCTGAACCGATAAAATTCTCTGGCATATGTCCTCTCCGCTTTTGTCCATAGTCCCCAATCCAGTATGACATTGATGTCCGTTTCTACGATTTCTACTGATTTATCAAACAGGTATTTTTCTAATTTTTCTACATAGGCATCATGCTGATTGCCGATATTCTGGTCATAGAGCGCCAGTGTGATCTCATCAACAGAAAGTATCACTGCGTGATTTTTAATGCGCTGCTGTTTTGCATATGTGCTCTTGCCGCTACAGATTTTTCCGCAGGTCATAATCACCTTTGCCATATTCTGTTCACCCCATAAATTGAATGTTCAACAAAATCCATTTTTCTGTAACAGATCGATTGTTACACCATCCTTTTTCGGTTTCATCAGTTTTTCCACATACTTTCCGATGATGTCGGTTTCTAAGTTCACGATTTCGCCGGGACGGTGTTGCAAAAGTGTTGTCTCCTCGCCGGTGTGGGGGATCAGACTTACCGTGAAATCAGAATGTGTCACCTGCGCCACAGTCAGACTGATGCCGTCAATGGCAATCGACCCCTTCTCCACAATATATCGTAGGATCTCCGGCGCAGCCCCGATGGTGACAAGCATCGCATTGCCCTCTGACCGCATGGACAGGATTTTTCCCGTGCCGTCGATGTGCCCTGCCACAATATGGCCGCCAAAGCGTCCGTTCGCCGCCATGGCGCGCTCTAAATTCACCATCGATCCGGGTTTCAGCTGCCCTAAGTTGCTTCGGCGCAGCGTCTCTGGCATGACATCCGCCGTAAATCCGTCGTCATCCATGCGGATTACCGTGAGGCATACGCCATTGACGGCAATGCTGTCGCCGATCTGGGTACTTTCTAACACTTTCGATGCGGCGAGTTCCAACTCACATCGCACTGGCGTCTGGGTCAGCCGCCGGACGATGCCCATCTCTTCCACAATGCCTGTAAACATGTTGTCTCACTCCTTTCGGGTGTATTCCAGTAAGATATCTTCCCCCAGCCGAGTGATCTGCGGCGGCGAGAGGAGAATGCTTTGTGCTGGGTCGGTGATTCCCATGGCACCAACGGGAGAGAGCCCGTCGCCGCCGAAAATTTTGGGGGCAAGATAGACCTGCACCAGATCGGCGCATCCTGCCTGAAGCGCCGATGCGTGAATCTTTGCACCGCCTTCGATCAGGACGCTGTCAATGCCGCGCTGTCCCAAAATCGCCAGACACGCGCGGATGGAAACATGTTCGCCCGACAGCGGCGCCTCCAACACCGTTACACCCTTGTCTTCCAGCTGCTGGCACTTTTTTGGATCTGGATCATGGCAAAAGACGATGACCGGGATCTCGTGCGCCGTCTGTACCAGCCGACAGTCCAGCGGCAGCCGCAGATGAGTGTCTAGCACCACACGCACCGGATGACTGGGGTTGTCACAACGGCAATTGAGCATTGGATCGTCGGAAAGCACCGTGCCGATTCCGATGCAAATCGCAGACACGCGCTTTCGCGTCAGTTGGACATGGTGTCTGGCGGCTTCTCCCGTCACCCACTTTGATGCACCGCCAGCACAGGCAATTTTTCCGTCGGCAGTCATGGCGTATTTCAGGATCACATAGGGCAATTTTGTCGTGATATAGTGAAAAAAGATCGGATTGAGCGCGTCGCATTCGCTGCGTAAGAAGTCCGTCACGACTTTTACGCCGTGTTCTCGTAACAATGCAACGCCTTTTCCGGAGACCAATGGATTCGGGTCACGCGAACCGATATAAACAGTCGAAATGCCGCTTGCAAGCACCGCCTCGGTACACGGCGGCTGTTTGCCGTGGTGACAGCATGGCTCTAAGGTAACATACATCGTGGCGCCGGATGGGTCTTCTTTGCAGTGTTTCAGCGCATTGCGTTCGGCGTGGAGATCGCCGTATTTTGCGTGCCAACCTTCGCCGATGATTCTGCCGTCTTTTACGATGACGGCGCCCACCAGCGGATTGGGATTGGTAAAGCCGATGCCGCGTCGGGCAAGCGCAATGGCGCGGCGCATATAAAACGAATGCAGGGTCATGGAATATGACACCACCTTTCGGAAAAATCGGGCACAAAAAATGCCTGCCCATGGTGAATTCACCACAGGGCAGGCAGAAAACCATATCCAACAGATATGGCATAAATGCGTTTGTTTTTATGGGGGAAACGTATTTCAGACGCACTGCTTCTCTCATCCGGACTATACCGTCGGTTTCGGAGTTACACCGAATCGGCTGAATGACTCAGCTCGCGGACTTCGGAACGCGAAAACGTCCCGTTACCGCCGGTCATGAATTGCACAATACCCTGAAGCAAATTATATATTTGACAATAGTATAGCATAGGAGATCAGATTTGTCAAGGGGGATTTTTGGCATGTTTATGACGGATGGGGTGACAAAAATTCAAAACTACTTGACATCACATTGCGATATTTGATATAATAACTGTATATGTAGTCATATTTTTGGCGGCATAGTGAACGAAAACAGAAAGTGAGATGTCAGCTGTGGCACTTGACGAAAGCGCTGTTCGCATAGATGGGACGCTGCCGCAGCACCTGAATCATGATGAAAACAAACCGAGATCAATACAAACGGATTTTTTCTTTTTTTGCCGACGTGCTTCTTGTCGGTCTGTATGCCGTCGGGTTTGCCTGGGTCTGGTATACATGTTATAGCGATGCGATTCTACTACCGTTTTATCGGCGTGGCAACTGGGTAATGATCCTGATCTATGTCATCTTAGTATTGCTGTTCAGCCGCTCGTTCGGCGGCATGAAGATTGGCTATCTCAAAAAGACGGACATGCTCTATTCCCAGCTGTTGTCTATCGTCTGTGTCAACTTTTTGACCTATCTGCAAATCAGCGTGGTCAACCGTGATTTTTCTGCCGTGCTGCCGATGACGGTGCTGACGGTGGTGGATATAGCGGTGCTGTTGTGTTGGGTGGTGTGCACCAATAAGCTCTATTTCCATGTTTACCCTCCGAGGCGGTTGGTGGTCATTTATGGTGAGCGTACTGCTGCAGAGCTGGTGCTAAAGATGAGCCGGCGTGTTGATAAATACATGATCTGTGAATCGGTCAGTATCAGTGAATCGGAGGATCAGATCTATGAAACGATCCAACGCTATGAGGGTGTGATCCTCTGTGAGGTTTCCGGTGCAGTGCGCAATGATCTGATCAAATACTGCTTTGCCCAGAATATCCGGATGTATATTGCGCCGAAATTGTCAGATATTATTCTGCGCGGTGCAGAGGAGATCCGCCTGTTTGATACGCCGCTTTTACTCTGTCGCAACTATGGGCTGACCTTCGAGCAAAAGCTTGGCAAGCGCATCTTTGACTTGGTATTTTCAGTGCTGTTTCTGGTGATTTTGTCGCCGATCATGCTCCTGTGCGCCATTGCCATCAAGATCGAGGACGGCGGGCCAGTCTTGTTCAAACAGGTTCGCCTGACTGTTGGCGGCAAGCGATTTCGTGTGTTGAAATTTCGTAGCATGGTAGTTGACGCTGAAAAGTATGGTCCCCAGCTTGCGCGTGAGGATGATGTGCGCATTACCAGAGTCGGCAGATTTATGCGAAAGTGTCGGATCGATGAACTGCCGCAGCTGTTTAATATCCTGCGCGGCGAAATGTCGGTTGTCGGACCGCGCCCTGAGCGTCCGGAACTGGCACAGGAATATGAAAAGGACATGCCGGAGTTTGAATTCCGCTTACAGGTCAAGGCAGGTCTGACTGGCTATGCCCAGGTGACGGGACTTTATGACACCCAGCCCTATGACAAGCTTAAGATGGATTTGATGTATATCGAGAATTATTCGATGTTCCTCGACCTGCGCATTCTGCTGATGACGCTCAAGACTGCGCTCTTCCCCAGCGAGACGAATGAAGAAGCGGAACTGCATGAAATGCATGAGATGCAGGAGCTGCAGGAACGTTTGCAAAAGCAGGAGCATGAACACAATCCAGATAAAAGAGATCAATGACTATGATGAAAATTACAGCAGTGATTATGGCAGGCGGCAAGGGCGAGCGATTCTGGCCGAAGAGCCGCATGCAGTATCCCAAACAATTCCTCTCTCTCACCAAAGACGGAGAAACTATGATCCAGAAGACTGTCAAGCGTCTATTGCCCATGGTGGCGATGGAGGATATCTTTGTTGTGACCAATGTCCGCTATGCACCGCTGGTACAGGCGCAATTGCCAGATCTACCACAGCAGAATATTCTCTCCGAGCCATGCGCGCGTAATACTGCGCCTTGTATCGGGCTTGCCGCATCAGTCATCCGCAAAACATATGGCGATGCCATGATGCTGGTGCTGCCGTCTGACCATTTGATTCGCTATGAAGAGATGTATATTGATACCTTGCGTCAAGCGGTCGCCGTTGCAGAAAAGGGCGAAAACCTTGTCACCATCGGTATTACGCCGACTTATCCGGAGACAGGCTATGGCTATATCCACTTTGCACGCGACACCGACCTTGGCATGCCGGGGGTGTATCGGGTTGAGCGCTTTGTGGAAAAGCCGGACTATGAAATGGCACAGAGCTATCTGGCGTCTCACCACTATCTCTGGAACAGCGGCATGTTCGTGTGGAAAACATCCTCGATTTTATCGAATCTTGAAACGCTCATGCCGGATGTATACAAAGGACTCATGCGGATTGAGGCGGCAATCGGTACGCCAGCATATGACGAAGTCTTAACGCAGGAATATGAGCAGCTGCGCAGCGAATCGATCGACTTTGGCGTCATGGAACATGCGGCGCATATCTACACCCTGCCGGGAAGCTTCGGCTGGGATGATGTCGGAAACTGGCTTGCGATGGAGCGAATCAATCCCGTCAACGAAAGCGGCAATTACGTTGAGGGAGATGTGATCACCATCGACACCCAGCGTACCACCATCTGTGGCGGCAAACGGCTGATCGCGGCAGTTGGGATCGAGAATCTGATCGTGGTGGATACCGACGATGCCATTTTGATATGCAGCAAGGACAGCACTCAAAAGGTTAAGGACGTTATCACAAATCTGAAGATTTGTAATCGGGATGAGTTGGTGTAGGGAAAAATCACCGCAGATATCAAAGCTGAACTTTGCTTCTTCTAAAAGGTAACGCGAAGCAATAAGAGGGAAATATCAAATGTTGCCTTCGGCGTAAGTTATCGATCTGAATCAAAGCTGTGGGACAGCCTCCCTCGCTTAGCTGGCACGCCGTAGGCGTGAATGAGGGGGTTATAATATCTGTAACTGCTAACAAAGGAGTATCTCAATTATGTCAAATACAAAACATGCACTTATCACCGGAATCACCGGACAGGACGGCTCGTATCTGGCAGAGCTTCTGCTGGAAAAGGGCTATGAAGTATACGGCATCATGCGCCGCAAGAGCGTAGTTGACTATGGCAATGTGGAGCATATCAAAGATCACATTCACTTTATCTATGCGGATATGACCGATGTTATCTCTCTGATTGCCGCTATGCGCACTTCACAGGCAGATGAGGTCTATAATTTGGCGGCGCAGTCTTTTGTCGCGACCAGCTGGGAACAACCCATCGCGACGGCAGATATCAACGCACTCGGCGTGACCAATATGTTAGAGGCAATTCGCAGCGTCAAGCCGGAATGTCGCTTTTATCAGGCGTCGACTTCGGAGATGTTCGGACTGGTACAGGAGATGCCGCAGACCGAAAAGACGCCGTTTTATCCGAGAAGTCCGTATGGCGTTGCAAAGCTCTACGGCCACTGGATCACGAAAAATTATCGCGAGAGCTATGGCATGTTCGCATGTTCGGGCATTCTCTTCAACCATGAATCCGAACGCCGGGGACTGGAATTCGTTACCCGGAAGATCACCGATGCGGTCGCACGCATCAAACTCGGCGTCCAGGAGTATGTGGAACTCGGCAATATGGACTCCAAGCGCGATTGGGGACACTCTCAGGACTATGTCCGTGCGATGTGGCTCATGCTTCAGCAGGATCGGCCGGACGATTATGTCATTGCTACTAACGAAACACGTACAGTACGGGAATTTGTGGAAACCGCATTCCGCCATGCTGGGATCGAAGTACAATGGCAGGGCAGCGGCGTCGATGAGATCGGCGTGGATGTAGCCACCGGCAAGACGGTCGTCAAAATCAACAAGAAGTTCTTCCGTCCGGCAGAAGTAGACGTGTTGCTCGGCAACCCGGAAAAGGCGGAAAAGATTCTTGGTTGGCAAAGAGAGATCTCTTTTACACAATTGGTGGGACGCATGGTGGAACATGATCTGAAACTTGTGGCACACGAGCTGAAGTGCCGCAGCATATGAAACTTGTTCTAACAAACTCTCATAGAAGAGTGACCGAATGAAAGACTGCGCCGGTTCGGCGCATAGAACGGAGGAATCGTCACATTGGAGATTGCTATGGATGCATCACCGCTGGTGAGCGCACATATGAGCGGTATCGGCTATTGTCAGGCAGGACAGCTGCAGGCGCTGGCAGAGCTTTATCCGCACGATACCATCACGCTGCAATATTTCAATGCAAAAGAGCCGGCTGAAAAATATGACCGGCTGAAGCCGTATTTGCGCGCCAATGTGCGCACCCGAACCGCAAAGGTATCGAGTTATCTCTATCGCTTAGCGACAACGTTTCTGCCGTTTCCGATCTATCGCGGCTATTTCGGCAAGACGGCAGATGTAACCCACTTTTTTAATTATATCATACCGCCCGGGGTGTCGGGAAAGACAGTCGTCACCGTACATGATATGGTTTATAAGACCTTCCCGGAAACGGTGCGCGGCAGAACGAAATATATGCTCGATCTGGGACTGAAAAAATCCTTGCAAAGAGCCGACCGAATCGTAACAGATTCTGAGTTCTCGAAACAGGAGATCATCCGCTATTTTCCACAGTACGCCGATAAGATCCGCGTGGTCTACTGCGGCGTGGATCATAACCGTTTTTACCCGGTAAAAGATCAGAGCGCGATCGATCGGGTCAGAGCAGAATTTCAGCTGGATCGGGCGTATTTCCTGTATCTGGGCACCGTCGAGCCGCGCAAGAACTTAGAGCGTCTGGTCGAGGGCTATCACCGCTTTTGTCAGGGGAAGTCTGATCCGCCCTATCTGGTGCTTGCTGGGGGGAAGGGATGGCTGGACAGCGGTATCTATGGCAGAGTGGAACAGTTACAGCTGAAAGAACAGGTGAAGTTCACTGGCTATGTAGAGGATAGTGATATCTGTCCGCTGATGTGTGGTGCGCTGGCGTTTGTGTTCCCGTCGATCTATGAAGGATTTGGTATGCCGCCTTTAGAGGCAATGGCGTGTGGGGTACCGGTGTTGACCTCTACGGCGGCATCGCTGCCGGAAGTGGTGGGAGATGCCGCGCTTTGCGTCGATCCGTATGCGATCGACGCCATTGCTGATGGGCTGACCCGGCTCTACGCTGATGCGCAACTGCGTGCATCTCTGCAATCGGCGGGGATGCGGCGAGCAGCGATGATGACATGGGAATCCGCTGCTGCACAGCTGTATAAGGTGTACAAGGAGGTCTGCGGTGGATAAGCAGGAAATAAGACCCTTGCATGTGTTGCAGGTCAATAAGGCGTATTTTCCCCACATCGGGGGCATTGAAACGTTGGTGCGCAGCTTTTCCAAGGGGTTGATCCAGCGCGGCGCAGAGGTTCGAGTGCTGGTCTGTCAGGAAAAGGGCAAGGGTGAAGAGAAAGTGGTCGAGGGCGTGCCAGTGCACTATGCCTCCAGCTTGGGGACTTACTTTTCCTGTCCCCTGTCCTTTTCATTTTTGCGTAAATTCCGACAAATGGCAAAGTGGGCGGATGTGATCGAGCTCCATGCGCCGTTTCCGTTGGGGGATCTGGCGTGTTTGCTGTCGGGCTATCAAGGTGCGGTGGTGATCGCATGGCACAGTGATGTGGTGCGACAGAAAAAACTCATGCGGTTTTATAAGCCGCTTCTGATGCGATATCTGCGGCGTGCGGATTGTATCATTGTGGCAACGCCGGGACATATCAATAGCTCGCCGATTTTGTCGCAATTCCGCGAAAAATGCCGCATCATCCCTTATGGCATCGATGTAGCGGCATACCGCGCAGTGCCGCGACTGCCGGTTCTACAAGAGCGCCAACAGGACAAATCTTCTGTCCGCGTCCTCTTTGTGGGACGATTTGTGTATTATAAGGGCATCGAGGTGTTGCTGCATGCCTTTCGCCGGGTGCATGGCTGTGAATTGTTCTTAGTCGGGCACGGCACACCGGAGATGGAGAATAAGCTCCGAGAGATGGTACAGGGCGGCGAGATGGACGGGCGTGTCCATTTCCTCGGAAATCTCCCGGATGAAGCGCTCCGTGCGGCGTTCGCAGATTGCGACATTTTTGTGCTGCCGTCGGTGGCAAACAGCGAGGCATTCGGCATTGTCCAGCTCGAGGCTATGGTCTATGGCAAGCCGGTGATCAATACGTCTCTTGCCACAGGTGTGCCCTATGTGAGCTTAGATGGACAGACGGGATTGACTGTGCCGCCGGAAGATCCGGATGCGCTGGCGGATGCAATTCAGAAATTGGCGGACAATCCGGCATTGCGTGAGGCGTATGGCGCGGCAGCGGCAAAACGGGTGGAAGATCACTTCGACGAAGCCGATGTCCTCCGTGAAGTCCATGAAACGCTGGCAGAATTTGCAGAAAGGCGGCGTAGTACATGAAGGCAATGATCATTGGCGGCGGCGGATTTGTCGGAAGCCATCTGGCACATCACCTCGTACAAAATCTGGGATATGTGACTACGGTCACGAAACTGCCGCATGAAAGCGCATCAACGATCGGGTGCGAGGTTTATCCCCTTGATATTCTGGATCGGGATGCAGTACAAGCGCTGCTCATCCGTATCCGACCGGATGTGATTTTTCATTTAGCAGCGCAATCTTCTGTAGCACAGTCGTGGAAAGCGCCGCAGCAGACTGTCGCGGTCAATATCTGCGGCAGCCTGAATGTACTGGATGCGATCCGCGGGATCGAGGGCTATACGCCGCGCGTGATACTCATCGGGTCTGGTGAAGAATACGGAACACCGACACAAGAAACCGGGATGCTGACGGAAACGACCCCCATCCACCCGAAAAATCCATATGCCATCACCAAGGCGGCACAGAACCAGTTCGGTACGCTTTACGCCGATGCATATGGCATGGATCTTATCATGGTGCGTGCCTTCAATCATGTGGGCCCCGGACAGTCGCCACAGTTTGTGGTATCGGATTTTTGTAAACAGGCATCTGAGATTGCCGCAGGCATCCGTTCGCCGGAGATCCATGTGGGAAATTTATCGGCAGCACGGGACTTTACCGATGTTCGGGATGTAGTGCGTGCCTATGGGCTTCTGGCACAGAAGGGAAGAGCCGGCGAAACCTATAACGTTGGCAGCGGCAGAGCGGTCGTGATCCGGGATCTGTTGGATCGGATCATCCGGCAAAGCGGCGTACGGATCCGCGTCATCCCTGATCCGGAGCGCCTTCGTCCGGTAGAAGTCCCGCGAATTTGTGCTGATATCACCAAGTTGAAGTCCGATACTGGCTGGATGCCGGAGATCACGCTCGAACAGACCATTGCAGATACGCTGGCGTTCTGGCACAGCCAGATCGATCGATAGAACGGAGGGAGAACGCACATGGCAAACAAACTCGAACAAAAAGCACAGGTAGAGGAAACCAGGTTAGACAAGCCGGAATCAACGGATGTGGCAGATGTGGCAGCAAGATCGGAACTTCCGGAGGGCATGGGGTTTGGCGAACCATCTACGGTGTATGCGGAAGAAATCTGGGATCAGCACCGAGAAAAGGAATGGCCGAAAACTGTCCACACGTTTGGCGTGCGTCAGAATCAGGTTAACCGCGGCACTGCGGCAAGATTGCGCACTCTGGAGGTCGAAAATCGCACACTCCAACTGAAAGTCGAGCATCTCGAAAAAGAGCTGGAAGCGGCGCATGTGCGGGAAAAGAAGATCTTTGGTCGCATATCACTCGAGCTCGATAAGATCCAAGCGGAGATCGATCGCGTGCGACTTTCCACCAAGCTCAACAGCAATGCGGTGGATCGCATTCTCAAGACCAGACAAGAAGAAGCCGCTGCGAGTGCCACGGATCCGGAAGAACAAGCGCAGCAGGAAAACTGACCCGGATTTCGCCAATTCATAACAGATAATCTGCCCAAGATTATTCTTGACATTTCAAAGAAAATGTGCTATGCTTACAATGGAAGGCATTCGAATTGAGGTGGGAACTGAGCGAAGTCCCTGTTTGTGCACATATGGAAGGAGGACACGAGATGGGTGTTTTTTCAAGGATTGGTGATATTTTGAAGGCAAATATCAATGACCTAATTGATCGGGCAGAAGATCCAGAAAAAATGGTAAAACAGATCATCCTCGATCTGCAAAAGGAAGTCAGTCAGGCGACTCAGGCACTCGGCAAAGCAATGGCGAGCGAACGCATCGCAAAGCGTCAGTGTGACAACGCCGAACAGACGGCTGCGGATTGGGAAGAAAAGGCAAAGGCAGCACTGGCGGCCGGCGAAGTAGAGCTGGCCAAAAAAGCGCTTTCGAATAAAGTGAAAGCACAAGAAGATCTGGAAAATTATCGTAATATGTATCAACAGATCTCTGCACAGACCGCACAGGTGCGTGAACAGGTTGAACAGCTCAAGGCAAAGCTTGAAGAGGCAAAAAGTCGCCAGGCGATGCTGGTCGCACGCGCACAGATGGCAAAGACGCAGAAAAATCTTGCACAGTCAGTCGGCGGAATCGATGCGTCCAGCGCGCTCGATAAATTTGACCGCATGGAAGAGAAGGTTACTCGTCAAGAGGCAGAGGCAGCGGCATTTGCAGAAATGTCAGATCTTTCGAAAACCGCGGAGGAAAAGACGTTTACCCAATTACAGCATGATGCAGCAGTAGATGCAGAATTACAGCGGTTGATGGCAGAAATGGGAAAATCTTCTGCACCACAGACAGAAGGGAGCACGATATAATGGAATACAAATCGAAACATTCTTCCATTCTGGGACTTTTCATGGTGCTTGCGGCAATCGCAGCAGGTGTGGCGGCGATCGTCTATGCATGCATGATCCACCGGCGTCATGTGGATGACGAAAAGTGGAGGGACTATGATGAGTGTGGGCTTTGAGCTTCTGATTGGAATATAATGGTTATTGGCAGATGCGTAAAAACAGCATCTGCCTTTTTATTTGGTGAAATAAAGGGAAGAAACAGGAATAATTATGCAGAAATATTAGAGTAAACAGAAAATATTAGAAAAAGAAGTTGATTTTTTAGAGAAACCATG
The DNA here is from genome assembly GCA_949291125.1 of uncultured Ruminococcus sp. Lineage (GTDB taxonomy): Bacteria > Bacillota > Clostridia > Oscillospirales > Ruminococcaceae > Ruminococcus_C. Next base: position 77,817 of record CASEUJ010000015.1, read on the forward strand.
GTATAATGAATATAGGCATAGAAAAAACCATAATAAGGAAAATGCTTGTTTTGATTTTGCGTCCGATTGGACAACACTGCGGGGATCAGTGTGCACGATCGAAACCAAAACCGTGTGGGGTACGGTTGCTATCAGACTTTGGAAAGGAGGCGTCAGAGGTGTCTGGTGATAAAATTGTATTGGATCTGGAATTTACACCGATCCGAGATGCTGATCTTCAGACAGTCGCGGGAAGCGAAGTGTTGGAGATCGGCGCAGTAAAGCTCGATAGGGATAACGAAAAGCTGGAGGAATTTCAGACATATGTCAAGCCGCAGTATAGTACGATTTCGTCCTATGTCACACGGATTACGGGAATTGATGATACGACCGTCGCCGATGCGCCCGACTATGCCGCGGCGATGCGTCGGTTTACGGAGTGGATTGAACCGGACAAGCCGTGTCGGTTTTATACTTGGAGCAGTTCGGATCAGAACGTCTTATTGCGTGAAGCGGATCTGAAAGAATGTGTGTTGCACGAACGGTTTTATTCCTATTGGATGGATCTTCAGCGCATCCATCAGCGGCTCTATGGATTTGCGCGGCCGATGAATCTGACTAGTGCGCTTGGATCAATGCAGATTGAATTCAAGGGGACGGAACATGGGGCGCTTGCGGATGCACGCAATACGGCAAAGTTATTACGGGAATTGAGTGATGTGGGCGCCGTGCGAAGGCGAATCCAGGAATCAAGGATTACATACAACGGAAAGGAGTCGCATGATTTTCCGTTGCAAATTGTAATTAAAAAAAACCATCCGAAGCGATAAGCAAAGAAACCTCAATGGCATGATTCTGCTGGCACGTGCCCGAAATGTCTACCGGAAAGTGGTAAAAATGATTTGATTTGATATGATATGTTTTTTCATCTCCCTTCTGGGAGATTTTTTTGTCAGTGTATGTCTTTGCCAGGCTTCTAGGATGGAATTGCTGTCTAATTTCAATTCCAGAAAATAGGAATGATAGAAGGACAGCAATGCGTAGATGGTCATTCCAGTTTTGCGCAGAATATACAAAAAACATCTTGACATCGGCAAAAAAAGCAGCTATAATACAATAAGAAACCAAATCAGATCTCCGACAGGAAAGGCAGGAGCTTATTATGAAACACCGAGTCCCCAAACGCATACTTGCAGCATTGGTATCCGGCGTGCTGGCATTGAGTGCGTTAACATTCTATCCGGCTTCGGCACAGGAATCGGATTCGACACAGCCCGGAATTACAGCGCATGTCTTAGACTTGCAGCAATTTCTCCTTGGCGAGTCCGTCGCGGATGCCGCCGACCATAATGGCGATGGCACAATAGATGGATTCGATCTGGCACTGTTGCGGCAGGAACTGGGAGGAATTCAACCAGAGCTCGACGACGGCTATGTCGGCTTTATCCAGGCGGACGGCAGACTGTTGGTCGACGAAGCCGGGAGCCAGTACATCATAAAGGGGATGGCGTTTGGCAACGATGTCTGGTCAAATCCCACTACACCGCCCACGACCCACCATACTGCGGAAAGCTATTCTGAGCTTGCGGAGATGGGATTCAACTCTGTGCGCTTTTATCTCAACTATGCCCTCTTTGAATCGGACAGTGCCCCTTATACCTATCGGGAAGAAGGATTTGACTGGATCGATCAGAATCTTGCATGGGCAAAGGCGGCTGGCATCCGACTCGTGCTCAATATGCACTATCCCCAGGGCGGCTATCAGTCGCAGGGTGATGGCACAGCGCTCTGGACAGACCCGGAAAATCAGGCACGACTTACGGCGCTATGGAAAGAGATTGCACGGCGTTATGCCGATGAACCGGCGATCCTCGGTTATGGGCTTGTCAATGAGCCAGTCGTTGCGGCTTCAAATGGCGCAGAGAGCCTTCAGTTATGGCAATCGGTGGCGCAGACTCTGACAGACGCCATCCGCACAGTCGACCAGAATCATTTGATTTTTGTCGAGCGCATGTGTGCGGCACAGGATCTTGCCGGCACGAATGAACAGTGGCAGAACTTTAACGATGAAAATAACTATGTTCACATAGACGGCGAAAATATTGTCTATGAGTTCCATTACTATGAGCCGCATGCTTTTTCGCATCAGGGACTTGACTGGGCAGGGACAGCCGGCAACTATGTGACCTATCCAGACGAAACTTATGTCATTACCGCTGGGAACACGACATGGAAAGATTCCACTTTTTCCGGTGATACGGCAGATTTGGAAACCACCGAGTGGCAATATTTAGAGAGCAGCCGCATGACGCCGACAGACGACACACAGGTGATTTGTCTTGTGGCACAGGCACAGGCAATCGGCAGCGGCGGCATTGTCTATGTCGACGATTTGAAACTCGATGAATACGACGCTGACGGTAATTATGTCCGCACAATCTATGCCGACTCGTTCGATACCTCCCATGTGTTGCCGTTTTGGTCGAACGATGGTTCTGGCAGAGTGTGGTATTCGATGCGTGGCGGACGGGAAGAAAGCGGCGCGTTTGGTTTTTCCGGAACCACAGATGATGCAAGTTGCAGTACAAAATATTTCCGTCCGACACCGGGATACAGCTATCAGGCGAGTGGATGGTTTAAGGTCGAAAGCGCACAGGAAGGTGCGGTGATCCGGCCGCGTGTGGATCTCTGGGATGCGGATGCTGTATATGCACTTGACCGCGAATTCCTTGAGGCAACTGTGGCGCAGAATATCGCCTTTTCTGAAGCGTATGATGTGCCAGTATACTGCGGTGAATTTGGTGTCAATGTCAACTGCTTTGAAGAAGACCGCGGCGGCGACCGGTGGATGGCGGATGTATTGGATATTTTTGCACAAGCCGATATCAGTTTTAATTACCACGCTTATCATGACGGCTCATTCGGACTGTATGCCGATGGTTCCCTGCCGGATGTTTCAAAGCGCAATGAAACGCTCTATGCGCTGTTCTGCGAAATGATTGGGTCATAAAGCGGCGAACAGAGATCGAGAAACATGTTGCTCATGCATAATAAGAATCGCGGCACCAATCTGAAACAATTACAAAAGGCGATACTGACCAATGCGCGTCGGTGTCGCCTTTTTGTTTGAGGCATAGGCGTGAAGTGTTTACGTGGGATCGGAAGATGGACGGACTGCACCGGTGGGATGCCCCAATGCGGTAATGATCGCACGAGCGGTTTCTTCTGATAATGCCGTGAGTTTATATCGTTGCATACGCGGTCCGCTGCATGCCAGATAGAGGTGGCATACGCCATATCGCTTTTGCAGCGGCGTCTGTCGGAGATCGATCCGGACGATATGTTCTCGCCGGACAGTGATGGTGTGAAAGATAAAGCCGTGACTGAAATGGATCTGGAGAAAACGGCCGTCCACGGCGGCATATTGTGTCAGGAGTGTGACGAATTTGATGAGCAGAAGCCACACGAGCGGCAGCACCAGCATGCCGGAAAAAAATTGGATAATCTCGCTGAGATGCGGAAACAGATATAGTGCGATCATCCGCACCGCAATCAGAACGCCAAGCCCGGTCACTGGCGGCCAGAGGAATGACCAGAAAAACCGCAGCTTGGAGCGTGCCATAACGCCGGGCTGTTCCAGGCGGCGCGGTGCATGCAGCCGATCGAGGAGTTTACTCGAGGCCTTTCTGCGCATGAGTGGGATCAGAACCGGAAGCGTATCTCGGCGACTGCCATAGCCGGGACATCGGATATGAAGCGATACCATGCCGCAGAGTTTCATGATGAGATTCTGCCGCAGATCTGGGAAGACGATTGCCGTGCGGCGGAGATGAAACCGCCGGCGGTTCAAGATTCCCATATGGACGGAGAGAAATTCGCTGCCGAAGCGCATGCGGAATCTCCCATAGCGCAATAGATTCCTTCCGAAGGAAACGAGCCACAATACCAATACGACAATGCCGATCATAATCGCGATCCGCGGCATACCCACAAAGACCGAGGATGCACGGTCAGCGGCATCTTCGATCAGTTGACGCGCACGGAACTCTTCAAGTAAGTCGGATGTGATCCTCCCGCCCTGGAAAAACAGCGCCGCAAGATAAAAAGCCCCCGAAAAGCTGGAGGAAAAAAGTGCTGAGAAAAAGAGGACTCTCCATGCCGGCGTGTGATAGGGGGTTGCCTGTGCACTGTCATTGCGGAGTGCTTTGACATGGGGTCTGAGGCGGTGGAGATCATGGAGATAGAGAATCAGCTCCATATTCGCCTGCGGAATGACGCCAGAGGCGGTACTGATCCGAAGGCGTACTGCACGGATGGGCTTGAGATAGATCGGGTGTTCTTCCACAGTGGCAGTAATGCGCGAAAAGGGAATTTCAGTTTCCTGCTTTAAGAAGATACCGCTTTTCGCATGGATTGAAACCGCATCAAACGAATAACTGCAATAATACCACCGGAGCGTTCCGAAACAGAGAATGAGAAGCGCGATCAGAAGGTCAAACCATGCTCCGACGCCCCATTCGATCAGTCGTTCCAGCGAAAACGGAAAAAATCGCAGACTGCGCAGCAGCGGAAAGATGAGGAGCCATAGGTTCTTGGCGCTGTACCGCAGAATCTTAATCGGATGTTCGTGATATAGCGTATTGTCATGGCTTGAGGTCTGGTTGTCGGGCATAGCGTCTGTTACACCACCTTTCTATTTGTGGAGATAAAGCCCGGAGAGAGCAGGGGATAAGCGGCTTTGGAGAATCTGGCTGGGGTGTGCAAAGGAAAGCTTTGAAGTGATGAAATTGTTGCGTTATTCGGATTGCACCGCACTGTCGGCATCCGGCTGTGATGCCGCTTCAGATGCCGATTCTGAAGGATCTGGAACGGATGATGTTTCCCCATGGCGATAGACAGTTTTCTGGAGAAACCGTTCGATCTCAAGCGCATCCTGTGTACGCAGAAAGGCGAGGAAGATCGTGCCGCCATAGGCGTGCAGAGGGATGAAATTCAAACCGTTTTTCTCCGAAAACGGTGCGCGGACGATCGTGCTGTATTGCAGCGCCTGCGTGCGCATGGTCTGTTCCTGTATAAAGAAAATGCCGCAGCGTTTGGTGATATGGGTATCCGAGATTGTGTAGATCACAGTTCCGAACCACAGTGGCAGGAAAATTGCAGCGACAAAGATCGCAGCGGCGATGAGCAGGAATGTGATGCACCAGAGCAGCCATTCCGGGAGAAACGGCAGAAAATACCAGATCAGAAAGAGTATGATGGCAGCGGCAAGCGGTACGGCGATCTGCAATGTGCGCTGTGCTTGGCGGTCGGCGGTATATTGTTTCATGTGTCCCTCCTTTGTGTGTCGCAGTCATATCATGTTGTATCCGGTTCATATACTTTCTATACATATTATAACGCGTAAATCTTCATGCGTCAAGCAACAAAAATGCGGATTACACTTTTTCAAAATCAATCCGCATCAGATGCCGATAGACGGGGATGGCATACTGTGTGAACATCCCTCAGATACGGCACCGCACAAAGGCGCGGAAAGGATGGATCTGACCATGCTCAATGATCTCAGTGCCCTGATCTGGGGCGTCGGACTGCTCACCCTTTTGCTCGGCACAGGCGTCCTGCTTTCAATTCGATGCCGCTTTTTCCAGTTTTACGGCTGGCGCAAGATCCTGCACCGCACATTCGGCAGCCTTCGTAGGAAGTCGGACACAGCTCGGCAGTCCGGCGGATTGACCCAGCTGCAAACATTTTCTGCGGCACTTGCCGCCGCAATGGGAACCGGTAATGTCATCGGCGTTTCCGCCGCACTTCTCATTGGCGGTGCCGGTGCAGTTTTCTGGATGTGGATCTCGGCACTTCTAGGAATGATGCTTAGCTATGGTGAAAACGTTCTGGCGGTGCGCTATGCCTATACCCGTTCTGACGGCACACGGATCGGCGGTCCGATGGCATACCTTAGCCGCGGCCTTCGCTGCCCTGTTCTTGCTGGGATCTATGCGCTTTGCTGTATTGCGGCATCACTCGGTATGGGGAACATGACCCAGACCGGTGCGATCGCCTCTTTGGCACAGGACGCCTTCTCGCTTTCGCCGATTTTGGTTGGCGTCGTGACGGCGGTGCTGTTGGGCATGATCATTCTGCGCGGCGCAAAAGGCGTGGGTGGCGTTTTACAGTGGCTCATGCCCGTTCTGGCGGCGGGGTATATGCTGGCGTGTCTGGTTGTGATCCTGCGGAATGCTTCGGCGCTACCCGGTGTGATCTCACAGATCCTGCGCGGCGCATTTGGCATTTCTGCGATCGGAGGCGGTGTGGCAGGAAATGCTCTGTGCTGTGCGATCCGAACTGGTCTTCGCCATGGTGTTTTTTCAAATGAGGCGGGGCTTGGCAGCAGCGCGCTTGTCCACGCCAATATGGATTCCAACGATGGTACTTTGCAGGGACTCTGGAGCATGGTGGAGGTCGCGCTGGATACGCTGGTCTGCTGTACATTGACCGCGCTGGCGATCTTATCAAGCGGTGCAGTTTCGGGATCGGGCTCGACCTCCGCGTCGGCGGCGTTGACCTGTGCATTTTCCGGCGTGTTCGGCGATATTTCACCGCAGGTGTTGTCCATTTTTACAGCACTGTTTGCATTCTGTACCCTCATCGGATGGTGCTGTTGTGGAGAACAAGCGGTACGCTATCTCTTCGGCCACCGTGGAATCTTGCCCTATCGGATCCTGTTTTGCCTGATGGCATTCACGGGCGCGGCTGTGCCGCTCTATACCGCGTGGACGCTTTCTGATATCGCAAACGGGCTCATGGCGCTGCCGAATCTTCTGGCACTTTTGTTGCTTTGCCGTCGGATTGATTTGCCGGATTTTATAATGAAATCAAAAAGTAGTGGAAAACTCTGTGCAAGCTGTCGAAAGGTGCGGCAAAAAAACAAAAAAGTTTCAAAATGCTGTTGACAACACCCCGGGGAAATCGTATAATAATAACATGTATGATTGTACGGTTTTTTCGGCTGCCGTGTCCGCAGATGGTTGCATGCGTGCGGCGCTGATGATGATTGCTTTATAATTTTTTACTACATACGGGCTGATGGCGTATTGCATGATGCAGCCGCTGTACCCGGAAATATCCAGCAGACACACCACTTTCTCGCACGCGGGAAAACACGCAGTATTTGTCATATGCCATAGTCTTTGCTGGCGGATCACGCCGCGATTCTTCTGTTTTATGGACGTGATAGGCGTATTCGCCATACACTTTGTTGCCGCTCGGATGGCGGTACATCTTGAATGCGGAAAGGGCATCGGGCATGCCGCAGGTGAAGGCCGGGAGGACCTACAGCGAAGCCGGAACGGAAGAATACCGGCTAGGGCCTTTTTCTTGGAAGAAATGGAATTGCGTGAGATGTGGCGGCTCTGTTTGACAGAACAGATCTGATGAAATGATGTGAAAGAGCAGGTGTGGATCGCTGGGAGAAAGCGAGGAATATTTTTGGCAAACGAAAAAGAACAGATTCGGGAAATGCGTACAAACGCAGCACCGCGTAAGAGGAATTATCATAGTCGTCCGCGTACACAGGCAGACGACGCCAGAAGAACATCGGGGAGCGGCTATCGCCGCGGCGGTTATAATAGCGGACAGCTCCAATCTCAGCGAAGCCGCCGCGAAAACAATCGCCGCACACCGGTGCGGATCATTCCGCTCGGCGGTTTGAATGAGATCGGGAAAAACATGACTGTATTTGAATGCAGCAATGATATGTTTATCCTTGACTGTGGGCTGGCGTTTCCGGATTCGGATATGCCGGGCGTTGATATTGTCATTCCTGATTTCACCTACGTTGAGGGCAACCGCGATAAAATCCGCGGCATCGTGATTACGCATGGTCATGAAGACCATATTGGTGGACTTGCTTATCTGCTCAAGAAGATCAATGTTCCGGTATATGGGACTAAAATGACAATCGGACTGATTCGCGGCAAGCTGGAAGAACACGGTCTGCTCAAACAGGTCAAGCTCGTCGAAGTGGAAGCGCGTAAGACCGTGCGTATGGGCTGTATGGCGGTGGAATTTATTAAGGTGAACCATTCGATTCCAGGTGCGGTCGGTATGGCGATCCACACTCCGGCAGGCATTATCGTTCACACCGGTGACTTTAAGGTCGATTTTTCGCCGATTGACGGCGAGATCATTGATCTGGCTCGTTTTGGTGAACTCGGAAGCCGCGGCGTTCTGGCACTGATGGCGGATTCGACCAATGCCGAACGCACCGGTTTTACCAGCTCAGAGCGCACAGTCGGTGATTCGTTCGATAAGCTGTTTCGCCGCGCGGAGGGACGCCGGATCATCATTGCGACGTTTTCATCCAACGTCCACCGTGTTCAGCAGGTGGTCGATCAGGCACAACACTTCGGCAGAAAGATCGCGGTCTTCGGCAGAAGCATGATTCATGTGATCGAAACTGCGATTGAACTGGGATATTTGTCCGTGCCTAAGGGCATGATTATTGATATCGACGAGATGAGCCGATATCCGGATGAAAAAGTTGTCCTCATTACGACGGGAAGTCAGGGCGAACCGCTCTCAGCGCTGACACGCATGGCGATGAACAGTCATAAGAAAGTGTCGATTACGCCGAACGATTTTATTATTCTCTCGGCAAAGCCGATTCCAGGTAACGAGAAGTATGTCACACGTGTTGTCAATGAATTGATGAAGTCTGGTGCGGAAGTCATCTATGAGTCGATGTATGAGGTGCATGTTTCAGGACACGCGTGTCAGGAGGAACTCAAGCTCATCCAGGCGCTGACCAAACCGAAATTCTTTATTCCGGTACACGGGGAATATAAACATTTAGTCAAACATGCAGAAGTCGCAAAGTCCATGGGCATGCCCGAGGAGAACATCTTTATCACCTCGATCGGCGATGTCATTGAAACGGACGGAAACACCATGAAGGTTGTTTCACAAGTTCCAGCAGGACGCGTGATGGTGGATGGACTGGGCGTCGGCGATGTCGGATCGATCGTATTGCGTGACAGAAAGCATCTGGCACAGGACGGTCTGATCATCGTCGTGATCGGGATTGAGCGTAGCACCAATACGCTTGTTGCTGGACCGGATATCATTTCCCGCGGATTTGTCTATGTGCGCGAATCTGAGGCGCTGATGGATGAGGCGCGCCAGGTGATGACCAAGGCGCTTTATCGGTGTTCGGCCCAAGAGCTGAAAGAATGGGGGACATTAAAGACAAAGCTGCGTGATGTCCTGTCGGATTTCATCTATGAAAAGACTAAGCGAAGCCCGATGATCCTGCCGATCATCATGGAAGTCTGAAACTGCCGTTTATCGCGGCGCTGAGAAGGAGAATGCGGCATGAAACGAAAGTATGGCGTCATGCTTGCCACAGGCGTTTTGTGGCTTTGTAGTATATTGCTTCCGCTGTTGTGCATCATGTCGCGCGCAGTGTCCCAGCGCTGGCTGGAGGTCATGCTGCTCGTGTCGCTTTTGCTGGGGCTTCTTTTGTGCGTCCAGTGGTTCTGGCTGCGTCGGATAGAACAGCAGCAGAAAATCGCGGTACATGGCGATATTGAAGTTGCTGGGATGGAAGCGCTTTTCCGCATGTCGACGCCAATGCTGATGGCGACGCATGACGGCGAGATTCTCTGGTGCAATGAAACATTTTCTTTTCGTTTTACCCAAAATCGCAATGTTGTAGGACGCGCTGTACAGGATGTCATTCACCTGAACTTGGCGGCACTCGATCAGAGCCGTGAGCTTTTGATGGAACACAATGGACAGAGCTATCGTGTCCGTGCGACGCACAGCATCCAGGGCGAACGCGAGATCGTTGCAGTACAATTTCTGGAGATCACGGATATTCTGCGGCTGCAAAATGAGAATACCAATTCCAGACCCTGCGTGATGCTGATCGTGATTGATGGTTATGATGATCTGCTGCAATACGCCAGAGAGAGTGAAAAGGCACAGGTTTCGGCAGAAGTTGAGCGCGTACTCGATCACTTTATGCAGGGTACGGACGGCATTATCCGCAAGGTGGAAAACGATCTCTTTTATGTGGTGATCGAGTCGCGTCATCTGCGCACGATGATGAATGGGCGTTTTCATGTACTTGATGAAGTCCGCCAGATTCGGATCAACGACCGGATGCATGTGACATTTTCCATCGGCGTGGGTGAGGGTGCATCGTCTTTGGCGGAAAGCGAAAAATTTGCGCGCCAGTCCCTCGATATGGCACTCGGCCGCGGCGGAGACCAGGCGGCAGTAAAGACCGAAAACGGCTTTTGCTTTTTCGGTGGAGCCTCCAAGGGTGTGGAGAAAAAGTCCAAGACGAAGATCCGCTCGATTGCCCTTGCAATGCAGGAACTCATCGAAAATTCTGACCAGGTCTTTCTGATGGGGCATCGTTTCGGCGACCTCGATTCCATCGGGTCGGCATGTGGTTTGGCGGGGGCGATTCGCCTGATGCAGCGCCCGGCGTATGTCGTCGCCGACCGCCAGAGCTGCCTTGCTACCCAGCTGATCGACCGTATGGAACAGTGCAAGGAAGGACCGCAGTTCATGACTCCAGAGGATGCTGTGGACAAGATCACGGAAAACAGCCTGCTCATCATCGTCGATACGCATAATAAAGAGATTTTGGAAAGCCCGGCACTCTATCAGGCGGCACACTATGTCGTGGTGATCGACCACCACCGTAAGACGGTCAATTTCATCGAAAATGCGGTGATCTTCCACCATGAGCCATATGCGTCGTCGGCATCGGAGATGGTGACGGAAATCATTCAGTATTTCCGGCTTGATACCGAAATTTCCGCGATTTATGCCGATGCGCTTTTGTCCGGCATCATGCTTGATACGAAAAATTTTGTCATGCGCACCGGTGTGCGCACCTTTGAGGCGGCGGCATATCTGCGGAAGATCGGCGCAGATACAATTCAGGTCAAGACGCTGTTCTCCAATACGATCTCGATGTATTCCATGCGTGCTCAGATCGTGGCGCACGCAGAGCTATATAAAAATAACGCGATCTCAGCGGTAAAGATCCCAAGCGAGGACGGCAGGCTCTTAGCGGCACAGGCCGCGGACGAGCTGCTCAGCATTCAGGGTGTCGAAGCATCGTTTGTGATCTATCTCACCGAAGCAGGTGTGTCGATTTCGGCGCGGTCGATGGGGAACGTGAATGTTCAGGTCATCATGGAACAAATGGGCGGCGGCGGTCATCAGACCATGGCTGCGGTGCAATTGCCGGGATGTAATATCCAAGATGCCAAAGAACAGCTGCTGATGATCTTAGAGGCACAGGAAAAAGAACGCCAGCACGCATAAATAGGAGGGTTTGTGTATTATGAAAGTCATCTTTTTACAGGACGTCAAAGGCTCTGGGAAAAAGGGCGAAGTCAAAAATGTCGCAGACGGTTATGCACGCAATATGCTGCTCAAAAACGGGCTTGCAGTAGAAGCGACGGCGAAAAATCTGTCTGAACTCGCCGGGAAACAGTCATCTGCGGCACACAAGATCGATGTTGAAAAACAGCAGGCACGCGACATTGCCGCAAAACTCGACGGAAAAACGGTGCGTGCGGCGGCGAAGGCAGGAAACGGGGGACGGCTCTTTGGGGCTGTCACTGCGGCACAGATCGCAGCATGCATCGAACAGCAGTATCAGTGTAAGATCGACAAGAAAAAGATCTCTCTGAAAACCGATATCAAGAACTTCGGTACCTATACCGCGGAGATCCGGCTCTATTCCGGTATTTCTGCAACGGTTACTGTTGAGGTTGTAGAAGCCTAATTGTATAAAAGCTACGGGTGGGTGTCTGTCTTGGACACACACCCATTTTGTATCATTTCTCCCTGAAAGGAGCATACCAAGTGGCACAGACAGGAATTTCTTATACGCCCAATGAATCCGCAGAATTACCCTTCAGCTTAGAGGCGGAACAGACGGTTTTGGGTGCGATCCTGATCGATCCCGGCGTGATGCCGATCGTTGTGGAAACGATTCGATCCGAATGCTTTTATCTGGAGCATCACCGCGCGCTGTTCGATATCATGATGCAGATGTTTACTTCCGGTGAAAAGGCAGATGCGATTACGGTTTTGAATGCGGCGGTCGAACGCGGCGTATTTGAAACAGCCGACGAGGGAAGAAAATATCTGGCGGCATTGGTCAATATTGTGCCGTCCACCTCTAATATCGAAAGCTATTGCGCGATCGTCGCCGAAAAGTATTATATTCGATGTTTGGCGTTTGCGGCGCGTGGCATCTTGCAGGATATCCAGACCGGCGATTATCAGGCACAGACGCTGCTCGATGCCGCAGAACAACGCATTTTCGATATCCGGCAGGGTCGCGACGTACAGGGATTGGTCAAGATCGGCGATGCCATCTGTGAGGCGTATGACCGCATCGGCAAGATTTCGGGCCCTGACCGCGAAAAATACCTCGGTGCAAAGACGGGCTTTACATATCTTGATACCGTGACTTCGGGTCTGAATAAGTCAGATCTCATCCTGATCGCGGCACGTCCGGGTATGGGTAAGACATCGTTTGCCCTCAATATTGCCACCAATGTGGCACGCCGCAGCGAAAAGGAAGTTGCGGTTTTTTCACTCGAAATGTCAAAGGAACAGCTCGCAACGCGTATGCTCTCGACTGAAGCTCTCGTAGACTCCAATAAGCTCCGCAACGGATTTCTCACCAGTGAGGACTGGGTGCGGTTGGCATCGAGCGCCGGGGTGCTCAGTGGTTTGCCCATGTATATCGATGATACCGCAAGCGTGACTGTACAGCAGATCAAGGCCAAGCTGCGGCGGATGAAGAACTTAGGGCTTGTCGTCATCGACTACCTCCAGCTAATGGGCAGTACCTTGCGCACGGACAACCGCGTACTGATTATCTCGGAGATTACCCGACAGCTGAAGATCATGGCAAAAGAGCTGGACATCCCAGTGATCGTCCTGTCTCAGCTTTCCCGTGGACCGGAAAGCCGAACGGATAAGCGGCCGATGCTGTCCGATCTGCGTGAATCCGGCTCGATCGAGCAGGACGCGGATATCGTCATGTTCCTCTACCGCGATGCGTATTATAACAAGGAAAGCCAGACCCCCAATGTGTCGGAATGTATTGTCGCAAAAAATCGTCACGGCGAAACCGGTACGATTCAGCTTGTCTGGGACGGTCAGTTTACACGTTTTTCGGATGCGGAGATGCGCCGTGAAGGGTGATGCTCTGATGCGTCGGGTGCAGACACGGCTGATGGAAACTGTACGTTCCGGCGAAACCGTTTGTATCGCATTGTCTGGCGGAGCAGACAGTGTATGCCTGCTCCGGTGTCTGTCTGATCTGAAGCAGACGTGTGGCATTTTTGTCACAGCGGTGCATGTCAACCACCATTTGCGAGGTGCGGAAAGTGACCGGGATCAACAGTTTTGTCAGACGCTTTGTGGCGAGTTGGATGTGCCGCTGAAGATTATTTCAGTGGATGTGGAATCCCTCGCCAAGACACAAAAAATTTCCATCGAACTTGCCGCCCGCCGGTGTCGCTATGCGGCGTTTGAAACCATTGCGGCAGATTGGATCGCCACGGCACACACCGCGTCCGACAATGCAGAAACATTGATCCATCGGTTGGTGCGCGGCGCATCTCTTCACGGATTGACATCGATTCCGCCAGTGAATGGGCGATATCTGCGGCCGATGCTCGATGTGACACGTGCAGAGGTGGAGGCGTATTTGGAAGCCTACTCTCAATCCTATGTCACTGACAGTACAAATTTGACCGATCAATACACTCGAAATCGCATCCGCCATCAGATTATGCCGGCGTTAGAAACGCTTAATCCGTCCTTTGTTCGCACCGCTTCTCACACCATTCGCAGCCTGTCCCGTGAGGACGACTATCTCTCCAAACAGGCGGTGGCAGCATATGCGGCGTGTTTTGACGGAAGCCATATGCTTACCGGGATTGCGGCGCTACACCCGGCGATTCGCATCCGGTGTCTGGCAAAGCTGTTGGAGCATCATGAACTTTCGTATGATGCGCCCTTGTTAGAGCGATTGGAACAGCTTTGTCAGCACGGCGGCAGATGGGAGATCGCCGGCAATGTTTACGCCGTCGCAAAACCGGGCATGCTTTGGATTGAGATCATCCCAGAGCCGCAGCAAACACCCCAGCCGGTACCGCTTCAAATCGGCAAAACCCGACTCTATCCGGGATTTTTCTGTAGGGCACAGCGCATGGATGCCGCGGCATGGAAAAAAGCTCGAATTGTTCATAAAAATTTTGCAAATTACTATCTAGATTATGATAAAATAAAAGGTGACTTATTCCTCTCCCCGCGCTTTCCCGGAGCAAGGATGCGGCTTTCCGGCAGGAACTTTACGACGTTGCTCAAAAAAAGCATTCAGGCAAATGTGCCGAAAGAGCGGCGAGATACGCTGCATCTGTTGTGTGATGCGGAAGGCATTGTCTGGGCAGAGTTTATCGGTATTGCGGACCGTGTCGCGCCAAGGGCGGATACAGCACACATTCTGTGCATTTCTGTGCAGGCAGAAGAGATTGGATAAGCCGGTATCAATTGAGAAAGAAACCATCAGGAAAACGTGCGGCGTCGATCTGAAAAACGCCGACGGGAAAAACATCAATCAGAAATGGAGTGAATGTGATTGACACCAAAGAAAGGCCGTGGAGTTGGAACCTATCTGTTGATTGCGGTGCTGTTAATTGCGGCGCTGATCTTTTTATTGCCGAATCTAAACCGAAATACCGATAGCTATACCTATTCCGAGATTATCTCCTATTTTGACGAAAAAGAAGTCGCGTCTTATACGCTTGATCTCGGCTCAGGGGAGTTGGAAATGACGCTTGACAGCGGCGAACGGATCACCTATGAAGTGCCGTATGTGGCGCAATTTTTGGACGACACCGAAAACTATCGGAAGCAGTATAACCAAACACATGATGAGCCGGTAGAATACGACTACTATGAAGTACGCGATTCCTCGTGGCTGCTCACCATCATCCCGACGGTCATTCTGGTAGTGATGATGATTTTCCTGTTCGTTTTCATGATGCGTCAGGCAAACGGCGGCGGAAAGTATACCTCGTTCGGCAAGGCAAATATTAAAAACCAGCTGAACACCCGAAAGGCGACTTTCGCGGACGTGGCTGGCGCCGATGAGGAAAAACATGAACTCGAGGAGATTGTGGACTTCCTCAAAAATCCGAAGAAATACAGCGACATTGGTGCACGGATTCCGAAGGGCGTTCTTCTGATGGGACCGCCCGGAACGGGTAAAACACTTTTGGCACGCGCTGTGGCAGGGGAGGCCGGCTGTCCGTTTTTCTCGATCTCCGGTTCGGATTTTGTGGAAATGTTTGTGGGCGTGGGTGCATCTCGTGTGCGTGACCTCTTTGAACAGGCGAAGAAGAATGCGCCGGCGATCATCTTCATCGACGAGATCGACGCCGTTGGCCGTCACCGCGGTACTGGCATCGGCGGTGGACATGATGAGCGTGAACAGACCCTCAACCAGTTGCTTGTGGAGATGGACGGCTTTACCGGCAAGGACAACGTCATCGTCATTGCGGCGACAAACCGCCGAGACATTCTCGATCCGGCGCTGTTGCGTCCGGGGCGTTTTGACCGCCAGATCGTGGTGGGCTATCCGGATGTGAAGGGACGTGAACAGATTCTGCGTGTTCATACGAAAAATAAGAGCGTCGGGCCGGATGTGGATCTGACTACTATCGCAAAATCCACTGTCGGCTTTACTGGTGCAGACCTGGAGAACTTAGTCAACGAAGCGTGTCTGCTTGCGGCGCGCAAGAATAAAAAGGCATTCACCATGGAGGAAATCCAGGAGGCAACGATCAAGGTCATTGCCGGTCCGGAGAAGAAGTCCCATAAGGTTACTCCAAAAGAAAAGCGGCTTACTGCATTCCACGAGGCTGGTCACGCCGTCTGCACTTATTACTGCGATCATCAGGATAAGGTGCATCAAGTGTCCATCATTCCGCGCGGTATGGCGGGCGGCTATACCATGTCCCTTCCGGAACAGGACAAGAGTTTTGTTTCCAAACGGGAAATGGAAGAGAACATCATTACCCTTCTTGGTGGACGTGTGGCAGAGGCTCTGGTGCTCGACGATATTTCTACCGGTGCCTCCAACGACTTAGAGCGTGCCACATCTACGGCTCGGAGCATGGTAACCCGCTATGGCTTTAGCAAAAAGATGGGACCGGTGGTCTATGGCAATGACCAGAGCGAAGTGTTCTTAGGACGCGATCTGGGCTCGTCCCGGGATTATTCCGATCGCGTTGCCGGTGAGATCGACGACGAAGTGCGTGCCATTATTGAAACCGCTTACACCAAGGCAGAGGAGATCTTAAAGGCACACATGGATCAGTTAGAACGCCTGGCGAAATATCTGATGCTGCACGAAAAGATCGAGCGCGATGACTTTGAAAAGCTCATGCGCGGCGAGATGCCGGCGGAGATGTTTGAAGAACCGAAGGCAGAAGATGCAGCTGAATCGGATAAGGTGCAGGTGGAACCTACAGATGTTCCGAAAGTGATTGCACCGGATGCCGATCCGATTCAGTCGGATATGCCGGATACACCCCCAGCAGATTCGGATCAGCCGCAGGCATGATCCCTTTTCGCATGGAATACAGCATATTTGAAATTCAAAGCAGTTTCAAGATCACATAATAATAAAGCTGTCTACACGGCGTCATCACCGTGCAGACAGCTTTTTGCATGTCATCATCGTTTAATCTGGGCAGACTTCTCTGGGATAGCGCAGCATCTTCGGCGTCCAGCCTTCCATCACCGGCAGCATTTCAATTGCCATCCGTTTTGCGCCGTCTAAGTCGTGGGCAAGATAATTGCCACACTCCTGTCGCTTTGCACCGGGGATCTCTCCAGAAAAGCCCGCGATAAAGCGCAAACTATCCTGTACCAGCCGGATTGCTGCATCACCCGGCACGCTGTCCCGGGTTAGAAAATAAAATCCCGTCCGACAGCCCATTGGCCCTGCATAGATAATGCCATTGGCATATGAAGAGTTGCGGACATACGTTGCAAAGAGATGCTCGAAAGAATGCATGGCATTGTTCTCGAGATAGTCGCCCTCTGGATTATTTGGCAGCTTCATGCGTAGGTCATAGGTGATGACATCTCCGTCGATCCGTGAAATGTACATGCCACGTTTGAGATAATCGTGGTTGATCGTAAAGCTTTTGATCTGTTTCATGTTATGCTCGGCTCCTTTTTGCAATGGAAAGTGTAGGCGGTCGGACAGCGTGTTTATATAAATGTATATGCACGTCTTTTTGGCATAATTTCACGTCTACTGCGTTAAAAATTCTTGCCTTGTGTCCGCGAAAATCTGCTGGAAAATCCGCATATGAACACGCTCTAGATTCGTAGGGTTATGTTTCATTTTTTGGAGATCTGGCTGCCCAGTGTGCGGATCATTTCGAGATCATCTTCCGTTACGCGCATATTGGTGCAAAGTTCTTTGCCTGAAGAAGTGGTCAGTGTGATTTCAATGACGCTTCCGGCATCGATACAGCCGGACGCCGCACGAAAAAACTGCGGAACTTTCGGGTGATTCCGTTGAAATCGATCCAGCATTCCCTTGAGCTGGAGCAGTGTTTTCGGATTGATCATATCTGTCTGTCCTCCATCTGCTGTAAATGATTTTTGTTTGATCTGCTACTTATTGTAACACGTTTTTGGGAGAATGTCAATCATGGAGCCAAAGCACAGCACAGCGATGGGATTATAACTTTTAGAAGAAGTCTTAGTTCCAACTTGGCGTACCGCCGGCCGCCTCGGTTGCATAATATATCAGGATCCTGAATGCATCCGAAATGGTGATGCTTCCATCGCCGTCCACATCTGCGGCTCTGCGCTGGGCATCGGTCAGATCGTCGTCGAGTCCGGCGGAGGCTTTTGTATATGCAATAAGCGTATTGAAAGCGTCTTGTATTGTAATATTTCCGTCGCCGTCGAGGTCGCCGGTAGTAATGCCAGTAAAGATCGTGCCGTCGGCAAAGTGGATGGTGGCTGTGGAGAGAGCGGAGTTACCGTTATCAATGGTGATGGATTTCCACTGTTCCTCAGTGCCGTCGTAATAGATGTCGGTGAGGGCGTCGCACGAACTGAAAGCATTCGCTTCGATTGCGATGACATTATTGGGAATTGTGACCGATGTCAGACTCGGACACCAGCCGAACATACTCTCTTCAATGGTTGTGAGGCCGTCTGGCAGCATGATAGTATCCAAACGATTACATCCGTTAAATGCATACTTTTTCAGCTCCGTGACGCTGTCGGGAATTGTGATCTCTGTCAGATTATCACAATAGGCAAATGCATAATAGCCGATTGAAGTAAGTCCGGTGGGGAGATTTACTGTCTGTAGATTCATACAGGTTCTGAACGCTTCATTTCCAATAGAGGTCAGGCTGTCTGGTAATGTGACTGACGTGATATTTTCGTTGAACATAAATGCATCATCTGCAATCGCCGTAGTTCCATCCGGAACGGCATAGCTTCCTCCCATGCCGGTTGGAAAATAGATCAGCTCCATTGGTTCGCGGCGGAACAATACGCCGTCGATGTCGTAATATGTCGTGTTTTCCGCTGAAATTGTAAGATTGGTCAGGCTGTCGCATCCGCTGAATACCCAATCCCCGATTACAGAGAGTCCGGCGCCGAGCGAAAGACTGGTCAGTCCTGTACAGCCGTTCAATGCGTCATCGCCGATCTGTACAACACTGTCAGATAGGGTGAGCGCTGTCAATTCGGTACAATTCGAAAATGAACTCTCGCCGATTGTGGTTACACCGTCTGGAATGTTGTAGGCGCCGGATTTCCCGTTGGGATAACGGATCAGCGTTGTCTGTGCCTTGTCATAGAGAACGCCGTCGATACTGCTATATGATGTGTTGTCCTCCGATACGGTGATTGCTGTCAGCGTACCGCTATAGTCAAGTGCAAACTGATCGATATTTGTGACGCTTGCCGGAATGGTGATTTCGGATAATTCACAACTGTTGAATGCGCCCGTTTCAATCCGGGTAACACTGTCAGGAATGGTAATGCTTGTCACCGATCTTCCTTCGTCGTAATTCATAAAAGCATACTCCCCGATTACAGTTACGCCATCCGGGATTACGACATCGCCCTCACATGCAGTTGCGTCAATAAGCGTTCCATTTAAGACCACAAACGGGTCATGTTCCTGCTGTTGTATCAGCCATGCGGTTTCCAGGAATGCCCCGTTTTCAATATAGGTATGACTGCCTGCAAGGGAGACATTCTCCAAATTGCTGCAATTCGAGAATGCGCCGCTTCCGATATGAGTTACATTCTCCGGAATGATAACGCCGGTAATATC
This sequence comes from uncultured Ruminococcus sp., assembly GCA_949291125.1. Taxonomy (GTDB): domain Bacteria; phylum Bacillota; class Clostridia; order Oscillospirales; family Ruminococcaceae; genus Ruminococcus_C. The sequence goes on from CASEUJ010000015.1 coordinate 97,228, forward strand.
CGGATTGCCGTAGAATGCTCCTCCGCTGATTGCAGAAACATTATCCGGAATTGTCACCATACCGCTGCACATTTTTCCATCTACAACTACGCCATTAACCACGACAAGTGGATCATCGGCGCGCTGTGCCTCAAGCCACGGTGTATTTTCAAAAGCACCGTCGTAAATGGTCGTGATGCTGTCGGGGATAGTGATTTCCGTCAAGTCAGAGCATTCTAAAAACGCATGGTAGTAGATAGTTGTAACGGGAATTCCATCCACCTCGGATGGAATCTCGACCGCCGTCGCCGTATGATCGCAATACGCCACGGCAAGCGTTTCATCCTCTTGCCGGTAAAATGTCAGTGCACCTGCTTCGATGGGTGGATTTTCATAGTCATACATCCCGCTTGCTTCCGCGGTCATTCCTGCCATAGGAATTCCTACCGCACAAGCCATCGCCGCACATGCCGCGACTAAAATATGTTTCCAGGTTTTCATAGAACCCCAACTCCTTTTTCTGTCTGCAGCACAGACAAATTTAGTAAATATTATTTATTATATCATAAATGCTATAATATGTCAAGCTCTACACAAAAAACCGGGCGCTTCCAATACGCCCGGTTAAATTCAAATAAATTGTATTCATGGAATACAAGCGATAGACCGGCAGAGGTGGATCAGAATAACCTCTGATCAATACGCCTTGCCCCAATAGAGCAACTTCTTCGCCGGCTTTCCGCAGCACACGCATACATCGGACAGCTGTTCCTGCTCATCTGGAATACAGCGCGAACCTACGCCGGTGACTTCCTTCACCCTGTCCTCACATGCCTCATCGCCGCACCACATCGCACGGACAAAGCCGTCGCCGTGTTCCTCAAGCGCCTTTACGATCTCGTCCATGGTCGTGCAGTCATAGGTGTGCTGTCTGCGGTTTTCGAGTGCCTTCTGATACATCCGATCGCGCACTTCCTTTAACAGCGCCTTTACCGTATCGCCAAGGGTTTCGTCCAGCTGTGCGGTCTGCTTTTCACCGCCAACACGCGGAACCAGCACGCACTGACCATTTTCAATATCACGCGGGCCGATTTCCACGCGCACCGGGATGCCCTGCATCTCACACTGTGCAAATTTCCAACCCGGCGAGTTGTCGCTGTCATCAAGCTTTGCACGGATGCCGGCAGATTTCAGCTGTGTCAAAAGTTCTTGTGCCTTTTCTAGTACGCCCGGCTTGTGCATTGCCACCGGAACGACCATAACCTGTACCGGTGCCACTGCCGGCGGCAGTACCAGACCGCTGTCATCGCCATGCGTCATGATGATCGCGCCGATCAGACGCGTGGTCACGCCCCAGCTTGTCTGGTGCGGATGACGGCGCTTGTTTTCCTTATCGGTGTATTCAATGTCAAACGCTTTCGCAAATCCATCTCCAAAATAATGCGACGTACCCGCCTGCAACGCCTTTCCGTCATGCATGAGTGCCTCAATACAATAGGTGGAAACCGCACCGGCAAACTTATCGCTGTCGGTCTTTTGTCCCTTGATCACTGGCATCGCCAGTTCCTGTTCGCAAAAATCTGCATAGACATTCAGCATGCGCACGGTTTCTTCCATGGCCTCTTCTGCAGTGGCGTGGATGGTGTGCCCTTCCTGCCAGAGAAATTCGCGTGAACGCAGAAAAGGACGCGTTGTCTTTTCCCATCGCACGACGCTCACCCACTGGTTATAGAGCTTCGGCAGATCGCGATAGCTGTGGACAATATCGGCATAGTGTTCACAAAACAGCGTTTCCGAAGTCGGACGGACGCAAAGGCGTTCTTCAAGCTTTTCGCTGCCGCCGTGGGTAACCCATGCTACTTCCGGTGCAAATCCCTCGACGTGATCCTTTTCCTTCTGAAGTAAGCTTTCCGGAATGAACATCGGCATATTCACATTTTCGTGGCCGGTCTCTTTGAATTTCCGGTCGAGAATCCGCTGCATATTCTCCCAGATTGCATAGCCATACGGACGAATGACCATGCATCCCTTGACGCTGGTGTAAGACACCAGTTCTGCCTTTTTCACAACGTCGGTGTACCATTTTGCAAAGTCCACCTGCATGGATGTGATCTCTTCTACCATTTTCTGATTGTTCTTTGCCATAAGAACCTCCCATATCATTTTCAATCCTATTGAACATAGTATAGCATATTTCCATGGGAATTGCAAGAGGAAGTTTCGCGCACAGTGTACTTTTCTCTGTAAATTCTTCCATGTCACACGCTTGACAAGACGGGGGAAATATACTATAATAGACTTAATATCTGCATGAAGGAGTATCATAGCATGGCAAAAAAACAAATTTCAAAGTCCGGTGCAGCAAAGCTGCGGGAAGAGCTGGACTTTCTGGTAACCGTTCGCCGTCAGGAAATGGCACAGAAACTGAAAGAAGCACGCGCACAGGGCGACCTGTCCGAGAACGCAGAATATGATGAAGCCAAAAACGAACAAGCGATCTTAGAAGCACAGATCGCTGAAATCCAGTTTACACTCGATAATTCCGAAGAAGTCGACGATAACGATATCTCGATCGATGAGGTCGGCCTTGGTTCCACCATCAAGCTGAAAAACTTCCGCACCGGCAAAATTGAAAACTTCCAGATCGTCAGCGTTAATGAAGCGAATTTTGCCGAAGGCAAGATCTCCGATGAATCCCCCATCGGGAAGGGCGCAATGAAGAAAAAGGTCGGCGATACCTTCATGATCGAAGCGCCGGTCGGCGAACTGAAATTCGAGATCCTTGAGATCGGAAAATAAATCTGAGCACGAAGAGGTGAAACCAATGTCCAACCAGACCAATCCGCCTGTTGCGGAACAGGAACAGGATCGCAATCAGCTGCGTCAAATTCGGATTGAAAAATTACAGCAGCGTCAGGCGGAGGACAACGATCCCTTTGCCATCACAAAGTTTGACGTCACCGCAAAGGCGGCGTCCATCAAGGCATCCTATGAAGAAACGGAAGCAAAATTCCGGGTCGAGGCTGGCGACGATGACGAGGCATTTCAGGCAAAGCTCGACACGTTGAAGGAACAGTCCATCTCGATAGCCGGACGCATTATGAGCTGGCGCGATATGGGACGCGCAAACTTTATCGATGTGCATGACGACACCGACCGCATTCAGGTCTATGTGCGCTCCAACGATGTGGGCAAGGACTTTTTCAAAAACGACTTCAAACAGTGGGATATCGGCGATATTGTGGGAGTCAAGGGCTTTGTCTTCCGCACAAAAAAAGGTGAGATCTCCATCCACGCGCAGGAGATCACCATGCTTTCGAAGTCGCTATTGCCGCTGCCGGAAAAGTGGCATGGACTGAAGGATCAGGATATGCGCTATCGCCAGCGTTATCTGGATCTGATCGTCAATCCAGAAGTCAAGCAGACTTTTGTCACACGTAGCCAGATCCTGCGTGAGATCCGTGCCTATCTCGATGGCATCGGCTATTTAGAGGTGGAAACGCCGGTACTATTGCCGCTCCAGATCGCTGCGGCGGCACGGCCGTTTGTGACACATCACAATACGCTGGATATGGATATGTACCTGCGCATTGAAACCGAACTGAATCTGAAAAAGCTCATTGTCGGCGGCTTTGACCGCGTCTATGAAGTCGGGAGGATCTTCCGAAACGAGGGCATGGATCCGTCCCACAACCCGGAATTCACAACCATTGAAATGTATCAGGCATATACCGATTATAAGGGTATGATGGATCTGATCGAAGACATGTACCGTACGCTTGCCAAGAAGATCTGTGGCAAGGACGTAATCCCGTATCAGGGCACTGACATCCGCCTAGGCGAACCGTGGGAACGCCTGACCATGGTCGAGGCTGTGCAGAAGTATGCCGGCGTCAACTATTACGACTGGGAAACCGACGCAGATGCCAGAGCCTGTGCCAAGGAAAAGGGCGTTGAGGTTGAAGAGGGCGAACATGCCACAAAGGGGCATGTCCTGTTGGCATTCTTCGATGCCTTTGTCGAGGAACAGCTCATCCAGCCGACGATCATCTACGACTATCCGGTGGAGAATTCACCGCTTGCAAAGCGTAAGCCGGAAGAGCCGGCGTTTACCGAACGATTTGAATATTTCATCTATGCAAGAGAGATGGGCAACGCATTCTCCGAACTCAACGACCCGGTCGACCAGCGCGAACGCTTTGTCAAGCAGGTCGAGGCGCGCCGCGCACTGGGTGACACCACCGGCGAAGTGGATGAAGATTTCGTGACGGCACTGGAATACGGCATGCCGCCGACGGGCGGATTGGGGCTCGGTCTTGATCGTCTGGTCATGCTGCTCACGGACAGTGCGTCCATCCGGGATGTACTGCTGTTCCCGACCATGCGACCGCTGCCAAAGCTGGGGCAGGATGCATCGGAAGAATCAGAAATATCGGAAGCATAATTGGATCATAGAAACAGAACAGGGGGAATCGATGCAGACGGAAGTATTCCGCCTACCGGTTTCCCTTTTTCATTATAGCAGGTATGCACGAAAAGTGAGGTCACTATGCAGGAAGAAGAAAAACACCCCATGCATTCGGAAACACCCGGGTCAGAAGAACCCGGCACACCGCCAAAAAAGAAAAAGGGCAAATCCCTGATCGAAACTATGCGCGAGATCGACGAAAAAGAAGCACAGCGGGAACAAGAGGCAGAAGAGCGCCGTCAAGCAATCATAGCCGAGCGCGAAAAACGCGAAAAAGAGGAATACGCCAAAAAGATTCAACAGGATCGCATCGAGCTGATGCGCTTAAAACAGGGCATTATCGAAGAGAGTGAAACTATACGAGAGGAGAAAGAGGAAAAACCGAAACTCTCGTTCTGGAAAAAGATCTCGAACTTTTTTTACCACAGTAAATGGTGGCTTTGGATCACAGTATTCATCGTCGGCGTCTTCGCCTATCTATTTATCGATTATATTACGCAGGTGCGCCCGGATATGATCGTCATGGTGCTAACTGACGACGAAGAGATTCAGCTTCGCACACAGGAGCTGGAAGAATATTTTGAACAATTCACCGATGATGAAAACGGCGATGGCAAGATCCAGGTGGATATCTATCCCATCCCTGTCAACGATGACATCGGCGTGAACGACTATTACACTGGCGATGCAACCAAGCTCTCCACCCAGATGATGCTCTCAGACTGTGTGATGGTTCTAACTGATACCAAGGCGAATGCATACATCAACGCAGATGATACACTTGAGGATCTGGAGGCGATCTATCCCGACAACGAGAATGTCCGCGGAAACGGCTATTATCTGCGCCATACCGATTTTGCCACCAAAATTGGATATCCGGGCAACGTCGACCGCGATCTTTCGATCGGACTGCGCACACCGATCAAAACATACGACAGTTTAGAAGATATGCAGGAAACCTATGATATCGCGAAAAAGGTCTTAGAACGAATTATGGCAGATCTCGATGGCACAACCGAGCCGGAGGATATCCCTGCCACAGAAAGTTCTACCGATCCACAATCAGAAACGGAGGCACAGTAAGCAATGCTCAGAATTGGAAATCATCTGCCCTCTTCCAAGGGCTATCTTGCCATGGCAAAACACGCTGAAAAACTCGGTGCCAATACCTTTGCGTTTTTTACACGCAATCCACGCGGCGGTGCCGCAAAGCCCATCGACGAGTCGGACATAGAGAAATTCCTATCTTACATTAAAGCACATGATATCAACCGTCTGGTGGCACATGCGCCATATACGATGAATCTCTGTTCGGCAAAGCCAGAGATTCGTCAGTTCGGGAAGGATATGCTGCGCGATGACATGCAGCGTATGGAGTATACGCCAAACCAGTATTATAACTTCCACCCTGGCAGCCACACGGGACAAGGTGTGGAAGTGGGCATCGAACAAATTGCCGACGCCTTAAATGAAATCCTCACCCCAGAACAGCACACGACTGTGTTATTAGAAACCATGGCAGGCAAGGGCAGTGAAGTCGGACGCTCGTTTGAAGAACTGCGAGAGATTCTCGACCGCGTCAAGCTGCCTGATAAGATGGGTGTTTGCCTTGATACTTGTCATGTCTGGGAGGCAGGCTATGACATTGTCGGAGACTTAGACGGTGTACTGGCACAGTTTGATCGCGTGATCGGACTGGATAAACTGTATGCGGTGCATCTCAATGACAGTATGAACTCGCGCAGTGCACACAAAGACCGTCATCAAAAGATCGGACAAGGTCATATTGGACTTGATGCCATTGTGAGAGTGATCAATCACCCGGCATTAAAGACGCTGCCCTTTATTTTAGAAACGCCGAATGAAGACGAGGGTTATGCCGCAGAGATCGCGATGCTGCGCGCGGCTTATTCCGAATAAAATGCATTTTTTTCAACTTATGGAGGTGACATCTATGAAACCCTATGAAGACCCGACCCGTTCTGCACAGGAACGTGCAGAACTTCTGACGGACATGCTGACTGTCGAAGAACAGATTGGCCAGCTCAGATACGACGCCGAACCCATCGAACGCCTTGGCATTCCGGCATATAACTGGTGGAATGAGGGTCTGCATGGTCTGGCACGCGCCGGCGTTGCCACCATGTTTCCGCAGGCAATCGGGCTTGCCGCCATGTTTGACCCGGAACTGCTGCGGCAGGCGGCAGACATCACCGCCACCGAAGCACGCGCTAAATACAATGAAATTTCGAAAAAACACGGGGATCATGATATCTATAAGGGATTGACCCTCTGGTCGCCTAATATCAATATTTTCCGCGATCCGCGCTGGGGACGGGGCCACGAAACCTATGGTGAAGATCCATTTCTGACCGCCCGGCTAGGCGTCGCCTTTGTTTGGGGGCTACAGGGCGAGGAGAAGATCCTGAAAACTGCCGCCTGTGCCAAACATCTTGCTGCACACAGCGGCCCGGAGGCCATTCGTCATGGCTTTGATGCCGTCGTCAGCGCCAAAGATCTGGAAGAAACCTATCTTCCAGCGTTTGAAGCATTGGTAAAAGAAGCTGGCGTGGAAGGCGTTATGGGCGCATATAACAGTATCAACGGCGATCCGGCGTGTGCGAACCCCATGCTGCAACAAAAGCTGGCGGAGTGGGGCTTTGACGGCTATTTTGTGTCGGATTGCTGGGCGATCCGGGATTTCCACGAACATCACCATATTACAAGCCGACCGGAAGAATCGGCGGCCATGGCGCTGAATGCTGGATGTGACCTCAACTGCGGCTGTACCTATCCAAGACTTCTGGCGGCACTTGAAGAGGGACTTGTGGACAGAGAAACCATCCGCCGCGCTTGTATCCATGTGATGCGAACGCGTATCCGACTCGGTATGTTCGACCGAGAAACACCCTATGACGACATTCCCTACGAAATCGTCTCTTGTCCGGCACACAAGGCGGTTTCCCGCAAATGTGCGGAAGAATCCATTGTGCTGCTGCACAACAATGGTATTCTGCCGCTGGATCGGGAAAAGATCCGTACCATTGCTGTGATTGGTCCCAATAGCGACAGCCGCATGGCACTCGAAGGCAACTACTGTGGCACTGCTGACCGGTATGTTACCTTCCTCGAGGGCATTCAGGATGCCTTTGACGGCAGGGTGCTATACGCGGAAGGATGCCATCTGTTCCAGAACAGTACCTCAAACCTCACCCAACCCGGTGATCGATATGCCGAGGCGGTAACGGTAGCAGAACATGCCGACGTGGTTGTCGTTTGTTTGGGACTGGATGCGACGCTGGAAGGCGAAGAAGGCGACACCGGCAATGAATTTGCCTCCGGGGACAAGCCAGATCTGAATTTGCCGCGGCCACAGCAGATCCTGATGGAAAAGCTTATGGCGGTGGGAAAGCCCGTGATCGCCGTGGTTGCCGCTGGTAGTGCGATCCATTTGGCGCAGACACCGGATGCACATCTACATGCGTGGTATCCCGGCTCAGAGGGCGGCCATGCATTGGCATCCATTCTTTTTGGCGAAATCTCGCCGTCGGGTAAGCTGCCGGTGACATTTTATCGCAGTGCGGACAAGCTTCCGGATTTCACCAATTATGCAATGCAGGGGCGTACCTACCGCTATACCGACGAAAATGTCGAGTATCCGTTCGGCTTCGGGCTGACCTATGGCAAGATCGTCTGCACGGATATCACCTATCGCGGTGGAACGGCGTATGTGACGGCGAAAAATTGTGCCGACCGCATCATTTCCGATGTGATCGAGCTGTATCTCAAAGACAACAGTCCACAGGCAGTTCCACGTCACAGCTTGTGCGGATTCTTGCGCATAACTCTTGCACCCGGTGAAGAACGGGTTTGTGAGATTCCGATTCCGGCGCAAGCCTTTACAGCAGTAGACGAGGACGGCACGCGAAAGGTATACGGCACAACATTCACCCTTTTTGCCGGCGTATGCCAGCCGGATGCACAGAGCGAATCGCTCAGTGGCACAACCTGTGTCAGCACACAGATTCACGATATCTGTGGATAATCGACGCAGGATGGTACAAACTATTGTTACATTATAAAACAGGAGGGATTTCTTATGGCAGTAACAATTCTCACAATGGATAATTTTCAGCAGGAAGTATTAGACGCATCCCAGAAGGTGCTGATCGATTTTTATGCAAGCTGGTGCGGACCTTGTCAGGCAATGGCACCACTCTTTGAAGAGGCGTCCAACGAAGCTACGAATGTGAAGTTCTGTAAGGTCAATGTCGATGAACAGCCAAAACTTGCCCGAAGCTTTGGCATCTCCAGCATTCCGACGCTGATCGTTTTTGAAAACGGGAAACCGGTGCAACAGTCCGTCGGCGGTAGAACAAAGGAAGGGCTGTTAGAACTGGTGCGGTAAGTGGCGCAAATGCTGCCTGTTCTGTATGCAACTTTCCACATTTTTTAGTGGCTTTTCACAGAGTGCATAAAATTCGGGACGATACAGATTTCTTCTTGACAAAATGCCATATTTTATGGTATGATATTTACAGTTAGATTCGGCTAACTAAAAAGAATCGCATCGCCGATCGAAGATGCAGAAGCGATGCGATTCTTTCTTGCCATATAGTTAGTCAAAGCTAATCACGGAGGCATGATATGACAAACATCACACCAAACGCATTTGAATATAAGCTTGCTTTTCACAGTGCGCCGGCACTGATGGGCGTAAAGCCGGCAAGTTTATTCTCGCTCAGCCGACAGGAGTATGATTTGGATACACTGACAGCGCAGTTTCATCAAAACGCCGGACAGCTTGGCCTTTCGATCCGCGTGATCTGCACCTGTCAGAGCAGAGCACTTTTGCTTGTCGTGCAGGAACCGCTGATGAAACGGCAGCTGGCACATCCTGCACGGCGTATGGTGTTGACGGAATATGGATATGCGAAAGAATGGGATATGCATGCGTGCCTATCCCATCTGGCGCGGCGCATGTCAAATCATGTTGAATTTCCGCATGAGACGGGCATATTCCTTGGTTATCCAGTGGAAGACGTTCTTGGATTCATCGAAAATCGCGGCGAGAACTGTAAGCTCTGCGGTTTCTGGAAAGTCTACAGCGATCCGGAACATGCGCGGCAGACATTTGCTGTATATGATCGCTGCCGGCGCTTTTTGTGTGGCGGTTTGCGGCAGGGTAGGACGCTCTACCAACTTCTACCGCAGTCGACTCGACCGGGATCCATGCCGACTCAGGCGTAAATATTTCGTATCCAATACCGACAAGGAGGAATTTTTCAGATGAAAGCAGCAGTAATTTATTGGAGTGGAACGGGTAACACCGAACAGATGGCGATTGCCGTGGCAGGTGGCGTAGATGCGGAGCTTTACAGCGTTTCGGAATTTTCGGGCGATCTCAAGGCATACGACCGGATTGCATTCGGCTGCCCAGCAATGGGCGACGAGGTGCTGGAAGAGAGCGAATTCGAGCCGTTTTTCACGGCGATCGAGGGCGATCTGGCTGGTAAGGAAATCGCGTTGTTCGGTTCGTATGACCGGGGGTGACGGCGAATGGATGCGTCAGTGGGCAGAGCGTGTCAAGGCAGATGGTGCGGTATTGCTCCATGGCGAAGGACTGATCGTCAATAACACGCCAACGGAAGCAGATTTGGAAACGTGTAAGGCATTGTTGCAGTAAATTTTGTTTGCAGTTGTGTTGTGAGTTGCCGGGTGGAAATGCACCCGGCAACTTTTCTTATTTTTGAAATGTTTTTGTTTTGTTCAAAATATCCTTGATTTTATATGCTATTATATCTATGAAAATATTTAATTTCCATACAACATAAAATGAGAAAAATTATATGAAATGTCGTGGCTAGCATGAGGTGTCAGTACAAAGAGCTACGGGAATTTGACAGAATCTGTTGGCGGAACATTTGGTTGAGATGAAACTGTCGACTTGTTACAATTTCATATTTAAGCCGACGTGACATTTGGTGAAGGGTTTGGCATGAGTGACATGCCTATTCCGCCGAAAAAAGAAAAGAGGTAAAAATGAAAATTAATATTTGGGCTGGATTGTCAAGAATTTTCGCTGCTGTCTGGAAAGCAGCACATATAATATTGGTGTTTCTTTTTGTGCTAACTGCTTTTGGTACAATTTACAATTTTTCTTCTGTCAGCCTAGGTAGAGAGCAGGATAGGAAAGCGCTGTTCCTGATCGGGATCGTTTTGACTGTATTGCTAACAGGTGTTTTTGTTGTGATTTTCCGCTGGATTGATCGTTTGAAAATGCGAAAAGGACAGTATATCTTATCCGCAAGTTTGTTTGCCATAATGATAGCATTTTTCATTGTGCTTTTGACACAGTTCGATGTAAAGCCCAAGACAGACTCCTTGTATGATATTGATGCAGGATTGTATTTTTTGGATCATGATCGCGCAACATATGATTCTGGCTTAAATGGCTATATGCTAAAGTGTGCCAATAACTATACGTTTTCGATTTTGTTGTCCTATTTTTTTCGGATGCTTATGTCGTTAGGCATCACAGATGTTCTGTTTCCCTTATATATTGCAAATGTAATGGCGATTTTGCTTGCCGTAGTTCTGCTCTATATGATTGTAAAGGAAATGCTTGGGATTCGTGCTGCGAATAAAACACTCCTCCTCTGTACCCTCAATCCCATTTATTATGGACTGACTTTCTGGAGCTATACGACGACATTTAGTCTGCCAGTCATGATGGGCGTTATGTTATTTGCAATTCGGTGTTACAAAGCCAAAAAGATATGGTCTGAGATCCTGTTTGCGGTTGGCGAAGGATTGCTTTTGGTTCTGGGTTATGAGATCCGACCGACCGCGATATTCCCTTTTGTTGCAATTGTCCTATTCACCGTTGGAATCTTGCGAAAGCATCAAATTTTACGGAAAGTGCTGCGCAGCGGCATTTGCATTGTGTGTACGATTTGCGTGGCGATGGTGCTTTGGTCGAATGTGAAAAACAGCTATTTCTCCGAAGTTTCCAAAGGTGCTTTTCCGATCTCCTACTATTTTATGATGGGCTCTCATGGAAACGGCGATCTCACGACGATCGGGAATGATCTGAACCTTATGAATGCCTATGAGACAACAGAAGAAAAATCAGAGGTTGCATGGGAAAAAACTTTTGAGAATTACAAACAACTAGGAATTTCAGGAACCGTAAATTTGTGGTATCGAAAGCTGGTGTCAACATTCTCTGACGGATATTCCAATATCACAACACGTGTGGATGCCGGTCAAACAGAAAGCAGCATGTACGAATGGTTTGCCGGAAATCGAAAGGGCTTGTTTCAGCTGTATGCTCAAGCGTTTCGCCTTATTACGATTTTCGGCGCATGTATTGTGGTGCTGCGCAGTATCCGATCTTCTCGCACGCCGGCGTTTCTTTCGATTTTGTGTATCACAGTGTTGGGCGGCATGCTGTTTCATATGGTATGGGAGGCGAAAAACATATACTCCGCGCCGTTTCTACTCTGTTTGTTTCCGGTTACACAAGATGGTTTGTCGAAATATGAAACAGAGGGTATGAAAAAATCCATCATCTCGCGGATCGACAAGAGCATAAAAGGTAGGATTGTCTTTGCCGGATTCACGATTTTTACCTGTTTGAATCTGCTTTCGATGTTTGCGCAGGAATCTTCGTTTGATTATTATCGTATCAACAACTTATTCCCAAATTATGTTGCAAAAATAGAGAGCGATATGTATATCCAGCAGGATTTTTATGTCGAAAAATCGTTTAATCAGATCATATTCCAAGTGAAGAAAGCGGCGGGAGAAGCATCATATTCTACCTATGATGTCAGCGTCTCCGATGACAGTGGCAAAATTCTGGGACAGACCGTTGTTGGCGCGAAAGATATCAAGGATGATCACCTTACGGCAAGATTTCCGGAAGAGATCTCCGGTGAGACGCATTATACCTTACAGATTTGGAAACAAGATCCATCCCAAAATTCGATTTCCTTTTTCACGCGAAATACACTGTATCTGGACGCATACGACGGCAGTATGATGGTAGATGGAAACGACACCTATGTCAGTGATTTGGTGATGGCCGTTCTTTTGCATTCAGACAAAGAGATGTATTTTTCCAAAGTTACACGCGGGGTAATCGTTCTGGTGATCTTAATACTTGCCGCTGTGGTGTGTTTTGAACGCCCCATATATGAACGAATCCAAAAATCGATCAAAGCAACAGCGCCTAGTGAAGAGTAGCATAACGGAACATCAAACCGATTGACCACGTTATAAATCTCATAAAATCTATAAAATACAAAAAATCCCGAAGCCAGACGCCGTATTGCGTTTGCCTTCGGGATTTTTATATCATATCAATTAGGCAATGCGGCGCATTACTTCTGCGCCATGCCAAGCTCAATCGCCTTGAGATTCGCCTTGATCAGATGCGCACGCTTTGGTGGAATACATTTTTCCATCGCCTTCTGCACTGTGTCCATGGAGAACAGGTTTGTCTCCGCCAGCATTCTGCCGAGCAGCACCATGTTCGCCGCACCGTTTAAGCCTGCATCTGTCGCAAGATCTGTCGCAGGAATCGAAACCTCCGTTACGTCCTTGCGGTCGCAGACTTCATCCACGATCGAGTTGTCAAGCAGCACCAGCCCGCCGGGCTTCACTGCGTCAATGAACTTCTTATACGATGGCCCATTCATGGCAATGAGATAGTCCGGATTGGATACTACCGGCGAGCCAATCGGCTCGTCCGAAATACACACGGCACAGTTTGCCGTTCCGCCGCGCATTTCCGGACCATAGGACGGCAGCCACGAGATCTCTTTGCCATCGATCAATGCGCAATACGCCAGCACTTTTCCGGCAAACAGAATTCCCTGTCCGCCAAATCCAGCTAAAATGATTTCAGTTGTCATGCCTGTGTCCCCTCCTCTGCTGTGACATCTTTATATACGCCGAGCGGATAATAGGGGATCATCTGATCCTTCACAAATTGCATTGACTCTGCCGGAGAAAGTCCCCAGTTAGTCGGACATGTGGAAAGAACCTCGACGATCGAAAGTCCGCGCTTTGCCTTCTGGTTTTCAAATGCCTTGCGGATTGCCTTCTTTGCGGCACGGATATGGGGTACACTGTCGATCGCCACACGCTCTGCAAGTGCCGTTCCGCTCAAGGTCGCGAGCATCTCGCAAACCCGGATCGGATAGCCTGCGGTTTCGGTGTTTCTGCCATAAGGCGTTGTCTGCGTCACCTGACCCGGCAGCGTTGTCGGCGCCATCTGTCCGCCAGTCATGCCGTAGGTGGTGTTGTTGATAAAGATGATGACAATATTTTCGCCGCGCGTCGCCACATGTACGGTTTCTGCTGTGCCAATGGCGGCAAGGTCGCCGTCGCCCTGGTAGGAAAAGACCATCTTGTCGGGATTGGTGCGCTTGACGCCGGTAGCAACTGCTGGTGCTCTGCCGTGGGGTGCCTCGATGACATCGCAGCCAAAATAATTATAGGACATGACGGAACATCCTACCGGCACTACGCCGATGGTGTCGCCCTCAATATTCATTTCGTCCAGTACTTCACAGACCAGACGATGGACAATGCCGTGGCCGCATCCCGGACAAAAGTGCGTCGGGACATCTAACAGCGATTTCGGACGCTCAAATACCACTGCCATTATGCTGCACCTCCTGTGAGTTTTTCGATCTCTGTCAATACTTCTGCCGGGGTCGGGATCACACCGCCGGTTCTGCCGAAGAATGTCACCGGCAGCCGGCATGATGTCGCCAGACGCACATCGTCGATCATCTGTCCCATGGACATCTCGACATCGAGGATCTGGGATGCGTGCTTGGTGGCTTCACAAAGTTCTTTTTTCGGGAACGGCCACAAGGTCTTAGGACGGAACAGACCAGCTTTGATGCCCTTTTGCCGTGCTGCTGTTACGGCGGACTTAGCGACTCTTGCCGATGCGCCATAGGCAGTCACCACGATCTCGGCGTCTTCGCACTGATACAGTTCTGCATCGGTTTCATTTGCCTCGATGATGGCATAGCGCTGGAAGCGTTCTTGTACCTTTTGTTCCAGAAGCGGGGCATCCAGGAACAGGGAATTGATGATGTGATGCTCGCGCTGGTTGCCGTGACCGCATGCTGCCCAGTCGGACTTGTCCGGTAGGGTCGTGCGCGGTTCCGGGAATGTGACCGGCTCCATCATCTGTCCGAGCAGACCATCTGCTAAGATCATCGCCGGAATGCGGTACTGATCTGCTTTGTCAAACGCCAGCATCACAGTGTCGACCATTTCTTGTACCGAACACGGCGCAAAGACCAGAATGTGAAAATCACCGTGTCCCATCGCGTGCGTTGCCTGGTAATAGTCAGACTGAGCCGGCTGGATGGAACCCAGACCCGGCCCCCCACGCTGGACGTTGATGATCAGTCCCGGCAGGTCTGAGCCTGCCATGTACGAGATGCCCTCTGCTTTCAGGGATACCCCCGGGGACGAGGACGAAGTCATGGCACGGACACCAGTAGAGGCGGCACCCAGCACCATGTTGATCGCGGCGATCTCCGATTCTGCCTGTAAGAACACGCCGCCGGCCTTTTCCATGCGCTTTGCCATATAGGCAGACAGTTCGGTCTGGGGTGTGATCGGATAGCCAAAGAAGCACTTACAGCCGGCACGGATCGCAGCTTCGGCGAGTGCTTCGTTGCCTTTCATCAGACTTTTTTCCATTGGAAGTTACCCTTCTTTCTATTTTGAAATTGTGATGGCGCAGTCCGGACAGATCGTGGCGCACATGGCGCAGCTGATACAAGCGTCCTGATCGGTACAGACAGCAGTGAAATAGCCTTTTTCGTTGCGGTGCTCTTTTTGCAGCGCGACAATCTTTTTGGGACATGCAGTGATGCAAAGTCCACAGCCTTTACAACGGTCGAATTTGACGGTCATTTTTTCCATGCGATTCACCCCTTTCTGCGTTAGAAATTGATAGGCAAGAGAATTTTGCCTTTGGTTTTTACTGCTCCCAAACCGCTCGCACATACCGTTCCACTGCCAGCCCCTGGGGGACTTCCAGCGTTAGATCCTTAGGATAGGTATTGTACACCAATGGCAGGTCGGCCTGCGCTGCAACTTCTTCTCCATAGGGCAACGCCCGAAGAATGGTCTGTGCCGTCGTTTCTCTGCCGAGGTTTGAGTTGTTGACGATCCCTGTGTGGCGCATCCGAGAAACGGCTTCGATATCCCGCATGAGTGAGAGTGTTTCATCGGGCTGTTCCGTAAGATAGCGATAGCGGTTTACGACATACCACATATCGAGTTGATCCGGCACATAGGCAGAAAATCCTTCGGCATAGCGCCCGAGTCCAATGGCACCGGCATCATCGCCTCCCACATCGACGATCAGGTAGCCTGGCTCATACGCCATGCGCTCCATATCAAAGGAGATCGCCGGGATATCGAGACTGGTATTTGCGTACATGGATGCGGCAAGGGTGATTCCCCGGTCGGCAAACAGCTTTGCGAAGTCCGCCGTGCGGAAATAGGGGTTGACGATATCAAAATCCACCACCGTGACTTTTTCTCCGGCATTCGCCAGCGACAGCGCCAGATTAACTGCAAGGTTAGTCTTGCCCGAGCCGTAGTGTCCAGTGATGATGGTAATTTTTTTCATAGCGGTTTTCGATTCCTTTCCAAGTGTATGCACAAAGGGCATATGTCCGCCGGATATGACATATAAATTCATTATACCACACCCGGCGCAAAAATGCAACAGAAAAACAATGACTTTTCCCGGCACTCTTATACCAGCGTATTGCATAAAAAATAAGCAATATGTACAAAAAAATTGATTATATTTCTACCGCTTTATATAATTTATAGTAAAATCGAAAAATTATATTCATATTCATATGATATAATAATAAAGAAGATGAAATTGAGTCAGACAGATGGCATACGGGTGGCAGATATGTGAAATAGGATTCCTGGGTGTCGGCTGTCAATTTTGTTACAAAAGGAGGAAACGCATATGAAAACAAGGAAAAGCCGTATCTTTAGCTTTCTGACTGCGGCGGTTTTGACGGCAACGGGGATTTTGGCGGGAAGTACTTTTCCGACGAGAGCGGCGACGAATTTGACTGGCGCAGACGGAAATGATGGACATAGTCCGGTGGAACTCAGCGATGTAACGCTGCTGGTCGGGGATGGAAATTCACTTGCAGGCAGTACAGTGGCTCAGACGATTACAAATGCGGATAATTACTATTATTTAGGCATTGCAAGTCAATTCAGTATTTTTCTTTCAGGTACATTTACTGCAACAAACGCGGATGCCGAAGGAAGAGTTGCAGTCGGTGGTGATCTGGTTTTTGATGGCAATTACAACTATCAGGTCGGAAACGGCGATTTCGCCACTATGACCGCGCTGAAAAATACAGAGGAATATCAGGGGATTACTAATTTTGCACATGCCATTGTCGGTGGAAAGCTTCATAACATTTCACCGCTTTCGGGCAGTAGTGAAAACGGTGGGCGCTCAGATGTAACACTGAGCGGTAATACATGGTACTACCCGGCGGACGAGGACTTATATAAACGTTTTGTCCTGCAAGATGCGACAAGGTATACAGATTCTACGCATATTACATGGCCGGCTGATGCGGGTTATGTTGCAACAGATACACTATATCAAAATGGCTGTGAACACGATGCTTTCCATCCAGACGAAGAAGCGCAAATATATGAAGCACAATTGATTGATTTTGAAGCTGAATTTGAAAAGATCTACGAGCGCTCTAAAATTGTTGCAGAGCATGATTCGACTGGTACTGTTACACTTTCAAACGGCATCTTGACGCTTACTGCGTCAGAAGGTACAACGGATAAAATTATTTATTTTCATCTGCCTGAGGACGCATCATTTGAAAATGTAGATCAGATTCAGTATGTGAATATACCAGATGACGCATACATGGTCGTCACCAGCGAAGAAAAGGATATCCATATAGATACAGCAGATAACACCATTGATACAACCATCAACGGAACGTGGATTTCGAATGCGGGGTCTCACAATACAAATAATAATAAAAATTCTTCCCGTATTCTGTATAACTTCCCGAATGCCACCGATGTATACATTTCGTGTAACTTCAACGGTACCATTCTGGCACCGCATGCAGACGTGACGTCTGAGGAGGAAGCATGCGAAGGTCACCTTTCCGGTGCGCTGATTGCAAAGTCATTCAGAGGTGGCTTAGAGTTTGGATATCGTCCGTTCCTCGGATTGGTTGAAATTTTAGGCACGGCATCTAATTATACGATTGACGTATCGAAAGTTGATGCCGACGGAAAATTTCTGGACGGTGCAACGTTGGGGCTGTACGAATACGACGAACAGACAGAAACGTATGCAGAAACTCCTGTCAGAACATTTGTGTCTTCCGGGGCTAAAGATACGATAACTGTAGAACCTGGCAGTTATATGCTGAAAGAGGTTAATCCACCCGATGGTTACGTCATGTCGGATGAGGCGTATTATTTTGAAGTGACAGAAGGCGACAGGCAGGAAGCGAATATCGATGGCATGACTGAGCCTGTACCGTACACGCCATATGTGACACTGACCGTATATCAAATGGACGACGGGGAGAAAATAGGAAACGCAACATATACTTATTCTGAAATCAGTCTGACAAGAAATGTTTATCAGATAGACGGCGTTGACTATAAGCTGTCTTTGGACGAGAATGAGATACTTACGGTTAAAGATAGCAATGGTGAAGCTGTCGACGATGCTGTCACTTCGAACTTTAGAGTAGAAAAAGTAGATGTAAAAGGATATGAAAACGATGATAATTATCAGTCGGGCTATCTGGTATTTTATAATGACAAATTGATCAGCCCAACGATTGATTTGTGTGCAGTAGAAAATGCCTATGTTACAGAACCGAAAGATGCCAAGGCTCCGAATTTTGAAATCACTAACGAAACCGGTATCTTCTTCCAAAAAGTAGACGAGGAAGAGAGCCCCCTGACTGGTGCAGATATTGTTTTGCAAGCGGGAGCGATCACAAACGGCGCATTTGAAGAAGATCAATCTGTGGCGGTTGACTGGTGGAACTGGAGCAGTACAGACAGTTCGACGGCATTTGGTGTGGATAAACTGAAAGACAATCAGATCTACCGCATTTATGAGGTAACGCCGCCGGAAGGCTATGACTATCAGAATGACTTGTATCTGGAAAAGATGGATGATACGGTCTATTGGACTTCTGTCGCGCACGATACTGTCCCGGCCGGAGCGCCCACAAGCTGGACGGAAATCAATATGACAACTCTCGATGGTCGTACTCTGACTATGGAAGATGTAAAGATCACTGGTGCAAAAGTGCAACTGAAGAAGGTAAATTCTGACACCCATAAAATTGTTTCAGGCGCAACGCTAGAATTGTGGAAAGACGGCGAAAATCAGCCCATGAAAACTTTCAAGGAGTTTAATGGTGATGAACTTCTGGATGGATACCTTGAACCGGGCGTGTATTATATTGTTGAGACTGATGCACCGGATGGCTATCTGACGGATCAGGAAAACGTAAAGCATTATTTTACAGTATACAATGATGATTTTTCTGTAAAAGCTGGAAAACCAACTGTTGTTGTCGATTCCAGTCCAACAAATAATGAAGAAACCTATTTTGGCGAGATGTATGCCAACAAAGAAATTTCAAAAATAGAAGTTGATGTTACAAGTGTAGAATGGGGAGCAGGTGGTATTCAGTTCAAACCTGTTGGCGATGAAACTGTATCTGAATCAACTACTCTTACTGTCGGCACGAATGAAATCACTCCGAGTTCACTTTCTTTCGGCGATAGCGGCAGAATGAAAATCACATTCTGGAATGCAACAATCACAGAAATCCGCTATTACTTTGAAACCGAAGAAGACAGCGCAAGCGATCTGGAGGATTCTGTACTGGATATTACACCTGATGGTAATACGGTTGCAATTGCCCTGCCAAACACAAAAGATGGTGAGGATGAAACCTCAACCATTCAAATCAATAAAACCGACATGACCGGTGAAAAGACTCTGCCCAATGCATCCATGAAACTGACGGCAGAAGATCAAAGCGTCGATCTGACCGGCGTAGAGCTTACTGGTGCTATGCAGATATTGCCGATGGAGGAGGATTATATTCTGGCATGGACATCGGAAACCGGCGAAACGACCCTGACTGGTCTGCCGGCCGGCACTTACACCCTCGAAGAAACTGCCGCACCGGACGGCTATACGCTTGTGACGACGACTTTCCGGTTTACGGTAGATGCCACCGGTAACGTCACCGAAAGCAGCATTCTGGATGCCGACGGCAACCCGGTTGCGGATAGCCCGGACTTTGACGCAAGCGACAATGGGATCACCGTGGCAGACGCGGTTTCAGAGATCTCGATTAGTAAGCTTGGCTTCGGCGGAATTGAGGTCGAGGGCGCAGAGATGACTCTGACGCTGGACACCGATGCCGAAACGCCCTTTGCAGAAGTCACCGCAACGCAGGGCAACACCATCCTGACGGCGGACGGCACGGATGACGATGATTTCGAGATTGCCGGCAATGTGATTTCCTTTACTTCGGGTCTGGAAGATACAGTTCTGACCCAGCTCCCCGATGGCAATTATACCCTGGAAGAAGTCACTGCACCGGACGGCTATACTCTGGTGACTTCCACCTTTACGTTTACCATTGAGAATGGCGTCATTACCGACACCTACACCGAGACCGATGGCTTTACCGTAACGGACGGCGACACCATCACCGTCACCGATGACATCTCCCGGATCACGATCTCCAAGATGGATATCACCGGCGAAGCGGATGTTTCCGGCGCGACCATTGAGATTACCAACGAGGCGATTACCGACTGGACAGATATTCTGGCTCAGAATCCGGCTCTGACGGCAACGGTCAATGGCGTATCCTGGACTTCAAACGGCACGGATCTGGTGATCCAGGGACTGCCCGACGGCACCTATACCTTACAGGAAACCGGCGAGGAATTTGAGTCTGGCGGCGTAACTTATAGCGTCATCGACTCTACCGTCACATTCATTATCGATAACGGCGTTATCACTGGTATAACGGATGAAGATGGCAACGCCATTCCCACCGCACCTGTGGAAGACGCCACCGACGGCTATTACTATTATGACGCCGCGTCGGATACGATTGTAGTTTGCGACGCAGTGGCAGTGGCAGTGACGTCCACGTCAACAACACCGACCACAACCACCACGACAACCACCACGACAACCACCACGACAACCACCACGACAACCACCACCACAACGACTACCACTACCACTACCACAACGACCACGACCACTATCACATCAACATCAACAACGGCTTCAACAACAGCATCAACGACGGTTACATCCGCAGGACCCACGACAACATCTTCTCAGACAACGCAGACAACATCAACAACTGTATCAACTGCGCTGACGACTACGGCGACTTCTGCCGGACCGACGACAGCATCATCAACCACACCGGCTGTGACAACTACGCTGACGACTACGGCGACTTCTGCCGGACCGACGACAACATCATCAACCGCACCGGCTGTGACAACTACGCTGACGACTACGGCAACTTCTGCCGGACCGACGACAACATCATCAACCGCACCGACTGTGACAACTACGGTAACGACTACGGCGGCTTCTGCCGGATCGACGACGTCGGAAATCACAACGACGACAGCTGTTGTCACCACAGCAACGACCACAACAGAAACGACAGTTACCACTTCTGTCACACCGACAGAAACCATCACATCAACTACTGTCACCACAACAACTGCGACGGCGGCCACGACTACAACCGCTGTTACGGCAATGACGACGACAACGATTGTGACTTATGAGATCTATGTTGATAAACAAGAGATTGCCGGCGGCGAAAAGACAGGTGCAGAAGTTATTGGCGCGGCGCTCGAAGTAGTCGACACAGACGGAAATGTAATCGACAGCTGGATCTCCGACGGTTCTCGCCATTGGATTGGCGGACTGGAGGAAGGCGTAATCTATACGCTGACTGAAACAGGCGCTCCGGATGGTTATGCCTATGCGGAATCGATTCGGTTTACATGGCGCGACGGTGCTGTTTGGATCGTGGAATCCGACGATAGTCTGACAGCTGTGGTCGACGGTACGATCGTGATGTATGATGAACGCATTGTGGAAACTATGACTACGACCATCGAAACGACAGTACAGACAACGACACAGGTTGTGACATATGACATTCATATCAGCAAGCAGGAAATTTTAGACGGTGTGGAAACCGGCAAGGAAGTGCCGGGCGCATCGCTTGAACTGCGCAGCGAAGATGGTACACTGATCGATGCGTGGATTTCTGGCGACGAACCGCATTACATCGAGGGACTGACCGAAGGTATCCTCTATACGTTGACTGAAACGCTTGCACCGGAAGGATATGAAATCGCTGAATCAATCTCGTTCATCATCACTGATGGTAATGTCTTTCTCGTTGAAGATGGTACGCATACACAAGCTGATTTTACAATCGTGATGCTTGACCGCTATGTGACAACACAAACTACAACGACAGCTGCTACAACGACAGAATCGGTCACCACCGCGGCAACAACATCTGCGGCAACGACCGAGGTAACTACGACCACCGCGACGACAGCAAAAACGACTACAACGGTGATGACAACAGAAACGACCCAGACCACAACGCTTGATTTGGTAATGGATGAAACGGTATCGTTTACCACGACACGATCTTCTGACACTACCAACAGTACGACCACAGCGATGACCACACAGACATCTCCCACTCGGACACAGTCCGCGGGCACGAGTTCGAGTAACAGAACTAACACAAGCTCTGGCTTGAACCGCACCAACACATCGAGCTCACCGAAGACCGGTGATCGCACGATTTATTCGCTTGGCATTGTCGGTGGATTGGGACTATTGATCGCGGCGGCGGCAGTGATGCAGAAAAAGCGGTAACGCCCGTATCATGCAGCATCTGAAAGGCTTGCATATGGAACAGCATAGAACCGATAACCTATAAAACTGCGCGAGATCGCGACGCACTCTTCTGTGACATCTTTGTCATGGAAGAGTGCTTTTTGCATCCGGAACAGAAAAAAGTCCGGTCTGACCATTGACAAATTACTGGAAATCGCATATAATAAAACTATGACATCGCCGCATGATCGTGATGCGGGATTGCTTTTTTCATTTGAATCGAACAACAACGCAGCAGTTAGAGTAATGACAGCGCGTCCGCACAGAGAGCGCCGGGGCGGTGAGACGGCGACGGACACTGGAAATGAAGTGCAACTGTTAGTTGGCGCGGGGAATCCGGCGTGCCGGTAGTATCTGCGTCCGTCTTTGCCACGTTACGGCGGCTTTGAGTGAGAAATCAGAGTGGAACCGCGGGAAGTTCATACCGCCTCTGTGGGTGCATATACTGCATTTGCAGAGGTGGTTTTTTGTTTGTCCGGTTCTCGTCGGTCTGTGCATAAAAATAACTGTTGCTGATATATTGGAGAAAGAATATGAGGTGAGACATCATGCTGAAAAAACTTCGAGAAGATATTGCGATCGTTAAAGAAAAAGACCCTGCCGCACGCAGCAGTCTGGAGATTTTTCTGACCTACTCTGGACTAAAAGCGGTGCGCAGCTATCGGCGTGCCAACTGGTTTTATCGGCATAAATGGTTTACGATCGCCAGGATCATTTCTCAGCGTGCCCGGCACAAGACCGGCATCGAGATCCACCCCGGCGCACAGATCGGCAAGGGACTCTTCATCGACCACGGCATGGGCGTAGTGATCGGCGAAACTACCGTGATCGGCGACAATTGCCTGCTCTATCAGGGCGTGACACTCGGCGGTACGGGCAAGGATAAGGGCAAGCGCCACCCGACACTTGGCGACAACGTCATGGTCGGTGCCGGTGCAAAAGTGTTAGGACCGATCCGGATCGGGAATAATGTCAAAGTCGCGGCGAATGCCGTTGTCTTAAAAGACATCCCCGATAACTGCACCGCCGTCGGTGTTCCGGCGCGGATTGCACGGTGTGAGGGACAACGCGTGGAACAGGATCTCGACCAGATCCACATGCCCGACTTGACCATGGAAGACATCACGATGCTCAAGCGTGCCGTCAAGTGCCTGCGTGATGAGATGACAGAGCTGGAACAGCAGAGCAATCTGTCCGACGCGCCGGAACAGAAATCATAACCGCTAAAAATAGAAGGGAAGTGCATAAAGCCATGGGGCAGTGCAAAAGCGTCGTATTTGATATGGACGGTGTGTTGTTCGACTCTGAAGCACTTGTGATTGCATGCTGGGAAGAAGTCGCGCAGAAATATGCCATTCCGGATATCCAGAAGATTTGTCGACGGTGTTTGGGCAGCAATGCGACGGCATCTCGGGAGATGTTTCTTGCGTACTACGGTGCGGAGTTTCCCTACGATGAATATAAACGCGAAATGTCCGACCGATACTGGGATGCCGTTCGGGTCGGCAAACTCATGCTCAAACCCGGCGTGCGTGAAATTTTAGCGGCGTTGAAACAGCATGGCTTTCTGACGGCAATTGCATCTTCGACCCGGCGTGCGGTGATCTGTGAACAAGTGGGGCAGTTTGGGCTATTGAAATTCTTTGACCAGATCATTGGCGGCGATGAGGTGCACCACAGCAAGCCCCATCCAGAGATCTATCAGAAGGCATGTGAAGCTCTAGATGTTGCGCCGGAAACAGCATATGCGGTGGAGGATTCCTATAACGGCATTCGCAGTGCATACGCCGCCGGGCTCCACCCGATCCTAATTCCCGACCTGCTGCCGCCGGATGCAGAGATGCAGCAGCTGGCAGAGCATATCTTTCCGCAGATGCAAGCGTTTCAGGAATTTTTATTTTCGAAATAAGTCGACTGCTGCGCCGTCTGGCGTGGCTACATATCAATCCATACAAAGGAGCAAACTGCCATGCAGATTTATAACACACTCACTCGAAAAAAAGAAGAACTCATTCCCATCGAGCCGAACCATGTCAAAATTTATGCCTGCGGTCCGACGGTGTATAACTATATCCACATCGGGAATGCACGTCCGATCTGCGCATTTGACGTGTTGCGCCGCTATCTGAAGTTCCGCGGCTATCAGGTGACCTATGTCCAGAACTTCACGGATGTGGACGATAAAATCATCAAAAAGGCAAACGAGGAATGCGTCCCGGCGTCTGAGATTGCTTCGCGCTATATTGCGGAATACAAAACCGATGCCCACGGACTGAATGTCATGGATGCCGATGTGCACCCGACCGTGACAAACAGCATGGATCTGATCATTGACATTGTTCAAAATCTGGTGGACACCGGACACGCCTATCCGACTTCAAACGGCGATGTCTACTTCCGCACCGCCTCTTTCCCGGAATACGGCAAACTCTCCGGCCAGCCAATAGAAGAGCTCCAGGCCGGTGCACGGATCGAAGTAGGGGATGAAAAGGAAAGCCCTCTGGACTTCGCCGTGTGGAAAGCGGCAAAGCCCGGCGAGCCGTACTGGGATTCGCCGTGGGGCAAGGGCAGACCCGGCTGGCACATCGAGTGCTCTGCTATGTCCTGCCATTATCTGGGTAAGACTTTTGACCTCCACTGCGGCGGTCAGGATCTGATCTTTCCACACCATGAAAATGAAATTGCCCAGAGCGAGGCGGCAAACGGCGTGCCTTTTGCGCACTACTGGATGCACAATGGCTATATCAACATTGGCAACAAAAAGATGTCGAAATCGCTTGGCAACTTTTTCACCGTGCGCGAAGTGGCAGAGAAATATGGCTATGAAGTTATCCGCTATATGATGGTACAGGCACACTATCGCAGCCCGATCAACTATTGCAAGGAGCTGCTCGATGCGTGCAAGGCGTCGCTTGAGCGGCTCTATGCCTGCCGGGATACGCTGGATCGTGCCATCGGCGCGGCAAACTCCGGCACGGTTTCGCCGGAGGCAAAAGAAATTTTCGACAAGCGCAGAGCGCAGTTCATCACCGCTATGGACGACGACCTGAATACTGCCGACGGCATGACGGCAATCTTTGAGTTGGTGCGCGAACTCAACCGCATGAGCGCCGACAGCACGACCCCGAAGGAACAGCTAGAAGCCGGTGCGGCATTGTTTGATGAACTCACTGGCGTAATGGGTCTGCTCTACAACCGCAAGGCGGCGGATGCCATTCCGTCAGAGGTGCTGGAACTGGTGGAACAGCGCAAGGCTGCTAGAAAGGTCAAGGACTTTGCCGAGGCTGACCGGCTTCGGGATGCCATTGCTGCTTTGGGCTATGCTGTCCGTGAAACCAGACAGGGTACTGAGATTACCAAGACCACAGACTAAAAAGCGAGGCATTATATGGCACTGAGAGATCATAAAAAAGGGATTACACGGGCATTCATTACGGTATTGATTTTGTTTCTAATTTGTTTTGGACTGTTTTCCTGTACCAATTATCTCCAACAGCAGACTGGTCCGTATATCGACCTGTCGGAAGTGACATTAGTACAACTTGACACGCCGGCGGACGATGCACCGGCGATGTGTGTCCACACGACCTGCGGCGATATAGTGGCAGAACTTTATCCCGAACAGGCGCCGGACTATGTGGCGCAGTTCACTGAACTTGCCGAGTCCGGCTATTATGACAATACCTATATCTTTCAAATAGAACCCGGTGTCTATTTTGAAGCCGGGACTGCAAATCCGGACGGCACGGTGACAGACGACACCTATGAACATGTTGCAGCAGAGACCGACAGCAGTCTCTGGCCGTTTCGCGGCGCATTCTGTGCACCGACAGTATCACAGGAGGGCGGATTCTTTGATCGCCTGACCGGAAACATGACGTCTTATTGCGGTTCGCGCTTTGTGGTATGTGATACGATTGAATTTGATGACGACACGAAAGAAGCGCTTTCATCTGTTGCGGAGAACGCTGAAGCAATCAACGACGCCTTCCTCGAATATGGCGGCATTCCGAATTACTCCCAGCAGATGACAATCTTCGCCCAGGCATACGGCGATGAGAGCTTTGCGACGATCGATGCAATCACCGATGCCGCAGTACGGAATGCAGAAACCGAGGGTGGCTATACACCGCCGGTGGAGGAGATCCGGATTTTGTCCATCGAGATTGGCGTTTATGCGGATTTTGCGTTCTGATCGCGTCCTTTGCGGCGATCGGGTGGGCATACATTCCAGCATCTAACACGGAGATATGTCAGGAATGTAATATTATATACTATGATTTTGTGAAAATTATACAATTAAGATAGATATCAAAATGTTTTTTCTGGCGATTAATCCAAACAACGAAAAAAATACATGTTTTTGACTTTACAAACACAAAATTTTCGTGTATAATAAGAAAGATCGCATACAAAATAATTGTACCGAAGCTGTAAAAACGGCGGTGCATTTTGCATCATGCGAACTTTGTTTTGTAAAAGAATGGCTCTGTTTTCGTGGGGTATGAACGGCGAAAATCTAGAGCGTATATACATCCGTTCGGCGGTGTCTGTTTGTCAGAGAACAAGACAGATCCTGCCGGCTGTGAAAGTCTGAGGAAGTCGGCTGCGGGACAACGCAGTATGGTTCCATGCATAGCGTTCCCTCTGGATGTGCGGACATGCATCTGTGATAGCACTATGCAAACAAAGGAGAGACGAAATTGGATAAATTTGTCATTCATGGCGGACATCGCCTGTCTGGAGAAATCGAAGTCAGCGGCGCAAAGAATGCAGCAGTTGCACTCATACCGGCTGTGCTGCTTTCTGACGAGCCGTGTATTTTAGAAAACGTCCCGGATATCAGTGACGTTTCCATCAGCCTGCGCATTTTGTGTGAAATGGGTGCCCAGGTAGAGTATCTGAATAAGACGACCGTGCGCATTTCGGCACAGGGTCTGACCAGTTTTTGCGTGCCGTATGAGAGTGCGCGGAAAATGCGTGCATCGTATTATTTTCTCGGCGCACTTTTGGGACGTTATGGTAAGGCACGAGTATCCATGCCCGGCGGATGTCCGCTTGGCGACCGGCCGATTGACCAGCATCTGAAGGCGTTTGCTGCCCTCGGCGCAAAGTGCAGCATTGAACATGGCATGGTGGATCTTGTGGCAGATGAGCTTGTCGGCAGCCAGATTTACTTAGATGTCGTATCCGTTGGTGCGACAATGAACGCCATGCTTGCGGCAGTGCGTGCAAGAGGACTGACGGTGATTGAAAATGCGGCAAAAGAACCGCATATTGTCGACCTTGCAAACTTTTTGAACTCGATGGGGGCAGACATCATGGGCGCCGGTACGGATGTGATTAAGATTCGCGGTGTCGAGCGTCTGCATGGTGCGGTGTATTCCGTGATCCCTGACCAGATTGAGGCTGGTACCTTTATGATCGCGGCGGCGGCGACCGGCGGCGATGTCTTGGTGACCAATGTCATTCCGAAACACTTAGAACCGATCTCAAGCAAGTTGCGCAAGATCGGCGTAAATATTGAAGAATTTGATGACAGTGTGCGTGTTTGGGTCGATGGGCCGCTTGTACGCACCAATGTCAAGACCATGCCGCATCCGGGTTTCCCGACGGATATGCAGCCGCAGATTACGACCCTTCTGACGCTGGCTGAAGGCACGAGTATCATTACAGAAGGCGTCTGGGAACAGCGTTTCCGCTATGTGGATGAGCTGCGTCGGATGGGTGCGGATATTTCCGTAGATGGCAAGGTCGCCGTTGTCGAAGGCGTTGGGAAGCTGACCGGCGCTCCGGTAAAGGCGTGTGATCTGCGTGCAGGTGCGGCACTCATCATCGCCGGACTTGCGGCGCGCGGCGTCACCGAGATTGAGGATATCTATCACATTGAGCGCGGTTATGCGAACTTAGATGCAAAGCTCCGGGAGATCGGTGCGGATATTCAGAAGGTTTCAGAACCAACTGCACACGCAGAATTGAAAGAGGCGCTTTGAGATAAATTTATTTAATTCAATTAAGATTCAAAAGCCGTCAAGTGATATGACGGCTTTCGTTGTAGCGTTAAAAAGCAGGTTGTGTGATGAAAAGGAAGGAAACGCACCAGATAGTTGCATTTTGCTATGGAATATTTCTGGCATTGTGCATGACATATTGTACCGTGTCGGCGAATTCCTCATGGTACTGGATCTCAGAAAAGCGTCCCTACGATATATTGCCGTGGGTTGTGTTGGGTACGCTTTTGGTTGAAATTACGGCGGTTCGTGTGATTGCAGGATGTAAACCGCTTTGGAAGACGATGCTGGTGATTGTCTTTGGAAATGCGGTGTCATTTTTATTTCCGTGGATATTTCTGATGAAGGTTCCGATCGTGGGTGGCATGACATGGCAGGAATATGTTGAGTACGCTCCTGTATATACGGTTGGAGTTGGGTTTTTGTTTCTCACACTTGTGATCGAATTTCCGCTGGGGTATTTTTTACTGCGAAAAAATACCACCCACCGCATACGTTTACTTTTCGTATTGATTGGCAGCAATCTTGTTACCACTGTTGGAACCGCGGCGGTGGAGCGGATGATTTGTTATGGCGCATGGTGAGATACTGCGAAGCGCCGCTTTAGGGAGGAATTAAATTGTCAAAATTTTATTCGCTTTTCAGTTCCAGCAAGGGCAATGCATCTTTTGTCGGAAGCCCGGCCGGCGGCGTACTGGTGGATGCCGGGGTTTCGTGCCGAAAGCTGACCAGATCGCTGAAAGCACACGGCATTTCCGAAGAAGCGGTACAGGCGATTTTTATCACACACAGCCATAGCGACCATATCGCGGGACTGCGCGTTTTTTTGGGAAAGTACAACGTCCCGGTCTATGCGACGGCAGAAACAATCGCTGAGATCCGTAGGACAGTCAGCCTGCCTGAAGATGCCGTGCTATACGAAATAGAAGTGCAAAAGCCTGTGTATGCGGCAGAGATCGCGGCAGTGGCGTTTCCGACGATGCATGACGCACCCGGCAGCTGTGGCTATCGATTTATCATGCCGGATGGTCAGACCTGTGCCGTGTGTACAGACCTTGGCTGTGTGACGCCGGAGGTGGAGAAGGGTGTTCAGGGGGCAGATCTGGTGCTACTGGAGGCGAACTATGATCCCGGCATGCTTCGCACCGGACCCTATCCCGATTATTTGCAGAAGCGCATCCGCGGCAGCTATGGCCATTTGGCAAACGGCGACAGTGCGGCGTTCGCGGAAAAACTCATACATAACGGCACCACACGTCTGGTGCTGGGACATCTGAGCGAACAGAATAATACCATGCCACTTGCGGAACAGACTGTACAGGAGCATCTGGACGAAGAGGGCATGCGGCGCGGACAGGACTTTCTCCTCTCAGTGGCATCGCCAGAGGGACTTTATGAGGCGGTGATCTTCTGATGCAGACGATTCAGATTTTAGCGCTGGGGAAGTGCAAGGAGTCGTACCTGCGCGAAGCGTGTAAGGAGTATGAAAAGCGGCTTTCGCGGTTTTGCAAACTCGACATCCTCGAAATCGAGCCGGCGTCGCTGCCGCAGAATCCGTCTGACCGTGAAATTGTACAGGCGCTGGAAAAAGAGAGCGAGATGCTGTTCAAACGCATCAAAGGGTATTGCATCGCCATGTGCATTGAGGGCAAGATGCTCGACAGTCCGGGACTGGCGAAAAAAATCGAAGCAGCAGCCGACGGCGGCGAGAGCGGCGCAGTGACGTTTTGTATCGGCAGTTCGTATGGACTTGCGACCGAAGTGAAGCGGCGCGCCGATCTGCGGCTTTCGATGTCGGCGATGACGTTTCCGCACCAGCTGGCGCGGGTGATGCTATTGGAACAGATCTACCGCAGTTATCAGATTATAGGCGGTACGAAATATCATAAATGAGAAAAGAGCGTGAACAGATATGAAAGGCTATCGGCTCAGTGTCATTCGCCATGGTATGACGGCGGCGAATGAAAAAGGCATTTACATCGGTCAGACGGACTATGCACTCTCAGATAAGGGTGCGGCGGAGCTGTTAGCGAAGACCGACGAGTATGTCTACCCGAACGTTGCACGTGTCTACAGCAGTCCGCTGAAACGCTGTATCGAAACGGCAGAGCTATTGTTTCCGGATACGACGATCCAGACGGTGGACAATCTCATGGAGATGAACCTTGGCACATTTGAGGGAAAATCGTCGGACGAGCTTGTGGGCAAGGAAGAATTCCGGGAATGGCTGAGGGGCGGTATGGATGCGCGACCCCCGCAGGGTGAGAGCGTCAAGGAAGTGCAGCTGCGGATCTTCCGGGCACTACGTGAGATCGTTATGGACATGATGCAGGAAGATTTGCTTCACTGCGCTGTCATCACTCATGCAGGGATCATTGCGAATATGCTTGCTGGCTTTGGGTTGCCGAAGATTCCGGCGGATCAGCTGCAATGTGCGCCGGGTGAGGGCTTTGATATTCATGTGACGGCAGACCTCTGGCAGCGTTCGCAGGTGTTTGAGATCTTAGGGATGGTGCCATATCAGGAATAAATGAAATCGAAATAAAATACGTCCGATGCTGGCTTTGTTCAACGTGCATCGGACGTATTTATATTATCTGTTCTTATTTTTTTGCGTCGTCTGGAGTTTGTTTTTCCTGCATATAACATCTTGGCCTGTTGTTTTTGTTTCGCATAGACCCATAATGTGAATTTCTCTGCAAGATGGATCAGGACATCTGGATTGATGATGCGGCGCATTTATAACACCACGCCATTTTGCTCAAGCAGTGCCTGTGCGGTCTCGACCGAGTCTACACCTGTGGCGTTTTTCACCGGTGCAAACTCTTTGCTGCGGTCTACTTCAAATGCCAGACAGCTCTCTTGCATGTGCACCATATCCAGCACAAGCGTTTCAAACTTGTATGCGTTCGGTGCTTCCGGATGGATGAGCGTTTTTCCATCTTCGCCAAGATATGGAATCTTTTTATGCGCTACATGCAGGGGAAAATCTGACCCGAGCGTTTTCATCAGCGCATCCACCCGGAACAGATAGTTTAGGATTACACCAAACCGGTACGCAAGTGTACCGTCTGCATTGCGAAGCGTGCGCATTTCTTCCGTCATTTCGTAATACTCCACGATTGACGGCTTTCCGTCTTCGAGACACAGCACCCCGACGCGTTCATCCGGTGCGGCCTTGCTGACCACCTTGCTGCCGGAGATACAGCCCGATGCAATCGTTGCGCCAATAAACAGAGGATCGGCGATCTGCTGTAACACGTTGTCCACTGCAAAGACGTTGAGCCACTCTACGCCGAATTCGTTGATTTTTTTGAGCAATCCAGCACGCTGCATCGATGAGAACCAGCCGCCGTTTCCATTTGGTGTGAGGACGATCTCGCTGGGAGATTTCATGAGGATCTTACCGTTCTCCGCGATCGCCGGTTCGGTTTCCTGTTGGAAAAAGAGCACATGTCCGGCGCTGTATCCGAAATAGTGGTGGGTTTGGAAGAAGGCGCGTGTTTCGGCGTCGTTATCCTTGCTGGTCATGATGAGCAGTGGGACATATGCGCCTGCTTCGTCTGTTACACGCTTGAGGTTTTCGATCAGACATTCGAAGATATAGAGGTTTCGTGTTTTGCCTATGTTGAACATGCCCTTGGGATGTGTGAATCCAAGACGTGAGCCTTGTCCACCGGCAAGCAGCACTGCACCGACCTTTCCAGTGCGGATGGCTTCTAAGCCAATCTCACGATAGCGTGCTGCGTCTTTCTTGATCTCTTCCAGCGTCAGTGCACCGAGCGGTTCAAATTTGCCGCGCTTTTGTTCCAATGCACTTAAATCGCGAAACTGTGGTCGATCAAGATCAAGCCCATCGATCTGTTTGAGCAGACAGGTCTGCTGCTCTGGCGAGAGTGTTTCGTAATACTTTAATAAATGGGACTGGCGGTGTGCCGCCAAAAAGTCCTGCGCCTGTTGATAGTCCATAATTTTTTGTTCCTTTCTCTTGACAGCTTCCCCCTATCGTCATTGTCATAATGTTGGCTGTGCCATGCTGTCATAGATTTTTTGGTTGCATTATTGTTTGCTGATTGCTGCATAGACCCGCACTGCGCGTCATGTGTGATGATATAATCAGTATACCATATCTGATGCAAAAAAACAAGTAAATATGAAAAAAACATGGTAATTTGCAAATGATTTGAGGAAAAATATCCCAAATAAATGTTGCATTGTAGTGCTTTTTAGCGAAAACTTTATTTTTTAAGTTACGTGGAACGATCGATGTAATGAAATTTCGGAGTTCACAAAAAATTTACATAAAAAAATTGAGAAAAAACGTCAAATCCCTTGCAATCTCCGGGAAAGTATGCTAAAATATATAAGCTTGATTGCAAAAGATATGCGTTGAAGTGAAAGGTTGCCGGCGGTGTGCCGGGTAATTTTCATGGAGTATGTCCGATTTTAAACCGGGCGGATCAGGATAACGGACACTGTTTGTGTTGCATCTGTACAGAAAGGAAAATTCTGTACATGTGGGACATTTGTCTGTATTGGCTCGGAGGCAATGGTTTCCGGGTTATTTTTATGCGTGCGGGTTGGAAACACCCGGCTGCGTGGATATCCTGATGGGGTGTGAGAAGCACTCCGGTCCCCTAAAATAGTGAGGAGGCGAAAAGTAATGGCAGTCAACGAAAAAATCAGAGTCAAGATCAAGGGTTATGAGCATGCAACAGTCGATGCTGCTGCTGCAAAGATCGTAGAAGCTGCAAAGAGAAGTGGCTCTCAGGTTTCGGGTCCGATCCCGCTCCCGACCGATAAGGAGATCATTACCATCCTGCGTGCGACACACAAGTATAAGGATAGCCGTGAGCAGTTCGAACGTCGTACGCACAAGAGACTGATCGATGTGATCCGTCCGACTCAGAAGACGACAGATGCGCTGCAGAAGCTGGAGATTCCGGCTGGTGTAGACATTGTCATGGAGCTTAAGTAAGTCTTGCGATGGCTCCGCGCGGTGAAAAAAGCCACCGCATGACGGCAGAATGTGCCGTCGGTCATGTTGGCGAATGTCAACCAATAACCAATAGGAGGAAACGAGAATGCAGAAGGCAATTATCGGCAAGAAGATCGGCATGACTCAGATCTTCGATGAGGCCGGAAAAGTCATTCCGGTAACAGTTGTAGAAGCTGGCCCGTGCGTTGTGATCCAGAAGAAAACGATGGAAAACGATGGCTATGAGGCGGTACAGCTCGGCTATGGCGATGTGACAGCAAAGCATGTGACAAAGCCGATGCAGGGGCATTTCGCAAAGGGGAATGTTGCTGCAAAGAGAACACTGAAAGAATTTCGTCTGGCAGACTGCACATCTCTGAATGTGGGCGATGTCATCAAGGCAGACACGTTCGCAGCAGGCGACAGCGTCGATGTCAGCGGCACCAGCAAGGGTAAAGGTTTTGCCGGTGCGATCAAGCGCCACAATCAGCATAGACTGAAAGAAACACACGGTACCGGCCCGGTTCACCGCCAGGCAGGTTCGATGGGCGCATGCTCTACTCCGTCCCGTATTTATAAGGGCAAGGGCATGGCAGGCCACATGGGCGCAGAAAAGGTGACAGTACAGAATCTGGAGATCGTAAAGGTCGACAGTGAAAATAACCTCATCGCAGTCAAGGGCGCAATCCCGGGTGCGAAGGGCGGAATCGTTGTCATCACTGACAGCGTGAAAGCGTAAGGAAGGAGGAAACAGCAATGGCAAAAATTGCAGTATATGATATGGCAGGTCAGCAGGTGTCTGAGCTCGAGATCGCAGATGCGGTTTTCGCAGTGACACCGAATGAAGCAGTCATGCATGCGGCAGTTGTCAACTATCTTGCAAACCAGCGTCAGGGCACGCAGTCTACACTGACTCGCACCGAAGTACGCGGCGGCGGCAGAAAGCCGTGGAGACAGAAGGGTACTGGCCATGCAAGACAGGGCTCCATCCGCGCTCCGCAGTGGACACACGGCGGCGTGGCACTCGGTCCGAAGCCGAGAAGCTATCGCTATGCACTGACCAAGAAGACAAAGCGCCTGGCAATGAAATCGGCGCTTTCTACAAAGCTTCTCGATCAGAACCTGATCGTACTCGATACACTGGCATTTGAGAGCTATAAGACAAAGCCGGTTGTGGAAATGCTCAAAGCACTCGGCGTTGAGGGCAAGGCGATGCTCGTAACCGCGCAGGCGGATCAGAAGGTTGTCAAGAGCGCGGCAAACATCCCGGGTGTCAAGACCGCAGCGGTCAATACCCTGAATGTATATGACATCTTAAACTATGACAAGTTCATCGTTTCGAAGGATGCCGTGGAAAAAATCGAGGAGGTGTATGCAAAGTGAAAGCACCGCAGGATATCATTCTGACGCCGGTGATCACCGAGCGCAGCGTGGACGATATGCAAAACAGCAAGTACACCTTCCGTGTTGCAAAGGATGCCAATAAGGTAGAGATTGCACAGGCGGCAGAGGCTTTGTTCCAGGTACAGGTATTGAAGGTAAATACCGTAAACTGCACCGGCAAGACCAAGCGCATGGGTCGCTATGAGGGCAAGCGTCCGGATTACAAGAAGGCTGTGATCACCATCAATCCGGAGCCGACTCCGGATCGCGACGGCAAGAAGCGCAAGGGCACCATCGAGTTCTTCGACGGCATGTTCTGATAGAGGCAGGATAGAAAGAGGCAAGAGGCAAGAGCTGGAACAGCCCTTGCGAATGCCGATTTCTAAATGGCTTGCTTTTGCAGGAGAATCAAGCGTAAAAAGCATAAGGCTTAGATTCCGAAGCGTCCGGTTTTTTACACAGAAATCTCTTGCATCCAGTATGGGAGTAATGCTCCCGCAAATACAGCATTTTGATTAAGGAGTGAAAAGAAGAATGGCTATTAAGAGCTATAAACCGACTTCCCCGTCGCGCAGAAATATGACCTGCACCGACTATTCGGGACTGTCGAAGGTAAAGCCGGAGAAGAGCCTGCTCGAGCCGCTGAAGAAGAACTCGGGTCGCAATAGCTACGGCAGAATCACCGTTCGCCATAGAGGCGGCGGAAACCGCAGAAAATATCGTGTCATTGACTTCAAGCGCAACAAGGACGGCATCAATGCAACTGTCCTGACGCTCGAATATGATCCGAACAGAAGCGCATTTATCGCACTTGTACAGTATGAGGATGGCGAAAAGCGCTATATTATCGCACCGGATGGTCTGAAGGTTGGCGACACCGTTCGCTCTGGCTCTGATGCAGATATCAAGCCGGGCAATGCTCTCAAGCTCATTGACATCCCGGTAGGTACTTTTATCCATGCGATTGAACTGTATCCGGGCAAGGGCGCACAGCTGGTAAGAAGCGCCGGCAACATGGCACAGCTGATGGGTAAGGAAGGCGCATATGCCCTGATCCGCCTGCCCTCCGGCGAAATGAGAAGAGTGCCGATCGAATGCCGCGCAACCGTAGGTCAGGTTTCGAACCTCGATCATGAGAATGTACACTATGGTAAGGCTGGCCGTATGCGTAACAAGGGCTGGAGACCGACTGTCCGTGGTTCTGTTATGAACCCGAACGATCACCCGCACGGCGGTGGTGAAGGTAAGTCGCCGATCGGACGTCCGGGTCCGGTTACTCCGTGGGGCAAGCCGGCACTTGGCTATAAGACACGGAAAAAGCACAAGGCATCTGATAAGTTTATCGTAAAGCGCCGTAACGGCAGATAAGGGAAAGGAGGCACAATCAAATGAGCAGAAGTATCAAAAAGGGACCTTATGTCCAGGAAGTCCTCCTCAAGCGTGTGCAGGCAATGAACGAATCCGGAGAGAAGAAGGTTCTGCGTACCTGGAGCCGCTCTTCCACGATTTTCCCGGATTTCGTAGGACACACCATCGCTGTGCATGACGGCCGCAAGCACGTTCCGGTATATGTTACAGAAGATATGGTAGGACACAAGCTGGGTGAATTTGCGCCGACCAGAACCTTTAAGGGTCACGCTGGCTCGAAGACATCCAATAACGGTAAGAAGTAAGCGGAAGGAGGAGTTCACATGGAAGCAAGAGCATATCTGAGAAATGCGCGCATTTCACCGCGCAAGGTTCAGATCGTTCTGGATCTGATCCGCAATAAGCCTGTTGATATCGCACTGGCGACTCTGGACCTCACCCCAAAGGCTGCCAGCCCGATGCTGGAAAAGCTTCTGAAGTCCGCAATTGCAAATGCAGAGAACAATCACAGCATGAACCGTGACCAGCTTTACGTAGCGCAGTGCTTCGTAACGCCGGGTCCGACAATGAAGCGCATCATGCCGAGAGCACAGGGCAGAGCGTATCGCATTTTGAAGAGAACTTCACATGTTACTATTGTTCTGAAAGAAACAGAAGAATAAAATCCAGTAGGAGGAGAGAATTATGGGCCAGAAGGTTAATCCGCACGGTCTCCGTGTCGGTGTCATCAAGGATTGGGATTCCCGCTGGTTTGCGAATAAGTCTGACTTCGGCGATACGCTGGTTGAAGATTATAACATTCGTAAGTTCATCAAGAAGAACCTGTATGCTGCGGGCGTTCCGAAGATTGAGATCGAACGCTTTGCAGATAAAGTAAGAATCCACATCCACTGCGCAAAGCCGGGCGTTGTAATCGGCAGAGGCGGCGCAGAAATTGAAAAGCTGCGGACACAGCTCGAAAAGATGCTGAATAAGCAGGTTTACGTCAATATTGTAGAAGTGAAGCAGCCGGATATGGATGCACAGCTCGTGGCAGAAAAGATCGCGCTGGATCTGGAAAATCGTATTTCCTTCCGTCGTGCGATGAAACAGTCCATCGGCAGAACCATGCGTCTGGGCGCAAAGGGCATCAAGACTAAGGTTTCCGGCAGACTCGGCGGCGCAGAAATCGCGCGTTCTGAAAGCTATCACGAGGGTACGATCCCGCTCCAGACCATCCGCGCAGATATCGATTATGGCTTCGCAGAGGCACATACCACTTATGGCAGAATCGGCGTAAAGGTATGGATCTATAAGGGCGAAGTACTCAAGGGCGACGCTGCAAAGGCAGCTGCACAGAGAGAAAAGGTAGAGAGAAAGTCCCGCGAGAACCGTGGCGGCAGAGATGATCGTCGCCGTCGCAATGACCGCGGTGACCGCAGAAACGGCGGCAACTTCCGCCGCGGTGACGCAAGAAGAGAAGGAGGTAACCGATAATGCTGCTTCCGAAGAGAGTAAAATATCGTCGTGTTCACAGAGGTCGTATGACTGGTAAGGCAACCCGCGGCAATTTCGTTAGCTATGGCGAATATGGCCTGCAGGCATTAGAGCCGGCGTGGATCACTTCGAATCAGATTGAGGCTGCCCGTATTGCGATGACACGTTACATCAAGCGTGGCGGTCAGGTATGGATCAAGATCTTCCCGGATAAGCCGGTTACCAAAAAGCCGGCAGGAACTCGAATGGGTTCTGGTAAGGGCGCACCGGAATATTGGGTAGCTGTTGTAAAGCCGGGTAGAATCATGTTCGAAATTGCAGGCGTGCCGGAAGAAACCGCTCGCGAGGCAATGCGTCTGGCCATGCACAAGCTGCCGATCAAGTGTAAGTTTGTGAAGGCTGAAAAAGGAGGCGAGCAGTCATGAAAGCAATCGACGTAAAAAATATGCCGGTGGATGAGCTGACAGCAAAGCTGACCGATCTGAAGGAAGAGCTGTTTAACCTGCGCTTTCAGCTGGCGGCAAATCAGCTTGAGAATACAGCTCGCATCAAGGCTGTAAAGAAAGACATTGCCCGTGTGAAGACCGCTCTCCGTGCGGCAGAGCTGTCCGCACAGCAGTAAGGAGGAGATCTTCGTGGCTGAGAGAAATTTGAGAAAAACCAGAGTCGGCAGAGTCGTCAGCGATAAGATGGATAAGACAGTCGTTGTTGCAATCGTCGACAATGTAAAGCACCCGCTGTATAAGAAGATTGTCAAGAGAACCGTTCGCCTCAAGGCGCATGACGAAAACAACGCATGCCGCGTCGGCGACCGCGTAGAAGTGATGGAAACCCGTCCGCTCTCGAAAGACAAGAGATGGCGCGTGGTAGAGATCATCGAAAAGGCGAAGTAAGTTAGATCAAATGAATAGAAACCAGAACCAGTCTGCGGCGTGAAAATCTTGCCGCAAGAGGATTCTGAAAGGAGGAACTCGCTGTGATTCAGATGCAGTCTTATTTGAAGGTTGCGGATAACACCGGTGCAAAAGAACTGATGTGCATCAGAGTTCTGGGCGGCACGCGCAGAAGATATGCCAATATCGGCGATGTCGTTGTTGCATCTGTTAAAAAGGCAACACCCGGCGGCGTTGTAAAGAAGGGCGACGTAGTCAAGGCAGTGATCGTTCGTTCGGTAAAAGGTCTGCGCAGAGAAGACGGGACCTATATCCGCTTTGATGAAAACGCTGCGGTAATTATCCGTGAAGATAAAAACCCCAGAGGTACCCGTATCTTTGGGCCGGTGGCAAGAGAGCTCCGCGACAAGGACTATATGAAGATCCTGAGCCTTGCGCCGGAAGTACTCTAAATGGAGGTGTCAAGATGAGTAAGGTTCATGTAAAAACAGGTGACACCGTTATCCTGCTGACAGGTAAGGATAAATACCAGTATAACGATCCGGAAAAGAAGGAAAAGGGCAGAAAGACCGGCAAGGTCGTAGCCGTAAGCCCGAAGGAAGGTAAGGTCATCGTAGAAGGCTTTAATATCGTCACCAAGCACGTAAAGCCGACACGGATGGGTCAGGTTGGCGGCATCGTCAACACCGAAGCAGCACTTTATGCAAGCAAGGTACAGCTCGTATGCCCGAAGTGCGATCAGCCGACCAGAGTCGGTCACGTGATCGAAGACGGCAAGAAGATG
Organism: uncultured Ruminococcus sp.; assembly: GCA_949291125.1. Taxonomy (GTDB): domain Bacteria; phylum Bacillota; class Clostridia; order Oscillospirales; family Ruminococcaceae; genus Ruminococcus_C. The sequence goes on from CASEUJ010000015.1 coordinate 136,644, forward strand.
CGTGTCTGCAAGAAGTGCGGCAAATCTTTTGAGTAAAGGAGAAACGATATGTCGACGTTAAAGGATTATTATAACAGCACCGTTGCTCCTGCCATGATGAAGAAGTTCGGCTATAAAAATGTGATGCAAATCCCGAAGCTCGATAAGGTTGTCGTAAACGTTGCGGCAGGCGAGGCAAAGGATAATGCAAAGGTGATCGACGCGATCATGACAGATCTGGCAGCAATCACCGGACAAAAGCCGGTTGTGTGCAGAGCAAAGAAGTCGGTTGCAAATTTTAAGCTTCGTGAAGGAATGCCGATCGGCGTCAAGGTTACCCTGCGTGGCGAAAAGATGTATGAATTTGTATACAAGCTGTTTAACGTCAGCTTCCCGCGTGTTCGTGACTTCCGCGGCATCAACGCAAATTCCTTCGACGGCAAGGGCAACTATTCGACCGGTATCAAAGAACAGCTGATCTTCCCGGAAATCGAATATGATAAGATCGATAAGGTAAGAGGTATGGATATCAACTTTATCACTACCGCCCAGACCGACGAAGAGGCAAAAGAACTGCTGACACTGCTCGGCGCACCGTTTGCAAAGTAATCAGGGAGGAAAAATCATGGCAAAAAAGGCAATGAAATTAAAGCAGCAAAAGACTCCCAAGTTTTCCACAAGAGCTTATACCCGCTGCAAGATCTGCGGAAGACCGCATGCCTATCTGAGAAAGTACGGCATCTGCCGTGTTTGCTTCCGTGAACTGGCACATGAGGGCAAGATTCCGGGTGTGAAGAAAGCAAGCTGGTAAAGAGGAGTTTCAAAAAGGAGGTCATTGGCATGCAGATTACAGATACAATCGCAGATATTCTGACAAGAATTCGCAATGCGAGTTCCGCACGGCACGCCACGGTTGACGTTCCCGCTTCTAATGTCAAGAAGGCAATCACACAGATCCTCTTGGACGAAGGCTATATTAAGGGCTTTCAGGTAATCGAAGATGGGAAGCAGGGCGTGATCCGCATCACACTGAAGTATACAGACAATCGCTCGCCGGTTATTACCGGTCTGCGCCGCGTATCCAAGCCGGGTCTGAGAATCTACTCCAGCTGTGAAGATATGCCGAAGGTTCGTAAGGGGCTGGGCATTGCAATCGTTTCTACCTCAAAGGGTATTATGACAGATAAGAAGGCACGCGAACTCAATGTTGGCGGCGAAGTCTTAGCATTCGTTTGGTAAGGAGGAATCGGAATATGTCAAGAATTGGGAAAAAGCCGATTAGTGTTCCTGCCGGCGTAGAAGTTAAGTGCGAAGACAACTTGGTAACCGTAAAGGGCGCAAAGGGTACTCTGTCCAGACAGTTTTCCAAGGATCTGGGCATCGAGATCGCAAATGGCGAGATCAATGTAACCCGCCCGTCGGACGATAAGACGCATCGTTCGCTCCACGGTTTGACCAGAACGCTCATCGCAAACATGGTAGAGGGCGTGACAAACGGCTATTCAAAAACCTTGATCATCGAGGGCGTTGGTTATCGTGCCGCAAAGAAGGGCAAGGATGTTGTGATGAACTTGGGCTTTTCGCATCAGGTAATTGTCACAGAAAATGATGATATTAAGCTGGAAGTGCCACAGCCGAACACCGTGGTTGTCAGTGGAATTGACAAGCAGAAGGTTGGTCAGTTTGCGGCAGAAATCAGAGAAAAGCGCCCGCCGGAGCCGTATAAGGGTAAGGGCATCCACTATGTCGACGAACGTATCATCCGCAAGGAAGGTAAAGCCGGCAAGGGTAAGAAGTAAGTAAGGAAAGGAGTCGACCGCAATGATTAAAAAGTTGGACAGCAAAAAAGCGAGAGCAAAACGGCATGCAAGAGTTCGCATGAAGATCTCCGGTACTCCTGAGCGCCCGCGTCTGTGCGTATTTCGCTCTGCAAAGCACATCTATGCACAGCTGATCGATGATGTCAATAGTGTAACACTGGCATCGGCATCAAGCATGGATAAGGCATTTGAAGGTGCCGGCGGCAATGCCGAAGGCGCAAAGAAGGTTGGCGAAATGATTGCAAAGCGCGCACTCGAAAAGAACATCACTGATGTTGTCTTTGACAGAGGCGGCTACCTGTATCACGGCAGAGTCAAGGAATTGGCAGACAGTGCACGTGAGAACGGACTGAAGTTCTAAACAAGGGAGGTATTACTTTGGCTAAAATTGATCCGCAGGGACTTGAACTCGTAGAAAAGGTGGTTTCCATTAACCGCGTATCCAAGACCGTTAAGGGCGGACGCATTATGAAGTTTGCGGCGCTGGTCGTAGTCGGTGACGGAAACGGCATTGTGGGCTTTGGCCTCGGAAAGTCCGGCGAAGTTCCGGATGCAATCCGCAAGGGCATCGAAGATGCGAAGAAGAACCTGATCCAGATCCCGCTGCGCGGCACAACCATCCCGCACGAGATCATCGGTAAGTTCGGCGCTGGAGAAGTTCTGATGCGTCCGGCAGCAGCCGGTACCGGTGTAATTGCCGGCGGTCCGGTGCGTGCCGTGGTAGAAGTTGCTGGTATCAAGGATATCCGTACGAAGTCGCTGCGCTCGAATAATCCGTGCAACGTGGTACGCGCAACCATCAATGGACTGGCATCGTGCACAATCGCAGCAGAAGTTGCAGAAAAGCGCGGCAAGTCTGTCAAAGAAATTTATAAATAAGTAAGGAGGGTGCGAAATGGCAAAGGAAATCAAGCTCGTCAAAAGCCTGATCGGTCGCAAGAAAGATCAGATCGCGACAGCAAATTCGCTGGGTCTGAAGAAGATCGGTGATATCACCGTACAGCCTGAGAATGCGGCAACCCTCGGCAAGATTCAGAAAATTTCTCACCTCGTAGAGGTTACAGAAGCATAAGTTATCATCTAAGGAGGTGCATTTAGCATGAAACTTCACGAATTGTCTCCGGCACAGGGGTCGACAAAGGAAGTCAAGAGAATCGGCCGCGGTCACGGTTCGGGTAACGGCAAGACTGCCGGCAAGGGCCACAAGGGTCAGAATGCCCGCAGCGGCGGCGGCGTCAGAATCGGATTTGAAGGCGGTCAGATGCCGCTGACCAGACGTATTCCGAAGAGAGGTTTCAATAACATCTTCGCAAAGGAATATGCAATTGTAAACGTTTCCGACCTCAATCAGTTCACAGAGGATACAGTTGTCGACGCAGAGCTGCTCAAGGCTGCTGGTCTGATCAAGAAGACCTGCGACGGCGTTAAAGTTCTCGGTAATGGCGAACTGACAACTAAGCTGACTGTAAAGGCTGCAAAGTTCACAAAGAGTGCAGCTGAAAAAATTGAAAAGGCTGGCGGAAAAGCAGAGGTGATGTAACGTGTTTAAGACGTTGAGAGATGCATTCAGCATCCCGGAGATCCGGAAAAAACTCCTGTACACATTACTCATGCTCCTGGTATTCCGTCTTGGTAGTGCAGTTGTGGTACCGTTTCTCGACACTGCGACCGTAAGCTCATGGATGGAGTCGAACGCAACCGGCGGTAACTTCCTCGAATACCTGAACATTATCACCGGTGGTGCGCTGTCTCAGGCGACGGTGTTCTCACTTTCCATCACCCCGTATATTAATGCCTCGATCATTATGCAGCTTTTGACCTACGCTCTGCCGCCGCTCGAACGGCTGCGCGATGAGGGCGAAGAGGGACAGAAAAAGCTCAATAAGATCACTGCGGCAGTTTCCCTGGCGCTGTCCGCGTTTATGTCGTTTGCATACTATCTGACCCTGAAAAATCAGATGGGTGCTGTCGTAGACGGCGGATCAAAGGGTGCAAATGTGTTTATCGCATTTGTCATCATTTTCTCGTTTATCGCCGGTACCTCCATCGTTGTATGGATGGGCAACCGCATTAACGATAAGGGAATCGGTAACGGGATCTCTATGCTCCTATTCGCCGGCATTCTTGCACGATTCCCGGTTATGGCAGGTACGCTCGCAGAGCTCACGATGGAAGAACCTCAGCGTTACTTCTTCGAATCGCTTGCAGTTCTGGTGCTGTTCATCGCGATGATCGCTTTCATTGTTTTCATGAACGCTGCAGAACGCCGGATCCCGATCCAGTATGCAAAGCGCGTTGTCGGCAGAAAACAGTATGGTGGTCAGTCCACCCACATTCCGGTAAAGGTCTGCATGAGCGGCGTTATGCCGATCATCTTCGCGATGTCCTTTATGTCTCTGCCAAGTACGATCAGCCTGTTCCGACCGCTCTATGAAGATCCGAGCAGTTTCGGGCAGAGATTCTACAATGGCTTTATCAACTTCTTTAATACTCAGAGCTGGACTTATGCAGTCGTATACTTCCTGCTCATTATTGCATTCAACTACTTCTATGTATCGATGCAGTATAATCCGGTGGAAATTGCCAATAATCTGCGCCAGAATAACGGCGGCATTCCGGGCATCCGTCCGGGTAAGCCGACCTCGGATTATATCCAGCGCGTCCTCTCGAAGATCACCCTTGTCGGTGCATTCTTCCTTGGAATTATCGCAATTTTCCCGATCGCAATGACACATATGGATCAGAACCTGAGCTCACTCGCAATGGGCGGTACTACGATCCTGATCGTTGTCAGCGTCGCACTCGAAACCGTCCGCACGCTGGAGTCTGAAATGATGATGCGTCATCACAAGGGCTTCCTCGAATAAGAAAGAGAGGCATATCCTATGAATCTGATCCTTTTAGGTGCACCGGGTGCCGGCAAGGGCACACAGGCAGAAGTGATCTCAAACGCACTTTCGATTCCCCAGATTTCAACCGGCAATATGTTGCGTGAAGCGGTTCGTAACGGTACGGAATATGGCGTGAAGGCAAAGGCTGCTATGGACGCCGGCGCACTCGTTTCGGACGACATCGTCATCGGCATCCTCAAAGAGCGCATCGCACAGGACGACTGCAAAAACGGCTTTATCCTCGATGGGTTCCCGCGCAGCGTTCCGCAGGCAGAGGCGCTCGATGAGATGGGCGTCAAGATCGACAAAGTCATCGAGATTTTTGTTCCGGATGAAACCATCCAGGCTCGCGTTTCTGGCAGAAGAGTTTGCGAGATGTGTGGCGCAACTTATCATATTCAGTATAAGCCGTCTAAGGTAGAAGGCGTTTGCGACAAGTGTGGCGGAAAGACCATTATCCGTAAGGATGATGAGCCCCAGACTGTGCTGGATCGTCTGGCAACTTATCATAAGACCACTGAACCGCTGAAGGCATATTACGAAAAACAGGGCAAGCTGGAAACCGTGATTGGTCAGGAAGAAGTGGCAGATACCACAGCGCTGACTCTGAAGGCAGTGGGCGTAAAATGAGCGTCACGATCAAATCAAAATCGGATCTTCTGAAAATGCGGGAGGCCGGCAGAGTTGCCGCCCGTGCACTGGAGCATGCCGGCAAGGTGATTCACCCCGGTATGACAACCAAACAGCTCGATAAATCGATCCATGATTTTATCGTAAGCTGCGGCGCCGTGCCGACCTTTCTCGGATATGGCGGCTTTCCGGCAAGCGCTTGCATCTCGATCAATGACGAGGTGATCCATGGGATCCCAAGTCCAAAGCGCGTGATTCATGAGGGCGATGTTGTCAGCGTGGATGTCGGCGCGACCTTTGAGGGTTTTGTGGGAGATACGGCATACACCTTTGCGGTGGGCAATATTTCACAAGAAGCAGCCGATCTGCTGCGCGTCACGGAAGAGAGTTTGTACGCGGCGATCGATGTGGCACGTGTGGGTGCACGCCTCGGCGATGTTTCGCATACGGTGGAGGAATATTGCGCATCTCGTGGGTATGGCATTGTGCGGGAATACTGTGGACATGGCATCGGTCATGAGATGCATGAAGACCCAGAAGTGCCGAACTATGGTAAGCCCGGTCATGGGATGCGGCTGATGCCCGGCATGACGTTCTGTATTGAACCGATGATCAACGGAAAGGGAGATGCAGTCCGCGTTCTGCGCGACGGCTGGACAGTTGTGACGGTAAGCGGCTCACTTGCGGCGCATTTCGAACATGAAATCGCAGTGACGCAGGATGGTCCGGTGATTCTGACCAGGCCATGATAAAGGGAGGTTCTATGGAACTGACAAGAGGTCTGGTGGTGCGTGCACTCGCAGGGCGGGACAAAGGCGACTATTTTGTGGTTGTGTCCGTACAGGATGGATCGGTATATATCGCCAATGGAAAACGTCGAAGGCTGTGTGCTCCAAAACGGAAAAATATTCGTCATCTCCAGCGGACAAATACTGTCCTGGATCTGGAATGCGTCACGGATAAAAAGCTCAGAAGTGTGTTGAAAGAATATCAGACCGGCAGCGCCTTGTCAGACAATGCCGGGACAAAGCCCGATCGGGGAGGTAGTGAATTTGTCGAAGCAAGACGTAATTGAGGTCGAAGGGATCGTGCGCGAATCTTTGCCGAATGCGATGTTCAAGGTAGAACTTCAGAATAAGCATATGATCCTGGCACACGTATCCGGTAAGTTGCGGATGAATTATATTCGCATCGTCCCGGGTGATAAGGTGACGGTCGAAATGTCGCCTTATGACCTGACCAAAGGCAGAATCACTTGGAGAGCCAAGTAAAGAAATACGCTGTTGTCCTTATAGCACCGCTCTGCATGCAGCATGACATGGCGCGGTGCGGACAGGGCAAAAGATACAGACAGACGGCATGGATCGGAAATTAGAAAATGTCGGCTGTACAGTCGTTTCCAGAAGGAGGACAGTTGCAATGAAAGTAAGACCTTCCGTTAAGCCGATTTGCGAAAAATGCAAGGTCATCAAGCGCAAAGGCAAAGTAATGGTAATCTGCGAAAATCCGAAGCATAAACAGCGTCAGGGCTGAGAACGGATTTTGTAAAATTGGAGGTGCAGGAAGAATGGCAAGAATTTCAGGTGTAGACCTTCCGAAGAATAAGCGGGTTGAGATCGGCCTGACTTATATCTATGGAATTGGCCGCAGCACAGCAGATCAGATCCTCGCAGACACCGGCGTTAACCCGGATACACGCGTCAAGGATCTGTCGGAAGAAGATGTAGCAAAGCTGCGTGACTATATTGACAAGCACTGTACGGTAGAAGGCGACCTTCGCCGTGAAGTTGCGCTGAATATCAAAAGACTGGTAGAAATTGGTTGTTACCGCGGTGTGCGTCACCGCAAGAGCCTGCCGGTAAGAGGTCAGCGCACCAAGACAAACGCAAGAACACGCAAGGGTCCGGTAAAGACCATCGCAAACAAGAAGAAGTAAGGAGGGGTTTCGTTTGGCACAGCAGAAAGGCAAGAAGGTTGTGATCCGCCGCCGCAGAGAGCGCAAGAATATCGAAAACGGCGCGGTACACATTCAGTCTACGTTTAACAACACCATCGTAACCATTACGGATACGCAGGGCAATGCGATTTCATGGGCAAGCTCGGGTGGTCTCGGTTTCCGCGGCTCGCGAAAGTCTACTCCGTTTGCAGCACAGACTGCGGCTGAAACCGCAGCAAAAGCAGCGATGGAACACGGCCTAAAGACCGTAGAAGTATATGTCAAGGGTCCGGGTTCGGGCAGAGAAGCTGCGATCCGTGCGCTTCAGACCGTAGGACTCGAAGTAAAGATGATTAAGGACGTTACGCCGATCCCGCATAACGGCTGCCGTCCGCCGAAAAGACGTCGTGTCTGATTACAGGGAGGTGTAATGTATCATGGCAGTAAGCAGAGAACCGATTCTGAAAAGATGCCGCTATCTGGGCATCAGCCCGATGGTAATGGGTATTGCAAAAGAGTCTAAGCGCAATCCGGGTGCAAACAGCCGCCGCAAGGTTTCGGAATATGGCACACAGCTCAAGGAAAAACAGAAGCTCAAGTTCATTTATGGCGTGGGCGAAAAGCAGTTCCGTCATCTGTTTGAGATTGCTTCGAAGATGGAGGGGAAGGCCGGCGATAACCTGATCGCATGCCTCGAATCTCGTCTGGACAGCGTGGTGTTCCGCATGGGTCTTGCGCTGACACGTAGAGATGCAAGACAGCTGGTAACACACCGTCATTTTACCGTAAACGGTCAGGCAGTCGATATCCCGTCTTATCGTGTGAAGGAAGGCGATGTCATCGCACTGTGCGAAAAGAGCCGTTCGAGCGCAAAGTTCAAGGACGTCGTAGAACAGACTGCTGGCCGCACCATTCCGGTATGGCTTGAAGCAAATAAGGAAAACTTCTCAGCAAAGGTTACCCGGCTGGCAACACCGGAAGATCTGGATTATGAAGTAGCAGCACACTTGATCGTCGAGCTGTATTCGAAATAATCGCTGGAAATCGGGAAGAATGGAAGAAACCACAGACGAAGCGACCACGCATAGGAGGGTGTTTTTATGCTGGAGAAGATTGAAAAGCCGGAACTGGACACAGTGGAACTGCGCAGCGATGGAAAATACGGCAAGTTTGTATTGGCACCGCTGGAACGCGGCTATGGCATTACGCTCGGTAATAGTCTGCGGCGTGTGCTGCTCTCTTCATTGCCCGGAGTGGCAGTTAACTCCGTCAAGATCGACGGTGTACACCATGAACTCAGCACGATTCCCGGCGTGAAAGAAGACGTCACGGAAATTATTCTCAGTCTGAAGGGTCTTACCGCGAAGCTCTATGGCGATGGTCCGAAGACACTCTGTATCGAAGCAGAGGGCGAATGCGAAATTACCGCAGGCGATATCAAAACTGACTCAGAGGTCAATATCCTCGATCCGGGTATGCATATCGCAACACTGGGAAAGGGCGCAAAGCTGTATATGGAAATCGTCATCGATCGCGGCAGAGGCTATGTTTCGGCAGAGCGCAATAAGCAGATGATGAATACACCGATCGATGTGATCGCAGTGGATAGCATCTATACCCCTGTGCTGAAGGTGAATTATCAGGTGGAAGACACCCGTCTCGGTCAGGTGACAGACTATGACAAGCTTACGCTTGAGGTCTGGACTGATGGCACGATTTCTGCCAAGGAAGCCATCTCACAGGCAGCCAATCTCCTCAACGAGCATCTCAAGTTGTTTGTTGACCTCTCGGATGAGGACAGCATTGCGGAAGTTCTTGTGGAAAAGAACGACAAGGGTAAAGAGAAAATCCTGGAGATGACCATTGAGGAACTTGACTTATCGGTACGGTCGTTCAATTGCCTGAAGCGTGCCGGTATCAATACCGTGGACGACCTGATCAACAAATCAGAGGAAGAAATGCTGAAGGTAAGAAACCTCGGTAAAAAATCCTTTGACGAGGTGCGTGAAAAGCTCCAGTCGCTGGGCTTTGACCTCGCCAGTGAAGAAGACTGAGAAACCACAGCATGACGTGATGTCGGAATGCCGCCATGCGTCATGAGTAGAAAAGGAGTGAATGACAATGCCGGGTACCAGAAAACTGGGCAGACCGACCGACCATAGAAAGGCTATGCTGCGCGGCATGGTGACCTATCTGCTGGAAAATGGTCAGATTGAGACCACCGTTACACGCGCAAAAGAAGTGCGCGCAGCAGCAGAAAAGATGATTACTATCGCAAAGACATCGGATCTGCATGCAAAGCGCCAGGTTATGGCATATGTGACCAAAGAAAGCGTTGCAAAAAAGCTGTTTGATGAGATCGCACCGAGCTATGCAGACCGCAAGGGCGGATATACACAGATCATCAAGACTGGTCCGCGCCGCGGTGACGCCGCAGAGATGGCGATTATCAAGCTGGTATAAGATCGATATGATTTTGCCGGAAATCGGCAATCAGATAAGGGCGGTGTGCTACATGGATGTGGCACACCGCTTTTTGGTATCAGAAAACAAAATCGTTCGCCTAATGCAATCGAAAAACATCCTACAAATGTCAAAAAATATTGTGCAGCTTGCTGAAAAACAAGAATTACTTTTATGAATTACTACCAAAAAATGCGGTTGACCCTTTACAATTTGATCGTTTTGGAGTATAATTGAAGTAAACGATTCTGTTGTATGTTTCCTCGTATCAACAGGACGGATAGCGTGGATCATGCCATTGGCGCTTTGTACAAATCTGTACAAAGCCCCCTTGCCATTTGCGGGTTCACTTGCTGTGCAATGAATGCGGCGTGGTGCGCCTGTGCCGCCGGATGGGATCGCGGCGTCTTGGGGCAGAAGCGGTCTTTGGCGGTCATTTACACCACTTGCCGCAGCAGAAAGAAAATAGGTCGCCATGCGCAAAATGCCGGGTTTTCCGGTATGGGCGTGAAGTCCGGGCGTGAATTGGGATAATACACAATTATGCTGGAATGGTTTTGTAGTAATTAAACAAAAACTATCTGCGTCTATTGACATTTCTGTTGCAATACACTATAATTAATACAATTGGAACAGCATGGAGCCGGGAAGCAATTCTGCTATTGAGAATGATAGTGACCCGAGCATTTTTACAGGGCTGCCGACGCGGAACATCGGTGAGCGCCTGTATGAAACTGAGGAGGATAACAATGAAGGCAAAAAAAACAATTGCAGGTGTTCTGGCGCTTTCGGCGCTGGTAGCTGCGGCGGTGTCCGTACAGGCTTCTGCGGCAGATGCGGCAGTAACATTGTCGGCATCTCATGAGACCGTTACGGCGGCTGGGGACGCATTCAGCGTCGATGTATCAATCGCAGATGTCCCGGAGACAAAGGTCAGTGTTCTTGACTTTGCGCTGACGTATGACTCGAGCATATTGACCGTTACCGATATCGCGATCGGCGATGCGGCAAATACCGATGTTTCCGCAGATACGACTGCGGCAGATGCACCGGTGTTTGCGTATGTCATCAAAGATGGCGAGATCACTGTTAGCTGGACCACTGCACTCGGCTCTGATGCATGGATTGCCGACGACGGCGTGATCCTGACCATCAGCGGTACCGTGAATGACGGCGTTGCGGACGGAACGGTTACACCGATCGATTTTGCACCGGTTACGCGTGAGACTTTTGAGGGATCTGGTGAGATGAACTCCACCATGATCGTTGGTATGATCGATGGTACGGATTATGCATCGTATGATCTATCTACAACGGCTGGTTCTGTGACAGTTGGTACATCGGTTGATCCGACAGATCCGCCGGAAACTACGACTGCGCCGCCTGTGACCGACGAGCCGGATGTGACAACTGTGCCATCAGAAACGGATGAGCCGGATGTGACAACTGTAACGTCTGAAACCGATGCGCCGGATGTGACAACAGATGCACCTGTGACCACAGAACCGGCAGGAGACGAAACAACAACACAACCGACCATCAGTGGGTCAAGTACGCTTTGCGGTGACGTCAATGTAGACGGCGACGTAAATATGGCGGACGTTATCTGTCTGAATAAGGTTGCTGTCAATATCATGGATCTGACGACCATTGGTAGGGCAAATGCAGACGTCAATGTGGATGGTCAGGTAGATGGTAACGACGCAATGGTACTGCTGCGTTTCCAGGTACAGCTGATCAATACGCTGCCGTATACTGGTGAGTGATCACCGATCCGCACACAACTTCCACTGTGTGCAGACGCTCTGAATTGTAGAGCATCTTAATCATTGTATATTTAGGGAATGCATTCCGAGGGGGGGTGGGTTCCCTAACTATAGGTAAATTTACAATGTGTTTCTGACAAATGTCAGGAAGGAAAGGGAAGAAAAATATGAAGACACGATCGAAAAAAGTGTTGTCTGTCGGGATTTCTGCTCTGATGGCGCTTTCTTCGCTGCCGCTCAGCGCCCTGCCGGTAAGTGCAGTAATCGGTGCGAGCCAGACGGAAAACGCCGGAACGCCGTACAATTTTGTACTGCAGGAAGCAGGAACCGGGTCGCAGACAATCGAAATCTCGTCGGATGAGGTTGCTGCTGGTGATGTTACTAAGTCGCTGTACCTCTATCTGGATTCCGATGAATGGGCATCCGACAACTACATCCAGCAGGCGACGATCAGCTGGGCGACCACAAGCGGCGCACCGCTTACTGATGGCGGCGAAGTATACTCTGATATCTACTATCAGAATATTAAGCAGCCGGATACCAAGAGCGGAACAGCAGACCGTACTTATGTAGCGGCAGATGGCACAGAGTATAATGTCAGCAGTACAGGCTATGAATTCCCGTTCTGCCTGACAAAGCTTTCTAAGCTTGGCTCCAAACTGCGTTACAACGATGCATATTGCATGACAACAGTAAACTCTATTGCAATGGAACGTGCATTCGGTTCTCAGATCGAATATGTTTCCGAAAATGTAGTACAGTTCTCGTATTCGTATGTGGCATCCGCAGAAGATCTGGCGGCTGGTATCAAGACGAACCACACAGAAGTCTGTGATGTACAGTATGACGAAGATGGGGTAGCTTACATCGAATATGACTATGTAAGACAGGATAACTATCAGACCGAAACAAAGGTTCTGAAGATGCCGAGCTATTCGACTACACGTTACATTGAAGATGCAACTGGCAAAAAATATGTTCCGGGTTCGAGTGACCTTTATAACTGGAAGACCACACAGTCTACTCCGGTAACCGAATACTTTGGCGGCGACTCAATGCAGTTCCCGTTCACCGGATTTGATGTAGTTATCCCGCAGGGCACACCGGACGGCGTATATTATGTACAGATTGCATCACGTGAAGGCGACGGCGAAACAATTTGTGCACTGCAGACTGCATCGGATTTCGAGGCACTCAAGGCAGAACAGGAAGCAAACCCAGATTACAATGATGTTTGCACACGTATCTATGCAAGCGGCAACGCACCGAACAACTTTGCACTGCCGCAGGATGAAAGTAAGGAAACTGCTGTCGTTCAGATCGTAGTCGGTGATGTAGCTCCGTCTACAACAGAACCGGTAACCACAACAGAACCGGCAGATACAACTACCCAAACGCCGGTTGATCCGTCTGGCTATCCGGAATGGGTAATTCCGGAGGTAAATACCGAACCGGGCGCTGAGATCGAATTCTCGATCACACAGAATGCTGGTCGTGCAACGGCTGGTATCGGCGGCGGCTTTGAACTCCCAGATGCAACTAGGGCAATTCTGGGCCTTTTGGAAGGCGCAACTCTGGAAGAGTCGGTTTGGTCCGGCGATGCATATGGCTCGCTGACACCGGTTATCAATCTCGACCGCTATGATTCGGATGGCATTGTGCTCTTCGGTGCAAGCGGCAGCGCCGTTGCTCCGGCACCGGCAGACGGCTCTTCTCTGCTTGGTATGGCATTCCAGGTTGCAGACGCTGAAACAGTTGCTTCTGTTGCACAGGAATATAATATCAAAGCACAGACAGATGCAGATGGTAACACTTATTATTCGTTCCCGATCGTATGGTCTGATGTTGATGCACAGGATCCGGGCGAAACAGTAGATGGTTCGGGCAATACCGTTACCGTAATGCGCAACCGCTTTAGCTACTGCGACGGTGACGAAAATGCACCGGATATCTCGAAGTCTTTGACTTATACTGACGGTGCGATCAACATCTATACAGAAGTAGAGGATGTGCCGTCTGGCAATTATCCGGAATGGGTAATTCCGGAGGTAAACACCGAACCGGGCGCTGAGATCGAATTCTCGATCACACAGAATGCTGGTCGTGCAACGGCTGGTATCGGCGGCGGCTTTGAGCTTTCGGCTGCAACCAGAGCAGTTCTTGGACTTCTGGAAGGTGCAACTCTGGAAGAGTCGGTTTGGTCCGGCGATGCATATGGTTCGCTGACACCGGTTATCAACCTCGACCGCTATGATTCGGATGGCATTGTACTCTTCGGTGCAAGCGGCAGCGCCGTTGCTCCGGCACCGGCAGACGGCGCTTCTCTGCTTGGTATGGCATTCCAGGTTGTAGACGAAGCAACTGTAATTGCAACTGCACAGGAATATGGCATTGAAGCACAGACAGATGCAGATGGCAACACCTATTATTCGTTCCCGATCGCATGGTCTGATGTTGATGCACAGGATCCGGGCGAAACAGTAGATGGTTCGGGCAATACCGTTACCGTAATGCGTAACCGCTTTAGCTATTGCGATGGTGACGAAAATGCACCGGATATCTCGAAGTCTTTGACTTACACTGACGGTGCAATCAATATCTATGTAAGCGACATTCCTGATACAACAGAATCGACAACAGATGTAACAACGACAACAACAACTGCTGCGACAACAACTACTACTGCAGAAGCTACAACCACAACAGAACCGGCTCAGACGGAACCGCCGACGACTCTGTATCCGTCAGATGAAAAGTCTGTATGGTCACTCGAAGAGAAAACGGTAACTGCTGGCGCAGAAATGCAGGAAGTTATTTATAACGCAGGCATTACCAATGCAATCCCGGCAGAAGCACTCCAGGGTGCAATTGAATTCCCGGATGCAACATTCGCACTGCTGACATTCCCGTACGCTGATGGTACGGTATACAACAATGGTGTATACGCATCGATGCAGTCGATCACGAACATGCGCTATATCAACGAAGGCGAAGGCAAGCTTCTGTTCGGTCTCCAGGCTTCTGGTACAGTATTCCCGGTTGACCCGTCTGACCTTGTAACACCGATGACCGATGGTCAGCTCGTAGAGATCAACTTCGCGATCCCGAATGATGAAGGCGTTGTCGCAGTTGCCCGTGAATACGGATTGACTGCACAGCAGGATGCAGATGGAAACTGGTACTATGAGTTCCCGATCAACTGGATGGCTCCGGGTCAGGATCAGCAGACCACGATTGACAACAGCACCGGTGAACCGGTATCGATCATGGTAGATCGCTTCCAGTACATTGCTGCAGGCGGCGATACAAACGTATTTGATGATTATGTTGAACTTGAAAACGGTTATCTCCGCGTAATCGTTGATGAAGATGTAATCAATGCAACGGAAACAACAACTGAAGAAGCAACAACCACTGAGGAAGCAACAACAACTGTTGCATCTACAACAGAAGCAACAACAACCGAACCTGTGACAACAACTACAGAGGAACCGGCAACTACAACTTCTACTGAGTCAGAAACCACGACAACAGAGTCGGCTACCACAACTGAAGAAGCAACGACAACAGAACCGGCAGAAACAACAGTTTCTTATGAAGTTGAGATCCTGACGGATGCTGCATTCTTCTTCTCCGTTGATGATCGCGATTTCGTTCCGTCTGACCTGATGCAGGTAACTGCACACGGCGAAGATGGCAGCACA
>CASEUJ010000016.1 GCA_949291125.1 uncultured Ruminococcus sp.
CTGATAGAGCGAAGAATGTCATTTCGGGAGTGCTGATGGTAACAGCATAAGGCGATGAAAGAGAACGTGATAATGATACTCTCATCATGAAGATGACTCGGAGGAAAACGAGGGCTGGCGCCGTGCGATTGCTAACCACAATCACCTTTTCTTGTCAATGGATGGACACCCCCACATTTGACAAAGAACCGTAATTTTGATACCCGGCAATGGATTTGAGAAGCGTTGTTTTGCCTGCGCCATTCCTGCCAAGCAAACAATAAATACCCGGTTCATCAATCGACAAAGTAATGTTTTTTAGTATGGTTGCTTGCCCGTACTGCTTTGTTATTTGTATAAGTTTTATCATGCAGTCATTCCTCCTAAACAGCATTGCAATATCTATTGATTTTCGCAATGCCTTATGCTATAATTAATTATAAACCTTTGTGTTACACAAAGGTCAAGAGGGAAAATAAAAAAATGCAGAAATATTTTTCGATTGGAGAGGCTGCGAAAGCTGTCCATACAACGAGTGAAACACTGCGGCATTATGACCGCATTGGATTGGTGAAACCGAGCAAGAAAGACAAGTGGACAAATTATCGCTATTATACCGAGCAGGATATTGTTCGGTTGCAAACCGTACGGGCTTTACAGATTATGGACTTGTCTTTGCAGGAAATCAAAACGGTTTTAGAATATGATGAGCTTGAAAAGATTGTCGATTTTCTAGCGCAAGCAGAAAAAAGGGCTGATGAAAAAATCGCAACACTCCAGTATAGTAAGTCAAAAATTCAGTTAGCAAAGGCAGACTATGAACGAAAATTGCAGGGACAGCAAAAGTTCGATGGTACTTTTTTGAAAGCGTATCCAGAGCGTATGATTTTGCTGTCTAACACATTAGAAACGCCAACGCTTGATGCTCTTTGGAATTATCTCAGTCATTTTTACAATCAAGTTGTGCCTGCCAGAAAAGAACAATTTTCCTTTGAGGATTTAGCTGGCATATACACTGAAAATGGCGTATCGAGGCTTTTTGCTGTCTGTATTCGTTATGCAGAGATAGATGGGTTAAAGGTGTTGCCAAAGGGAACATATTTATGTGCGAATTGTACCGAAGAAAACCGGGAACAAGTATTAAACGAGGCCGTGCGTATAGCCCGAACAAAATATGGTGTTGCGCCAACATTTACAGTACAGCTCATCGTTGTATCGGGCATTTTGCACTGGAATTATCAAGTGCAAATTCTTTTATCTGCAAATCAAGAATAAAGCGGTATAGATTTCTATGCCATTTTTTAGCGCAATGCAAATTTGGATCGTTTATACATGACAAGAAAAAGTCCTCTTAATATTTTTAATTTCTTTTTTTCTGCGTAACTAAATGCTGTTGCCCTGTCTGTGCAAATCGCTTGTGTAGCTTGATTTTTGCTTGGTGTTGTGGTATGATAGAAGCAGCAAGAAAAGGAGCGAAAAGCATGATTCGAATTGCGATTGTGGATGATGAAAAAGGACAGGTTGCAGGAGTTACCGCTTGGGTGTCAGAATTTTTTCAGGACAGAAATATGGAATATCAGATTTTGCCTTTTTATTGCGGAGAAGACCTTCTCTCATGCAAGATTCCGATCGACGTGGCATTTCTTGATGTTCAAATGAAAGGCATCAATGGAATTGAAACAGCCCAGCGATTACGCGCTTGGAATAAATGGGTTGCACTCATTTATATCACCTCTTATGGAAACTATCTTCAAAAAGCTATGACAATTCACCCTTTTGCGTATCTAACAAAACCGATCAGAAAAAGGCAAATTTCTCAGACTTTGGATGAGTATTTGAGCTATCAGAATAGTATCACAAATGTTATGCCCAAAGAGTATTTTCAATTGCATACAGAAAGTTTCTGTCAATATGTGGAAATGGCAGATATTTATTATTTTAGCTATGTGCAGGATCGTACTGTTCGCGTACAAATGCGAAAAGAGTATTATATTATCAAAGACAGCATTACAAATGTATATGGCATTGTTAATCATCAATATTTCCTGATGCCAAATCAGAGCTGTATCGTGAACATACAGCACATTCGTGAAATCGATGGAAAAACGAAGGCGCTGATAATGGAGAATGAGGATCTGATCTTGATCTCACGAAGAAAATATCGGGAAGTGTTTGATGCCTTGAATCGTTATATGACAGGCGGGGAGTTCTAGAGATGCAGTATAGTTTGGATTGTGGCACGATGCTATTGAGTGCAGTGCTGTGTTTTTATTTTTTATATGGAAAATATCCGATTCGTTCCGCATATATGGGGATACGCATCGCGCTTCTTTTAGCAGCAATTGCAGCAAGAGCAGTGCTTTTGGCGTTGCAGATATCTCCATTGAATTTTATTTCCGGTTGCGGTATGATCTTATTGGTAATACGACTTCTGTTTTTCTGTAATAAGAAGGCTTTATTTCTATATGCATCGTTGTTCGCAATGCTCACACTTAGTGCAGACGTGTTGGGCGTAATTACAGTATCTGCATTTCATCAGAATACGATCTCAGTAACATTAGGAGCATCAGAACTTGTCTGGCAGCACCATATATGGAACTGGATTATCTTGATCATACTTACTCGTATTGCAAAAGTTTTGATCCTCCAAAAAGAACGGCTTCAGATCCGGTGGCATGAGATCATATTTTATGTGCTTGTTGTGCTTTTTGAGGTTGGAATTTTTGCATACATCTCATATGCGATCCAAGCGAGTTCTTCCGGAATCGTGATGCTGTTGATCATGGTTGGATTTTTGCTCCTGGATCTGTATATCATATATGTGTTTCATAAGATGTCACAGTTGCGTGAAAAAGAACGTCAGACCGATTTGATGCATCAGCATCAGCAGCTGCAATTGCAGATGTATCGCGAACTGCAAAATATGTACCAGAAAACGTGTGAAACAGCGCATGATATCAATCGCCACATCACCTCTTTGAAAACATGGATCGCTGAAACATCAACAAGAGATGCGGAACAATATCTTTCCGATCTATCTGCGGCTACAAAACAGCTTCGGCCAAGAATCCAGAATCAGAATAAGATTCTGGAAATCATTCTGAATACAGTTGCGACACGTTGTGAGAGCGAAAATATTCAGTTTGACATGGAAGTAGAAGACTTTTCAATGCAGTTTCTCTCTGAGATGGATATCACAACAATTTTTTCAAATCTGCTGGATAATGCAGTAGATGCCTGTATGGAAGTTGAAAATGGGCCTAAACAAATTAAAATGGTGCTGTGTCAAAATTTAGGACTGGTGGCGTTGCGCATCGCCAACACCTGCAATAAGCCGAATCATGTTTTGCCAAGAAGATGGCATTCTACCAAGGAAAATCACATGGGTCTTGGACTTTCGAATGTGGAAAAGGCGGTAGAAAAATATCACGGTGTGGTGTCATATCAGATGAAGCAGAAACGGTTTCAGGTTTCTGTGACATTGCCTTTGGAGAAAAAAATACCGAAAGATAGCCTGTGTAGTGCCGGCGCTTCGTGCCAAGATGACCATTTGACGTGAAAAATCGACCGTTTGACGCAAATTGCTTGATTCTTTCTAAGAAATGTGCTATACTGAAAATACAAGATATCTTGAAATTATGAGTGGGAGGTTATGAGAAGTGCGTGAAAAGAAAAGCTTGAAAAAGAGCTTGCTGACAGGTGCCGCTGCTGCTGTAAAGAAAACTTCACAGATCAGCGCTGGACAGGCTTGCATGTGGTGGGACTACGAGCCGAAAATGCCGAAGTCAGTAAAGAAGCTGCGTAAGTTCTGATGTTGGAACGATTGTCTGAGAAATTTGCAGAGAAACTGATACATGCTGAAATTATTTCTGAAACAGATGCAGATGTGTATGTGTATGGTTTTTTTCAGTCAGTGATGTTGCTTCTAAATATAACAACCACGATATTGCTGGGCATTTTGTTCCAGGAGTTTTTCCTTTGTTTGATGTTAAACGCGGCGTATATCCCAATTCGAATTAGCGCCGGGGGACATCATGCAAATAGCCCTTTTCGCTGCTATGTAAATTCCACTGTGATCATTGCGGCTTTGCTTGCAGTGATCAAGTGGATCCCGATAAATACAATAATTGTTCTTGTTTTGCTTGGATTTTCGAGTGTTGTCATCTGGACGCTGGCGCCTGTAGATACAAAGAATCATCCATTTAATGAAATAGAACAAAAGATATATAGAAAACGTGCAAAAATTGTATGGATCGTCGAGGCAGCAGTATGCATAGTGCTCCTTGTTTTTGTTAAAGAGCAGTATGCTGCGGCGATCGTGTTGGGACTTTTTACAGAGGCAGCCATGCTGTTGATTGGGGCGAGAAAAAACCATCATACCGAAGATTACAATAATTAAGAATTTTATGTAAAATGCAAGACCTGATGTCCATAAGGAGATCAGGTCTTGCATTTTCTTAGTGTATCATTTTGTATGGGTTAATCTTTGGACAGATCCGTATTACGTACAGCATCTCTTACTTTCAGTACTGCAGATGGCGTTACAGAAAGCTCATCAATCCCCATTTTCAGAAAGGTTTTTGTCAGCGAAATATCTGCTGCAAGTTCGCCGCAGATACCGATCCATGCACCATGGGCGTGGGCGTTCTTTGCGGAAAATTCGATCAGGCGTAAAATTGCTTCGTGGTGTGTATCACAAAATGCTTCCACAAGGGCATTTTGGCGGTCGCATGCCAGCGTGTACTGAGTCAGATCGTTGGTGCCAACGCTAAAGAAGTTCACCAGCGGTGCAAGTCTGTCACTGATGATTGCCGCAGCAGGTGTTTCGATCATGATGCCGATCTCAGTATTCGCGTTGTAGGGGATATCATTTGCCTTTAGATCTGCTTTGACTTCGTTACAGATGGCGAGGATCTGTTCGAGTTCTGAAACGCTTGTAATCATCGGGAACATAATGCCGAGCGTTCCATATGCCGAAGCACGGTAGAGTGCCTTGAGCTGTGTACGGAAAACATCCGGACGTGTTAAGCAGATGCGGATTGCGCGCAGCCCCAGCGCCGGATTCTCTTCTTTTTCCAGGTGAAAATAGTCTGCCTGCTTATCCGCACCGATATCGAGGGTGCGAATGATAACCTTCTTGCCCGCCATGCTTTCTAGTACACGCTTGTACGCTTCAAATTGCTGCTGCTCAGTGGGGTAGTCATTGTTCTCGAGGTAGAGAAATTCGCTGCGGAACAATCCAATGCCTCCGGCATCATTTGCCAGAACTGTTCCGATGTCGCTGACTTTGCCGATGTTGGCATAGATGTTGATTTTTGTGCCATCGATTGTGATATTCTCCTTCCCCTTTAGCTCTTGCAGGAGGTGACGCTTTTCTTCATCCTGACGTTGCTTCTCAAGGAGTCTTGTTCTTGTTTCTGCATCTGGATTCACGAAGACTTCACCAGTAAAGCCATCCACGATCGCCTCATCTCCATTGTGAATCTGTTGCAGGAAGGATTCGCCCATGCCGATCACAGCCGGAATATTCATGCTTCTGGCGAGGATTGCCGTGTGGGAGTTGGATGAGCCGTAAGCTGTGACAAATGCTAACACCTTGTCCTTATCGAGCGATACTGTTTCGCTGGGCGCCAGATCTTTAGCACAGATAATGACCTTTTCATCCGAATCGGTACCGTCTGAAATAGTGCCGGTGAGATTTGCAATAATGCGGTTTGAAATGTCTTTGACATCTGCGGCCCTCGCCTGCATATAGGCGTCATCCATGGAGGCAAACATTTCAGCAAAATTATCTGCCGTCACAGCAACGGCATATTCCGCGTTGATCTGCTGAGTATCAATGATGCTTTCGATCGATTCGTTATAGTCGTCATCCTCGATCATCATCATGTGGATTTCAAAGATCTGTGCGTGCGTTTCGCCGACTTCTTTCAGCGCCTTTTCATAGATCGCCTGCAATTGTTGTATTGCGGCCTCTTTTGCCGCGCCGACGCGTGCTTTTTCCCCGTCTGTATCATCCACATGATAGCGCTTGACACTGACGTCCTGTTTTTGAATGATTGAAATTTTTCCGATCGCAATTGCGTTGCAGACGCCTTTCCCCTGAAATACCGTCATACTTTCATCTCCTTTTCCTGATTGTTTCCGGTACCAAAGTGCTTCTGATAGCGTGCGATCGCCCGTTCAATGACGTTGACAGCATCGATCGGCCCGCCGATCTCCCGGACTTCTGTTTTCTTGTTTTCGAGCTGTTTATAAACGCTAAAGAAATGTTTTAATTCATCAAAAATATGCTTCGGCAGCTCATTGACATCTGTATAACTCATAAAGGTCGGATCGCTGTAGGGGATCGCAATGATCTTTTCATCTCCCATTCCGTTGTCCTCCATGTGCATGACGCCGATCGGATAGCTGCGAACCAGCGTCATTGGTTGGATTGGCTGGGAACAGAGCAGGAGCACATCCAGTGGATCGTTGTCGTCGCCATATGTCCGCGGGATAAAGCCGTAGTTCATCGGATAATATGTCGCTGTGAATAAAATTCTGTCCAGCGACAACATGCCAGTGCGCTTATCGAGTTCATATTTCATATTGCTGCCTTTTGCTATTTCAATCACTGCAACAAAATCAGTCGGATAGATCCGATCTTCGTCAATATCATGCCAGATGTTCATGGATTTGTTCTCCTTTCACCAGACAGAAAATACTACGTCCGAATCGAACATAAAAATATGATAAAAAACGTTTCGGCATTGCCGACAGATTCCGGCAACTAAGCACGAAACGTTTTTTCGTTTTTGAATAGAATCCAAAAATTAAAGATTCTCTTCCAGGAATTTTTGAATGCTGGTGCAGGCGGTTTCTTCATCTTCGCCTTCGATAGATACATTGATTGTATCACCGCACTTTACGCCAAGACCCATGAGCATCATAAGCTTTGTTGCATTGACAGATTTTCCATCTTTTTCAATGGTGACCGTGCTGGAAAACTCTTTTGCCAGCTTTGCAAGCTGACCTGCTGGTCTTGCGTGAATGCCGACTTCATCTTTAATGGTATAGCTGAATGTTTTCATGTGTCAAAACTCCTTTTCGATGGGTTTCGGGGGGGATTGAATCTGTAGTTCCCCTTGCGTGGGATAAGAGGGAATTGCACCGTAATGCTGGACACTGTAGGCACAGAATGCGTTGGAAAAATCCAGACATTCCTTGAGCGTGGATTCATGCATCGAATCAAGCGTTTTTGCTGTCACGCCGTATGCGTACAGCTTCCATAAAAACGAGCCGATAAATCCGTCTCCTGCCCCAGTAGTATCCTTGACACTGACGCTGTCTGCCGGACTGAATACAGAGTTGCTCTTGGTAAATGCATATGCGCCGCCGCTACCACAGGTATACAGAACAAGCTTGACATTGTGCGTAAACAGATTTGGCAGTGCGCTTTCAATGTTCTTTTTGTCGGTGAGGAAGAACAGTTCTTCGTCAGAGATTTTCAGGATATCAGAGAGCGGGATGAAGTCCCAGACAGTCTTTTTCAGGCTACCCGGATCATCCCAGAGCTGAAAGCGCAGATTCGGGTCAAAGCTGACAAGTTTTTGCTTTTGTCGTGCGATCTCGATTGCCTTCCGATGGGCTTCTTTCATTGGGAAGTTCCCCAGCGAAACGCTGCAGAAATGAAGTGCAAACATATCGTCGAACCAATTATCCTCGATCTGTTCCGCAGAAAACAGCATATCTGCCGATGGATTGCGGTAGAACGAGAAGGTACGGTTGCCGTCTTTCGCCAAGCTGACAAAGGCGAGCGCAGTGTTTGCGCGATCGGTAGTGCTGATGCACGAGGTATCAATGCCGTATTCATCTAGTTCCCGTAGGATCTTTACACCAAAGGGATCTGTACCCAATTGCGTGATCAGCCGGGATGTTCCACCGAGTCTTGAAAATGCACCGCAGACATTTGCCGGTGCGCCACCAAGTTTCGGAGAAAAGCCCGTTACCTCATAAAATTCACATCCCGTTTTGTTGGGGATAAAATCGATCAGCGCTTCACCGATCGCCACAAGCCTGTTATTCGCCAAGTTGATTCAGCTCCATTTCTTTCAGCGGATAGATAGTCGGCGTAATGCCATTAGCCTGCACCTGCACTTCCGGCGACTTTGGATAAAAACGCGTACTCATCACAACTCTGCCGCCATTAAGGTAAATCTCCAAGCTTGAACGGTCGGCGATGATCCGGACATCCCGGCAAGATCCTACTACGGCATTTCGGACATCGCGTCCGCCGCCGATGGTTGAATCCGTGAAAGTCAGTGTCAGCCTATCATTATTATAACCGATTTTGACATTTTCGTCAAGTACTATCGTGAAATTCCCGGGGGTTTTTGTGCAAATTTCAAAGGGAAGTGTCAGATTTTTTGGCGTATCTTCTGAAAGCGTCAAGGGCGATTGTCGTAATTCGGCTAATTCTTTTATCGGATTTTGTAAAAGTACACCATCTTCTGCGACGGTGATTTCTCTCGGCAGGGTCAGACAATGCTGCCACCCCAGTTCTGTTGTGGGATTCTGATAGGGGATATCGCCGATCCCCATCCAACCGATTAGGATGCGTCTGCCGTCCGGCGCTTGAAATGTCTGCGGTGCATAGAAATCAAAGCCATAGTCCCATTCCCGGAAGTCATGGAGCGTGTCGCCGTCCATCTGGAAATAGCCAGAGCTGTAGACATTCTGGTGTGTATCTGTACCATGCTCCAGCCCTTGCGGCGAAACACTGAGATATACTTTTCCATTGATCTCAAAGTGATCCGGACATTCCCACATATAGCCGAAGTTTGGGATGGAAAGCGTCTTGACATAGTCCCAGTGTGTTAAATCGTCTGAACGATAAAATATTACACAGCCGGTGTCATCCAGTTTGCGTGCGCCGAGCACCATATAGTATGTGCCGTTTTCTTCCCACAATTTCGGGTCGCGTACATGACAGGAACAAAATGCCGGGTAGTCCTTGTTGCGCAGCAGCACTTGCTTTTCAGAAAAATGCCTGCCGTCCTTGCTGGAAACACGGATCACATTTGCGCCGCGGCCGCTTGTAATATAGTCATGATTGCCGGGCTCTTTGACATTACCGGTGTAAAATAGTTCCATCGTATCATTAACGATAATCGCGCTTCCGGAGTAAACGCCGTCTTTGTCTTCCGGCGTATCCGGAAAGAGCTCTGTTCCGACGAAGTCCCATGTGAGAAAATCGCGGGTGACGTAGTGCCCCCAGCATTTTCTGCCGTCGCCATCTGCGCTGTCGGGGGAGTATTGGAAAAAAACATGATAGAGTCCATGGAAATAGCATAGTCCATTGGGGTCATTGAGCCAACCCTGTGGTGGCTCTAAGTGTAATACCTGTCGCCATTGTTTGTGCATATGCTTCACGCCCTTTCAATGGTGAGGATTGGATCGAGTGCATTTACGGTACCGCTGGCCGTCATGTTGACTGCAGCAAAATCATCTGTATTTGTTACGATTATTGGTGTGATCGTCGGATAACCCTTTGCAGCGATTTGTTCTTTGTCGAATGTGATCAGAGTTTGACCGCGTGTCACTTTGTCGCCTTCGCTAACATGTGCGGTATAGCATTCACCATTTAGTTCCACGGTGTTGATACCGATGTGGATAAGCAGTTCTACGCCGTTGTCCAGCATCAGACCAATTGCATGGTGGGTGTCAAAGAGTGTAGTGACTTTTGCATTTGCCGGTGCTACAACTTTGCCTTCTTTCGGCTCAATGGCAATACCTTGTCCGAGGACTCCCTCTGCAAAGGTGGGATCGGGGACATCTTTCAGTGCGATTGCAGTACCGCTGAGCGGTGCGCAGATCTCGTTCGCCTTAGTTTCAATTGCAGATGCTGCTGTGTTGCCGGATGTTTCTGCCGGAGCAGATGTCGCACTTGCAGGTGTTTCTTCCTTGATTCCCATGAACCACGAGATCACAAATGCCACAACCGCAGCTACGATAAATGTTAACAGATAGCCAACAAAGCTGTCAATGGTGATCAGGAAGCCGAAGATACCAGTAACGCCGTTTGCCGTTGCGTATACATTCATCAGTGAAGCCACAGCTGCGCCGCATGCACCGCCAATCATGCCAGCCACAAAGGGACGCATAAAGCGGACATTGACACCGAAGATTGCCGGTTCTGTAATTCCCATGAATGCCGAAAGGGAAGCCGGAAGAGCCATGGACTTGATTTTCTTGTTCTTTGTCTTTAATGCGACCGCCAGAGCAGCAGCACCCTGCGCCACATTTGCTGCGGTTGCGATCGGCATCCAGGTGTTCATTCCGTTATCAGCAAGCATCATCATTTCGATGGCGTTGTACATATGGTGTACACCAGCTACGACAGTCGGTGCATAGACGCCGCCCATGAGGAATGCGCCGATGCCGAACGGGATCGAGATCAGCCACTGTGCACCGGTGAGTACCCACGATTCAACCTGTGCAAAGATTGGACCGATGATCGTCATGGTCAAGAATCCGGTCACAAGTACGGAAACAAGCGGTGTAACGAATAAGTCAAAGGTTTCGGGGACTTTCTTGTGCAGCCAGTTTTCCAGCTTACTCATGATAAAGACGGCGATGATAACCGGGATGACGTGCCCTTGATAGCCGACATTGGAAATATCCCAGAGTCCGAACCATGACCAGAGTGTGGTCGTTTCTGCGCCGCTTGCGACGCTCCATGCGTTGACAAGATCCGGATGGATCATGATCATGCCAATGACTGCACCCAGGAAGATGTTGCCCTTAAAGATGCGGGCAGCACTGATGGCAATGAGGATCGGCAGGAAGGTAAGGGCGGTGTTGGAGAAGATGTTGAGCAGCGTATAAAGGTTGGAGTCCGCCATCGCCGGGAATACGCGCGACAGACCGCCGAGCAGGCCGTTTAATAGGCCGGTGGCAACGATCGCCGGAATGATCGGTACAAAAATATCGCCTAATGTCTTGATGCCGCGCTTATACCACGGTGCTTTTGATGCCGCGGCCTGCTTGACATCGTCTTTGGAGGCTGCTTCTGCTCCCGACAGTGCGATAAATTCGTCATAGACTTTATTGACTGTACCGGTGCCGATGATGATTTGAAGCTGTCCAGCGGCTTCAAATACGCCCTTGACGCCATCTACGTTTTCCAGTTCAGATTTTTTGGTCTTGGTATTATCTGCAATGACAAGCCGCAGACGCGTTGCACAGTGTGCCGCACTAATTAGATTTTCTTTTCCGCCGATGAATTGGAGAATCTCAGATGCGGTTTTTCTGTAATCCATATGATCAACCTCTTTCTGTGTTAGATTTTTGCTATGTTTCATACAAGATATGAAATCGATTTCATTTGATGTAAATATTATACTGCATTCGGTTTCATTTGTCTATTGACATTCTTCATTAAATTTCAGAGGCAAAATCGTATGTTTCATACAGTTTCATATTTTTGCTTCTTCCAACATTGTGGAAGCCCGTTCAATGATTTCATAATCCAGCTGTAAGATTCGCGGCACGCTGTCGTGATTGTGAATCGCGGATAACAGCATCCGAGCTGCTTCAATGCCGGAGGTCTTATAGTGCAGGTGTGCAGAAGTGATCGGGATGGCAGTAATTTTCCCCAATTTAGAATCACCAATAGCGCTGATCATGACATCTTGTGGAATGCGGATTTTGTTTTCTCTGCAATATAACATGACGCCGGCGGCAATGGTGTCGGTTGCACAGAAGACGAAATCTGGATGCGTTTTATCGGATAAAATGCGTTTTGCCTGGCGATAACCGGATTCGGTCGTGAATTCTGAGATTGCCGAAAATCGCTTGTCTAGTGATAGACCAGCTTCTGCAAGAGCTGTTAAAAATCCCTGATAGCGTTCTTCTCCAGCAGCTTTATCTTCCAGCGTAACGCCGATATAACCGGGGATCTTTCCTCCGCGTGCAATCATCCGTTTTGTCAGGGCGTACGCAGCGCCTCTGTCGTCGTGGCAGACACAGTTGAACCCTTGGTAGGATTGCCCGACGATCACCACAGGAATGCGCATTTTGTTGAGGATCGTCCGGTGTTGTTTGGTGAAGATGGAGGCGATAAAGATCACGCCATCTACGCGGTTTTTTCGGAACAGATCCAGATATTCGATCTCTTTGTGATAATTATTTGCCGTATTGACGAGCAGTAGTTCATAGCCGTCTTCGGTCAATACCTGGCTGATGCCTTCGGTCACTCTAGCGCAACTTTCGCTGGAGAGCTTCGGTAGAATGACGCCGACCAATTTCGTCACGCGTGTACGGATATTCTGTGCAGAAATGCTGGGTGAATATCCGGTTTTCTGAATGGCATCTTCAATCTGTTTGCGTTTTTCTTCGCTGAGGTATCCGTCATTGAAATATCGGCTCACGGCAGACTTTGAAACACCGGCGATTTTTGCGAATTCAGAAATATTCATATTGAATCACTCCCTGAACTGATATCGATATCATATATTATATCATATTTTTTCAGAAAAATCAAGATGAGAATTTCATATCATATTATGAAATTCTCATATCATGTTCGTGACAATATTGTGTTTCCTTGACATCTGTCCAGAATTTTGGTATTCTTAATGTGGTTTTAAACGATTTTCGTCGAATCGATCAAATATTAGGAGGACATCATTTTGTTTTTGACACTTGCGTTTTTATTTTCTGTCGGCAGCATGTGTGGCTGGGGACTAGAGGTTCTGTTCCGCCGGTTTTTCTCGGCACATCATTGGGTGAATCCTGGCTTTCTTGTAGGACCTTATCTACCGTTGTATGGTTTCAGTCTTTGTGCGCTTTATTTGCTTGCTGGGCTTGAACAGTTGATCACGCTCGAACAGGAATGGCTGCGAAAACTGCTCTTGTTTTTACTCATGGCAATTGCCATTACCATATTGGAGTATGTCGCAGGGTTGATTTTTATCCGCGGGATGAAGATCAAACTCTGGGATTATTCCGAACGCTGGGGGAATATCAACGGTATCATCTGTCCGCTTTTTTCATTTTTTTGGATGGTATTGAGTGCACTCTATTACTTCCTGATCCATCCATCGATCTTATCGGCGCTGTCATGGCTCTCAGAAAATCTTGCGTTTTCATTTGTTATCGGATTTTTTTATGGTGTTTTTTTGTTGGACGTGGCATATTCGACTCAGCTGATGGTCAAGATTCGCGCATTTGCTGCGGAATCGGGGATTGTTGTGCGGCTGGAGGAATTGCGTGAAGATGTTCGTCATGCGTTTGAGAAACATTCTAAAAAGCGATTTTTCTTTCCGATGCGCGTTGGCGTACCGCTGCGTGAGTTGCTCGAAAAATATCTTACGCAGCATTATGAGAATAAAAAACAGTTTCACGATTTCCTTCACCGAAAGAAGGGTTGACTTTGGCTGAGTTCTGTTCTATTCGGTTTTGTCACAACTTCAGCTGAAACAGAATATACTGAGGGTGTAACAGAAAGGAGGATCCGACATGAAAATTGTTGTCGTTAAGAGCCCCCGGATCTTATCCGGATTATTTCGCGTGATCTTTAAGATCCATAAAGAAACACCGGAGAAAGAATGCTGACCAATCTGTGATCCATAGACCTTGTTATACCTTTGTCCTACGATATCGGACAGAGGTATATTTTTTTGTACTGCAACATATGGTGGAACAAAGCAAATGAGCCGATGCGCAAATGGACGCGATGCGGTACGCATATGTAGAAAGGAGTATGGTAAAAATGCAGGAACATGATGCACAGGAGATTCTGAAACCAGACGAATCCGAACAAATTCACATTGTGAAAGGAACGGTACCGGAGAAAAGACAGCGTGCGGATGATATTGTCCTGACCCAGTGCATGCTGTGTGTGATTCTGGTACTGTTGTGCTTTGGGCTGCATTGGCTGAAGCCGGAGTGGCAGCAGATGTTGCTTTCCTCGTATATGGAGTATCGCGAAGCAGCACCGGTGGCGTGGCTGGACAAACTTCTGCAAGCGGTGCGGGACTGGATGGCACAGTGATATGTTTCCGATGGCGCGGGGTGGCTTTTTCTGTGGAATTCAGTTTTTTTCTGGTCGCGGCGCTTGCCGGGATTCTTGGTGGAACGGTGTTCTTTTTTCGGCTTATGTTTGCGTGTCTACTGCATGAATGCGGTCATTTAGCGGTGATGGCACTGTTTCATCAGTCGGTACGCCGAGTGGCAGTCTGTGGACTTGGTATACTAATCTGTCCCGGTGAAAGTCTGTCGGCGTATGGAAAAGATCTGATTGTTTTGCTGTCTGGTCCGCTTGTTAATCTTCTCGTTGCTTTGGGCGCATGGTCGATCGGGGCATTCGAAATCTGCAGTATGCATCTGTCGTTGGGGCTATTCAATCTGCTGCCTTATCCACAGTTGGACGGCGGTGCGGCATTGTACGCGTGGCTGTGTGCAATGGGCTTCTCTCCACATGTTGCCGGGCGAATACAGACCGGGGCGGCATTTTTGTGCTCGCTGGCGCTTGTTTTTTTTCTGCTCTGGAATCATGTTGTACAGCTTTCGCTTTATTGCATGCTTTGTTATCTCACGCTCTGGATGCCCTTACAGGGGAGATTCCGGTGCAAATAAAAACAGCCTGCAATTTGGGCGGTTCATTTGGCGCTTGCAAGCTGTTTTTATTTCTATTATGATTTGATGAAATCCGTTATCAACTCTCGTTTTCCTGGAGTTCCTGGAAGAAGGTAAAATAATCTTGACGCTGATCTTTTGTGAAGGCAATCGCCGCGCGCGGATGCTGGTTCAAGTAACCGGTCAGTAGGTACTGGATATCATAGCCCCAGACAATGCCGTCATTTTTCAGCTTCTGCATCTCATCTTGTAAGAATGCGAGAACCGGCTTGATATCGTATTTCGGATTTTTCAGGAACCCAAGGAGTAGTTCCATGGCACAGTTGCCCGCACCGCGCCCCATCTCTGCCATGGTGGCATCGAGATAGCTGACGCCCATCATTGCACATTCTGTGGTGTTGGCAAAGGCAAGCTGTTGGTTGTTATGGGCATGGATGCCGACTTGTTTGCCGTATTTTTCTGCAGCGTCCAGATAGCATTGTGCGAGCTGACGTATCTGCAGCGGATAGAGCGATCCATAGCTGTCCACCAGATAGATCACCTCCACGCTGCTGTGCCCCAGCATATCCAGCGCCTCCTGCAGCTCTGATTCTTTGGCCTTGGAAACTGCCATGATATTAACGGTCGTATGATAGCCTTTTTTTGCGCATGTTTCGATCATTTCGATTGCCGCCGGAATGGTGTTGATATAAGTGGCGATACGTACCATGTCAATGATGCTGTCCTTTTTGTCTGGCAGATCGCGTTCTACGTTGGCGCGTCCGACATCTGCCATGACCGCCAGCTGCATTTTCGGGTCGAGAATGTCGCCGAGTACGGCATGGATCGCATCTTCGTGGCAAAACTTCCATTTTCCGAATTTTGATTCGTCAAACAACTCCGGGTCGGCCAGATAGCCGATCTCCATGATGTCTACGCCGGCGCGGATGTTAGTCTGATAGAGCTTGCGCACAAATTCGTCGGTAAATCCGAAGTTATTGACCAGTCCGCCATCACGAATGGTTGCGTCCAGAACTTTTATATCAGGACGATAAGAAATCATCGTACCTTTGATCGTTTCACTCATGATTAATTTCCTCGCTTTCTGCCGCTATCCGCAGCTTTTCAGAGCTGCGCGGTAATCTTTATTATAACAAAAAAACGACAGCTTGACAAGTATTTTTCACAGTTTTTTGGGGGAAAGTACGGAAATCGTGCAGATATCACAATTCGTTACGGTTCGTTTTGGGTATATTTGAGTGAATGAATGCGTTTTTGTGGGAATATTTACAAAAATCAATGAAATTAACACAAAATAGTCCTTTACAAAGCCGATGAAATACAGTATAATGTAGGAAGTATACTTTTCAGGAGGTATGGTATGTTTTTTCCCGAAACAGAGACAGAGATTTTAGAGTTCATCGAAGAGAATGACGTAAAGTTTATTCGTATGACGTTTTGTGATACATTCGGCAATATGCGAAACATTGCCATTATGCCACGTGAACTGCATCGTGCTGTGACCGATGGCATTCCGTTTAATGCTACAGGTTTGTTGGAGTCCTCGCATCAGAATCTGCTGCTGAAACCGGATCCTTCGACATTGTCGTTTTTGCCATGGCGGCCGCAGTCCGGACGTGTGGTGCGCTTTCTCTGCACACTTTACCGCATGGACGGCACACCATATGAAGGTGACTTGCGTCGGAATTTGCGAGAAACAATGAAAGCCATCCAGAAACAAGGCTATCAATGCGAAATGGGAACACGCTGTGAATTCTATCTCTTTGAAACAGATATGGAGGGCAAGCCTACGCGCATTCCTTGTGACCAAGGAGGTTATCTGGACGTGGCACCGCTCGATCAGTGCGAGAACACGCGCCGTGAGATCTGCCTGTCACTTGAGGAAATGGGGCTGAACCCGACTACGTCGTGTCATAAGCATGGCCCGGGACAAAATGAGATTGATTTTGCATGCAGCAACCCACTGACGGCGGCAGATAATATGGTTCACTATAAGACTGTGGTCAAGACCATTGCGGCGCAAAACGGATTGTACGCATCCTTTATGCCGAAGCCATTTCCGGACTGCAGCGGGAGTGCGCTGAAAATTACCATCGGCGTGCAGAAGGACGGCAAGAGTATCTTTGGCACAAGCCAGGAGAATATTTTGCCGGAGGGGCGCGCGTTTATT
The DNA here is from genome assembly GCA_949291125.1 of uncultured Ruminococcus sp. Lineage (GTDB taxonomy): Bacteria > Bacillota > Clostridia > Oscillospirales > Ruminococcaceae > Ruminococcus_C. Next base: position 16,772 of record CASEUJ010000016.1, read on the forward strand.
GCTGGAATTCTCAATCGTGTGCGTGATTTTACGATGTTCTCAAATCCGACCGTGAATTCGTATGAGCGATTTGGTCTGCGTGCAGCACCAAGCCATATCACATGGTCGGAAGAAAATCGCATCCCGCTGATCCAGTTGCTATATGCACCCGGCAGAGAGGCATCGATCGAGTTCCGTTCAGCAGACGCTTATTGCAATCCATATATCACATTTCAGATGCTTTTGAGCGCTGGAATGGCTGGTATTGAAAACGGCGAAGAACTGACAGATACGATGAACGCTGCTGCAAGCGATACAACAGCGTTCCAGACGTTGCCTGGTTCATTGCAGGAGTCAATCGAACTGGCACGCAGCAGTGCCTTTGTGAATGCAGTGCTTCCGCAGACATTGATCCATGATTTTGCCGACGCAATGGAGCGTGAAGTGGAATCGTATCATGCGGCACGTGATTCGCAGGAGTTTTGTTTCGAACGATATTTTTGAGCAAACGCCATTACAATATCACAACAGGAGGGAATACAATGGTGTATTCAGAACATACCCTGATTATCTCCGGCTCTGAAAAAGGGCTGGATGGCGTTGCCGGTTTCTTAAAATCCTGCGGCTGCGGCACAGTCTCTACTATTTCCAGTGGAAGTGAAGCGCGGCGTATGCTACAGCGTTATGCTTATGATCTGATCATAATCAACACACCGCTCAAAGATGAGTTCGGATATCAGTTGGCTCTCAAACTCAGCGAATCCACGTCGTCCGGAATCATTTTGATCTGTAAGGCAGATATGGCAGATGAAATGATCAACCGTACGATGAGTTATGGCGTTTGTGTGGTATCAAAACCACTGAACAAGGCTGCTTTTCTACAAGCGATCCGTATTGGCAGTGCATTTCATAATCGTATGGAAATATTGTCTCGGGAGAATCAGAAGTTGCGTGCAAAGTTGGAGGAAGTGCGGTATGTTTCCCGTGCAAAGATTTTTTTGATCACGCAGCAGCAGATGTCGGAAGAAACTGCGCATCGATACATTGAAAAAAATGCGATGGATACACGGCGCACCAAAAAGGAAGTTGCGCTTGAAATTATTGCAATGTATGAATAAAGACGATGAATGATTTATGCAGCTATACACGTATAGCTGTAATGACAGATGAATATAGAAAAGGTCGGTCATATTTTCAAAAATACGACCGGCTTTTGTCTTGTTAGCCGTTTTTGTCTTTGTCTTTGCAAGGCGGCGCCATGCTCTACTGCAATATGGGGTATCTGGCAATTTACAGCAATGTGATTTGAGCGAGGGCATTATCAGGAGTAATCAATCAACTTGTAGAACGATATCCTTTTTTTTGAAAAAAGACTTGACGAACGGAAAAAAATATGCTATAATCCAAATCAAACGCAAAGACGAGGAGAAGTAGCCGGGAGCGCAGCAGCACAGAGAGCCTTTGGTTGGTGGAAAAAGGCGAGTTGTACCCGGTGAATACACCTCTGAGCGGATGCCCTGAACGTGCTGGACTTTGCCGGATTCAGTAGGGGGATACGGGTACGCCCGTTAACGCGTTCATGAGGCCGGCGGATTCTCAGGAAAAGCCGGTAAATTGAGGTGGTACCACGGTGAAGCACATCGTCCTCTGGATTTTTTCCGGAGGACGTTTTTTGATACCCTCCGGCACTTTCCAAATATGAAATGAGGTAGAAAGATGACAGTATTCGAAGAACTGAAACGACGCGGCTTGATCGCACAGATGACCGATGAGGCAGAGATCGCGGAACTGATCAATGCCGGGAAAGCAACATTTTACATCGGCTTTGACCCCACGGCGGACAGTTTGCACGTCGGACATTTTATGGCGCTGTGTTTGATGAAACGGCTTCAGATGGCGGGGAACAAGCCGATTGTTCTGATCGGCGGTGGCACCGCAATGATCGGCGATCCTTCCGGCAGAACCGATATGCGTAAGATGATGACAGTTGAAACGATCCAGCACAATGTGGATTGCTTCAAAAAGCAGATGAGTCGCTTTATTGATTTTGCAGAAGACAAGGCGATCGTGGTCAACAATGCCGACTGGCTGCTCGATTTGAACTACATGGAAGTGTTGCGCGATGTTGGCGCATGCTTCAGCGTCAATCGCATGCTGTCCCATGAGTGCTATAAACAGCGCATGGAACGCGGACTGACGTTTTTAGAGTTTAATTACATGATCATGCAGAGCTATGACTTCTATCAGCTGTTCCAGAAGTATGGCTGTAACATGCAGTTCGGCGGCGATGACCAGTGGGCAAATATGCTTGGCGGCACGGAACTCATCCGCCGCAAACTCGGTAAGGATGCTTATGCCATGACGATCACCCTCTTGCTCAATTCTGAGGGCAAGAAGATGGGCAAGACCGAAAAGGGTGCAGTGTGGCTCGATGCGGAAAAGACGTCGCCGTATGAATTCTACCAGTACTGGCGCAATGTGTCGGATGATGATGTCATCAAGTGCTTAAAGCTTTTGACGTTTGTACCGATTGAACAGATCGAAGAGATGGAACGTACATTGAAAGGTCAGGGACTCAATCAGGCAAAGGAATTGCTCGCCTATGAGCTGACGGCGCTGGTTCATGGTAGGGAAGCTGCGGAAAAGGCACAGGAAGCGGCAAAGGCGGTGTTTGGCGGCGGCGGAAGTTCGGAGAATATGCCGACGACAACGCTCAAGCCGGAAGAACTCACTGATGGCGGCATCGGACTTTTATCGCTGATGGTTCGTGCGGGCCTTGCGGCATCCAACGGTGAAGCACGTCGGCTCGTACAACAGGGCGGCGTTTCGGTTAATGATGAGAAGATTACCGATCCGAAACATGTCGTATATCCTCAAGGCGAGATGATTCTGCGCAAGGGGAAAAAGGTGTTCCATAAAATTCTGATAGAAGCGTAAATTTTTGGATAATGAACTGCCGCAGTGTACGATGCACTGTGGCAGTTTTTGCTGTCCATTTGCAGCTTTGTGGTTGTTCTGCTTAAAAAACAATGAGTCAATCTGGCAATTTTGCTGAAAATTATTTGATTATTGTGTGTACGGTTTACATTTTTGATGAAATGTGGTACAATATTAGTGTATTATCATAATAGGAAGGGTGTAGTATATTATGAAAGAAGAACGTCTGAAAAATGATATGGACGCATTATTTGAAGCGGTGTTGACATTGCGCACCAAAGAGGAATGCTATGCCTTTTTCAGAGATTTGTGTACGTATCAGGAGCTGAATGCGCTTTCTCAGCGATTGCAGGTTGCAAAAATGCTGCACGCTGGAAAAGTGTTCCATGAGATTGTTGAAGAAACCGGTGCAAGTACCGCTACAATCAGCCGCGTCAACCGTACCATTAAGGATGGATGTAATGGTTATCAGCTGATTTTTGACCGTGTCTGCGATACTTTGGCGGGGAAGGGAGATTCAGATGAAACCACATGATCTGTTTCGGCGTTTGCTGGCATGTATGGTCGGTATGTCAATGACATGCGCCGGTGTTGGACCTGCGTGGTATGCGGCGGCAGAGGAAAACCAAAACGGCGTGGAGATTAATTTTGCGGCAGCTTTGCAGGACGCGTTGTATTTCTACGATGCTAACAAATGCGGCGACGGCATTACTGGCGGCAATCTCGAATGGCGCGGCGACTGCCACCTCGATGATGCCGAAGTGCCATTGATCCCGATGGGAGAAGATATGGTCGGAACGAATATGAGCGAGGCGTTTATTGAAGAACATCTGGACATCCTTGATCCGGATGGAAACGGCAGCGTCGATCTCACCGGCGGCTGGCACGATGCGGGGGATTGTGTAAAGTTCGGACTGCCCGGCTCTTATGCGGCGTCTACCGTGGGTTGGGGCTATTATGAGTTCCGGGAAGCGTATGAAGAAACTGATCTGCAATGGCATGTGGAAGATGCGCTCAGATGGATCAATGATTTTTATTTGAAGGCAACGTTTCTGGATGAAAACGGTCAGGTTGTGGCATATTGTTATCAGGTGGGCGAAGGGAATATCGATCATAACTGGTGGTTGACGCCGGAGCTGCAATCGATGGAAGCGCTGCTCGACTATGCTCGGCCGGCATATTTCGCCACCGAAGAGACACCGGCTTCTGACCAGTGCGCCGGTGCGGCGGCGTCGCTTGCGATCAATTATCTAAACTTTAAGGACACCGATCCGGTATATGCCCAGCAGTGTCTGGATACGGCGCTGGCGTTGTATGATTTCGCGGTGAAAACGCACACAGAAGACGAAGGGCTTACTGTGACAAGCCTTGGGTATGACGGCGGCTTTTATACGTCCAGTTATGACTACGACGAATTGGCGTGGGCTGCGGTGTGGCTCTATGAATGCACCGAAAACTGGGATTATATTGAAGATATCATTGCCGTGGATGAAACCACAACTGGCGACATGGGCGCACACCCTTATACTGGTTATCTCAAGCGGATTATTGAGGATACCGGCAACTGCTGGCAGAATATTTGGGTACACTGCTGGGATACCGTCTGGGGCGGCGTATTTGCAAAGCTGGCGCCAATCACCAATCTGTCGCGTGACTGGTACATTTTCCGCTGGAATCTCGAATACTGGTCGGGTATGAATGCAGTAGATGCCGCAAATGCAGACTTTGATGTCGTCACCACATCGCACAAATACTTTGGCCCAGATGATACGCTCTGGAATACGACAATTGATCCGAGTACGATTGTTGACCTGCCGACGATAGACGGCGCATGGCTGGAAAAAACACCTGCTGGATTTGCGATGCTCAATAATTATGGTTCTGCCCGGTATGATTGCAGCGCACAGCTATGTGCACTGGTCTATGCGAAGGAAACCGGAGACTTTACATTTGCTGATTGGGCAGAGGGACAGATGGAATATATCTTAGGGGATAATCCCATGGGGTATTCCTATCTGGTCGGATATGGCGATGCTTATGCGTCTCATCCACATCACCGTGCTTCTCACGGATCGATGACTTTGAATATGGACGACCCGGTAGATCAGGTGCATGTACTCTGGGGTGCATTGGTTGGCGGTCCGGATCAGGAAGATTATCATAAAGACGTTACTTCTGACTATATTTATAATGAAGTGGCAGTGGATTATAACGCCGCTTGTACCGGTGCGCTGGCAGGGCTCTATTGGTATTATGGCAAGGAACGGGGCGATACAATCTTAGCGGATTTTCCGCCGTCTGAGTGGGACTATAAGGACGATATTCAGGAATTCACCGTAGCGGCACGCTGCGTTCAGGAAAACGACGCGCGCTCACAGATCGAAGTGACGTTTTCGAACAACTCGATCCTGCCGCCGCGTTATTTGGACGATGTCAAGGTGCGGTATTATTTCGATATTGCAGAGCTTGTGGAAGCCGGACAGTCTCTGGATGATCTGACCGTGGAAATCTATTATGATGAAGAAAATGCCAACAGCGATGGCGCAACTTTTGCAACCATCACCGATCCGATTCCATATGGTGACAGTGGCACGACTTATTATGTGGAGATCAGCTGGCAAAATTGTATCTTTTACGGCGACCGTGTGTTCCACTTTGCGCTGATTGCGGGAATGGACGATAATTATGAGGTGAACTGGGATCCGTCCAACGACTATAGCCGTCCTGGTCTGCCTGAACCGGATAATGAAACGCCGGAACTAACTGATTGGATCACGGCGTATGTGGATGGCGCGCATGTCTGGGGGATCGAACCGGACGGTGTTACTTCTGTCACAACGCAGCCGGCGGAAACGACTCTGGCTGCATCAGAAACCACATCTGCCGTTATGGCTACTACGACTGGTGCATTGGAGACTTTACAGACGGATCCTTCGGGATTGTCGTCCCTATGCGGCGATGTCAATCTCGATGCCAATGTCAATATGGCGGATGTGATCCTGTTGAACAAAGCGTCTGTCAATGTGATCGATCTCAATGATCAGGCAAATCATAATGGCGACTGCAATCTTGATGGAAACACGGATGGAAATGATGCGATCCTATTGCTCCGCTTTGCGGTACAGCTTGAGTCCTCACTGCCGGTCGTGTAGGTATGAGATTTACAGAAAAATAACGTAGAATTTACATCAAAATGCTGTCGAAAACTCAAGAAAAAACCTATAATAAAAATGAGAATGCTTTTTCATGACAAAAATTTTTTCACAAAGACAGGTTCACTATTAGGCATGACCGCTGCTTTTAAGGGAATCTTATGGAATGCAGATGAAAATACGGAGGTATCATCATGAAACCGGAATGCTACGATAACCGGGAATTATCCTGGCTGAAATTTAACCAGCGTGTATTGGAAGAAGCGCAAGACCCAGAAAATCCGCTGTGTGAGCGGCTGTCGTTCTTGTCGATCTTTCAAAGTAATCTCGATGAATTTTTCATGGTGCGCTGCGGTTCGCTCTATGATCAGATGATGGAGGATCCGGGCGCAAAGGAAAATAAAACCAATATGACCTGTAAAGAACAGCTAACGGCAATTTATGCGCGCGTTCGTGAGCTGTTGCGGGAAAAAGACGATACCTATGATCAGCTGCGTGCGGAACTAAGCATGCAGGGCGTAGATGTCGTGGATTTTCACACCATTACCACTGAAGAGGCAGATTGGTTAGAAGCGTATTTCAAATCGGAGATCGAGCCACTTTTGTCGCCGCAGATCATCGGAAAGAAACAGCCATTCCCATTTTTGCAGAACAAGGAAATCTATGCCGTTGTTCTTCTCGAAAAGAAGGGAACAGAAAAGTTGGGAATCGTCCCCTGCAGTAGCAGCGTATTACCGAAGATTGTATCTCTGCCCACTGGAACAAACCGCTTTATTCTCTCTGAAGAGCTGATCCTGCACTTTGCGCCAGAGATCTTCTCTCGTCACACCATCAAGAGTAAGTCGCTGATCCGAATTGTCCGCAATGCCGATATCGACCCAGATGAAAGTGCTGACGGCGACTATCGTAAGACCATGGAACAGCTGATTCGTAAGCGCCGTAAGCTCTGCCCAATCAAAATGGAGTTTTCCCGATTGATGGACACTGGCGTCATCCAGTCGCTCTGTAACTATCTGAATCTGACGGAAGGACAGGTGTTTTATTCCGAAGCACCGCTGAATTTAGGGGTGCTGTCTTCCGTGCGGGATATGCTGCGGCGGAAAAAATGCCTGTTTTATCAGCGCCGCGTACCACAAAAGCCGGCATGGCTAGATCCATCCAAGCGGATGATGGAATTGATCGAAGAGCAAGACCGATTTTTGGCGTTTCCCTATGAGAGTATTCGTCCGTTTTTGACCTTGCTCAATGAAGCCGGAAAAGATCCACAGGTTGTTTCCATTAAGATGACGCTTTACCGCGTGGCGTCGAACAGCAAAATCGTAGAAGCGCTGATCGAAGCGGCGGAAAACGGGAAGGATGTTGTCGTTCTGGTCGAGCTGCGTGCACGTTTTGATGAAGAAAATAATATTGAATGGTCGCGTCAACTGGAAGACGCTGGATGCCGGATTATCTATGGTCTTGATGGCATGAAAGTGCACAGCAAGCTATGCCTGATCACCAAAAAGGTGGAAAACGAGATCTCGTATATCACTCAGATCGGTACAGGCAACTATAACGAAAAGACGTCGGCGATCTATACCGATTATTCTCTGATGACTGCAAATCACGACATCGGTCAGGAAGCCAATCTTGTCTTTCATGCGCTTTGTCTGGGACAGACTGTGGAACACGTGGATCATCTGTTGGTCGCGCCGCACTGCCTGCAAAATAAGCTGGCAGACATGATTGCTGAACAGACCGAGCTTGCCATTGCCGGAAAGCCGGCATATATCGGTATTAAGATCAATTCGCTCACCGATAAATATTTGATCGATAAATTGATTGAGGCTTCCAAGGCAGGCGTCAAGATCGATATGATTATTCGCGGAATCAGTTGTTTGGTGGCAGGGGTGCCAGGTGAAACTGAAAATATCACGATCCGTAGCATTGTGGGACGTTTCCTGGAACATACCCGGATCTTCATTTTTGGGACAAAAGACTGTGCAAAAGTTTATATCGCTTCGGCAGATTGGATGACGCGTAATACACGCCGGCGTGTGGAGGTCGCAGCGCCCATCTATGATTCTTCGATCCGCGAACGGATCTTAGAAATGTTCGATGTGATGATGCGTGATAATGTCAAGGCACGCATTCAGCAGCCCGATGGCTCTTATCGCCGTCAGACGGGCGAAACGCCAAAGCTTAATGCGCAGGAATATTTCTATGAGCAGGCATATCAGAATGCCTATCATCCGCAACCAGAAGGAATAACGGAGTAATTTCTGCAATCATAAAATTAAACGCAGAGCCGGCATGGGCATCCCATGTCGGCTTCTTGTGTATGGATTATTATCACATTTCTTTCAAAAATGATCTATAGTTTGGCGCTTGAATTTAGTATGGGATTATGATACACTCACTATTGGAATTTGCTAGTGCTAACTTTTAGAAATATGATCTTTTCGAAAAACTACCTTCTGAAAAATCCACGAGAAAAGAGGAATCATATTGATGATCTCAAAAAAGGTGAGTGTGCTTTGCTGCTTGATCGGTTTATTCTGCTGCGGATGCAGTCAGACTGCTGCGGATGTTTCGCAGGGGCTCACAACGGCAGCAGACGAGCCGGTAACTGCTACTATTTTTGCTATGGACACCTATATGACCTTGACTGCGTATGGAAAAGGTGCACAGGAGGCGATTGAACAGGGACAGACATGTATTGAAACACTCGATGCAATGCTTTCTACAGGTCTTGATACCAGTGAAGTTTCACGGGTCAATCAGAATGGCAGCGGTATATTGTCGGAAGATGCTGCCAATATCCTGACGCGTGCATTGGAAATTTCCGCAGAAACAGATGGTGCATTCAATCCGTTGATGTATCCGATTATGGAGGCGTGGGGATTTCCTACGCAAAACTATCGTGTGCCGGATGAAAAAGAACTGGATGCGCTGTTAGAGCGAATTGATACTTCTCAGGTGGCGTTTGATGCACAAAGCGGTGCGGTAACATTTCTGCGTGAGGGCATGGAAATGGATCTCGGCGGCATTGCAAAGGGATATACTTCGGCAAAGTTGATGGATCTATTTGCATCTTGCGGTGTGACAAGCGGCATGGTGAGTCTTGGCGGCAATGTTCAGGTACTGGGGTGTAAACCTGATGGCACAAATTGGCGTATTGCACTGCAAAATCCCGATGGCTCTGACAACTATCTCGGCGTACTGGAAACATCGGATATGGCGGTGATCACATCCGGCGGTTATGAACGCTATTTTGAACAGGACGGTGTGACGTATCATCACATCATTGATCCTTCTACTGGCTTTCCGGCAGATAGTGGACTGTGTTCTGTGACGATCGTCAGTGCAGACGGTACGCTTGCGGACGGGCTTTCTACAGCATTGTTTGTCATGGGGCTGGAAAAATCGATCGCATTCTGGCAGACACACAGCGAAAATTTTGACGCAATTTTTCTGACTGATGATGATCAGCTGTATGTGACAGCCAGTATTGCAGAAGATTTTGTTGATGCGTACTATGATGTTACGGTAATAGAGGAGGGATAAACGGCAATGAGGTGGTTTTTGTGCAAATGAAATCTAGTTTATGCGCTGCGTGCAGGCGCTTTTGTGGTTATGCTTGTGCTTGCAGGTGTGTAGAGTATCAGCAAATGAAAAATGCCGGATCAATCAGGCAGCTTTATGGATGCCTAGATCGATCTGGCATAATCTTTTGGATATTGCCGGGGTGAATTGTACGACACTGCAGCGATGGAGAGAATGACAAATATGGACGCATTTGGAATTGTAAAAAGTGTATAAAATAAAATTGCTTGATTTGTGCAAAAAAGAGAAGTTGTAAAAATGGTTATGTTTGGTGCAACATTTCAGCAAGCTGCCTTGTATTATTAGGTGTGACAGTTTGCAGAGTCGGCTGCCGGATCATACTGTGTAAGATGATAATAACGCTGTTTTTCGCGAGATCCTACTGGTGGTCGGATGCCCTGGAATATTTGTTGGGTGTGTTGACTTTTTATCATTGGTGTGCTATACTAAACGTATTCAGATCAGGAAGATCTGATCTGATTTGATATGATATGAAACACATGGATCTGTTGATGTTTTTAAAATGGAACAGTGATTTCGATGTAGCGCGATCTGGATGGATGTGTACAGCGGAAAGGAGATACAGCAGTGACGGCAGAATGCCGAAGCCGATGTGTTTGTCATATGAAAATTCGCAAGGAGAAACGCTGAATATGAATGATGAAAAAGAATTTATGAAATCTGATGCTTTGGATTCCGGGCAATCGGTGCAGGAAACGGGATCTTCTGAGAACCAGACTCCGGAAATAGAAAGCAATACGGAAGAAATCGTGACATTGGCAGAAGCCGCTTGTGCTGCATCGGAGAAAGCATCGATATCTGCGGCCATGGAAGAATTAGAAAGTTCGGAAAAGGTGGAAGAGGTTGCATCTGTATCGGTAGATTCAGTACAGGATCATTCTGATCTGCCGCAGTTGGCTGGAGATGAATCGGATGGGACAGCGGCTAAAACGCAGGGTGATCTTACGGCAGATGGAGAAGCGTCACAGCAGTCGGAGCTAACACCTAAGGAACGCTTTTTGGATACCCTGACACAAGCCAAGAATGCATTGCTTCAGGTGAGTTTGCCACACTGTATTATGCGGCTTGTCGGGATTTTCCTGATCATTTCTTCTGCGTTCGTCGTGCATCATTATGCACTTTCAGCGGATCATTCGTATCAGCCGATCTCGAACTGGCATGAGTTCCGGGATGCGATTTCTCTACCCATGCTTGCTCTTTTTGTGGTGGGAGATTATATCCTATTGTCGCTGATAAAAACAAAACTGCCTGGAACGAGGCTTGACAGCTGTATTCTGCTAATCGGACTTGTGCTGTTTTCGCTGGTAACGCTATGGCGTAATGACAATGTTTATTATACATATGCTCTGATCCTGATCACTGCTGTGAGTGGTTTTGCGGCGGTGGAATATGATCGGAAATGTGCAAAACACAAACTTCCGTTTGCGGTCACATTGATCCTTGTGATCCTGTTGGCGGCGTTTGTGGCGTTTGTCGTTGCATTTTCTACGATCTGTCAGTTCAAGTCGTATGGGACATCGTGTTATGATATGGGCATTTTTATTCAGATGTACCATTCTATGATCCATGATCTTTCTCTTGTGACGACATGTGAACGTGGTGAATTTTTATCGCACCTTGCGGTACATTTTTCGCCGATCTATTATCTGCTTCTCCCGTTTTATTTCTTTTTCCCGAGTGCCAACACACTCTTAATTGCCCAGGCTGTGATGATCACACTGGGTGTATTTCCGCTGATTGGTATTTGCAGAAAGTATCATTTTCGAAATGGCACGACACTGTTTTTCTGCATTACATATCTGTTTTGTGCAGAGCTGATCGGACCGTGTTATTATCACTTTCATGAGAATGCATTTTTGCCGATGCTGCTGATGTTCCTGTTCTATGCGATCGAGAAGAAAAAGCCAGTGATGATCTATATCTTTATGGCGCTGGTGCTTTTTGTCAAAGAAGATGCACCGATCTATATTGTCTGCATTGGCATTTATCTGTTGTTCCGCAAGGATATGACAGGAATCCGCAAACATGGGGCGATCATGGCGGCAATTGGTGCGGCTTATTTCGGCGTGGTGACGACACTGATGGGCAAGTATGGCGAGGGTGTTATGACTTCGCGAACTTATGGCAATCTGATGATCGATCAAGATGCCGGTTTTGGTGAAATCATCAAGACCGTGATCCTTGATCCGGCATATTTTATCAGTCAGCTTCTGCGGGAAGATACCTTCCTGTTTTTCCTGTCAGTGATGATCCCGCTTGGCATGATGCCACTCTTTACGAAAAAGTTTTCAAGACTCATGCTGTTTGCACCTTTTGTGCTTATGAATCTGGCAAGCGGATATGTATACGCATCGAATCGTGACTTCCAGTATGTTTTTGGTACGGCAACATGTCTGATTTATGCGACGGTGATCAATGCGGCAGACTTGCGTCCGAAAAAGCGTCAAATGGTTGCGGCGTATACCGCAATGGCATCTCTCTTTGTTGCCTTTTCTGCATTCAGCGGAAAAGTGATGTGGAAATATGAATATTATCGTGATAATACAGAGCGCTTTTCGCAGCAGGATGAGGTGCTTTCCAGCATCCCGGACGACGCATCCGTTGTTTGCGATACATGGTTTGTGCCCTTTCTGGCGAATCGGGATGAGATCTATGAGATGAATGATACGCTTGCGGCTGCACCATCAACGACAGATTTTGTTGTAGTGCGTATCAGTGAAAATTATGACTATAATGAGGGATTGTTGAATAAACTTGAAACGGAAGGCTATACATATTACGACGGCATAGAATCGGTATTGGAGATCTATGTCAGCCCGACATATGAATTTCAAAGTGAAAAATGACGCAGCATCTGTTTGCAGGAAGAAGGAGAAATTATGCAGAAACAAGATAAAATTACAATTATTGTACCATGTTATAACGAACAGGAAACCGTTCCCATTTTTATCGAAGCAATGGATCGCGTATATGAAAAAATGAAACGCGAATATGGTGTTGTAATGGAATACCTGTTTATTGATGATGGTTCACGGGACAAGACGTTACAAATTCTGAAAGAATCTGCGGAAAAATATGCACATGTCAGCTTTCTGTCTTTTTCCCGCAATTTTGGGAAAGAAGCAGCAATGTTTGCAGGATTAGAACATGCAGACGGTGACTATGTGGTCATTATTGACGTGGATCTGCAAGACCCACCGGAACTTGTAGAAGAGATGTACACCACGATCCTGAATTCGGAATATGACTGCGTTGCTTCAAGGCGTGTCGACCGGACGGGAGAATCGAAGATCCGCTCTTTCTTTGCACACTCGTTTTATAAGATTATCCGAAAGATCTCACACACGGACATTGTGGATGGTGCACGTGATTTTCGTATGATGACGCGCCAAATGGTAGATGCCATTGTTTCTCTGCGTGAGTATAACCGCTTTTCAAAAGGAATTTTCCAGTGGGTCGGATTCCAGACCAAGTGGCTGGAATTTGAAAACCGAAACCGTGTCGCTGGGAATACCAAATGGTCATTTTGGGGACTGTTACTGTATGCGATCGATGGCATCATTGCTTTTTCCACAGCGCCGCTTTTATTGTCATCTATGGTCGGGATTATTTTCTGTGTGATTGCACTCATTATGGTGGTGGTTTTTTTTGTTCGTGCCCTGATTTGGGGAGATCCAGTTTCGGGTTGGCCGTCGTTGGTTTGTATCATCTGTCTGATTGCTGGTATTCAATTGATGTGTAATGGGATCACAGGGCTCTATGTTTCCAAGACTTATTCAGAAGTAAAGCGTAGACCGCAGTATATTGTAAAGACCTATCGTCCGAGCCGAGATCAGATGAAAGCTTTGTCAGAAAACGAGCAGAAAGACTGATCCAATAAATTTTTCGTCAGAAATGGTAAAAGACCGTCCTCATGCAGAATCACCTGTGTGAGGACGGTCTTGTTTGGATCGATGTCTGCTGATCACAGCACTGTATGGTTCGTGTCATTTTGTTTTTTGGTTCGGGACTTTTCGTGGTGAGATATTACTGCCGACGGCCAGTGTCGCACAAGCTGGATCGCCACAAATCCAGTGAAGAGTCCAGTGATACAGCCGGCAATGAGCAGAAATGGCAGATAGACTAAAACACGAGTGGTCTGCATCATGAGCATTGCCATGGCGATCTGTCCTGTGTTATGTAAAATTGCACCGATGATGCTGACAAACCATAGGTATTTCTTTTGCAGCAATTGACACAATAAAGCCATTCCAGCAAAACAGAGCCATCCGCCAGCAAGGGAGTAAAGCATGCTGATCACTTGTCCGGTGAACATTGAGCCAAGCAGTATCCGCATCAGAAGTACTGCGGCAGCATCCCGGACGCGATATTGCACCAATACGACCAGCGTAATGACATTTGCAAGTCCGAGCTTGATGCCGGGGATAGTGGGGATCAGTGGCGGGATCTGTGCCTCAATTACAAAGATTGTGAGTGCTATTGTGGTCAGAAGCGCAAGCGTCACAAGCCGTTTAATGTACTTCGACATCATACGAATCCCCCTCACTAGATGTAATACTGATATAGATTTGGTGCGGCAGGCAGACGATCGGGAACAGTCCGTCAGAGATCGCACCTTGTTCCACACAAAGTTGGTCAGGGCAATTGGCAGACTCCATGGCGATGGCATCCGGTTCGACGCGAATGGTATTTTTTTCACCATGTTCTCCTTCGATTGAAATTGTATAAGTTTCCGTTACTTCGGACAGATCAATGCGATATAGGCATGTGCCGTCTTGATAGATTTCCGCGATTTTTTGCGGTTGGTTATAGCGAAGCACAAACCAACACCCGATCAAACCTGCTGTCAAAAGCACCATTGTGATACCGATGAGAATCGCGGTCTGTTTCTGTTTCATAGGGCATGTACCAGTTTCATAAGAATAGATAGATTGGCGACATAGGGGTGCCACGAAAGTTCGGATATGCGAACAGTGGATGGGAATAGTATAGCACATTCTGCGCTTTTGTGTCAAGTAAGTTCCCGCGTTCAATGGCGTTTTTCATTCTTCATCATGCTTGACACAAAAATATACATATGCTACAATATAACAGAAAATCCGTTCGCTTTCTGAAAGGAGACAATGTTACCATGATGCACCAATATGATCTGTCCGGAGTATGGGACTTTTCTATGGCACAGCTTCCAAAAGGCTTTTGCCAACGTGTCTTTTTTGATACTATTACATTGCCCGGCACGACCTCGCTTGCAAAAAAGGGGACACCTAATCCGAACCGGGAGACCGGCTTTCTCACCGACGCTTATGCCTTTGAAGGGCAGGCATGGTTTCATAAGACGATCTATATTGACCCGGACTATGTGGGCATGCCCATCAAGCTGACGCTGGAACGTACGCGCTTGACAACGCTTTGGATCAATGGGGAGTGTGTCGGATCGTGTGACAGCTTGTGTACCCCACATGTCTATGAAGTAACAAAGCATATTACAAAGCCGCTGGTAGATATTACGATTTTAGTCAAAAATACCGACTATCCTACTAAGGGCGGACACCTGACCTCGCCAGATACCCAATCCAACTGGAACGGCATCACCGGTGATTTGAAATTAGAAGTCTTCCCGGATGTTTATGTGGATCATATTCAGGCGTATCCCAGCCTTGCGGATAAATCTGTTATGCTAAAAATGCACCTCCACGGTGCAAAGACGGCATTGTTTACGGCGAATGGGACTGTGCTGGAAAACGACGAGGAAGACGCCATTCCGCCCTTCCAGACAGGGATTACTGCCGATGAAAACGGCGTTGCAACTGTCACCATTCCCCTCGGCGATACGGTCTATGAATGGAGCGAATATACCCCGGCACTCTACTATTTGCACTATACAGTGGACGAAGGTGACTTTGGCTATGTTTCTTTTGGGCTGCGGGAGTTTCGCACAAATGGGATGCAGTTTACCATCAATGGCAAGCCCACGATGCTTCGCGGCAAACATGACGGTATGATCTTTCCGCTGACAGGATTCGCTCCCACCGATACCAACGAGTGGATCCGTATCTTGTCCATTGCCAAATCCTATGGTATTAACCATTATCGTTTCCACACCTGCTGTCCGTCGGAGGCGGCGTTTACGGCGGCGGATATTCTGGGGATCTATATGGAACCAGAGCTGCCATTTTGGGGCACCATCACTACAGAAACCGATGAGAACCATAATGCCGAAGAACAGCAATACCTGATTGAACTCGGCGATAAAATATTGGAAACTTTTGGTAACCATCCGTCGTTTGTGATGTTCTCTCTTGGCAATGAACTGTGGGGAAATCCTGAGCGTATTGCAGAGATTTTGCGGCACTATAAGGCACTGGATGATCGTCATCTCTATACGCAGGGCTGTAACAACTTTCAGCACTTCCCGATGATCTTGCCAGAGGACGATTATTTTGTGGGCGTGCGCCTGAGTAAAGAGCGACTATTGCGCGGATCTTATGGCATGTGCGATGCGCCCTTGGGACATGTACAGACGGATCGCCCCAGTACGCTGCATAGCTACGATGATGTGATCTTTCCACCCCAGAACAGCACGGATACTGTCAATGCAGAGGATGTAAAAGAGATCGAGATTCAATATGGCACAGGTGTCAAGAAAGTACAGGTGAATAAAGGCGAAAATGGTTTGATTCCGACAAAGCCCATTATCACGCATGAGATCGGACAATATGAGGTCTACCCGGATTTCCATGAAATCGAAAAATACACTGGACCGCTGAAAGCACGCAATTTTGAAATTTTCCGAGAGCGTCTGGAACAAAAGGGTATGCTGCACCAGGCGGATAAATTTTTCCGTTGTAGCGGTGCGCTGGCAGCGGCGTGCTATAAAGAGGAGATCGAAGCAGTCATGCGCTCAGAACATGTGGCAGGATTCCAGCTTCTTGATCTACAGGATTTCAGCGGTCAGGGGACAGCATTGGTGGGAATGCTCGATGCATTTATGGACAACAAAGGTTTGATTACCCCAGAAGAGTGGCAGACGTTTTGTTCAGACTGTGTGATTCTGGCGAAGTTCCCATCCTATCTCTGTATTACTGACCAGATGTTTGTGGCAGAGGTGGTGATCCGTTCGAACCTGCCGGCATTGCCGCAGGGCTGTACTGCGACGTGGCAGATGATTACGGAAAACGGAACGACGATCGGCCAGGGCGCTTTCCCGCTCACACAGACTGACCCTGGGTTGATCGAAGTCGGGCGCATTGTCTGCCAGATGCCGGAGTCCGTGCCAGCTCCCATCCGCGTCTATCTGCTGCTCTCGATCACAGAGACACATACGATCAATGTCTACGACCTGATGCTCTATCCAGCGATTGGCATGCCAAAGCTGGAGAGTAAGTCTGGAGTTGTGGTGACAGCGCGCATAGAAACAGCGCTTTCTGCACTGAAGGATGGCACAGCAGTATTTTTCCTGCCAAAGGAAGTACAGGCGTCCATTCCTGGTTTTTACTGTACAGATTTCTGGTGTTATCCCATGTTCCGGGATATTTGTCATTGGATGCAAAAACCGGTGGCAGTGGGAACGATGGGGCTTTGTATTCAGGATGATCATTTGTCACTTGCACAGTTCCCAACGCAGGAATACAGCACACCGCAGTGGTATGATATTGTGTCTGCATCGGACTGCGCGATCCTCGATGAAACCGATGATATGCTGACACCGATCGTCCAGATGATCGACAACTTTGAACGTAATCATAAACTCGGAATTGTGTGGGAGGCAAAAGTCGGTAGAGGCAAACTTTTGGTCTGCACCAGCCGCTTGTCCTCGATTGCCACACGTCCGGAGGCTCGATGGTTGGCCAAGAGTTTGATGGACTATGTGACATCAGAGGCGTTTGCGCCAGAGGCAGAGATGACGCCAGAGCAGCTGCGGAAAATTTTTGATAACGGCAACGCAGAGTAAAATCAAAATAAGATAAACGATAAAACGGCACAGAACCGATGTTGCATCGCGAACTGTGCCGTTTTGTTATTTCACTTTTCTAGATGTGCAGCTGCGTCAGGATTTTGCAACTTGTACTTCTGGCGATGTTTCCACCGGTGTACCATCCTTCTTTTTCTTCTTCGGGAAGACAAATTTCAGCAGAATTGGTGTGATGATGGTGGTGAATACGACCGTGACAACCAGCGGCGTCATGAACTTTTCATCCATCAACCCAACCGATGCGCCCTTGTTCGCCACAATGAGTGCGACCTCACCACGAGAAATCATGCCAATGCCGATCTGAAGGCTTTCCTTATTGGTATAGCGCATCAGCTTTGCTCCTAGGCCGCATCCGATGATTTTGGTCAGAACCGCAATGATCATCAGCAGAACCATAAAGACGATCAGCTTTCCGGTAAGTCCGTCGAGCGTCATGGCAAGGCCGATGTTTGCAAAGAAAATCGGAGATAACAGCATGTAGGATAGCGTGCTGAAACGATTTACAACGTATTCGTTTTTCTTCAGACCAGAAACCGCAAGACCTGCCACGAATGCACCAGTGATATCGGCAACGCCGAAGAACAGCTCGGCACTAAAGGAAAGTAACAAGCAGAAAACAAAGGTCACAATGTTGTGGCGGCGCAAGTTTTCGTTACTCGATTCCCGCCACTTCTTGAAAAAGTAGTGATAGAGGATTGCCGCACCGACTGCCACAATAAAGAATGCCAGAATGTTAATGATTACAGCAGGTACACCTTCGCCAAAAATGGCAGAGCCAAGTGTTGGGCTTTCTTCGTTGCCGCCGGATTTCTTGCCGCCGAGGCTTGTGACAATTGTAAGAGCCACGATGCCAAGAATGTCGTCGATCACCGCTGCGCCCAGGATGGCGTTCCCAGCACGCGAATTTAGAGCACCAAGCTCTTTGAGCGTTTCCACCGTGATGGAAACCGAGGTTGCGGTCAGCACCACGCCGATAAAGATGTTTTGCCAGAACAGCGATGCCATCTCCGGATCCTGTTCGGTATTATAGACATCCGCAAGGATAAATCCGCCGATGAGGGGGACAATAACACCAATCATGGCGATGACGAAGGATGCGAGTCCGGCTTTTTTCAGCTCTTGAATATCTGTCTCCAGTCCTGCACTGAACATCAGGACAATAACACCCAGTTCCGCAAGGCTGGTGATCAGGCTGTTGCGTTCTACTACGTCCAACAGCATCGGTCCTAGAATAATACCCGCAGCCAGTGCGCCTACGACCTGTGGTAGGCTGATGCGCTTGGTCAGGATTCCTAAAAGCTTTGTCGACAATAGGATAATAGCGATTTGCAGTAGATAGGAATAATCGTTGTTAAACAAAAAATCCTTCATAATGATGATGACTCCTTTTTAGATGGATGCGGATCGACTGTAGATGCCGGACAGTGTGTCGCAGTTACAAAGTCTGTATAAAACTGTCGATCAAAGCAGATCCAGAATTAACATGATATATTATGGCACATTTTCACGGGGTTGTCAAGCAATTTTCACGAAAATAACACTCCGTTTGATAAATTTTTAGGACGATAGCTGAAACATCGCCACGATTTTGGGCAGATTGCATGCTTTGCAATGGGGAATTCTGTATGATATGACAAAAATTTCGAAAAATGGGAATCCATCTTGCAAATTACCTGGCAGCGTGTTATAATAAACTTGTATATGCGGAATGCTTTCAGAGACTGCATATCAGGTACCGCAGGGCTGCTGTGGCGCTTTGCCGTATGACAATTTTATGGGTAAAGTTCGCCGATGGCGGCGACCGATTCGGAAAAAATTCAGTTTAGTCAGGAGGACGCTATAAAGTGGAAAAGAAAGTAAAAAAGGGAAAAAAAGTCACTGTATTGGGTGCCGGAAATGTAGGCGCATCGATTGCCTTTGCGCTTTCGATCAAGGGGCTTTGCTCTGAACTTTTGCTTGTTGATATCAATAAGCCGAAGGCAAAGGGTGAGGCAATGGACATTATGCAGGGAAATGCGTTCGCTCCCACATGTGACGTACGCGACGGCGATTATGCAGATGCAGTAGATTCGGATATGGTTATCATCACTGTCGGCATTGCAAGAAAGCCGGGTCAGAGCCGCATTGATCTGTGTAAGACAAACGCAGGTATTATTGCATCGGTTGTTCCAGAGATTGTGAAGTATGCACCGCATGCAATCTATCTGGTAGTCAGCAATCCGGTCGATGTATTGACCTATGAGGCACTGCGTGTTTCCGGTCTGCCAGAAAATCAGGTGTTTGGTTCAGGTACAGTTCTTGACTCTTCACGTTTGCGCACCTGTCTGGCAGAACACGCTGATCTGAATATCAAGAATATTCATGCATATGTATTCGGTGAACACGGGGATTCTTCGATGGTTCCGTGGTCGCTGTCGAGTATTGCAGGCATGAAGTTTGATGAATACTGCAAGAACGTAGAAGACCTCGGCGATAAGGCAGAGATCGAGCAGGAAGTACGTGATGGCGGCGCAGAAGTCATCAAGTGTAAGGGCGCGACATACTATGCGATTGCACTTTCTGTCAGCATGATCACTGAGGCTGTTCTGCGTGACACCAAGGCAGTTCTGACTGTTTCGGCATATCAGGATGGCTCGCACTATGGTGTAAAGGATGTATGCCTGAGTCTGCCGTGTGTAGTGGGCGCTAATGGCATTGAGCGTCGTATCGCACCGCCGATGACAGATGAAGAAGTTGCACGCTTCCAGAAGAGCGGTGCAGCATTGCGTGCAGTCATTGAGGAAACATTTGCATAAAATAGAAGTCGGTGAGATTGGCTTTTATGGAATGCCGTAGATAAGACATTTTGAGATGTAGACAATTTTAGCAATCCAATCATAAACAAACCATAAAGCCGCCGGCACATCTGCCTTTCGGGGACGGAGGAAACGTTTTTTCAGATGCTGACCGGTGGCTTTATGGGCGCATAGGTAAGAATGCGCAATAAAAAGAGTTTACGAAATGAAAGGAATCGAATTTTATGGATTATGCAGCAGAATCCCTGAAACTGCATGTGAAATGGCAGGGGAAGATTGAGATCGCACTTCGTGCACCGCTGGAAACCGCCGATGATCTGTCGCTGGCTTATACGCCGGGCGTTGCGCAGCCTTGTCTGGAGATTCAGAAGGATCTGAGCCGGAGTTATGAACTCACGCGTCGCGGTAACCTAGTTGCTGTTGTGACTGATGGTACAGCTGTACTCGGACTTGGTGATATCGGTCCGGAAGCAGGTATGCCGGTTATGGAAGGAAAATGTGCGCTTTTTAAGCGCTTTGGGAATGTGGATGCAATTCCGCTTTGCATTCGCTCTAAGGATGTGGATGAGATTGTAGAAACAGTTCGTCTGATTGCCGGTAGTTTTGGCGGCGTGAATCTTGAGGATATCTCTGCGCCGCGCTGTTTTGAGATCGAAAAGCGCCTGAAAGCGTGCTGCGATATTCCGATCTTCCACGACGATCAGCACGGTACTGCAGTCGTTACTCTGGCTGCAATGCTCAATGCACTTAAGCTCACTGGTAAGGATATTCACCAGATTCGCGTTGTCACAAGTGGGGCAGGTGCGGCAGGTATTGCGATTATCCGTCTACTGATTGCAATGGGTCTTGATCCGCATCATGTCATTCTCTGCGATCGTCATGGCGCAATCTATGAGGGACGCGATAATCTGAACGCACAAAAGGAAGAGATGGCTGTGATCACCAACAGCGGTCACAAGAAGGGCACACTTGCAGAAATGCTTGTAGGTGCAGATGTCTTTATTGGTGTATCCGCACCGGGCTGTGTAACGCCAGAAATGGTGAAGAGCATGGCTGACAAGCCGATCATCTTTGCAATGGCAAACCCGACGCCGGAGATCATGCCGGATGAGGCACTTGCTGCCGGTGCAGCTGTGATGGGAACAGGACGCAGCGACTTCCCGAATCAGATCAACAACGTTCTGGCATTCCCGGGGATTTTCCGTGGTGCGCTTGATGTCCGCGCAAGCGATATCAATGATGCTATGAAAATTGCGGCTGCAAAGGCAATCGCAGGATTTGTGACAGAGGATAAGCTGTGTCCGGAATACATTATCCCGAGCCCGCTCGAGGATGGCGTTGGTGCGGTTGTCGCAAAAGCAGTGGCACAGGCTGCGATCGAAAGCGGCGTAGCCCGGATTGCAAAATAACGATTTGCATATGCAGATACAACAATGAAATGGAAACGAAAAGACTGTCTTTCTTATGGCTTGGCGGCAATTCTGCTCATTGGAGCGTTTGGGATCATCGGCTGGCAGGGAATACAGTATTTGACTGAAGAAAATTCTGCGCAGACGATGCAGCGGATCATCTTGAATACAACGGCATATTCTGATCAGATTGTGGAACTGTCTACGTCAGCGACGGGTATGACAGGGATTTTGCAAACAAATGGCACATCCGAATGCACGCAGAATTCAAGCAAGACAACATCTGTGACAGCCGCTGCAACTGTGAGAAAACAGGCGGCAGAGCATGTACAGCAGGAAACGGTTACATTTCCCCTGGAACTCAATACGGCGACTGCGCAGCAATTGGATCAACTGCCTGGGATTGGTACTGTGCTCGCGGGACGTATCGTAGATTATCGTACGCAGATCGGCGGCTTTCTCTATCGGGAGCAGCTTCTGGAAGTGAATGGGATCGGGGATGCTATATTTCGCGAAATCTATGATCTGGTCTATCTGACTGATGAACAGATCCCGATGTCAGCCGAAGAAGTTTCACCCGAAGTGCCCGATGCGCAAAACGACAATTTCTTGTCCGAACCAGAAACGATTCAGTCATCTTCGCCGCCGCAGGAAACATCGCCGGATTTGGAGAGCGCGGAAAG
This sequence comes from uncultured Ruminococcus sp., assembly GCA_949291125.1. GTDB lineage: Bacteria > Bacillota > Clostridia > Oscillospirales > Ruminococcaceae > Ruminococcus_C. The sequence goes on from CASEUJ010000016.1 coordinate 39,305, forward strand.
CGGCGTAAGTGTGACCGAGCCGATCGTGGTAGATTTGAATGCAGCAGACTTTGCGCAGCTTATGCAGATCCCGTACATGAATGAAGAACTTGCCAATGAGATTTTGGCGTTTCGGGAGGAATATGCCTATTTTTCATCCATATATGAGCTTCTATATCTGGAACACATGAAAGAAAGCTTGTTTACGGAAATGATACCATATGTTTGTGTCGAAACGTCTGAATCGTGATGCTGTTGTCCATGCGACGAAGAAATTGACAGAATTTACTAAATTAACCGTTTTGTAACTTTTTTCCTCGACACAAAAAATGGACGTCAAATTGCACAAATTTTTATATAAATTTTAGTGCAAATGGACTGAAAAAAATGAAAGAATGGTATTTGCTATTGACATTCCATTCGAATTGTTGTATATTAAGCATATCATAAAAAATATTCTCTGTGCGTATTTTGTGCATTTTTCAGGTTATGAAAGGTGATGCGAGATGATGTACAGTGATTATTTCTTGTGCATATTATGTCGTCTACATATGTTGGCGATATAATAGATATATTTTAAGGAGGAACATTCCAATGAACAAGTTAAAAAGAACACTGGCTCTGATGGCTGCTCTTGCAATGACTGCAACTGCATTTGTTGGCTGCGGCGGCGATGATTCTAGCAGCGAATCTTCTTCTCAGGCAGAAACTTCTGCGACTGAAGAGAGCCCAAGTGACTCTGAGTCTGAGTCTGAGTCTGAGTCTGAGTCTGAATCTGAAGGCGGCGAAACTGCTGGCGTACCGACTCCGGATGGCACTCTGGGCGACGATGATGACACGCTGAGCATCCTGTGCTGGACTGACACTGACCTGAACGCAATGTTCGAAGTAACATCTGCACAGAATCCGACTTATGTAAACGTAGGTTCTGGCGGTACTGAGGCTTCTGAGCAGTACATCCAGTACTTCTCCTCTGGTGAAGACTGCGACCTGTTCATCTGCGATGCTGACTGGGTAATGAGCTATGAGAATAATGATGAGTATTCTGCTCCGCTATCTGCTCTGGGCATCACAGAAGATATGTACAGCGATGCTTATAGCTACACTGTAGCAATGGGTAAGGATGCAAACGGCGTTTTGAAGGGTGCTTCTTGGCAGGCAGCAGCAGGCGGTTATGCATACCGTGCTGACCTGGCTGAAGAATATCTGGGCGTTACATCTCCGGATGAGATGCAGGCTAAGATTGGTGACTGGGACAGCTTCTGGGCAACGGCTGCTGAAGTATATGAGGCTTCTGACGGCGTAACCGCTATGGCTGACACCATCGCTGGCGTATGGCGTGCATATTCTGCAGGTAACAGAACTTCTGCATGGGTTGATGACAGCAACACTTTCCAGACAGATGCTGCTGTAACTGACTTCATCGACATGATCAAGACTAACGTAGATGCTGGCTATGTAAATCCGAACATTGAACAGTGGACAAACGACTGGTATGCAATTGGCTTTGCAACTGGAAGCCTGGCAAACAATACCATGGGTTACTTCTTCCCGTCGTGGTCTCTGACTGCTACTGGTCAGTTGGCTTCTGCTGAGGGCTATGTTGCTCCGAACCCGGATGAAGGCATTGAGGAATCTTGGAACGATGTTGGAACCAGCGGCGAGTATGCATTTACTGTAGGTCCGACTGGTTGGTTCTGGGGCGGCTCTTGGCTGTGCGTATCCCCGAACTGCAATAGCGCAACACAGGCTGCACAGTTTGTATATGACATGACCATTAACCCGGATACCATGAAGCAGTACGCGCTGAACCACAGTGACTTTGTAAACAACAAAACCGTTATGGAAGAAGTTGTTGCAGAGGGCGCAAACAGTAATGATCTGTTCCGCGATGGTCAGGATCAGTTTGCTGTACTGGCAGATTCTGCTGAGACCATCAACCTCGATGGTATCGCAGGCGCAAGTGATGGTACGATCAACACAGACTTCGTTGACGCTGTAACGGCTTATGCGAAGGGCGATGTAGCCAGCGCAGATGATTGCATGACTGAGTTCAAGCTTTCTGTAGCTGAGCACTTGCCGGATGTAACTGTACAGTAATTGTGTGAACATTTGTTGATACATGATATTGAACTTTACATTTTTATGATGAATATATTGCCTATAGGGGCAAATGTGTCTCTATAGGCATATGTTCGTTATAAATCTCTTACTATTCTACTGAATTTTTGAAAGGGTGATTACGAAATGGCAACAACGGCAACGACCCGTATCAAGTCAGTAAGTTATGCCAAGTACGGGTATATTTTCATCCTGCCGTTCTTTCTGGTTTATTGCTTTTTTCAGATTTGGCCTTTGATTAACACCTTTATCCTGAGCTTCCAGGGCAATGGCGCACAGACTGGCGAATGGGTTGGCTTTGATAACTACAATACGATCCTCTTTGCCACGCAGGATGATTTTAGCGCTTATGCTGTTGCAAAGAGCTTCCGTGAGGGACTGTATAATACAGTTATCCTCTGGGTGGGTAACTTCATCCCCCAAATCCTTCTCTCCCTGCTGTTGGCAGTATGGTTTACGGATTCGAAGCTCCACATCCCTGGCAAGGGCTTTTTTAAGGTTGTTATGTATCTGCCGAACATCATCACGGCAGTATCCGTTGCATCTCTGTACTTACAGCTGATCTCCAACCAGACGACCAGTGCAGTGAATGCATTCCTGATCGACGCTGGCTACATCGACGTAAAGAATCCGGTACAGTTTGAGGGCGCAAAGGCCTTTACGTTCCAGGTATTCGGCGGCGGTGCCGGCTGGTCTCGTGGTATTGTAATGTTCATCCAGACCTGGATGTGGTTTGGTAACACCATGATCATGATGATGTCCGGTATTTTGGGTATTAACCCGTCTCTGTTTGAAGCAGCCGCCATTGACGGCGCCACCAGCGGCCAGACCCTACGTCGGGTAACTCTGCCGCTGCTGCGTCCGATGGTTGTATATACGCTGATTACTTCCATGATTGGTGGTCTTCAGATGTTTGACATACCGTATCTGTACCACTCAGCACCTGGACAGACCACAGGTCTTCCGAACTTGAGCACTGTTGCAGTCTTCGTATATAGCAATTTCCACGTTGCCAATATGGAGAATGTACGCTATGGCTATGCAGGCGCAGCTTCTATTATTCTCTTTATTATTACGGTGATCTTAGGATCGATTGTATTCCGTATTAATCGGGATGATGATGAACACCGGAAGAAGAAGGAACGTAAGGCTTTGATCAAGGAAAACAAGCGCCTGATGAGGCTGGAGAAACAGGGAGGTGTTCTGTAATGGAAAATGTCGGTGTTTCTCAGAATTATATGCTGAAACAGCGTATCAAATCTGGTGTATATTTCATCATTTGCCTGATTATCGTCTTGATCTGTCTGGTACCGCTTTTGCTGTTGATTCTGAATGCCACTCGTACGCATAACGAGTTGATTCAGAAGCCGTTATCCCTGATTCCGGGTAGTGCCCTTATTGATAACATTAAGGCAATCACAACCCAGTATACCAACTGGAATGTTTGGAGAGGTTATGTGAACTCTCTGTTCGTTGCTGGTGGCTCTACGATCCTGACGGTGTTCTTCTCGTCCATGACAGCCTATGGTCTGACGGTCTATAACTTCAAGATTCGGGATGGCGCTTATGCCTTCATTCTTGCGGTTATGATGATTCCGATCCAGGTTACTTCTACTGGTTTCGTACAGTTCATGGTAGGAACTCTGGGTCTGGCGGACTCTTACATTCCGCTGATCGTTCCAGCAATTGCAGCACCTGCGATTGTATTCTATATGCGTCAGTACATGAAGTCGTCTTTCCCGCTGGATATTGTAGAGGCGGCACGTATTGATGGATGTAACGAGTTCCGTACTTTCCTTTCTATTGCGATCCCTATGATGAAGCCGGCGATCGCAGTACAGGCGATTTTCGCATTCGTACAGAACTGGAACAACTACTATACACAGAACATGATCTTGCTGGCGAATTCGAATAAATTTACAATGCCGATGATGGTACAGAAGGTCGTAAATGTGGATAAGAACATCAACCTCGGTGCAAGATATGCAGCGATTGCGCTTTCGATCATTCCGATTGTAATCGTTTATCTCTGCCTGTCGCGTTTTATCGTTGGCGGCGTTGCACTTGGTGGTGTCAAGGAATAAGGATACAAGGTTACTTGATCTGATAAAAAAAGACCGTGGCGAAGAAAGCTGCGGTCATTTTTTTGTCAATTTCCCGGAAATGATGCAGACAACAAAATCACCCTGACAGTACCATGCAGACTGTCAGGGTGATTGAATTTGTATCTAAGATGAAATCTTATTTCGGACGCTTCAGCTCAGCTGCATGGAGCGTATTTTTCATCAGCATCGTGATCGTCATCGGCCCGACGCCGCCAGGAACGGGGGTGATAAAACTTGTCTTTGGTTCAACATCCGCAAAATCTACGTCACCACAAAGTTTTCCATTTTCATCGTGATTCATGCCGACATCAATGACAATTGCGCCTTCTTTCACCATATTCGCAGTAATGAAGTCTGCCTTTCCGACCGCACTTACCAGAATGTCTGCGGAGGCGCAGATTTCTGCAAGATTTTTCGTATGAGAATGACAGATCGTTACGGTTGCGTTCCGATGTAAGAGCAGCATTGCCATTGGCTTTCCGACAATATTGCTGCGCCCCACAACGACACAGTACTTGCCATCAATAGAAACACCTGTGCTGTCGATGAGTTCCATGACGCCGGCTGGTGTGCAGGGGAGAAAGTCATAGTCACCTATCATGATCTTGCCCACATTGATTGGATGGAACGCATCCACATCCTTTTCTGGTGAGATCGTGTGAATCACAGTCTGTTCGTCGATATGATCTGGAAGCGGAAGCTGTACTAGAATGCCGTGTACTTTGTTGTCCTTGTTGAGTACACCGATCAGATCGAGCAATTGTTCTTGTGTGTAGTTTTCACTAAGTTTGTATTCAAATGCATGGAAACCAAGCTCTTCACATGCCTTTTGTTTATTACGGACATAGATTTGTGAAGCAGGATCGTTGCCCACCAGAATGACGGCGAGTCCCGGCTGAATGCCGCAGTCTTCTCGCAGCGCAAGCGCTTTTTCGCGGATCTCCGCACGCAGTGATGTAGATACTGCTTTTCCTGAAATTAGTTTTCCCATACCAATTACTCCTTTTCTGTAGAATCTGATGCATTTGACTGTGCTGTATCAGATGTTGTGGTATCATCCAATAATGTGGCATCTTCTTTTGGTTCAGAGGAAGTGTTTTCTGTTACTGTGGTGTCCGTGTCTGCGTCTGCTTTTGTTTCCGTATCTGCTGTTATATCTGTATCAAGATTGAACAGTGATGTTGAAATTTTCTTTCCTTCTGCGGCAGCGGCCAAGATACGTTTGGATTCCGCCGTATCTTTGTACATGTGGTAGTCGCTGCCCATGCGTTTGATTTTTGTTCCAATCACAATTTGAAGAAGGATGGACAAAATGACGCATATAATTGCCAGCATCTGCGAAATTCGCACATTGCCAATGACAAGGCTGTCGGTACGTAGACCTTCAACAAAGGCACGCTCTAAACCATACCAACCAATATAGATGAGAAAGATTTGTCCGTCAAAACGTCGGATCTTTTTTGCAAAAAGCGCCAACAGCACAAACCCTAATAGACACCAGAATGATTCATAGAGAAAGCAAGGATGTACCGGCTGAGATGCATCCAGCGGTACGCCGAAGTTTAGATAGTATGATGTGTTGGGGTAGCTGTAGGTGATCCAATCTTGAATGCGTCCGCCGGACATACCAAAGATGCTGTCGGTATTGGTGCCAAATGCTTCCTGGTTGAAAAAGTTGCCCCAGCGTCCGATACCTTGCCCAAGCAGAAAGCCAATCCCAACAATATCCAAAAGCGGCAGAATTCGCACATGGCGAAGTTTTGCTACCAGACACCCAACGGCGAGTGCACCAATAATGCCACCATAGATTGCAAGACCTCCTTCTCGGATTGAGAAGATGCTTTTCCAATCATCTGCATAGTTCTCCCAATTCAGAAGCACGTAATAGGCACGTGCGCCGATGATCGCACCAATAATACCACCGATCACAGCATCCAGTACGCCATCTGGATGAAGACCATATTGCTTGACTTGGGTAAAAGCATACACCATGGCGAGAATCAATCCCAGTGTAATAAGAATGCCATACCATTGAATGGAGATGTTGCCGATCTGAAATGCTGTACTGTTGACAGTGATGTCGATCCCCAGTTTTGGAAACACGATCTGATTGTATTCGAGCGTGCCAATTGTTTCTGTACCCATAAGTAATGCTGCGGAAGAAAAATGGATATTGTTTCTTCCGCTCCTCCTTTTTAATTTTTAGATGGCGCTACAATGGAAAGCGTCATGCGAGAAATGTCCATTTGTTCCTGTAGGAAACGATTGCAGTCGGCAATTGTGACTTTGGAGAGAATTTCCATTGCTGCAAAAATATCGTAGCCTGCCATGTGTGCGTTAACCATGGCGTTTGCAACTTCAGAGACATTGTTCAGCAGCCGAATATATTTGCCATAGGTAGCACGTTGGTACTCTTCAAACAGGCTTTCATCAAGGCCGTTTTTCTGTGCATTTGTAATGGCATCTGTAATTCGCTGCCGAACCGCACGCGGATCTTTCGACTCACCACCGAAGATCAGCGTGAAGTAACCATCTCCACGGAACACTTCACTGGAAAAAGTAGAATTGATCAGACCGTCTTTGAGCATGGACTGATAGAGTGGTGAAGAGCTGCCAGCGAGGATCTGGAGTACGAGGGCAGCCTCTGTTTCAGCACGCTGACCGGCATACCCGGATTCTGGCATGCACTTCATTCCGAGATTGAACAGTGGCTGACCCACCGCAGCATTCTCAACGGATTCTGTACGCACAATATCTAGACTCTCCTCTGGGAAAACGGTTTCCAGTTTCTGATCTTCGCAGGGCTTGAGCAGTCGATCTGCGACTTCTAACACCTCATCTACTGTGCATTTTCCGGCAACGACGAGCACCATGTTGTGCAGGTTATAGAAGGTACGGTAGCAACGATAGAGTAAGTCAGCTGTGATCTGTGCAATGCTTTCAATTGTGCCGGCGATGTCGATTCGTACTGGATGCTTCTGATACAGACCGCAGAGCATCTGGAAAAAGACACGCCAGCCGGGATCGTCGTTGCACATCCGAATCTCCTGTCCGATGATACCCTGTTCTTTTGCGACACTCTCCGGAGTAAAATAGGGTGACTGTACAAAGGAGAGAAGGATCTCGAGGGAATCGCGGAAATTGTCGGAACAGCTGAAATAATAACAGGTTTTGTCGAATGAAGTATAGGCGTTAGCATTGGCGCCGGTTTTGGCATAGAGGTCAAAGACATCGGTGTCTTCATTTTCAAAGAGCTTGTGTTCCAAAAAGTGTGCAATTCCTTCCGGCACTGTGCAATAGTCGCTGTCAGAAGCTGTTTTGAATCGGGTGTTAATTGAGCCGTATTTTGTCCCGAAATAGGCTTCTGTCGTGCTGAATCCCTCCATTTCATAGACCAGAATATCCAGACCGCTTTTGTGATGAATCATGGTATACTGGTCACCGGTCAGCGTGGAAGTGATAATTTCTCGTGTGGTTTCCATATGCGTCCCTCCTTATTCGCTGCATTCCATGGTATAGATGGTGTCAAGCTGCATCGATTTTGCCGCCGCAATGATCTCTTCTTTTGTCACCTTCTGAAATTGTGTTTCTTCTTCCTGAGGCGTATGATCAGTCCCATAAGAAAGCTGAGTCAGATACCACCCGATATGAGAAGAGGGCGTATCTCCTACGCCGCAAAATGAATTATGCAGCGCCATACGGACGTTTTGGATCTCATCATCAGTGATATCGCCGTCACAAATGGCATGGAGCTGATCGAGAATGGCAGTTTTTGTTTTTTCAATGTTTGCGGTTTCAATGCCGCTGTCCACGAACAGTGTTTGTTTATATTCTGCATAATTTGCAGCACAGTAATAGCAAAGACTCATCTTTTCGCGCACGTTGGCAAATAATTTAGAGCTTGGTGTTCCGCCGAGAATGAGCGATGCCATTTTTGTTGCATAGCGATTCTGGCTGGTCGTTTTCCATACCATGACCATTTTGCACTGATTAACCGGAAGTGTTTCGCGAATAATGGCTGGCTCTGCTTTTACAGGACTCGGTGTCAGGAATGAAACCGGTGCAGTCGCCGCCCCCTTGAATGACTGAAAGACAGTGCGGAATTTATCTACGAGCGATGGCTTAGCCTGCGGTCCTACAAAGAAAATTTCTACTTTTGCTGTACACAACATATTCTGAAACGCTGCATACACACTGCCGGGTGTCAGTGCTTGTGCCTGCTTTCTGGTGCCGTAGAAGGAAAGTGCAGCCGGTTCGTCTTTGTATGCCGTCTTTTGCGCTTGACGAATAGCATACGTGCGTTTTTCATTGATTTCATTGTCAATCGCATCGAGAAGGTCTGCCTGTTTGACGCGGAACTCTTCTGCATCAAATGCGCCGTCTGTGACATTTGGCTTTTGCAAACAGTCGAGCATAATTTCTGTCAGCGTATCAAAAACTGCTTCGCCGTGCAGTGCATAGTTGTCTGCAATCGCTGAAGCACGCAGCGAGATTATCTGAAGATCTCCCTGCTTGGAAACAGATGCGCTCAGGTTAGCATTGTAAAGCAAGTGCAGCTTGCGGTTCATGGCGGCATTTGTCGGATAGACCGCATTCGTCGAGGTGATCAGATCACCGGCAAGCGCGCATGCAGAGGCAGTTTCTGATGAAAGCGGCTGGAAGAAACAGATCCATAGTGTATTGGTCTTTTGTTTTGGATCAAGGATCTCAGAAAAACCGATGCGGTTTGAAAGCTGGATCCGCTTGTGCGAAATTGTCATAAAATCGTCCTTTCCTGTGATGATTGGGGTAAAGCATGGTGGCTTTATGACTCCCTGAAAAATACAGCTAACTGGCAGTAATTTTTCAATTATGGTGTATGCCCGGAAATTGCAAGCATACAAACTTATTATACCACAGATCAAATTGAAATGCTATCCTTTTCACCAAATTATCAAAAATTTTTTCCGGATCTGGGATGCCGCAAAAACCGGCTGTCAGAAGAAAACATTCCGACAGCCGGTTTATGAGAAGTTAAAGAACACTGCAAAGTGTTTTGCGTACTGTTTCGTCCGCAATATTGATGATGCCAAAGTCCTTTTCTTTATAGTTCCAATAAGCTCTGCCAATTTGGTATTTGTCAAATACCGCACAGATATCAGTTGCCCAGCGGATTTTGGAATCATCGTCTGCCAGATCAATGACACCATATTCGCCACAATAGAGCGGAATATTACGTTCTGCTGCAATTTTTAGTGCCGGTTTAAAGAGCGTTTCAAAAAAGCTGGGGTCAAGCTGTTCCAGATCTTCGCGAAAGATCGCGCTCACGAGTGCTTTGTGGAGGTTGGTGCTATGCTTGCGGTATTCGGTGAGATTACCGGGATAGGAGATGCGGAAATTCGGCGCCATGTTGTCCACCCAATATGCACCCTGGTGGGTGAAGATGATCGGCTCATAGCTGTGGAAGGTGTAGGCCACCTTTTCGTCCTGCAGGTCGGGGAGATCCGGCACACTGACGACGCTGTTGTACATCACGCCGCCGAAAATGATCCAGCTGTTCGGGGCGATCTTGCGGATCTCATGGATCGCATGGAGGGCGATCTCGTTCCATGGCTGTGCCACTTCGGGTTCGACGATTTCATTCAGAAGTTCAAAGGCGATCTGGTCGGAATATTTACCATAGCGCGTGGCAATCGTCCGCCACAAGCTATAGAACCGCTCTTGTAATGCTGCATCGCGGAAAAAGATGGTCTTATCTGTCTTGTCCAGGGGATCAAAGGAATAGCCAAAGGTCTTGTGGAGATCGATGATCATCCGCAGCCCATGCTTCTGGCACCATGTCAAACAGCGATCCAGATAGGCATAGCCCTGTTCTTTGCGTGTTCCGTCTTCCTCTTCCAATACCATATAGTCCACCGGAATCCGCACATGATCCAGCCCCAGTGCTGTAATTTTCGCAATGTCTGATTCGGTGATAAAAGTTTCATAGTGCTCTGCTGAGATATCGTCTGCCTGCGACAGCCATCCTCCAAGATTTACGCCGTGCATGTATCCGTGGAGTGTACGCATAAAAATACTTCCTTTCTGATTTCGATTATACATTATGTCATACGAATGATTTTATGGTAATTATACCGTATCGCACAAAAAATCAATATCAAAATTGTTGTTTTTTTATCAGAAATATTGTATAATCAGATAAAAGAGAAAGGGGGTGCGCCAATGAAAATGGAACATGATCTCTCCAGACGAATGTTTCAACAGCGAGAGGAACAGATACAGCATCTGGAGTATAATCTGGAATTTCAGTTTTATCACGCAGTGGCGTCGGGGGATATGCAAAAGATCTCTGCCTATCTCCACGATCCAGCAGAAGAGGTCTATCGCAGCAGCGAATATGGTCATTTGTCAGATAATCCCCTTCAGAATGCACGTTATCATTTTGTGGTGGCAGTTGCCTTGATCACGCGGATCTGTGTGGAGCATGGGTTGGAACGGGAGATCGCCTATACGTTAAGCGATCTATTCATACACAGAATGGATCAGCAAAAAGAAAGTGCAGCGATTGCGTCGCTGCACAACGAAATGGTGATCGAATTTACAAACCGGATGCATCGGCTGCAAAAGGCACACGTATATTCGCTTCATGTGATCAAAGCAATAGATTTTATTTCTGCACATCTGCATGAAAAATTGACGGCTGCACAAATTGCAGACAGTCTTGGATTGAATCGCAGCTATCTTTCGGCATTGTTTCATCGTGAAACCGGGAAAACACTGCACCGTTTTATTCTCACGGAAAAGCTGCAGGCAGCCGCACAAGTGCTGACGACTTCTGATATTTCTTATGCAGAGATCGCCGAATACTATGGCTTTTCTTCCCAGAGTCATTTCATTCAACTGTTCCGGCAAGAAACTGGTTATACCCCTGCGGCATATCGAAAGCAATTTTTTCAGCGCAGTGAATTGTAGGCACGATAGCAAGAAGGATAGCCTGCAATTTACTTACTCTTCTTGGATTTTTTTGCTTTAGATTCTTTTGTTTTGATCGCCTCGATGATCTTTTGCAGTTCTAGTGCTTTCTCTATACTGCCTTCGATCTTCAGTTTGCCAGTGGTGAAGGCGAGAACAGCGTTTAGCTTGCCGCTAACGATCTTCATAAAGTTTTCAGCGGTGGCGATCAGGATCACATCACGGTCATAATATTCATAGGGCTCTACGGCTACCTTGCCGTCTTTCAGCTCAATATAGAATGCCCCCTCGCCTTCGCCAACAATGTTGATCTGTACGGCAAGATGCTGCTGGAATTCACTGACATCGTTGTTAGTCAAGATTTCTCTTGCGGTCTGGACAATTTCTTCGTAAGTCATAAACATACCTCTTTCTGTTCCCCGATATATTGGATATCAGAGCATAATATTTGAATGTTTTTAGTATAACACAAAATCCAGTTTGTTTCAAGTGTTATTTTTTATTGGTAGTACCGCACAGTGTTGCGCTGATTTTCCACAGAAAAACGCTTGACAAGTTTCAATACATACGGTATAATAAAATAGTAAATGATATGCTGTGGCACAATAAAAGTGTGTGGAATACAGCGCGATACAGAGCATACCAATGGAAACAGAATCGACCGGGTGTCGCTCGAAAATTAGATTTCGAATCAGCCGTTCCTGCTGCTCGCTGGGAACGGCTTTTTTACAGTACATGACGGCAGATCCAGCCGTGAAAGGAGCTCGTAATGAAGACGATAACAGTACAAGCCAGCCAGACTTATCCCATCTGGATCGGAACAGACTTGCTTGCAGCGTGTGGTGAATTGCTGCGTGGAAGGACAAAAGCACAGACAGCAGCCATAATCACGGATGATACTGTAGACGCACTATATAGTGACACTGTCACAGAGGCGTTGGATAAAGGTGGATTTCGAGTGATCAAGTTTGTGTTTCCCCATGGCGAGCCATCGAAATGCAGCAAGACGCTGAATCAGATCTATGACTTTTTGTGTGAAAACGAGATCACACGTACTGACTGTCTTGTCGCACTCGGTGGAGGTGTGGTCGGAGATATTACTGGATTTGCGGCGGCGACATTTCTGCGCGGACTCGATTATGTACAGATCCCGACGACGCTTTTGGCACAGGTGGATTCTTCCGTCGGCGGTAAGACGGCGATCGATCTGCCGGGCGGCAAGAATCTTGTCGGCGCATTCAAACAGCCGGTTGCAGTGATCTGTGATACTGACACTCTCAAAACCTTGCCGGATAAGTTCCTGTCCGATGGTATGGGTGAAGTGATTAAATACGGCATGATTCGCGATGCCGCCTTGTTTGCACTGCTCGAACAGCATACACTGGAAACGATTCATACGGTGATTGATGATGTCATCTATGCCTGTATCGACATCAAACGCACTGTTGTGGAGCATGATGAATTCGATACCGGCGAGCGTATGATCTTAAATTTTGGGCATACTTTGGGACACGCGGTGGAGAGCTATTATCATTATGAAACGTATACGCATGGCAGTGCAGTCGCGGCAGGGATGTGCATGATGACGAGGAAAACGTGTTCCGATGCGGTGTATCAGCGGCTTTGTAAGTGTGTAGCAGCGTATCGGCTTCCCACTACGGTGCCGGCACCGGTTTCTGCGCTTGTGCAACTGTGCGGAAAGGATAAAAAACGTGCGAACGCGGATCTGCGTTTTATCGTCTGCGAAACGATCGGCGATGCGCAGATACGTACCATGCCGTTTACAGAATTTGTGGCGTGGATGGAGGGCGTCGGTGTATGAATGTTCTTGTAAAACCGCGCAAATTACAAGGTACGGTGCGCATTCCGGCATCCAAGAGCATGGCGCACCGGATGTTGATCTGTGCGGCGCTGGCGGACGGCGTGTCGATTTTGTCCGGTGTGGATATGTCGCGTGATATCACGGCGACAATGGATATTCTCTCGGCATTTGGTGCTTCTTTTGCTGTAGATGGCACAACAGTTACGGTTATCGGCAGAGGAAACAAGGAGTTACCGAAATCAGCAATTGCAGATTGCTGTGAAAGTGGCTCGACACTGCGGTTTTTGATTCCAGTGGCTGCGGCGCTTGGTATCCGGACGGAATTTCGTGGACAGGGCAAGCTGCCTCAGCGTCCGATTACGGCTTATCTCCGGGAACTTCCGCCAAAAGGCGTGTCGTTCGATTATGCTGGGACAATGCCTTTTACTGTTACCGGAAAGCTGACTTCCGGTGTGTTTTCATTGGAAGGTGATGTGTCATCTCAGTATGTGACCGGTCTGCTCTTTGCGCTGGCGCTGTTAGAGGGAGATTCGGAGATCCGGATGCTTTCACCGCTCGAATCGAAACCCTATGTTGATCTGACGATCTCGTGTATGCAGGAATTTGGTGTGACTGTGACCGAAACAGCGACCGGCTATCATATCCCCGGCGGACAAAAGTTTTTATCGCGAGATCTGGCGGTAGAGGGGGATTATTCCCAGGCGGCGTTCTATTATGTGGCGAATGCGCTGGGCAGTGAGATCACCCTAAAGAACCTCAACCCCGAAAGCGTTCAGGGCGATAAAAAAATTGTTGAAATTGTAACGCGGATGTGCTATAATCGAAGTGTGGGAAAGCCGGCGTGTTTTTCTGTGGATGCGACGGACATCCCGGATCTTGTGCCAATCTTAGCGGTTTTGGCAACGTTCGGGACTGCACCATCCCGGATTACCGGTGCAAGGCGGCTTGTGTTCAAAGAATGCGATCGGCTTGCAGCAACTGCGGATCTTCTGAATCGGCTCGGCGGAAACGTGACAGTGACAGAAGATGGACTTGAGATCACACCGGCGGCGCTGCACGGTGCAGTCGTGGACAGCTATAACGACCACCGAATCGCTATGTGTGCGGCGATCGCGGCAACGCGCTGTACAGGTGATGTCACGATTCTCGGTGGAGAATGCGTGGAAAAATCATATCCGCGTTTTTATGAGGACTATAACCAGTTAGGAGGAAATGCCCATGGCATCGTTCTGGAATCGTAATATTTCTATTTCTATTTTTGGAGAATCCCATGGCCCTGCCATCGGCGTGGTGATCGACAATCTGCCGCCGGGGGAGTATATTGACCTGGAAAAACTGAGGCACTTTATGGCACGTCGTGCCCCCAAAAAGGACGGCACCTCTACGCCGCGAAGCGAACAGGATCTTCCGCAGATCATGTCCGGTCTGCTTAATGACCGCACCACTGGCGTTGCACTGTGTGCCTTTATCCAAAACACCGACACTCGTTCGAAGGATTACAGCAATCTCGCACGTTTGCCGCGTCCGGGTCATGCAGACTATACCGGCGCGATGCGTTATCGTGGATTTAATGACGTGCGTGGCGGCGGACATTTTTCGGGTCGTTTGACAGCGCCGCTGTGCTTTGCCGGCGCGATTTGTGGACAGATCTTAGAGCGCCGCGGTATCTATACCGGTGCTCATATCACGGAGATTCATGGCATCAAGGACGATCGTTTCAGCCCTGCAAAAGTGACCAAGGAAGATATTCTTGCTGTTCGGAAAAAGAATTTTCCGGTGATCAACGACGTCAAGGGTGAACAGATGCGAGAAGACATTCGGGAGGCACGCCGGGGCGGCGAATCCTTGGGTGGACGGATCGAATGCGCCACCGTAAATGTACCTGCTGGTGTGGGATCGCCCATGTTCGATGGGCTGGAAAACACCATTGCCCAGTTGATTTTCGGCATTCCTGCAGTGAAAGGACTCGAATTTGGCGCAGGGTTTCAGGTGGCAGAAATGGTCGGAAGCCAGAATAACGACCCCTTCTATGTAGACGAAAATGGTCATATCCTGACCAAGACGAACAACCACGGCGGTATTCTCGGCGGTATCTCATCGGGTATGCCGATCACATTGCAAGTTGCAGTAAAGCCGACCTCATCGATTGCGAAAAAGCAGGAAACGGTCGACTTCCGAGCAAAGACCAATGAAATTTTACAGATCCACGGTCGCCATGATCCGTGCATTGTGCCGCGCGCAGTGCCGTGTGTGGAGGCGGCGGTGAACATTGCATTGCTGTCCCATATGATGGAATATCCGAATTTTTAAGATCAGGTATTGGAATGGTAAGAGGCAAGGATTATGTTTCTGACACGCAACATTCTTGTCCTTTGCTGATGATCTCTGGTGGAAGGTGAGAAAAATGCAGGAAGAGAATATGAAAAAAATGGCGCGTATGGCGACACCGCCGATTACGAATCCCCATACGGCGAATATTCTGCTCTGTTATCTGCTCTATCGGATCGATGAGCCGGTGCAGGTGTCCCACCTCTATGACATCGCTGTGAGCAACGAGATCATCAATTATTTCGCCTATCAGGATTCTCTGGATTATCTCACAAAACATGGCTCGATCCAGGTGGTGCGCCGGGCGAAGGATGATGCTGAGGTGTATGTTCTGACCTCTCAGGGCGTCCGGACGGCGAAAGAACTGCGCAACTATGTGGGCAAAGCCTATCGGGATAAGCTGGTTTCGGCGGCCTTACACTATTTCGCCCGACTGAAGCGGGAGAGCGAAGTGAAGATCGACTATATTCCGCTGAAAAAAGGCTATTATGTCCATGTGCGGTGTCTGGATATCGGGGATGATCTGTTGGATCTGAAGCTATATGCACCGGATTATACCCAGGCGGTCTATCTGGGGAAGCAGATCATGCTCAATCCTGCCGGCTTTTATGGGAAAATTTTAGATGCGGCGTTTTCGAATGAGGAGGAACCGCTGGATTTAAGCGATAATTGAGAAATCGTATTTGTGAATGAAACAAGCAGCTGTCTGTGTTGGGCAGGATAAGTTGAATTTACCGAGACAAATGTTGGATAACAATTTGATTGCAGAGGAAAAAATTGAGCAAAAGAAAAAGAAATTCTAAAAAACTGTAAACAAAGAATAAATATGCCAAACCCAAACCGCCGCACCCGAACACACGGATGCGGCGGTTTTGTGTACACGGCATATGCACAGAAGATTCAGCCCCTTGTCGATACAGCGTGGCTTCGGATCGCATTGGGAGCGTGTAAGAAGTGCAGCGTCAGATCCGGGAGTGCTCTGGGTTTGTTCTGATGCAAGGCGTTTGCCTGTGTATGTGCATGGTGTACGGACGATCCCTGCCGCAGCGCAATATACGTCAGCGCCGCAGCAGCAAGCATACGCTCGTTTTGCGTTTGCAGATGACATGACTCCTTTCTGTTTCACCGGTTCATTATAACATATTATGGTTCTGGCTGCAATATGTTCGACAAAACTTGTCTTTTTCTGGAAATGTAATTTTTGAATGATCGGTGCATCACCTTGACAAGCAACGTAAACTCTGATAAAATAAAACCAATACCAAAGCTGAGATTTTACATATCAGGCAGCTTATGAAAGGAACGATGCCCTTATGGCTTATGTAATTGGTGTAGACTGTGGTACAAGCGGTACCAAAACTGTATTATTTCGGGAGGATGGCGCAGTAATGGCGAGCGCCACGATTGAATATCCCATGTATCAGCCACAAAACGGCTATGCAGAACAAGATCCCATCGACTGGAAAAATGCTATGATTCACACGATCCAGAAAGTGGTTGCCGAAAGCGGGGCTTCGAAGGAGGAAATTCGCGGTATCGGCATTTCCGGACAAATGCATGGCCTTGTGATGCTGGACGGTGAAAATAATGTACTGCGCCGATCAATCATCTGGTGCGATCAGCGTACTGCCGCAGAGGTGGAGGAGATGAATCGGATTGTGGGACAGGACAAGCTCATGTCCATCACAGCCAATCCGGCGCTGACCGGTTGGACAGCGGCAAAGATCCTTTGGGTGCGCAACAACGAGCCAGAGGTTTATGAAAAGTGCCGCCATATCCTGCTGCCCAAAGACTATCTGCGCCTTATCCTCACCGGTGAATATGCGACGGAAGTTTCGGATGCTTCCGGTATGCAACTGTTGGATATTGCCAATCGCTGTTGGTCGGATGAAATTCTGGGATTGCTGCATATCGACAAGAGTTTGCTTGGAAAAGTATATGAATCCTGTGAAGTCACTGGCACGCTCACCAGGGAAATGGCAGAGCTTCTGGGGCTGTGTGAAGGCACGGTTGTAGTTGGCGGTGCAGGTGACAATGCGGCGGCAGCTGTGGGAACTGGCGTGGTGCAGGACGGTAAGGCGTTTACTACCATCGGTACATCCGGTGTGGTCTTTGCGCATACTTCCTCCATGGCGATTGATCCCAAGGGAAGAGTGCATACCTGCTGTGCCGCTGTGCCGGATAGCTGGCATGTGATGGGCGTGACACAGGGCGCAGGCTTGTCGCTAAAATGGTTTCGAGATAATTTCTGTGATGCCGAAAAGCAGACGGCGTCGCTGATGGATGTGGATGCTTATTATCTCATGGATAAGGAGGCAGCAGAAGTTCCGGTGGGTGCGAATCGTCTGTTGTACCTGCCCTATCTCATGGGTGAGCGCACACCACACCTCGATCCGAATGCACGAGGCGTGTTCTTCGGTCTGTCCGCCATACACACCAAACGAGATATGCTCCGTGCAGTACTTGAAGGTGTGACGTATTCGTTACGCGATTGTGTCGAAGTGTTCCGAGAAACGGGTATTTCTGTGGATGATATGATGGCTTGTGGGGGCGGTGGTACGTCTTCGCTGTGGCGAAGTATGCTGGCAGATCTCTACAATTGCCCGGTCAAAACCGTGGCATCCAAAGAAGGTCCGTCGCTGGGCGTGGCGATTCTGGCTGCTGTCGGTGCAGGGATCTATGACAGCGTACCGCAGGCGTGTGAAGCGATTGTCAAGACCGATCAAACACAAGCGCCACAGGCAGAAAATGTGCCGGTGTATGAAGCATACTATCAGTTATACCGGGAAATCTATCCGGCATTAAAGGCACAGTTTGCTGCACTTTCAGGCCTTGTATAACCATGGCGACTTATCTATTTCTTCACGGACTCGGTCAAGGTGCCGATAGCTGGGATAAGACGATTTCCCATTTTTCCCAAAGAGAACATGCGGTCTGCCCGGTACTATGGGACTTTTTTGAGGATGAAACATTTATATACGACAATTTGTATCGGCATTTCGCACAATACTGTGACAAACAGGAGGGTGATCTCCATTTATGCGGTCTTTCTCTGGGTGCAGTTTTATCGTTGCATTATGCCATAGATCATCCGGCGAAAATAGTATCATTGGTTTTGATTGCACCGCAATATAAAATGCCACGGCGGCTTTTACAATTTCAGAATATCCTGCTGCGCTGTATGCCAAAACAAGTGTTTTCCGCTGCTGGTATCAATAAACAAAATTTCATCCGCCTGTCTCGTTCTATGATACATTTGGATTTTAGTGATCGACTTGAATAGATTACTTGTCCCACGTTGGTGCTGTGCGGCGAAAAAGATGCCATAAATCAAAGTGCGGCAAAGCAGCTGGCTGGATATCTCCCCAACGGAGAATTCCATTTTGTACCCGATGCAAAACATGAAGTCAACATGGATGCACCTGAGAAACTTGCCAGACAATTGAACCAATTTTACGAAGTTCAGTGCTCGTAATCGAAAAGGCGATGTTTTGTATCATAGCGGTGTTATCTGTTTCAAAGGAGGCTTTTATGGAAAAGATCACATCCGTTGCCGCTATGCGCCGGAGCGATGCTGCTGAAATTGCAAACGGCACACCGAGTAAAACGCTGATGTACCGTGCCGGACTGGGAGTTTACCAGAGCTATGATTGGCATGGCAATATTGACATCGTCTGTGGCAGCGGCAATAATGCTGGCGATGGCTATGTATTGGCAATGTTGCTGCAAAATGCCGGGTATACTTGTCGAATTGTACGGACAAGCGAGAAACTTTCGCCAGACGGTGCTTATTACTTTGCAAAGTGCCGGGATGCAGGCATTCCGGTTACAAGAAATATCGAATTTTCACAGACAGATGTGATCGTGGATTGCCTGCTTGGCACAGGTTTTCAGGGGCAGCTGCGATCAGATTTGCACGGGATTGTGGAACAGATTGCAGCGTCTGGTGCGTATGTAATCAGCGTTGATATCAATAGCGGTATGTATGGTGATACCGGTGAGGGCTTTTGCGTTCGGTCGGATTTGACTGTTTCTATCGGTACACTCAAATACGGACACTTGGTGGGGCTGCATCAAGGTCAAATCGGAACGCTTTGTAACTGTGACATCGGGATCCCCTGCATTGGTGAATCTGCCATAATATATGCACCGGATGAAGCACCTGATCCGGAGAGCCCGCAAACACTTCCAGAATTGATTTGCAGGATATTAGACGCCGCTGGCATTCCGGATGGAGATGCTTCGACACGGCTGCAAAACTATGTTCGTCCAGTCTATGATCGTATACGCTGGATGGAGATTCCAAAAGTTGATGCATCATTCTGAAACATCGCGATCTTGTATATAAAGTTCCTGCTGCATGCCAATTTCGCCTTGCAGCGTATATGTGATGGTCCATTCCAAGCCGTCCTCTGTTTCGAGGACGGCTGTTTCTTTGTCTAGGATCTCTACATCATTCAGAAAATTTGCCTCATACCGTTCCGCCTGTTCTGTAAGATTCTGACTCGCTTCTTCCGAGGTAAACGCAAGCAGGTGTGTGCGGTATTCGTGATACGTCCGGGTGTAGATCCCAATAGGGAGCTGTGCCCCAAACAGCGAAAACCAGTGATAGCCGGTCGTCTGAATGCTCTCTTCGTAAGGATCGTCTGTGCTTCCGAGTGGTATATGCCATGTGAATAGATCGAGATAGCGTCGCCCGGTTTGCGCGCCAGTGGGATTGCGTACCTGCTGTACATAGGGGCAGGTAAAGGTTTCGGTCTGGGTATAGATGCCGATGATGCTGCCCATAGCATGGCGGACGGCGGCATGACCGGTCAGATCCATGATAACGCCACTGATGAGCAAACTGCCCTTTTGTACCGAATCCCCCACCATGGGAATCAGCTGTCCGCAATAGACTGACACAGAGACGATCTGGGCATCTTGTGTGGCAATGATATTGCAGGGAATACGTGCACGCAGCTGATCGACTTCCGGTTCTCGCTCCATGACTTCGATGACAAGACGATTGCCCGTATGACGCATTCCGACCCACGCCAGTTCTTCCACGCCGGCACGCAGGGCATGTTCACATGCAGAAAAATCGATTGATGGAATCCAGCTGCCGCGTGTAACGCCTTGCTCTGCAAGAATGGCATAGATTTCGCTGTCTGTAGCGGTTTCGTTGCCGATGATTTCGGTGGTGATGACAATATTGGACGTGTAAAACAAAAATCCGCCCATGAGTAAAATTCCCAGTGGGATGCCAAATCGCAGGCGATAGCGTCGTAGAAACTGCCGCAGGGTACGCCGTTCGGTGAGCGTTAACGTTATGCCAAAGTCCTTTGCCAGCGACTCTACCTGACTGCGAAAGCGTGCATCAAAGCGAAATTGATAATATTCTCCCACACACCGTTGCGCCCGGCATCCAATGTTTTCCTGATGCATGGCATTGAGAAAGGAATAGAGCCTGCCGCCGGATGCGGTTGCATAATACTCACCTTTGAGCTGTTGTTTCATGTCTTGCCCCCTTTGGCGTCAGCACAATAGATTGAATTTCTCCGTGGATCAGAAGGCTCTCCGGCGAGCGGCTGTCCGCTTGTAAGCCCTTTCCCCAGATCTCCAGCATCAGCTCGCTTGTCTGTACGACAATGCGAATGTCGTTATATTCCAAAATCCGCCGGCAATTTTCTAAGTATAGTTCCCGATTGCCGCAAAGCTGCAAATACGTCTGCATACACAAGATGCGCCGCCCCAGATCTGCTGCACGATGTTTCATACAGATCACCTCAGAAAATTGTATGCCGCCGCAAAAGAAAATAGTCTTGCTTCGGGCATGCACTGCATAGACTTTCTTAGAACATTTTGGAAAGGGGGAGAAATCACAATGTCTATCACAGCCCGTATCCGACAAATGATGACAGCATCAGCCCTACTTTTTTTGGTGGTTTTATGCATTGGATTTGCATCTTCCATTCAGACACAGATGTACGCCGCGCTGGAACGCTGTCTGACGGTGATGATCCCGTCGCTCTATGCCATGATGATCTTGTCCCAGCTCATGATCCGCACTGGCGTCTGGCGTGTGCTGGCAAGACCGCTACGGCGTATCTGCCTGCCGCTGTTTGGTATGCCGGACGGCTGTTTTGCGCTGTTTATGTGGAGTCAGTTTGCAGGCTATCCAGTCGGTGCTGGTATGCTCCGCAAGCTTTATCAGGATGGGGCAATTTCGCGATCGAATGCCGAGCGGCTTTTGTGCGTCTGTTATGGTGGTGGGCCTGCATTTCTGCTTGCTCTTATTGGTGCGCATCCCAACAGAATGGAACTTGTGATGCTGATCTGTCTTTCTCAGCTATTTTCCAATCTGATTGTTGGGCAATTGTTGTTTCGGCGACACCCCGTCAGGTTGTCCTCTGCCGAATTTTCCGGTACACATCCGCTAAATGCACAACAGCTTGTAGAAAGCACAACGCAGGCAGGACAATCGCTTTTGAAATTGTGTGGCGTGATTTTGTGCTTTGCTGCGTTTTGTGCAGTATTAGAAGCGTTGGGTCTATTTCATCTGCTGTCGCGCCTCATGCAGCGAATGGGGATCTCTTTGCCGCTTGCCGCAATCATTCAGAGTCTGTTAGAGGTTACGAATGCCGCAATGCTCTCCATGCCGTTTGCTGTACAGATTCCAATGTTTGCCGGACTGTTGTCTTTTGGCGGCGTCTGCGTGATCTTACAGGTACGTGCCACAGCAGGAGAGATTTTTCAGACGCGCTTATTTGTTGGATGCCGGGTATTGGCTGGTATCCTTTCCGCGACGCTTTGCAGAGTTGGCATGTCGATAGTTGCATTCGAATCTGGTGCCGTGGCAGTCGCCGCATCGTATCAGGCACAGCACAATAGTTGCTTTCCGGTTTGTATGTTGCTCATAATGACAGGAATGCTCATTTATGAAATCCACCGGCGATAGAATGAGATGTGGGAGAGCGTGTTTTTGTCAGCATTTTATTCTGCGTCGAAGCTGGATGTATTTCACTGTACCAGTGGAGAATATCATCAAATACAGTACAATCATTCCTGCAAACAAGGCGGTAAAGCCGTAATTGTGAAACGCAATGAGATTGAGCAACAGCTCTGGCAAAAGCACCAAGAAAAAACAGTACCAGTAGCAGTGGGATCTTGGATTTGCACACATGTGGAGGATTCGATATTGTTTGATGTGTTCCGAGGAAAGCAAAAAGTATGAAAATGCAGCTTGCCACTTGTCATTTGCCGAGTTTCGTGTTATAATGAATTAGCAATTTTATATAGTGATGGCTTTATAACAGGAGGAATGCAAGCATGCGTACCATTTCAAGCCGACAAAAGGGCATGATTTATATCATCCTGTCGGCATTTTGTTTCGCCTGGATGAATGCCTTTGTGCGGCTTTCCGGCGATTTGCCCACTGTACAGAAAAGCTTTTTCCGCAATTTTGTTGCGGTTATTTTTGCGCTTATTATGCTTTTGCGCCAACATGGCAGCTTTCGTCCGGTGAAGGGAGCATTGCCAACGCTGCTCATACGCGCCATTGCCGGTACAGTGGGAATCTTTTTTAACTTTTACTCAGTGGATCATCTGCCTCTTTCAGATGCTTCGATTCTGAATAAGATGTCGCCTTTTTTTGTGATTCTTTTTTCGTGGATCTTGTTGAAAGAACGGCTCACCCGAACCCAGGCGGTAATCGTGATCGGTGCATTTATTGGCAGCCTGTTTGTGGTCAAGCCCAGTTTTGTTAACGCTGACTTTTTCCCATCTCTCATTGGTTTGCTCGGTGGACTTGCCGCCGGACTTGCGTATACTATGGTGCGAAAACTTGGGACACTAGGGGAGAACAAGGCATACATTGTCTTTTTCTTCTCCGCATTTTCTTGTATTGTGACACTGCCATATTTGCTCTTTTTCTATGTTCCCATGACGTGGCAGCAGATTGTGTTTTTGATTCTGGCAGGACTGTCCGCAGCTGGCGGTCAGTTTGGAATCACGGCGGCATATTGTTATGCGCCGGGAAAGGATATTTCTGTATATGATTATACGCAGATCTTGTTTGCCGCCGGTCTTGGATTTTTCCTCTTTGATCAGATCCCGGACTGGCTCAGCATTATCGGCTATGTGATTATTATCGCAATGGCAGTGGCAATGTTTTTTTACAACAAAGCGCCGAGAATTCCGCATTCCAGGTAGTGTAACTGTCTAAAATCTAATCACCAACTGACAAATCGCCTATTTTTCAAAAATTTTTTGACAACATTTCTTTACTACGATACATCATAAGAAATGAGGTGGAAAGATGCATAAAGTTTCCTGCTTAATGTTAAACGACTATACGAGGCAATGACGGGAGAACTGTCTGCTTTGTTTACCAAGCAGGAAATATTACGGTCTTTTCATATATGATATCCAGTGCTTGAGGCGAGTAAACTTTATTTCGTCTTTAAGGTACATCTTGATTGTGAGCCGCAGTATATTCCTGCGGCTACACCCCAGAGATCAACACCTGGGGATAGATTGTATAGCTGTCGGACTCCGAGAGAATGGTATTGTTTTCCGCATAGGTCGAATCATTCACAAGCCCCAAATTTTCAAATGCACCAGTGTCCAGATTTATGCAACAAAGATACTGGTTTCCATCCATACCACCATAATGCCATGTGCCATCATTATTCTGATAAGCACTGTCCTCACTGTATGCAATAAAATAATACTGGTTTCCGCAAAGACAGAATAGATGCTTCGGGTGGGGTCATAGTCCGGGATTTCCGCAAAGGTTCCCGCTTCTCCCGTTTTCAGGGATACCCGCATACAGTTAGACTTGATCTCATAAGTCTGGGACCTGCCGTCTTCGGCATCCACGATCTGATCGATGCTCGTGAAATAGTAGACATAATCCTGGTAGACAATGGGCTGGGTGGCAGTAGCGTCATTCATGCAAAGGCTTGCGGTACATTCCATGCCACTGTGAGTACAGTTGGGCTTGTTGCACAGCGGCACGCTCTCCATGGTGGCATAGTCCAGGCAATAGGCTTTGCCGCCTCGTTCGGTCAATAGTCCTTCTGCGTAAAGGCTACGGCCGTAGGTATAAGGCTCGCCGGTCAGGGGATGGATGCTGAATTGTGCTTCGCTGGACTGTTCTGTACATCCGGCAAGTAGAATTGCTTGAAAAGCTGCAATCATAAAAAGCAATGTTTTTTATACATTTTTGTCTTTTCCTCCAAAAAAGTAAGACAGGTGTACAAAGAAACACACCTGTCCCTACAGAATGTTCAAAATAAATGACAAAACCAATGCAGTGTTTCTATCCAGAAAACAAATGAAGAGCCTGATCTGTGACAGGAGGAGATGAAAATATTGTGTGAACAAAAAACACGATCCAATAATAAAAACCGGCACCTCTTATAAAGAGATGCCGGTTGCTTTTGTGCAATACACCGATTATTTTCTGGATGGCACTGCATACAGATTTGTTTCCCACGCGGGAATATACAGCTGATGCCGGATATAGAGATTGTAGTCAGGATTGAGCTTGCGAATCAGAAGCGGCAACGCAAAAATATCCTCGTTGCGATGATACAACGAAACCATCAGCTTGGGTGAAAAGTGTGCAATCGTCTGTGACGCACCCCAGAGTGCTTCACGTTCACAGCCTTCTACATCCATTTTGATCACCGTTGCCGGACGTCCTTGCAGAATGCTGTCCACACTACGTGCTTCCATTTGCTGCCCGACTGCAGACACTGCCGATTGGCGCCCTGCTTTCGTCGCAAATGGTACAGTCGTGTCCTTACACCATGCCACAGCGTGATAGGCATTTACATAGCGCATGCCGTCTAGGTATTTGCAAAGCTTTTTGAAGTTTTTACGGTCTGGTTCAACTGCATAGATGCGGATATATTTTCCGCGTGTGTATTGCAGCACTTCTGCGATCGTATCGCCGTTGTATGCACCGAGATCGACATAGACTTCATTCGGTGTCAGGTGGATGATTTTTCGATAGATTTCTGCTTTCGGTGTTGTGATATTCAATAGATAATGGATATCACCGCTGATCTTGAAGTTAATGATGTTGGCATAGACACGGCGCGATTCATCATCTGCCAGCATGTTGTAGACTTCCTCGAGTTCCTGTGCGTGTTTAACGCAATATTCATAGGTAAATAGTCCGCCGCCTGCCACCGGCACATCTGGAACGATCAGCGTATGACGTTGACTGAGTGCGACAATCTTATCGACAAGTGATTGATATCCTGCGGCAAACGCCAGCACGATGACAAAATCATCGACCTCCGCCTCAATTTCCGACAGCTTTCTGACTTTATATCCGGCAAAGGAATGTCCGCGGACAAAGTCGTCGCTTGCGAAGATGCCGGCAAGCGGGATAGACTTTTGTCGGAAAACGCGCATGATCTTTTCAGCGCCATCCCCCATGCCATATATGAAAATCGGACGTGTTTCAGCCTGTAATTTTTCCCATGAGGACTGCTTTTCTGTGAGAAAGGAAAGCATTGACGTAAACCTCCTTTTTCTTTCTTTTCGCGTTACGCTCCTGATCAGAAGTCGTTGCCTTCAATCGGTCCTCCCGGAATGCCGCCGACCATATCCCTGCCGCGGATGCTAAAGCGGTCGCGTTGTTCATTGATACAGGCGGTGATCAGATCAGATACTTGGCGCGGATTTTTGATGGAACGGATCTCCTTTTCCGGCGTGTCCACGTCTTTGCTGTACAGGATGATGCTGCCACAGCCAAAGAGCCGCTGACTTAACGGAAGCTTTAGCTTTTTATCCTGGATCCGGTATAGTTCCAGTTCATCCTCGTTCACGGTTAGAAATCCAATCCGCGTGATCAAGCGATCTTCTGTCAGATAGTAACGCGTAAAAGACAGCGGCAAGCCAAACAGCGTGCGTTTTTTATCCGTCCAGAGATATTCCAGCCCATCTTTTGTTTTTGCCATTACCGCAGTCCTCCTTATTGTATGCGTGTATGTTCTTTTAGAGCATGATCTCGCCCTTGCCGCCCTGCATCGTGATCTTCTTGTCTGTGCCGGCAATAGAAACGGTAAAGGTCTTGTTGGTTTCGCTCGCTTCGATGGTAATGGTGTTGCCGTTGCGGGTCGCCGTCAGCGTCAGCACCGGATTTGCGTGCACGTCATAGACGGTGGCAAAGGCACACTTGCCATCTTCCAGATTACAGATCATAAAATCTGCGCCGTTTAAGTAATCATATTCAAACTGATTCTCAAATGCACCAAAGGTGACGATGGAATTGGGTTTTGCCAATACCGGCATTTCCATAAAGGTGCAGGTCTTCGCGTGATACTTACCACCCTCAAGCGTCTCGCCGGTGATGATGTCATACCACTTGCCATCGGGCAGATAGAAGTTTGCAACGCCGTCTTCGCGAAATACTGGTGCACACAGCAGGTTATCACCGAGCATATATTGCTGATCAAGATAGCGGCAAGCAATGTCATCGGCATATTCCATTACCATTGGACGCATCATCGGAATACCGGTGGTAGAAGTTTTCACAGCCTGTGCAAAGAAATACGGCATCAGTTTGCCCTTGAGCTTGGTGAAGAAGCGCAGAACGTCGCAGGATTCCTCATCAAAGTTCCACGGCACACGATAGGATGTCGAACCGTGGAGACGGCTGTGGGTCGAGAGCAGACCAAAGGCACACCAACGCTTATACACATCCGGAGAAGCCGTTGCCTCAAAGCCGCCGATATCGTGGCTGAAAAATCCGAAGCCCGATGAGCAAAGCGATAATCCACCGCGCAGCGTTTCTGCCATCGAGGTGTATTCTGCCGAACAGTCGCCGCCCCAATGTACTGGAAACCGCTGGCCGCCAACGGTAGCGCTTCTTGCAAACAGGCATGCCTGTCCCTTGCCATAATATTCTTCCAGCACCTGGAATACAGTTTTGTTGTAAAGATGGGTATAATAATTGTGCATGTGAATCGGGTCTGAGCCGTCGTAATATACCACATTAGTCGGGATGCGTTCGCCGAAGTCGGTCTTGATCGCAGTTACGCCCATCTCACACAGTTTGCGAACACCGGCCGCAAACCACTTGGCTGCCTCCGGATTGGTGAAGTCCACAATTGCCATGCCCGGTTGCCATAGGTCTGCCTGGAAGATGCTGCCGTCCGGATTCTTAATGAAGTAGCCCTTTTCTGCGCCGATATCAAACAGGCAGGACTGCTGGGAAATATACGGGTTAATCCAACAGCAGATGCCAAGACCGCGTTCTTTGAGTCGTGCGATCATAGCTGGCGGATCCGGGAACTGTTCCAGATCCCATTCGAAATCCGTCCAGTGATAGCCCTTCATCCAGAAACAGTCAAAGTGGAACATCTGAAGCGGAATATCACGCTCAGCCATGCCGTCAATAAAGGACGTCACCGTTTCTTCATCATAGGTAGTGGTGAAGGAGGTGGAAAGCCATAGGCCAAAGGTTTTTGCCGGCGGCAGTGCCGGTTTACCAGTGAGGTCGGTGTAGTTCACCAGAACCTGTTCGAGATTTTTACCGCCGATGAAGAAGTAGTCCAGCGATTCACCTGGCACCGTGAAGGAAACCTTGTTGATTGTATCTGATGCAACTTCAAAGGATACCTTGTCCGCCGAATTGACCAGCACGCCATACTGGTTCGAGGAAATATAGAAGGGAATGCTCTTATAGCTCTGGTCGGAGCACGTGCCGCCGTCAGAATTCCAGATCTCAACAGTCTGACCATTTTTCACAAAAGGTGTGAACTTTTCACCAAAGCCGTAGATACACTCGCCTACATCAAGCGTCAGTTGTTCGCGGATAAAAGTATTATGGCTGTCTTTGGGATAGTTGAAAAAGTCGTCGTCCGTCTGGAGCGCGAGCCGCGCATCGCGATGGAACTTATTCTCCTGAATATAGGATGTCGAACGCCAGCCGCCGCCGGTTAGCCGCTTTCCATCCCGAGTAAAGGACACATCCCAGCCATCGGTGCCCTTTTTGATCATCACAGTAGTGCCTCCGGCAGTCATCGAAACAAAGCCCTCTTCTTCGCAGATCTCCGGGCGATATCCCTTTTGTATATTCAATTCAAACTGGGGCTTGTTGTTCACACCGCCCTTGTGGTGGCAGATCTGAACCCGGATCACATCCGGCGCTATCGCCGTATACACAATGTCAAATGTTACGCCGCCAAGCGTCATGGCGCGGTTCCAGATTTTGCTGGCTGTTGCAAAGACACGGATCGAGTTTTCGGTTGTCGACACTTCATACGCCTGTTCTGCATAGGAAACGTCAAAACCACGTTGGTTCAGCCAAAGGCCGTCAGAAAATTTCATGGAAGTACCTCCGTACGAAAGAATACTCGGGGAGACTACCCGATTTTTTGGATTCCATGTGACATTTCCGGCGCAACGGAAACTTGCCCGTGCCCGTACCATCTACATGTAGTGTTATTGTACCACATTTGTAACCGAATTGTCAATCCATTTCGGGAAATTACTCCCACATCGTTGCCAGATTTACAAAAAGACAAAACATTCTGCCCAAACCGGAATACTGTAATTTGTGACAATCGCCGAATTTCCGGGAAATTGTGGTGGTATCCATGGATGTATAATTCAACCGCTTTTGCAGACAATAACAGCGCTGTCAAGCTATTTGGAATATCGCAGACAGCGTGGCGAAAATTCGGGCAATCCGGTTTATCGGATGTCCGGGGATCGCACATCAAAATTAGAACATGGAGGTTCACATAGATGAAAGCAACAGGAATTGTCAGACGCATCGATGATCTTGGCAGAGTTGTCATTCCAAAGGAGATCCGCCGCACTATGCGCATTCGGGAAGGAGATCCATTAGAAATTTACACCAGCAATGATGGGGAAGTAATCTTCAAGAAATATTCTCCCATCGGAGAAATGAGCGAAAATGCGGCACAGGTCGCCGAGATCATGCACCGGCTTGCCGGATGTCCGGTGGCGGTGTTTGACCGCGATCATGTAGTGTCGGTGTCCGGTGCGGCAAAGAAAGAATGGAACGCCAGACGTGTATCGCCGGAACTAGAAGAGCTCATGGAAAACCGACGGCAGTTTTTTGCTGAAACTGGTTCGCCGGAGCTGAGGCCGGCAGAGGGCGTGGAAAAGGGCGCTGTGGCGTGTATGCCGATCATTGCGTCCGGCGATGTAACGGGAGCAGTCGCATTTCTCGACAACGGAAATGGCGGCGCACTCAACGATAGCCAGAAAAGTCTGATTCAGGCGGCCTCCCAGTTTCTGGGAAGGCAGCTCGAAGGATAAGTGCCGCATTATTCTTGCCGGGAAAACCGCAGGGTTTGAAAGGAAACTGTTCTCTTTTAGTCTGATCATAGTATCTCCAGTCGTACGCCAACGGAAAAGGCATCGCAGCTATGGGTCAGACAAAAGGGGCAGTTTTATTATTTTTGATGCAATGGATATCACATCTGCAACGGCAGAAATAGGCCCACCGCAGCAGAATTCGATACTTCTGAATTAACAAAGACCGTTTATCTCTATTCGGTATGACTACAGTCGAAATGCTATAACCGCTCTTAAAGGCAATGCCAATACATTTTATAATATTTTTTCTGGAATTTGCTTGCTCTGACTATGAGGGCAGTGAACGCTTTTGCTGCTGCCTTGACATTTCCAGTGAAGCATGCTATGATAAGAACAACAGAAATTTCCGGCGTGATCCACCGGAGAATATAGGGCGGCAGGTCAATATGAATGTGGTAATTATCGGAAATGGCAAGGTCGGCAGCAATCTTTCTGCTGCACTCGTCAGCGAAGGTCATAATGTCACTGTGGTGGACAGTAGCGCACAGCGGCTTGCAAAGATTCAGAATGCACTTGATGTCATGTGCATTGAGGGAAATGGCGCAACCGTTGAGATACAACGCGAGGCATCGGTGGAAAAGGCGGGGCTTTTTATTGCGGCAACGCCCTATGATGAGCTGAACGTTCTGTGCTGTCTGGTTGCAAAGCGTCTTGGTGCGAAAAAGACGGTTTCCCGCGTGAGAATGCCGGAATATTATCGTCAGATGGATTTGATCCGCGAGGATCTGGGTCTGTCCATGGTGATTAATCCGGAGCTTGCGACAGCCGACGAGATTGCACGTGTGCTGATTTTTCCATCTGCGGCAAAGGTTGAAGTGTTCGGCAAGGGAAAGCTTGAATTGGTCGAATATCGTCTGCCGCAGTTTGCATCCATCAGTGGTATAAGCATTGTTCAGCTCTATCAGAAAGTTAAGACAAAGTTCTTGATCTGTGTGGTACAGCGTGGTGAAGAAATCTATATCCCCGGCGGGGACTTTGTTCTGCGGGGTGGCGATCGAATCCATATCGCAGCATCACATAAGAATATTGAACGATTTTTCCGCACATGTGGTTTTATGAAGGAGAAAATCCGATCGGTGATGATCGTGGGCGGTGGCTGTGCATGTTATTATCTGGCAAAACAGCTGCTGCACATGGGGATGAAAGTGAAGATCATCGAAAAAGATGAATCGCGCAGTATTCAGATGGCAAAGCTTCTACCCAAGGCGATTGTGATTCAAGGCGATGGGACGGATCAGGATTTTCTGATTGAAGAGGGTGTTATGCATGTGGATGCATTCGTATCGCTGACGGGAATTGATGAAGAAAATATGATCCTTTCTCTCTTTGCCGGGGATGCAACCAACGCCAAGGTTGTCACAAAAATTAATCGGGATAATTATGTGACACTTGCAGCACGGCTTGGGCTGGATTGCGTGATATCGCCAAAATATCTGACAACGAGTAATGTTCTCAGTTATGTGCGGTCGTTGGCCAATGCCGCAGGCAGTGAGATTGAGTCGCTCTATCACATTGTCGGCAATCAGGCTGAGGCGATCGAATTCCGTGTTCGTGAAGTTGTGCCGGGACTTGTAGGGATCCCGCTGCGTGATGTACATCTCAAGAAAAACATTTTGATCTGTGCCATTATCCGCAGGCGGGAAATCCTTACGCCGGACGGAAATGCTGCGATTGAGGTCGGCGACCGGATTGTAGTCGTTTCTAAAGCATATCACTTTTCAAAGATCAAGGATATTCTGGAATGAACAGGGGATGGATATGAATAAATGGGTCGTATTACATTATTTGTCAAAGGCAATGTTAATTGGTTCGGTCTTGTTTGCTGTACCGGCTCTGGTGAGTTTGTGCTTTGAGGAATACCGATGTGTTTTCTCATTTTTATTGGTCGGTGCGGGTGTAGCGGTGGTGTTTGCGCCGCTTGCGATGATCCGTCGTAAACAGAAGGGGCGCATTTACACGCGTGAGAGTATGGCAATTGCAGCGCTTTTGTGGGTCGTATTCTCACTGGTGAGCGCTTTGCCGTTTTATTTCAGCGGCGTTGTGGTACACCTGTGGGACGCGATTTTTGAAAGTGTGTCTGGTTTTACGACAACTGGTGCGTCCATATTTTCTGATGTAGAGCATCTTCCGAAAGGAATCCTCTTCTGGCGGTGTTTTTCTCAATGGATCGGCGGTATGGGTGTATTGGTATTGGCAATCGCGATCTTGCCGTCGTCGAACGATGCAATGTATCTGATGCGTGCCGAATGTGCAGGACCGAGCGTCAGTAAGATTGTACCGAAGGGAAAGAATTCGGCGGCATATCTTTATCTGATCTATGCAGGAATGACAATTGTAACGTTGGTATTACTCCGCGTCGGTGGTATGCCATTATTCGACAGTGTCTGCCATGCGCTGACCATTGCCGGAACGGGCGGCTTTAGTGTCAAGAATGCCGGACTTGCCGCATACGGCTCAGGCTATTTCGAGGGTGTGGCAACGGTAATGATGATTCTTTTCGGCGTAAATTTTAGCATGATCTATTTTTTGCTGGCGCGACGTTGGAAAGAGATCCGCCGTAATACAGAACTGAAAGTCTATTTTGGCGTTCTGGGATTCGCAGCACTGACAGTGACATGGAACATTTATCCTTATTATCAGAATATCTGGAAAAGTCTTGGCACAGCGATTTTTCAGACTGTCTCTATCATGACTTCTACCGGACTTGCGGCAGCAGATTTTAATCTTTGGCCGCTCTTCTCCCAGATCGTGCTGTTGTTCTTAATGTTTGTCGGCGGCTGTGCCGGATCGACAAGCGGCGGCTTTAAGGTGCAGCGCCTTGTGATTCTATGGAAAAGTGGGATCGTATCCTTCAAGAAAATGGTCTATCCGAATTCAGTGAATCTGGTAAAGAGCAATGATAAAACGCTGAGCGCAGAATCTGTGCATGGTGTGATGCGCTATCTGGTGGTCTATCTGTGTATCTTCGTGGCGGCAGTTCTGCTGGTATCGCTCGACAATGCTGATTTTGGAACAACCGTAACAGCGGTTTTTTCGTGTCTGAATAACATCGGTACGGGAATTAATGAAGTTGGACCGATGGACAACTATGTGTTCTTTTCTGACTTTTCCAAGGCGGTGTTGTCATTGGTGATGCTCTTGGGAAGATTAGAATGTCTGCCGCTTTTAATGCTGATGCTGCCATCGGTGTGGCGCAGAGATTTCTGATGCGTACTGGATGCGCTTTGTCCATTAACGCGAAAAACGACACCTCACGATAGAAGTGCCGTTTTTCCCTCTTACTATTCTACTCAATCTTTGAAAGATGTGCGATCCTTCGATTTACTTCACAATATACTTTCCAATTGCTGCAACCAGCTCGTCTGCATCATCGGTGTGAGCCTGAAGCTTGATCGGCTTGGAAAGATCCAAGCTGAAGATACCCATGATCGACTTTGCATCAATTGCATAGCGACCGGAAACCAGATCGATATCATAGTCGAATCGGATCACCGTGTTGACGAAATCCTTGACATCGTTAATTGCGCTCAGCTGAATTGTTGTTTCATACATCACAATTACCTCCTCTGGTGTCACTGAAATATTGTAATTTGCAGAATCAAGACGAACCATTACAATGCACTCGTGCAAGACATTTGTACTTGTCTTTCTTCTGTGTATTTATAGCATACCACGAAAAATTTTCCTTGTCAAGACGCTTTTTTCAATTTCGTCGATATTGTATAAACAAGCCGAAATTATGGGCTGTTTTTTGACAGCAGCGATAAAATTTGTGTTAGGGCTATGAAAACATTACGAAAGTGCAGAGCCTGTTTTTCACAAAACACTGGCTCTGTTACTTTATTATATTAAATCATTCTGCCGTTTGCGGCAGGGAAAGGAACTGAATTTGAAGTGTTATTTTGTCACATTCGGCTGTAAAGTCAACACCTGTGAAACTGCCGGGATGCGTGTGCTTTTGACGGAACACGGCTATGTGGTGACAGAGAATCCGGCACAGGCTGATGTGATTATCATCAATTCCTGTACAGTTACTGCCTCAGGGGACAGCCGGCTATTTGCGGCAATGCGAAAACTCCGTCATCGTTATCCGGACGTATGTCTGGTGCTGACAGGATGTTATCCCCAGGGCTATCCGGACGATGCAGCGTCGCTTGCATATGCCGATCTCATTGTCGGCACGAAGAACCGAAGCCGCTTGCCACAACTGCTCGATCGCTATTTTGATGGTACTGCGCCGCGTATGGCGGTGGAGGCTTATACTGGGAACGAATCATTTGAATTGCTGCCGTGTGGTGAAATGGTGCAGAATACACGTGCTTTTTTTAAGGTACAGGATGGATGCAATTGTTTTTGCAGTTATTGCATTATCCCCTATGCTCGGGGACGTCTGCGGAGCATGCCACCGGAGCAGGTCCGTCAACACGCCATTCAATATGCCACGCAGGGTTTCCGGGAGATTGTGCTGTGCGGCATCAATCTGGGATTTTATGGGATCGAATGGGGAGAAACGCTCGCACAAGCGGCGGAGATCTGTGCGCAGACGCCGGGGATCGACCGTGTACGCTTAAGCTCCCTGGAGCCGGAACGGCTGGACAAAACGACGCTGTACCGTCTGGCGGCACTGCCGGAATTTTGTCCTCAGTTTCACCTCTCGCTGCAAAGTGGCTGTGACCGGACACTGCGCCAGATGCGTCGGCGCTATACATCGGAGCAATATGCGGAGATCTGTGCTATGATCCGCAAGGTGTTCCCAGATGCAGCAATCACTACGGACTTTATGGTAGGATTCCCTGGCGAAACGGAGGACGATTTCGCAGCGTCTTTGTCCTTTGCCGCATCTGTGGGATTTGCCGGAATGCATGTGTTTCGCTATTCGCCACGG
Organism: uncultured Ruminococcus sp.; assembly: GCA_949291125.1. Taxonomy (GTDB): domain Bacteria; phylum Bacillota; class Clostridia; order Oscillospirales; family Ruminococcaceae; genus Ruminococcus_C. The sequence continues at coordinate 73,848 of CASEUJ010000016.1, forward strand.
CCAGGGACATTGGCTGCCAAAAGTCCTGACAAAGTAACGGATAATATCAAGACAAAACGGATGCATCTGGCGCAAACTGTCGCAAAATCCGCGAAAACGTGGTTTCTTGCTGCACAAGTGGGGAAGACAGTTCCGGTACTGTTTGAGCGAGAACGGGACGATGGATTTCACATCGGGCATGCCCCAAATGGGACGGTTGTGCGAATTTTGCAAAAAAATCTGAAAAAAAGTTTGCGTAATCAGATTTTTTATGTTAGAATAGAAGAGAGTGATGCGGATTGCTGTTACGGCGTGCCTGTAGCAGCGGACGCAAATGCGAAATAAAAGGAGTTTTACTATGGCTGTTTTTCGTATCTATGTGGAAAAGAAACCGGAGTTTGCAGTAGAGGCACAGGCTGTGCTATCCGATCTGCAAACTGCACTGCGGCTGAATGTCACCGATGTACGGATTCTGCACCGTTATGATGCAGATCATCTGACCGAAGCGGCATTCCAGCGCGCTGTCCCCGGCGTGTTCTCAGAACCAGCGGTAGATCATATTTATAAAAATCTGCCGGAACTGGGGGAAAATCAGCGGATGTTCGCAACCGAATATCTGCCGGGTCAGTTTGACCAACGCGCAGACAGCTGTGAACAGTGCATCCAGATCCTGTTACAAGGCGATCGCTGTCGGGTGCGCACGGCAGATGTGTACATTATCAGCGGGAACCTGACCGATGCGGAATTCTCACGGATCAAGTCCTACCTCATCAATCCGGTAGAGCGCCGGGAGGCGACGCAGGAACTTCCGGAAACTCTGGATATGAATTACGCCATCCCTACTACCGTTGAAACACTGAAAGGCTTTATCCATTTGTCCACGAATGAACTGGAACAATTCATTGCCGACTATGGTCTGGCGATGGACTTAGGAGATATCCGGTTTTGTCAGCAGTATTTCCGCGATACAGAACACCGCGATCCGACAATCACAGAAGTGCGCATGATCGATACATATTGGTCGGATCACTGTCGCCATACGACATTTCTGACGGAAATTTCTGATGTGGATATTTCTACGGATTATATCCGCGAAACTTATGACGCATACTGTACCGTGCGCCAAGAACTGGGCAGAGCAGGAAAGCCCATGACGCTGATGGATCTGGCGACGATCGCTGCGCGTAAACTCAAGGCGGATGGCAAACTGCAAGATCTGGACGAGAGCGAAGAGATCAATGCATGCTCGGTGAAGATTAAGGTAGAAGTGGGGCAAAAGGAAGAGGACTGGATCCTCATGTTCAAAAACGAGACTCACAATCATCCGACCGAAATTGAACCCTTCGGTGGTGCGGCAACTTGTCTGGGCGGCGCCATCCGCGATCCGCTTTCGGGACGTTCTTATGTTTACCAAGCGATGCGCGTTACCGGTGCGGCAAATCCGCTGGTACCGGTAGAAGATACCATTGCCGGCAAGCTGCCCCAGCGTAAAATCACTGTAGGTGCGGCTAAGGGCTATAGCTCATACGGAAACCAGATCGGACTGGCAACGGGACATGTGGCAGAAGTATACCATCCGGGCTATATGGCAAAGCGCATGGAGATTGGTGCAGTGCTCGGCGCGGCACCAGCAGAAAATATCCGTAGAGAAGCACCAGTACCAGGTGATGTTGTCATTCTCCTCGGTGGTAAGACTGGACGCGATGGCTGCGGCGGTGCGACGGGATCATCCAAGTCTCATACCATTGAATCGTTGGGACACTGCGGCGCAGAGGTGCAGAAGGGAAATGCGCCGGAAGAACGCAAGCTCCAGCGTCTGTTCCGCAATCCGGTGGTGACAAAGATGATCAAGCGCTGTAATGATTTTGGTGCAGGCGGCGTTTCGGTTGCAATCGGCGAGCTGACCGATGGATTGGTCATTGACCTCAACGCCGTGCCGAAAAAGTATGAGGGCCTGGACGGCACCGAAATCGCGATCAGTGAATCGCAAGAGCGCATGGCAGTTGTCGTTGCGGCAGAAGATGCAGAGAAGTTCATCAAAGAGGCCGGCAAAGAAAACTTAGAAGCAACAATTGTTGCAGTGGTACAGGAAAATCCGCGTTTGCAAATGAACTGGAATGGTAACATGATCGTCGATCTGTCGCGTGAATTCTTAAATTCCAATGGCGCATCCAAGCACACCTCGATCGTGATTGAAGCACCGCAGGAAACCCCGAAGCCGTCGCTCACTGACAGCGCCGAAGCATGGACGGAGATATTGTCAGGACTCAATGTTTGTTCCCAGAAGGGGCTTGTGGAGATGTTCGACTCCACTATCGGCGCAGGAACCGTATTGATGCCCTTTGGCGGTGTCTACCAGCTTTCACCATCTCAGGCGATGGCAGCGAAGATCCCGGTGCTTGAGGGCGAAACTAACACCTGTTCTCTGATGGCATGGGGCTATCATCCGGATGCCAGCACACGCAACCCGTATCTCGGAGCAATGGATGCCGTTATCACATCCATTGCAAAGGTCGTTGCTGCCGGCGGCAGCTGGCATCACTGCTGGCTGACTTTCCAGGAATACTTTGAGCGTACTCAGAACGATCCGAAGCGTTGGGGCAAGCCCATGGCGGCGCTTCTCGGCGCATTCAAGGCACAGCTGGAGCTGTCCTGCGGCTCGATTGGCGGTAAGGATTCGATGTCGGGAACATTTGAAAATATCGATGTTCCACCGACGCTGGTTTCCTTTGCTGTGTCTACGGCAAAGGCAGACCGTGTGGTTTCCACTGAATTCAAACAGGCTGGTGACAGCGTAATTATGCTCTGCCCGGATACGGATGCCGACGGCATCCCTGACTTTGAAAGCGTGCGCAAGACCTTTGATCGAGTGGAATCGATGATCGCCGCAGGTCGCGTGCGCGCCGCATGGGTGATCGACTTTGGCGGCGTGGCAGAAGGCATCGCGAAAATGTGCTTCGGCAATGGCATTGGCTTTACCTTCTCGCGCCAGCTCAGTGATGCCCAGTTGTTTGAGCCGTGCTGCGGCGGATTCCTGCTTGAACTGTGCGGTGAGGCACAAGAGGGTGAGGATGTCATCGGTACTACAGCCGAAAAGCCGGAGATCGTCTGCCCGAACTATACGTTACAGATGGACAAGCTGCTTACCGCATGGGAACGTAAATTAGAGCCAGTATTCCCCTGTCGCATCCAGATGACAACTGAAGTGCCGGAAACGCTCTCGTATCCGAGAAAGACGACACTTTCCGCTTCCATCAAGGCGGCGCAGCCCCGTGTTTTGATTCCGGTATTCCCAGGCACCAACTGCGAATACGATACCGCACGTGCCTTTGAACGTGCCGGCGCACGCCCTCAGGTTTTTGTCATCCGCAATCAGTCTGCGGCGGCGATGGAGGACTCTGTGACGATGTTTGCCGCTATGGTAAAACAGGCGCAGATCATCATGATCCCCGGCGGCTTCAGCGGCGGAGACGAGCCGGAGGGCAGCGGTAAGTTTATTACGGCATTTTTCCGCAATCCGCGTATCAAGGAAGCCGTACATAGCTTGTTGCAGACACGAGATGGTCTGATGCTGGGTATCTGCAATGGCTTCCAGGCACTGGTGAAACTGGGACTCGTGCCCTTTGGTGAGATCATGGATATGACCGATGTTTCACCGACGCTGACCTTTAACACTATTGCGCGCCACCAATCGATGCTTGTCAACACTCGAATCGCATCCAACAAGTCGCCGTGGCTCTATGGTACAGAGGTCGGCGATGTACACACGGTTGCGATTTCCCATGGAGAAGGCCGCTTTGTGGCACCACAGGAACTCCTGGCGGATCTGGCGAAAAACGGACAGATTGCAACACAGTATGTTGATTTGAATGGAAATCCGTCTATGGACATTCACTTTAATCCGAATACTTCCATGATGGCAATCGAAGGAATCACCTCTCCGGATGGCAGAGTCTTTGGTAAGATGGGTCACAGTGAACGCATCGGACAGAACCTCTACCGCAATGTACCGGGAGAAAAAGATCAGAAGCTGTTTGAAAGTGGCGTGGCATATTTCCAATAATGCCATCGCATAAAATCTGCCCAGATCGCATGCTATAAAATGAAAAACCACGCAGAATCGGGAAATGAACCGTGTTCTGCGTGGTTTGCTTTTACTCGAAATTGTTCTTATCACAGGCGTTTCATTAATAATGCATTGCCTCAAGGCAGTACCAAGAGCCGCCGATTTTTACGACGGTGATTTCGGTTTCTTCTGTCTTTACATCGTCGCCGCCGTTAGCTTCCATGCGGATCTTGACCTCATAGGTGACAGCGTCTTTGATTTTGATGTCATAGAGTTCTTCGAAATAGTCGCTCAGATCTTCGACATCGTCCTTATCCCAGTCCTCGGTGTCCTGGAATGTGACCTTGATGGAGTCAATATCTTGAAATTGGTCGTCCATTTCATCCTGTAATTCCTCTTCCATCTCCCTGCGGGACATATCTTCCTCATCCATGAATTGGTCGACAACTTTGTCAGGAATGCAGTCCATCATCCTCCCAGCATCGCATTTTTCAATGGCATTGAAATAGTCTTTGACAGCGTTCTTCTTGCTATTGCCGCCAAATACGCCGAAAATCAGCACCAGAATCATCACCACAGCAACTATAATGCAGATCAGCACAATAACTCTCTGAGTTTTAGACAATTTGGAAAATCCGCTTGAACCAGGCGCACCGCTTGGCATGGACTCCTGTTTTGCTCCGCATTGAGGGCAGAATGCCGCATCATTTGTAAGCGGCGATCCGCAATTTGTACAATTCATTTTACTTCTCCTCTCAGTGGTATCATAAATTTGTATTATGAAATTCTACCTATTCCATCATAACACAGAAAGAACATATTGTCAATCTTTTTTCTTTCTATCACGCTTTTTTTCGTGTCTTAGCCGCCGGTCGGATTTGACGCGTCGCCGAAGTTCGGAAAACGCCGCACCCTCTCCATGGCTTGCCAGCAGTTCTAACAGCTCCATAAGTTCATCAGCAGTTTCCTTGTGCAGTTCACCACGCTTGCGCGCTGAGGAATTCTGGAAATAGGTGAGCGGACAGGTAGTGTCATAGCGCTCTTTATTATAGATCTTGCTTGCTGCAACACGGTCGCAGAACATTTCTGCCAGATATCGCATGGGCATGCGTACGGGATCGACGCGCTTTGTGATGGGATTATAGTCACACCAATATTCAAAGTGATGTCGATTCCTACCCTTGTGATGCATCCACGCAAGAGAATAACCGAGATCTTCGCGTTCCGCCTCATTGGGACTGCGTCTGCCGCCCTGATAATAGCGAACTCCTTGGCAGAATTCTGTTGGGCTGTACTTAGAAAGATCGTGGCGCAGTCCCTGCCAGAAGATCCCTGCCTTCCAACAGTGACGGATCACTGTATGGCGATGTCGGGTGATGGTCGAAAGATGTCCCCAAAATGCCTTCCATTGCATGTCGGCGCCTCCTTTTTGATTGCATTCTATGTTTTAGTATAGGACATTCCGGGAAAAAAGTCAAGCAGAACCAATTAGGACGACAGGGATTACGAATGAAGGGCATTTCGCCAAAAAATCCGCGAATACACAAAGTATTCACTCCGGTTTTTTTGTTTTATCTGACGCACATCTCTGTGTGGTATTGCCAGAGGAATTTCAGCGGATAGCAAGCAAAAACGATGTGATAAAATTTCTTCTTAAGATTTACATTTTATTCATTGACAGATGCGCATTGGCGTGCTATAATCAATTGAAAATTGAATATAGCATATGGTTTTATTGGAAACGCACATCCTCTGGATGATTAACGAACAACACATCGATTGGAATTTTTTCAATTTTTGGAAGTGATTTTGTTATGATTCAGGAGGTTGTTTTTTATGCCCAAAAACAAATTTCAGGATGTTGTATTTACGGCGATCATGGCGACTATCATGGTTTATGGCATGATCGTATATAACATTGCACTTGCAAGCGGACAGGTTCGTGGATTTATTTTTCTGGAGGCACTCAAAGAGCTGTATATCATGGCGCCGATCGCCTTTGTGTTGGAATTTTTCATCGTCGGAAAGATCGCACGCCATCTTGCCTTCAAAGTTATGCGCCCGGATGACAGACCCCAGTTGATCACCTATGCGATCTCCATTTGCATTTGCTGTATTATGTGCCCAGTGATGAGCCTGATCGCTACAATTTTGTTTCAGGAAATCTCGTTTGGAACATTTGTCCGGACATTTGCGCTGAATTTGCCTTGCGCAATTTTGTGGCAAATGCTCTATTGCGGACCATTGGTGCGCTTGATTTTTCGGATGATTTTTCGCGAAAAGCGGCATGTCGGATAAGAAAATTTGTGAACATTGACATTGTGCCTGAAGACGCTGTGTCTGTGTCATATATTGTTGTTATGGATTAGTTTCCCTTTATGTTTGCCATCGTGTTTTGGATACACGGTGGCTTTGTTTTTGAGGGTACTCTGGTGAAAATACCACATTGCCTGTTGTAATTTTCGGAAAAGTATGTTACAATAAGAACAGTTTGTACAACCATAAAAGGAGAACAGAAGAATTATGCTGGTTCGCATGACAGATGTCCATAAATTTTATCAGGGAAATCCTGTGTTATCTCACGTTTCACTGACGGTTGAGGATCACGACCGCATTGGTTTGATCGGTGTCAATGGTTCGGGGAAGTCGACGCTTTTGCGGATTTTGACCGGCAGGGAGCTGCCTGACCATATAACGGAAGGGGATAGTGATATCGCTCTTTCTGCAAAAACCTCGATCGGCTATCTGGAACAGATGGGCGGTCTGGACGGCGAGAACACTGTCTGGGATGAAATGCGTGGAGTTTTTCAAAAACTGTTGGATACGCAGCAGCGTCTGCATGAACTGGAATATGCGATGCAGTCCGGCGATTTGTCCGGCACGGATGAATATCATCGGCTGCAAACATGGTTTGAAAATAACGATGGCTATCAGATCGATGTAAAGATTCGCACGGTTCTCGACGGTATGGGATTTGCACCGGCAACATATAATCGCATCATTTCAGGGTTTAGCGGTGGCGAAAAGACGCGCCTTGCGATTGCAAAACTGCTGCTCGAAGCACCCAATCTCCTGATTCTGGATGAGCCGACCAACCATCTTGACTTTAAGACCGTGATGTGGCTGGAGGATTATTTGGCGGACTATCCTGGCGCATTGCTTTTGGTATCCCATGATCGCTATTTCCTGGATCGGCTCTGTACCAGTATCTGTGAGATCGAACGTGGTAGGCTGACCCGGTATAAGGGTAACTACACGGCATTTACTAAGCTTAAGGAAGCGGCTGTGGCAAGACAGTGGAAAGAATATGAGATGCAACAGAAGGAGATCGCGAAGCTCGAGGATTATGTGGCGCGGAATCTAACGCGTGCTTCTACGGCGAAAAGTGCCCAAAGCCGCGTGAAACAGCTCGAAAGGATGGAGCGCATTGAAAAGCCTCTGTCTCCACCGAAACAGGCGCATATCCAGTTCCAGTATGATGCGACGCCTCCAGAGGAACTCTTAAAAGTTCAGCAGATCGATGTGGCAGTGGGCAGTGGTGCCGAACGGAAAATGCTCATGCCGGAAGTGTCTTTTGAAGTGCGCCGGGGAGAAAAGTGGGGCATCATCGGCGATAACGGTGTCGGGAAGTCCACGTTGCTGAAAATTCTACAGGGAAAACTGCCCCACGAAGGACGAATCCGCTGGACAAGCAACGTGAAGATTTCTTATTTTGAGCAGGAGAGCACCAACCTTCACCCGCAGAAAACAGTGATGCAGGAGATCCACGACCGTGTGCCGTCCTGGACAGATTTAGAGGTGCGAAAGCTTTTGGGGCAGGTGCGGCTGACTGGGGAAAATGTTTTTAAACCAGTCGGGGTGCTCAGCGGCGGAGAACGGGCAAAAGTCTGTTTTGCGGTCATGATGTTAGAGCGAGGAAATGTCCTGATTCTGGACGAACCGACCAACCACCTCGATATTGCGATGAAGGAGATCATCGAAGATGCCATGGAAACATTTGATGGCACCATTCTCTTTGTTTCCCACGATCGCTATCTTTTAGACCGCGTGGCAGATCATATCCTCGAACTCCGAGCCGACGGTACGGTGACGACATATACCGGAGGATTTTCCGCGTGGATGGAAGCGCAGCAGAAATCGCAGCAGTCTCAGCCGGAGTCGGAAAAATCAAGCTCTGATATGTCCGCAGAAAAGCCGGTGTATCGTTCGAAGAAACAGCGTGCGCAACAGGCAAAGCTGCGTGCTCAGATGCGCAGTTTGGAACACGATCTTGACCAGATGCAGCAGGAACTCGATGAGCTGACGCAGGAATTGACCGATCCGGCAGTCAGCAGTGATTATCAGCGAATGCAGGAAAAGTGTCAACGTATGGATCAGATTCGGATGCAGATGGATGAAATCATGGAACAGATGATCAAACTGGAAGAGGAACTCGGCTAAATTCTGGAGATTTTTCCGGTATCTTCTTTGAGTTTGCGCATGTTTCATAAAACTGAACAGATCAGGTGTGCCAATTTTGTGAAAAACACATCTTGCATCCAGGGTAAAAATCCTGTATGATAAGAAAGAATGATAAAATCATGTAAGTGCTATGTGCAAAGCAGCATTTTATCAGAATATATGCAGAAAAGAGGAAATTCTCATGATGAAGATGAAAAAGCTTTTGGCATTTCTGCTGGCGTCTGGCATGATGTGTGCGGCTTTCACTGCATGCGGCGATGACGATAGCAGCAGTGAGACTGAGTCCAGTGTAACAGAAGAGTTCAGCGAAGCAGAAGAGTCCAGTGTAACAGAAGAGTCCAGCGATGCGGAAGCGTCTAGCGATGCAGATGCAAGCGAGAACGAAAGCTCGGTAAGACAGGTACAAACGCAGGAATTTGAAGAAGCTGTTGTACCGCAGTCTGGCGATGCATATCTGAGTGTCGTAGATGGTCAGTGGTGGCTTCAGTACTTCGGCAACGATACGGACTATCTGACTTATGATGCAGGTGTTGTGCCGATCACCGGCAATGGTGATTATACCGTAAGCGTAACTTGTGACACTGACGCAATCCGTTATGACACAACTGGTGATGCAAATGGCGAACTGGTCGCAAATGGTTCGGCATTCATGGCAGTACAGATCCTTGACGGTGCAGACGTTTGCCCGAATGCGATCATTACGATCAACAGCGTAAAGGTAGATGGTGCAGAAATTGCACTGACCAAGCAGAGCTATACCAACACTGAGACTGCTGAAGTGGGCGGCGAAGAGCACAACAACATCCGTGCAAATATCTACAATGAGTGGGTTTCGGACGACGCACTGCCGGATGATGCAAGAAGTGCTGAGGGAAATTTGTCCGAGCTGGCAGATACTTCTGCTTATTCTGCACAGATCATCGATAATACCCAGATCGGCGACTGGACGACCATTGAGGTTGACTTTACGATTTCCGGCATGGAATAAGCCATACATGATCCGATCATAAAAAAATAACCGCCTGCGTGGGTTTCCATACGGGCGGTTTTTGCGGTTATGTTTCTCCTAAGTATTCTTCCAAACAGATTTGTTTGTCGTATATCTCTTTTGCTGCATCTGGGCCGACATAGCGATAATGCCATGGCTCGTAAGAGATCCCGGTGATTTCGGTCTTATCCGCCGGATAGCGCAGGATAAAGCCATATTCCCACGCATGCTCTGCCAGCCATGCATAGACCTCCTCGTTGGTGGAGATCGATTTATCGGCGTTGATGTCTACGGCAAGTCCCAACTGATGTTCACTATAACCGGGCTGTGCCACAAGGTCTGCCGCAAGGGATTCCGCCTCTGACTGGCTGTAACCTTCAGCAAGATATGCGTCGATCTGATCGCGCATCATATCGCGCTGCTGTTGCTCCGTGCGGTATCCTTCTCCCACGACCGGTTCAATCCCTTCGGCGCGCATGGCGTCAAACATTTCCTGCAAAGCCGGATAAATGCGTGAATCAACTTGCTTGCCGTTGGAAAGGGTGGTGAGTTCTGGTGTCTCTCCTTTTGGGAGCGCATGATCTGCGTTGACGAGAACGAGGTTCCAGTCCGTATTCGATGTGTGGTCAAAAAATGAAAAACCGACATCCGACACGATTGGGATCGTACGGCGTTGGATACAGGCGTAGAGCATTGCCACCAGTAAGAAACCTATTAATAATGTAACAGCAATCCACAACTGTGGCCGCTTTTTTCGTGTGTGATATGTCATGATCCAGACCAACTCCTTTTGCGGGCAGCAAATCAAAGGCGCCCTGTTATGGTCTTATTATACCATAACAGGGCGCCTTGGTGTATTTCATTTTCTCTGCATAAGCCATACAATTTTCTTGGGAAATTCATACGTTTTTCTTACGAAGAGGAAGCCGGACGGTAAAGGTTACCGTTTCATCGGCACTTTCTGCTGTAATGGTGCCGCCATGGAGGGAAACGATCTGTTTTGCGATGGCAAGTCCGAGTCCTGCGCCACCCGTAGAAGTGGCACGGGATGTGTCCACGCGGAAGAACTGTTCAAAAATGCGGCTGAGTTTTTCCGGCGCAATGGTCTTTCCATGGTTTTGTATGCATAAAATAGCTTCGTCTTCTGCTACGGTCAGGGTGATATGGATCACTGTGCCGGCGTAGCTATAGCTGATGGCATTGCGGATGAGATTATCGATGACGCGTTCCAGTTTATCCGGGTCACATTGCAGCATCACATCCGGCGCAAGCCTCAGATCCCAGCGCAGATCGTGTTGGGATAGGATCGGCTGAAACTCAAAGGTAATCTGTTCCAGCATGCGCGTCAGACAGATTGTTTCGATTTCCAGTTCCATGTGGGTCAGCTGAAATCGGGTGATCTCGAAAAATTCCTGCACCAATGTTTCTAAGCGCTCTGCTTTTTGCAGGGCAATATTTGTATATTTTGCGCGCATTTCCGGCGGCAGTTCCGGCGACTCTTGTAGCAGCGTCAGATAGCCGATCACACTGGTAAGCGGTGTTTTCAGATCGTGCGCCAGATAGACCACAAGATCATTTTTACGCTGTTCCGCTTCTTTTGCTGCGGCAACATTGCGATTTGATGTCTCTCGCAGACGGTTATATTCGTCCTGAACCGATTTGATTGCATCCGGCAGCGTGATTGGCTGTTCAGGATGTTCTTCCAGCTGTTGTGTTGCCTGCGTCAGTTCCAACAGATAAGAAAACGGCTTTTTTAGCCAGTAGATCGTTAGTCCGACCCAACCTCCAAGCATACCAATGGGAAACAGAATATTAACGAGCAGATCGAATATCGCTTGCTGCATACGCATGCCGTCGCGCCAGACAAAGACTGTCTGGACATAATATTGTAATATATAGATCACCAGAAAAAATGCCGCCCAGAAAATGAGCATACTTGTAAAGTATTGCAGGATCGTACGGCGCTTTAAGCGGCGGATGGCAGTAATGCGGTTTTGTGCGGAAGGCGGTTTTGGCCTGCGGAAATAAAAGCGATAGATCAGATATCCCCATCCGCTTAGCAATAGGCACGGCGCAGCGACATATTGCGCAAATTTCATGAGCAGATAGAGCGAATCGGTCGGATACCAGATAAATGCACGGCTGAAACAATATCCAGCGATATAAAGCATTGCTAACACCGCTGTGAAGCCTAGCATTGCCGCAGCAAAGCGCAGCGTTTTGGATTTCAGATGTAATTTATGCAATGGTATATCCCACTCCCCATACGGTTCGGATGAATTTCGGTTTGCGTGGCGGCTCCCCCATCTTTTCCCGGAGTCGTGCAATATGTGTCATGACAGTATTGTTGCTGTCTAGGTATTTTTCACCCCAGACAGCTTCAAACAATTCTTCAGACGAGACCACTGTACCTTTGTGGGTACAGAGATACCAGAGAATCTCAAATTCAATGGGCGTCAGCTGCAATGTCTTACCATATAATGTACATGTATGTGCCGCATGATCTACCACAAGTCCGTCGCAGTCATAGAGATCTGGTGAAGTCGGTGGTGTACCGGTATTGTAGCGTGTATAACGGCGCAACTGGGTCTTCACGCGAGCAACAAGTTCCAGAGGATGAAATGGCTTTGTGATATAGTCATCTGCGCCAAGCGTCAGACCGGTGATCTTATCGGTTTCTTCGGATTTTGCCGTGAGCATAATGATTGGAAAGAGATAGCGTGCGCGAATCTTCTGGCACAGTGAAAATCCATCCAGATCCGGAAGCATTACATCGAGCAATGCAAGCGAGATCGGCATGCGCTCACAGATCCGGAGTGCATCCGCAGCAGTGATAGTCTTTTGGACGCAGTAGCCTTCATTTTTCAGGTAGACTTCGATCAGATCAGTGATCGCAGTTTCATCATCGACAACGAGTATGGTTTCCGGCATGTGCACACTCCTTTTATTCATAAAATGTCTATTTTTGTAGTAGCTGTTTTTTCTATTATAGCACAGTTGGGTATGATTTTCAAGAGTCGGCTGGCAAAATCAGGGCAACAGCATTTACGTGCAAATTTATGGGATCATGTACACATTGAATCGCGTATTTCGAAGATACAAAGGAATTGGCGATAAAAACATATTATTCTGGCGCTAGTGGACGTGGTGCAGGAAGAATTTTTGTATGAGTAAAGCCAATGTCACTATAATGCTGTTGCCCTGATCTCTTTCATGCATGCCTTGACATCCGGTCTTGTTTGTTTTATAATAAGTATCACGATTTGATACAAGAAAGGAGGAACGTACAGATGGAATCGAAATGGTTTGAAAAGATCAGGCATTTTTTTCTGCCATTGTATCAACAGGAGCTGGTGTCGGAAATAGAGCCGGATGCGTTCCGCAAACACATGAACGCGATGGTAGAATTGGATCAGGAACATCAGAAGGAATGTTTTCTGTGGTTCCGCCGTATGGCACGCCGAGGGTATCCTGATGCACAATTATTATATGCAGTATGTCTGCATGATGGCGTCGGTACTGTACCAGATCGGGAAAAGGCACTCGCTGCGTTAGAGGATGCATTGGATCAGGAGTATGATATGGCGCAGCTTTTCTGGGGGAATCTGCTTTTGCAGAGTAAGTCGGAGAGTACCCGCCAGGAAGCAGTGCGCTGGATCGAAAAGGCAGCGCGTCAGGGAAATGCTACAGCACAGTGTACACTGGCAGAATGTCATTTCAATGGCATTGGTACACGAAAAGATCATTCACGAGCATGTTATTGGTATGAAATGGCGGCAAAGCAAGGGGACGCGAATGCGCAGTTCTGGATCGGCTCATGTTATCATTTTGGAAATGGGGTCGAGCCGGATGAGGCTCAAGCGATGATGTGGCTTGAACGTGCTGCGCAACAGAATCACAGCAAGGCGCAGTTTGCGCTTAGCATGTGCTATTTTCACTATGAAGATCCGAAAAGTGATGAACTTGCGATCTATTGGTTGCGTCGTGCGGCAGCATTGGGAAATCTTTCTGCAAAGTGTCAGCTTGGTATCTGTTATCTTGACGGAAGCGGCATTGATGCAGATCCAGAACGCGCGGTGGAATTGTTCCGCGAAGCTGCCGAAGCCGGCGATGCAGAGGCACAGTTTCAGCTCGGCAGCTGTTATCACTTTGGTACTGGGACGACACGCGATTTGGAACAGGCGATCGATTGGCTGAGGCGTGCGGCCAACCAGAATAATCCCTATGCACAGTATGCGCTCGGAACGTGTTATCAGGACGGCGATGGCGTTGAGATCGACCTTGATCAGGCATTGGAGTGGCTCGGACGTGCTGCCGCACAAGGATTGTCAGAAGCACAGTGTGCGATCGGCAGCTATTTTGTGGAGATTGAAGAGGATCTCCAAACGGCAATGCAATGGTTCCGCAAGGCATCTATGGCGGGCGATGAGAATGCCGACTATTTGATCGGGGTTTATACTTATACTGGTGATGATAATGTGGAAGATGAAGAGGCGGTGGAATGGTTTATACGTGCCGCAAAACAAGGACATGACGAGGCACAGTATATGCTGGGACTTTGTTATCTCAATGGAACTGGTGTCGATATGGATGAAGAAGAAGCGCACCATTGGCTCTGGCTTTCAGCAAAACAGGGACACGATGAGGCGAAAAAGTTGTTGGAGGACTATTTCTTCGACGATGTAGATGAACTGGAGGACGAATCGGAGGATATCTCTGAATAAAACTTTTCATCTTTTTGGTAGTGTGAATTGACGGGTATCATGTCCTTCGAGCTGTAATAGTTCAATTTTTCGTTTCATGCCTCCGAAATATCCTACAAGGTTTCCATCTTTTCCGATGACGCGATGGCAGGGGATCAGGATCGCAATGGGATTGCGCCGTACTGCGCCACCGACGGCTTGTGCCGCCATTTTTGGAATCTGCATCTCAGCCGCAGCGAGCTCTGCAAGCATGCCATAGGTTGCAAGTGACCCATATGGGATGCCCTGCATCAGCCGCCAAATACGCATCTGAAATGGTGTGCCTTCCGGATAAAGCGGCGGCGGCGCTCCAGGGTCTTTACCATCAAAATAACAGTCGAGCCAAGTCCGCGTTTGGATCAGAACTGGGTTTTCATCGATCTGCTGTGTGGGCATTTCATCAAATTGTGCACAGATCAGTGCAGTGTCATTTGCCGTCAGGCAGATTCTTCCGACCGGGGATTCATAGAGCATTTGAAACTGCATGCAAATTTGCCGCCTTTCCTGCGCAATATTTTGGCTATACAGTTGACAACGTATGTCGTGTGCTGAACCGGAGTATGCGCGTTGTATTTGGTTTTATTATAACAAACACAGCGCGGCATGTCAATCCAGCATAGATACGTTCAGATGAGTGCGGTGATTTGCGTGGAAATCTCAAAAAATTCCGAAAACTCTTTACAACTGACAAAAAATATGTTATAATGTGAAACGAAAATATGTTGTGGTTTCACACTGACTGCGAAACATATGGCGAAACCGCTTCGTGGATTCCGGAGCGGTTTTTTCACAAATAAACCATCAGATTTCACAAATTCCCCCACGGAGGTACGCGATTATGATTTCACCTTATCCCCACCTGATTGACTTAAATGACTATCCCGTTTCCTGGTGGAAACAGGTCGTTAATCTGGGCGAGCAGATCAAAAATCATCCAGAAATTTATGCCGGCGCATGTAGCAATAAGATCATGGCGACGCTGTTCTACGAGCCGTCCACCCGTACCCAGATGTCGTTCCAGACGGCAATGTTGCGTCTTGGCGGTAGACTCATTGGTTTTGACAATCCGGCAAACTCCTCAGTTTCCAAAGGCGAAACGCTAAAGGACACCACGAAAATCGTCAGCGGCTATGCAGATATACTAGTGATGCGTCACCCGGTGGCAGGTGCGGCAAAGGCGGCGGCACTCTCGGCAGACTGTCCGGTGATCAATGCCGGCGACAGTGGTCATCTCCACCCGACGCAGACGCTTACAGACCTTTTGACTCTGCAGTGCGAAAAAAGGCGACTGGATCATCTTACCATCGGTCTGTGTGGCGACCTGATCAATGGCAGGACGGTGCATTCGTTACTCAAGGCCATGTCTTGTTTCCCAGGCAACCGCTTTATTCTGATTTCAACGCCCCAGTTGCGTTTGCCCTCGTACATGAAGGATATCTTGAATGCGAGCAATTGTGAATATGAAGAGATTTCGTCGCTTGAAGAGGCACTGCCGGAACTCGACGTGTTGTACATGACCCGCATTCAGCAAGAGAGATTCGCAAGCCGTGAAGCATATCTCGCCCAGAAGGATACCTATATCCTTACTACCAAGAAGATGCAGGCGGCGAAAAAGGATCTGATCGTTCTCCATCCGCTGCCGCGTGTGGATGAGATCGAGGTGGCATTAGACGATGATCCACGTGCTATGTACTTCAAACAGGCACGCTATGGCATGTATGTCCGCATGGCGTTGATCATCACGATGCTCAATCTAGATACTCATACCAAACTGCTACACGGCAAGACTGTACCTGGTGCGGCATGTAAGAACCCCAACTGCATTACCTGTACAGAGTCTTATCTGCCCAAGAGCTTTATCCCTTTGGGCAACTCCTTGTTGGAGTGCGAATTCTGCAACGAACGACTTTTGATGGAACACTAATGAGGTCACACGGTGAAAATGCAAAATGTGCTGCGGCAGATCATGGCGCGCGGAGAAATGGTTGCCATTTATGGTGATGCGTTTGATTATGACTATGATTTCGTCGGCTATATTCAGGCAATGGACGAAAACGGGCTGCTGCTGTCCAAGGAGAATCACGGCGGATATCCCAATGGCTTCGTGCTTTTACCGACGTGATCTATTTGAAACAGACACCAAAGACATTAGACGGCATGAGATGCTGTATCGATTGAGAAATCTCCAACCTGCTACATTTCCCGTGGATTCCCGACAAGATCTGCTCGATCAAGTGCTGCGCATTTGTCTGGAAAAGCGCCTGTTCTGCAACCTTTTCAAAAAAGAAGAGGATGAGGGCGACAATCTGGGATTTTTGTCAGAACTCCATGAAGACTATCTCGTTTTCTCTAATATTGATCAGTATGGCGATTATTTCGGAAAAAGCTATATTGCAACATCCGATATTTACCGCATTTTCATTGAGGGCGAATATGAACAGGCGGCACGCTTGCTCTATGATACAAAGCACCTATAACAATTGTTGATGCACGGCTTACCGCACTTCTCTGTGGCAAGCCGTTTTTCTTTGCCCCTTTGCCCTTGGGAATTTTGCACGAAAGCGGTACATCAATTCTTTGTGCAAAACTGCCTTTGCAAATTTTCCGAAAAACTGATATACTGAAAATATCGGAAATCACACGTAATTTCCAGTACTTTCAGGAGGTATCGTACAATGAAACGAATCCAATCCGCGTGCATCTGTCAGACTCTGCACTTCCAGCTCAAGGATGGTGAAGAACACGACTATGCCGCTAAAAAAGTGCAGCAAGAGGTTGAACATTATAAGCAATCTCTTGAGCGCGGCCGCACACAGTACCGCATTCTTGAAGAAACGGTACAGCCGGATGACTCCATCGTCATCAAGATCATCAAGCAGTATAACCAAAGCCCAGTCGGAGAATACCTCGACTAAATCTGGGGAGCATATAGCACTGAAAAACCACCACGATCTACACATGCAGATAGAGATCGCGGTGGTTTTTTCTTCTGGTATTATTTAATTTTCTAAAACTGGTAATTGTCATAATACCAAAAATGTGATAGGATATTATGCATACCATCGCACGTACGATGATATCATATCCATTATATCAGGAGGCATATTCATGGAAAGTCGTGATTCACTCAACAGAAATCTTGCCCAGATGCTCAAGGGCGGCGTGATTATGGATGTTACAACACCGGAACAGGCGAAAATTGCCGAAGCTGCCGGCGCATGTGCAGTGATGGCGTTGGAACGCATTCCGGCGGACATTCGTGCTGCAGGTGGTGTTTCCCGCATGAGCGACCCGAAAATGATCCGCGGCATTCAGGAGGCTGTTAGTATTCCAGTCATGGCAAAATGTCGAATTGGTCACTTTGCCGAGGCACAGATCTTACAGGCGATTGAAATCGACTATATTGACGAAAGCGAGGTATTATCCCCGGCAGACGATAAATATCATATTGATAAGTCCAAATTTGATGTTCCCTTTGTCTGTGGAGCAAAAGATCTCGGTGAAGCGCTGCGACGGATCAACGAAGGGGCATCCATGATCCGTACCAAAGGTGAACCGGGCACAGGCGATGTCGTACAGGCGGTGCGTCATATGCGCATGATGCAGGCAGAGATACGGCGGCTGATCTCCATGTCAGAGGACGAATTGTATGAAGCCGCAAAACAGCTTGGCGTACCATATCATCTGGTGCAATATGTCCATGAAAACGGTAAACTGCCGGTGGTAAATTTTGCCGCCGGTGGTGTTGCCACACCAGCAGATGCGGCACTGATGATGCAGCTCGGCGCAGAAGGTGTTTTTGTGGGATCAGGCATTTTCAAGTCCGGCAACCCGGCAAAACGTGCTGCGGCAATTGTCCAAGCGGTCACCAATTATCAGGATGCCAAATTGCTTGCAAGGCTCTCCACCGATCTGGGCGAAGCGATGGTCGGAATCAATGAGGATGAAATCGCACTTTTGATGGCGGAGCGTGGAAAGTGATGCGCATCGGCATTTTAGCACTACAGGGTGCATTTGCAGAACACCGCACAATTCTTCATAAACTCGGTGCAGAAAGCTTTGAGATCCGGCAGAAGCGAGATCTTGATCGTTCCATGGACGGCCTCATTCTACCCGGCGGTGAAAGCACTGTAATGGGGAAATTGCTTCAAGATCTGGATTGTTTTGCAATGCTGCACGAAATGATTTCAGGTGGACTTCCCACATTCGGTACATGTGCCGGTCTGATCTTATTGGCAAGGTTCGTTGAGGGCGGCGAGACACAGTTCGGTACTATGGACATCACCGTACGCCGCAACGCCTATGGTAGACAACTTGGCAGCTTTGCAACAACTGGTGAAATGGAGGGCGTAGGAGAAATCTCGATGGTTTTTATCCGTGCGCCATATATTGAAAAAATTCATGGAAATGCAAAGCCGCTTGCAGTGGTGGATGGACATATCGTTGCCGCAAGACAGGATCATCAACTTGTGACTGCATTTCACCCGGAGTTGACCGCGGACACACGCGTGCATGCATATTTTTTAGAGATGGTGAAGACACATGCTGCAAAATATGATTTTCCAGAAAATGGTACAACGCACTAAAGTTTTTGCGACCGGTTTATTGTCATACTAAAGCTACTTCCACTCATCATGCAAAAAAACACGAAAAAACTACCTGTGATAGTTTTTGCATTTTGTGTGATACTACTATTGCGCCGGAGAACAGACGTCAAACAAAAGATTCTGCGATCCGGCAAATCGAAAAGAATTTAAAACAGTAGTAAAGGAGAATGCACCATGAAGGGTGAATTTACGCAGAAGGGCAAAGAAGCCATGGAACGTTTTAAGATGGAATCCGCAAGTGAAGTTGGTGTTACACTCAAGCAGGGGTATAACGGCGACCTGACTGCACGCGAAGCAGGCAGCATCGGTGGTCAGATGGTCAAGAAGATGATCGACGCATATAAGATGCAGTAACTTGTGATCATTTCCGATCTGAATATTCTCATGATTTGCATGCATGATAGCATGATTTGATGATTTTCAAAAAACGCCTTCTTCCCGGCGCGCGCAGCATGCGCACTATGCCATTGGGAAGAGGGCGTTTTGTATGGGAATTTATGTCTGGAAATATCCGGAAATTTACTCAAAATGCTTAGAGATTGCTTCGCGTACGCGTCTAGATATTTCTGCGGTATGATCTTCTTCACCTTCCGGCAGGGAGAGCTTATGTAACATGCGAACCGAAACCGCCAGATCCAGAGCAAATAAAATCGTGAGCCCGGTCAGAATCTTGAATGTTAGACTATATGGCATCCGATGAAACAGTCCCATAAAAAATGGATTCATGTAATAAAGTGCAAACGATCCTAAAATTCCAAACGGCAGCGTCGTTTCTAGACATATTCTACCGCGGATGTTGAATTTCATATCGTGATAATCCCACCAGCGTGTATGGAACAACCGTTCCATCAACACGCTCACCATATATTCCAGCAAGGAACAAAGCAAAATAATAAGCAGGAATGTGCGCCAGAAATTGTTTGACAGATCTTGTAGAAGCATTGTGATCGCCACAAGCCCTACGCCATAGATCGGGCAATATGGGCCGAGCAGGAATCCGCGTTTCGTCACACGCTTTTCCCGAAAGCTCATGTATATTGTTTCCATGCACCAGCCCAGAAATGCATAGGCAAAGAAAATAAATACATATTCCGGAAGAGTATGTATCATATCTGATGATGTCCTCCTTTTTTCCCAAGCGTCTTTATCATACGCCAATACACAACGACAGTTTCTAATGTCGAGCAATATTTGTCCGCCGCACACACCACGAAAGCCTCTTTCGAACGCGGCATACTGCGCAGTGTCAGTGGCCACATGTGAGTTGAAATAATATGTTGTACCTGTGGGTTCACACGGAAATGCAGTCTAGCATTCCGACAGGCAATGTGGGGATGTGCAAAACCATGGAGCGTGCCTTGCGTCTTGTGGTTATGCCAGTCATATAAGTAGAAATCATGCAGTAATGCACCGGCAATGAGATCCCGATAGTTTACATTCAAATGCAGCCGCGATGCAATAGCGCAGCTGACACGTGTTACAGACAGCGCATGCTGCAGCGTTGTCGTTGTTCCGTGCTGGATAAATGTATCCATAGAACTTACGCGGTCGTCCGACAGATAGGGCTTCAGATATTGTTGTAATTGTGTTTTTTCAAAAGCCATCTCTGATTGTTCTCCTTCTGTGGGCGTGCCGCTTTTTCGTCATCGCGGTTACATGATAGATCCCAACGATTCGAAACGCATATAAAATATCGTCGTTCCATGAAATATTATAGCGGATTTTTATTACATTGTCAACGTTTTTAGGGTTAATTTTCGGTTTTCCACCGTAAATTGAAGTAAAAAGCAAACTGGTTTTGTCCATTTTCACAAGGATATTGAAAATTCACATGATCATAGCCAGCACAATTTTTACTATTTGTATATTATCACTAAAAAATATAAACTTTTCATAAAATCGCTTGCGCGAAATGATCAGCTATGTTATAATATAGGTAATTTGCTTTAGAATTCACCCATATGGTGTGATCAGAACACAGCCTGCCGTTTTGTGCAGGATTCAGGAGGGTTTTTCTTGCGATATTATCACATGCTATTATCGATTGCGACAATTTGTTGTGCGGCAATCTGGTGTGGTACAATGGCGCCGCCGGCTTCGGCGCAGGAGTATGCCGCCGGTCTTGAAATGTCGGAATCGGCAGTTGTTGCGACGTCTACGACACTGACGACGGAAACATCTTCTGTTACAGAGCGTTGGGAACAAGATGATTCCGGCATCTGGCGTTATTATGATGCACAGGGGATCGTCGCTACTGGAGAAGTAACGATTAATGGTCAGGCATATGCTTTTGCGCCAGATGGCACACTTTATACCGGTTGGCAGACCGTAGATGGTGTGCGGCGATATTATGATCCACTTACAGGAAAGGCGCGTACTGGCTGGATCTATTACCAACAGGCATACTATTATGTGGATCCTGAAAGTGGAAAATGCACCGGCACGCAATATGGTTTGCCGACACTGACAGGAGAACCGACCGCATCATCCGAAAAGTTCCTGCTGGATAGCTATGGGGCACTTCAGCTCGGATATTTTACGCACGAAGATGGTAGCCGTTATTATGCGGATGAAACGACCGGTGTCATTGTGACTGGCGAATATGAGCTAGGCAGTGATACCTATTATTTCGATACGGACGGCAGGCAGCTTACCGGATGGATTGTGATCGATTCTAACCGTTGTTATTTTGATACGACTACCGGAAAAAAGCGTACTGGACTTGTCCGAATCGAAGGGAATACCTACTATCTCACCGCAGACAGTGGGATGCAGACAGGACTTCAAAAGATTGCAGGAACACTGTATTATTTTCAGAAAGATGGAACGCTTCTGACCAATTCCGACATTTCGATCGATGGTGTTACATATCACGCCGATGCAACAGGCGTACTGAAAGAAGTGCCGAAAGAACCGGAGATCACGAAGGATGAGAAGGGACGCACTAGCATTATCGCGTCATCTCAAGCAACCGTTGCACAGATGACGGCATATATCCGATCAGTTAATCCAAATGTAGCGCAGAGCGTCATCAATATGATCCCATATTATCTGAGCGAAGGAGAGAAAGAGGGTGTGCGTGGGGATATTGCATTTGCACAGTCTTGCCTGGAAACGGGGAACTTTACGTTTCAGGGCTCTGCGGTATCGCTAGATCAGAATAATTTTTGCGGAATGGGCGTGACACAAAATGGCGAAAAGGGAAATTCTTTTGCTACGCCGCAGATAGGCATCCGCGCACAAATTCAGCATTTGAAGGCGTACGCTTCTACAGATGCGCTTGCACAAGAATGTGTCGACCCCAGATTCCGATATGTCCACCGTGGCTGCGCACCATATGTGCAATGGCTTGGAATACAGGAAAATCCGCAGGGCTATGGTTGGGCAGCCGGCGCAAATTACGGCGACAAAATTCTGAAGATCTTGTTGACTATCTTAAAAATGTAACTAAAACAGAGTGGTTTGCGATTGTTTCTAAAACAATACACGGAGTTGGTGCAGCATATGATGTGCATCAGCTCCGTATTGTTTTTCTTTTTTATTTAGCCCTGTATCCCGGGAAACGCAGAAATTATTCCTGTTCGTCTACGTCGAATTCCAGCTCTGCTTCGGAAGCGTTGCCGTCACCTTCCATCACGACGCTTACGTCGCCGTCCTTTCTTTGAATGATTTGAAAATCGTCGATTTCATCTTCATCGTTTTCAGGTACAACTTCATATACGATTTCGTCATCTGTTTCTTCCACAAAGCGAATGTCGGTTTCCACCGGTTCTCCATTCAAATAAAATGTCAGCTTGGAAAAAAGTGCCCCATCTGTGGCGGCATTTGCAGTCACGAGAGATAATGCACCAATCCCGATGGCCGCGGCGGTAAAGATGAGCGGGCGGATCAGGCGCTTGTGTGTGTTCTGTTTCATAGGTTCTTCCCTTTCTGCCATGAGTGGCAATTGTTCCATGACACGCCGAGAGATATGCCCGGTATCGGGTGCGGCATCTTCGAGGTGCAATGGCTTAATCGTTTTGTACCATTCTGAATTATTCGGCATGATTAAAACCCCTTTCTATCATGAATTTCCGGAGTTTTCTTCTGCATCGATGCAGTCTGATCCGAACCGCGGCATCGGTCAGATGAAGTGCCTTTGCGATTTCTGAGGTTTTTTCTCCATAGAAATAAAAGCGGATTATAAGCTCCTGTTCCGGCTTGTTCAATGTATCCATACCGCGGATTAGCCAGCCAATGCCTCATGCTGTTCTGCATCTTGACAAAGATCAGTCGGATCTGACAGCATCAGGTCTTCAATCGACTGTCGAATTGGCGGATGCTTTCCCATGGAACGAAAGCGGTTTTTGGCACAGTTCCGGGTAATCGCCGCAAGATAGGGCGACAGAGACATATCCTCGCAAAGACGTTCGCGGCTACGCCAAAGCTGAATAAATACATCGGCTGTCAATTTTTCCAGATCTTTCTTTGATAATTGGTTTCGGGAGATGTTTTGAAGAATAGTGTAAACATATCCGGTGCAAGACTGCATGATGTCCGGAAGAGCAGAGGGATCTCCGGACTTCAGACGCGATATCCAGTTTTGTTCCATATGGTCATTCCTCACAATCGTCTGTTTTGAGCGCTCACTAAGATATACACGGGATTTCGGAAAATGTTTCATAAAGCTTCTGAAAAATCAAAAACCGCGGCAAAAAGCCGCGGCATTTCCATGTGATAGCATTTGGATTTCTTATTCTTCGATCTCTGACAGATCATCAACTGTGCCGTCCATGATATCCTGTAGGGTTATCGTATCCAGATAGGCATTGATAGTATGATACAATCCTTTCCAGACCGGCAGCGTCATGCAGTCCGGCGCACGTTCACAGCCGGCAAAATCTTCGCACAGACATGTCACCGGCGCAAGGCTGCCCTCTGTAATACGCAGAATCTCGCCAACAGTATATGCGTTCGGCTCTTTGGCAAGCATATAGCCGCCCTGATACCCGCGATTGGTGCGCAGCAGATGGGCGCGATGTAAAAGCGGCACGATCTGTTCGAGATATTTTTTGGAAATTTCCTGACGCCCGGCAATATCTTTGAGCGCCACATAGCCTTCTTCGTCGTGCATTGCGAGATCAAGCATCATCCGCAGTGCATAGCGTCCTTTGGTTGAAATTTTCATGAATTCCTGCCTTTCCCGTAGTGCTGTAGTGCTATGATATATTCCTATTATACCATAGGTTTTGTCGGTTTTCAAGGGAGATTTTCAGAAAGTTTCTATGATGCAGAAAACAGAACCAAATGATCTGAATCAGATAGTTCTGTTTTTCTGATTGCATTGTATCCGGCTCATTGGAACAGCATGTAAGGCACGATCCGCGACCGTATCAAAATCTTCGCCATAGTTTTTTTATTAGTTGGATCGGGGATACATCGCCGCAGGTGTTTGCGGCAATGACACATAATTAGGTTATAAATTTCGTTAGTATGATCTAAAAGCGGAGATTGTGCATGTTACCCTTTCCGCCGCTTGCGGTTATAGCTGCCGGTTCTGGGCTTTTGGGTATAGCCGTGGCGAGAGCTGCGGCGCTGGTGGGGTCTGCCACCGGATTCCCGTTTGGGTTTATCGCCGCGCTCATCATACTGACGCACCGCCACTGCCTTGCCGTTGATCTTGCTGCCGTGCATGGCGTCGATGACAAAGTCCGACTCTGCCGCTGGGACTTCTACGGTGGTGTACTGGTCGTGGATATCGATTTTTCCGAAGTCTGAGCCAGACATGCCGGTGGCTTCTACCAGTGCCCCTAAGATAAAGTTGGGCGCCATACGATCTTTTCGACCGGCGTTGATCCGCACTCGTACCGTTTTTGCACCAGTTTTTCTGCCCTTACGAATGGGTCTAGGTACATCGAAGGTCGGCAGATCTTTCATTGCTATATCAAGCTGTTGGGTGATCAATGCCGTCAGCATTGTCTGTGCATCCGCCTGCTCTAGGAGCATGTTCGCAAGCTGGACTGCCTCTACCGAAGGCGTAGTCTGTGTCAGTGCCAGCAGCTTTTCGCGTTCTTGTTCGACCGCCATACTGCGCAATTCTTTCGCAGTGGGAACGGGAATCTCTGTGATTTCTGCTTTAGTGTACTGGGAGATGACCCGCATTTCAATCTCCTGCTTTCGACCGCTTACAATATTGAACGCCGTACCAGTCTTACCGGCACGACCAGTTCTGCCAATGCGGTGGATGTAATACTCGTGATCTTGGGGTAGGTCATAGTTGAACACCGCATCCACACCCTTGACATCAATACCCCGAGCCGCCACATCGGTGGCGATCAGTATGGTGTTCCTGCCGCTTTTGAAGCCGTTCATGACCTGGGTGCGTTGCAACTGCTTCATATCTCCGTGGAGTCCTACTGCCGGAAATCCCCGTTGGCAAAGAACCTCGGTGAGCTCGTCCACCATTTTTTTGGTGTTGCAGAAGATCATGGCGGAGTTGGGTTTGTGCGCCAGCAGCAAGAGATGTAGCGCATCGGTCTTACGTCCCATGGGGACGCTGACGCAGTACTGGGCAATGGTATCTACTGTGCGGTGTGCCGACTGGATCTCCACCAAAACAGGCTCGTGTTGATACTGATTGGTAATAGCCAGAATCGCAGGAGGCATGGTAGCAGAAAAAAGTACGGTCTGCCGCTGTACCGGAATCTGGGCGAGAACAGATTCAATGTCCTCCCGAAAGCCCATATTCAACATCTCGTCTGCCTCATCGAGGACGATCGTCTTCAGCTGATCGAGCTTTAGCGTGCGCCGGTGCAGATGATCAAGTACGCGTCCCGGCGTGCCGACCACAAGGTTTGCGCCGTTTTTTAACTGATAGATCTGTCTGTCCATGCTGGCACCGCCATAGACGGCTGCCGGACGGATGTGCTTTTTGTATCGTGCAAACTTGCGAATCTCATCGCAGGCCTGCATGGCAAGCTCCCGAGTGGGGCAGAGGATCAGGGCACAGACGTGGTCGCTGTCCTCCGGTTGCATCTGTTCGAGAATCGGAATGCTGAATGCGGCAGTTTTGCCGGTACCGGTGTTGGATTTGCCGATGACATCTTTGCCTTCTAAGAGCAAAGGGATCGTTTTTTCCTGAATCGGCGTCATCTCGGTAAAACCTAGCTGGGCGATGGCTTTTAATATGGGTTGTGATAAGTTCAGTTCTTGAAATTGCATGTGGATTCCTTTCTGTGATGGATTGTTTGTCAGATCACGGGAGTGCCTCAGATGGTGTTAGTCCTCCTCTGGCATATTCCAGTTATGATATACATTCTGCACATCGTCATTATTTTCCAGATTTTCGAGCAGCAGATTCATTTTCTTGATAGACTCCTCATCTTCAAGCGTCGTATATGTTGTCGGAATCTGAGTCACTTCTGCCGACAGGACGTTATAGCCCTTTTCTGTCAGCCCCTCGCGCAGCCCGCGCAGTGCCGACGGCGCACAAGAAACTTCGATGACCTCCGGATCGTCCATGGAGAAATCGTCTGCGTCGAACTCGAAGCAGTCCTCCATCACCTGATCTTCATCCAGACCAGTGTTTTCGATCAGCACAATCCCTTTTTCGCTGAACATAAAGGATACACAGCCCGAAGTTCCCAGATTTCCACCGAATTTGTCAAAATAATGGCGCACATCTCCGGCAGTGCGGTTCTTGTTGTCGGTGAGGCATTCTACAATGACGGCAACGCCGTTGGGACCATAGCCCTCGTAGACAATAGTCTCATAATTGTTCTTATCGCCCTCACCAGCTGCCTTCTTGATCACGCGCTCAATGTTGTCGTTGGGTACGTTGTTGGACTTTGCCTTCGCAATCAGGTCGCGCAGTTTTGCATTGCTGTTCGGGTCGGGACCGCCTTCTTTGACGCAGACGGTGATTTCTCTGCCGATCTTAGTGAAAATTTTGGCTTTTGCTGCGTCGGTCGCTTCCTTTTTGCGCTTGATATTATTCCATTTCGAATGTCCTGACATTGGTCTTTACTCCTTTGTAATCATTTCTGTTTCATCAAGCTGTTCCATCATCTGCCGGAACAGCTGTTCTGACCGTGCATCCGCACCGACAAGTGCCAGGTAGCCGAACAGTGCCTCAAGTCCGGTTGCCTTGTGATAGTCCTGCGCACTGGTGTGGCGCGGTACGGTGACATTGGCATTTCTGCCACGCTTTAATACTGCCGTTTCTTCTGCATCCAGAAGCGGCAGTAAAATTTCATAGCCCTTTGCCTGAAACGCCGCGCACACAAGCTTGATTTTCCGTTCATGCAGACTTGCTGCTGGACAATTTGCCTGCAAAAGCAGATAGCGGCGCACCATGACTTCATAGACGCTGTCACCAAAAAACGCCAGCGCCGCCGGGCTGTATTGTCTCGCCTGCTGGGGTGTAATCTGCTGTTTCATTGCCACGCTCCCTTATGGCACAAAGTCGAACTCAAAGCTCAAGATATCGACCGTGTCGCCCTCCTCGATGCCCTTTTCTTCCAATGCATCAATAATGCCGCTGCTGCGCAGCACGCGCTGGAAATACTGCAAGGACGAATAATCCTCCATATTAACGGTGCGCAGGATTGGTTCCAGCCACGGCGCGTGGACAAAGAACACACCATCCTGCACCTCAATTTCGAATCTGCCGTGTGCATTTTCTTCGAGTTCTTCCTGCGACGGCGCCTCTGGTTTATATTGCAGGATCGGCGGTAGGGTCTGGAGCTTTTCCGCGATGGCTTGTACCAACTCAGACGTTCCGGCAGTCGTCGCCGCAGAGATCTCATAAAACGCCAGCCCCTTTTCTTCGATATAACTGCGCAGCCGTGCAATCTGTTGCGGCGTTGCCATGTCGCATTTATTTGCCGCTACAATCTGTGGACGGCTTGCCAGATCTTCCCGGAAGCGTTCGAGTTCTGCCTGAATTTTCTCATAATCCTCGATGGGATCTCGTCCCTCACTGCCAGAGGCGTCTAGCACATGCACGATCAGCCGACAGCGTTCTACATGGCGCAGAAAGGCGTGGCCGAGTCCTACGCCTTCGCTTGCGCCTTCGATCAGTCCTGGGATATCCGCCATGACAAAGGACTGCTCATCCGCCACACGTACCATGCCGAGAACCGGGGTTAGGGTGGTGAAGTGATAGTTCGCAATCTTCGGCTTTGCTGCGCTGACCACAGAAATCAGCGTGGACTTTCCCACATTCGGAAAGCCGACCAGCCCCACGTCTGCTAAGAGCTTGAGTTCGAGTGTGACTTCAAATGCCTCACCGGGAAATCCGGGCTTGGCAAAGCGGGGGATCTGACGTGTAGAGGTGGCGAAGTGCATATTGCCCTTGCCGCCCTTACCGCCCTTTGCCAAAATCTGCGGCTCGTCTGTCGAAAGATCCGCCATGATGCGTCCGGTCTTGCTTTCACGTACAATCGTGCCACGCGGAACGCGGATAATCAGATCGGGTGCGCTTTTTCCGGTGCATCTGCGTGCGCCGCCGTTTTCGCCACGCTGTGCCACATATTTGCGTTTATAGCGGAAATCGATGAGCGTCGAGAAATTATCGTCTACCTGAAAGACGATATCGCCGCCCTTGCCGCCGTCGCCGCCATCCGGACCGCCGGCGGCAACATATTTTTCACGGTGAAACGAAACAGCACCGTCGCCGCCGTCACCTGCTTTTATCTGAATGCGTGCCTGATCGACAAACATGGTTTTCTCTCCTTTCGGGGAATGGCATCAACAGCCATCTGGATGCGCGATAATACATATATAAGAAAATCCCAAGCACACAAACGCTGCTCGGGATTTCCAGTCGTTCTTCTCGTAAGGCAGCTTTGCGCTGCCCTGTCGTTACTGTGCAGCGTATACGCTGACCTTCTTGCGGTCTCTGCCAACGCGCTCGAATTTTACAGTGCCGTCTACCATAGCAAACAGCGTGTCATCTGAACCGATGCCAACGCCAGCACCCGGATGGATGCGTGTGCCTCTCTGACGAACCAGGATGTTGCCAGCCTTAACGAACTGACCGTCTGCGCGCTTTACGCCAAGACGCTTGGACTCAGAGTCACGACCGTTCTTGGTGGAACCAGAGCCCTTCTTATGTGCAAAAAACTGCATGCTAATGCGCAACATACTCTTACACCTCCATGTGTTTCAATTGAATATACTTTGGATAAGCTTCTTGTAGGAGCTGCATCTGAAGTTCCAGCCCGGTAAAGAGCCGGTGTGCATCTCCTGTGGTGTCTGTTTCGGTGAGCCGCAGGACAACTTCCGTGGCGTCCTCATGTGCCTGTACCGCAATCGGAAGGTGATAGACCTCGGTCATCAGATTCGCGACCGTCTGGACTGCGGACGAAACACAGGCGCACACAATATCGGGACCCGCTTGTGCAAAGCCAGCGTGATCCGAAACAGTACAGCCCGTGCAATGATCCCCTGCATAAAAAAAACGTGCAGTGATCATTACGCCTCGATGGCTTCGATCTGTACCTGTGTATACGGTTGTCTGTGACCCTGTTTTCTCTTCTGACCCTTCTTCGGCTTATAAGTCATAACAGTGATCTTCTTTGCCTTGCCGTTCTTGATGACCTTTGCACGAACCGAAGCACCCTCTACATACGGCTTGCCGAGCTTGAGCCCATCTTCGCCGCCAACTGCGATGACCTTGTCGAAGACCACGCTTGCGTCTGCCTCTACGTCCAGCTTTTCGATAAAGAGTGTGTCGTTCGCCTTTACCTGATACTGTTTTCCGCCTGTTTCAATGACTGCGTACATTGTTTGGCACCTGCCTTTTCCTCAAAAACTCGCTGCGCCGGGTGGGATGAGGATCCATCTACTTTTTGACCCGGAAGCATGCGGCTTTTTTATTGTATCATAATTTTCCTAGCTTGTCAACTGGTTTTTGAAATTTTTTTCGTAAAACGCGTGATCAGAACCAAATTGGTGTGCCGTCGACAGACGCAATGGTGGAACAGTAGAGCAGGAGCTGAAAAATAGTTACAGGATCCTTGTACCGTAGAATATATTGATTAATATTTAATAAGGTAGGGTGGGCGGGTGAAAGGAACCGTAGCTTTTGTTGTTCATTAGCTTTGTCAGTAAGCCGATCTCGTATATTCGGCACTATTGACAAAATCATAAATTTGTGGTATAATATTTTCACGAAATATAATATGCTATCGGGTAAAAGCAGCTTGACCCGATTCGTAAAAGTATACGGAAAGGACGGATTAATTATGAGAAAATACAATAGGCGTCTGGCGTCTATCGCTGTTGCTGCTGCACTTTGTGCTGGAATGGCGCAGGCAATGCCGATAACGATGACGGCGAACGCCGCAGAGGTGATTTTTCAAGCGGAGTGTGAGGATCTGATGACGACTGACGGCACGTCACCCCAGGTCTGGACAGATATCTATGGTCAGGTGCTGCCAGGGTACACTGGAGATGGCTTTGTTTATCTGACCAATGAAACGCTCACCATGACGGTAGAAGCACCAGCAGATGGTATGTATGAGATCGTGGTGCACTATGCCCAGATTCTTGATACCGCTGGCAGAAACCAAACTATTTCGATCAATGGCATGGACTATATGATCTCATCGCCGTACAGCGATTCCTTCATCGATTTTGATATGGGTCGCTATCGCCTGAAAGAAGGTGAAAATACCATTCAGTTCAAGCCCCAGTATGGCTATGGCTGTTATGACTCTGTGACAATCAGCGAAGCAGAAATGCCGGAACTTTCAGTAGATTCGACACTTGTTGATCCGAATGCAACGCCGGAGACACAGTCGCTGATGAACTATCTGTCTTCGGTTTATGGAAAAAATATCATCTCCGGACAGCAGGAAATCTATGGTAACGGTCATACAGAGGACAGCCCAAATGGTTATGATCCGCCTTTGGGATATGAGTCCGAGTTCGAGTGGATTCACGATAATTTCGGCGTATATCCGGCGATCCGTGGTTTTGACTTTATGAACTATAATCCGCTCTATGGCTGGGATGACCAGACCACTGAACGTTGTATTGAATGGGTCAACGAACGTGGCGGAATCGCCACAGCATGCTGGCACATCAATGTTCCGAAGGATTTTGCAAGCTACACAGTCGGCGAGGAAGTTGACTGGCAGGGAGCTACCTATAAACCGGATGAAACTGATTTTGACACCGCAAATGCCATTGTGCCTGGAACAAAAGAATACGAGTATGTACAGCTTGCTATCGAAGACCTGGCGGAACAGCTTTTGCGTCTGCAAGAGGCAAATGTGCCGATCATCCTGCGTCCTTATCACGAGGCAGAAGGCAACAGCAATACCGATGGCTCCGGCTCATGGTTCTGGTGGGGCAAGGCGGGCGCTGAAGTGTATAAACAGCTCTGGATTCAACTGTATACCACCCTTACTGAAGAATATGACCTGCACAATATCATCTGGGAATACAATAGCTATGACTATGCGACCTCGCCCCAGTGGTATCCGGGAGATGAATATGTCGATATCGTCGGCTATGATAAATACAATACTGTCTACAACCGCCACGACGGTAATACCAGCGGTCCGAACGAAGACGCGATCTCCAGTACCTTCTATACACTGGTTGATCTGACCGATGGCAAGAAGATGGTTTCGATGCCGGAAAATGACACCGTGCCAAGTCTTGAAAATATCCAGGTAGAAAAGGCATATTGGCTCTATTTCTGCATCTGGTACGACAATGGACAGGATAACTTCCTCTCCGGCACCGATAAGAACGATCCCGAAACACTCAAAGAAATGTACCAGAGCGAATTCTGCATCACACTCGATGAGCTGCCGGATGACCTCTATACAAATACAGATGTGCGTCCCATTACAACGGCGGCAACGGACGATACGTCGACGACTTCGACCATAACGACGGCAGAAGAGCACTATCTGCTGGGCGACTTTGACAGAAGTGGTGCGATAGATGGCATGGATATCTCGCTCGCAAGACAGACACTGATGCAGTCGGACACACAGTCTTATCCGCTCGAAATCTCTGACATCAACGGTGATGGCACGTTCTCTGTTGCAGATATGACACAGCTGTTGCACTTCCTGCTGGGCGACACAGCATCCTAAAAGCTGTACATGTTCCACTGACGCAGCGAAGACAGCCACAAAAGTAAACAGCTCTCGGAAGAACCGAGGGCTGTTTTTTTGTGACCATCCCCGTAAAAGACGATTCTTGTGTAAAGAATCCATCTTTTTTCCACAAAAAGACTTGCACCGCGCACAAACTTGTGCTATAATAAATTCATCTGTTGTTTTGTCATCCAAGGGGAATGACAGACAACATACCGAAATCTGGGTGTCAGGTGAAAGACGCCCACAATATTTTAAGGAGGAATTCCATGGCAACTACCAAAACCCAAGCGGCAATGGCTGCAAAGCCGCGGTCGGGTGTACAGGGGATCCTGAACTGGCTTGGAAGCTGGGCTTATCGGAACCGCGTATACTTCGCTGCATTTGCAATCCCGGCTGCGCTGACCTATCTGGCATATGCGATCTTCGGACTGTATCCGTTCGGGGAAGAGTCAGTATTGTGCCTTGACCTGAATGGTCAGTACGTCTATTACTTTGAGGCGCTGCGCGATGCGTTCTGGGGAGATGGCAGCATCTTCTACAACTGGTCGCGAAACCTTTCCGGCGAATTTATGGGCATTATCGGCTATTATCTGGCGAGCCCATTTACACTGATCGTCATACTATTGCCGGAAAAGTTTATGCTTTCAAGTCTTCTCATTATGCAACTTTGCAAGCTCGGTGCAGCAGGCGTAACCTTCAGCTATTTCCTGCAAAAGAGCAAGGGTGTCCAGCCGCTTTCTTCACTGCTGTTCTCGACGATGTATGCGATGATGGCATATGCGGTTGTCCAGTTGATCGACCCAATGTGGCTCGATGGTCTGGTGTTCCTGCCGCTGATCATGCTCGGCATTGAATATTTAGTTGATGATGGACGCCGACTCAATTTCATCATTCCGCTGGCATTGATGTGTGTGGCGAACTTCTACATCGGCTATATGATCTGTATTTTCGTGGCGATTTATTTCCTGTTCTACTTCTTTCTTGGTACAGAACGGCGCGGTAGAAAGGCCTATGATTATTTTCAGGGTATTGTGCGCATGGCATATTCTTCTGTAATTGCGCTGGCATGTGCGGCATTTATGCTGCTTCCGGTCTATAATGCGCTGAAGCTCGGGAAATTTGAGTTCACAGATCCGGATTATCATTTCCGATTTCAATCATTCCCACTGAGTAAAGATCTGTTGACGGATACAGAAAAGAATCCGATCTTGACACTGTTGCTCGATCTGGTGGATATGTTCCCACAGCTCTTGCCGGCGCAGTATGACTCTGTTAATGTACAGGGAAAGCCAGAAATTTACTGCGGTTTGCTTACGGTAACGCTGCTCCCGATGTTTTATATGAATGGTAAGATCAACATTCGCAAGAAGATCGGTTATACGCTTATGATTCTCGTAATGCTCACCTGCATGATGATCGTGCCGGTCGATATGATGTGGCACGGCGGACAAGTGCCGAACTGGCTCCCGTTCCGTTATGCGTTCCTGCTTTCGTTTATCTTTTTGTCGATGGCGGCATTGACATTTGCCAATCGCGATGGTATCAAGGGCAAGCACATTTTAGGCTCTGCCGGCGCAATGCTGGCGCTGATTGCCATTGTTGCAGGAATGAAGTTTGAGCAGATGGCAAAAGGTGCAGTCTGGATCTCGGCGGCACTCATCGGCATTTACCTGATTCTGCTCTACTTCCTGACATGCAGCAATGCCACACGCAATAAACGTACCGCAAGCATCTTCCTGACCAGCTGCATGCTCTTTGCTGTCGGTGCAGAGGCAACATATAACGCAGTGGATTCCATGCGCGATATTGACGAAGAGGTTACTTACTCGACTCGGAAATCCTATCAAAATTATGTATGGACAGGACGCGAAGTGGTAGATCTTCTCGAAGAGCATGATGATGGATTCTATCGTGCTGAAAAGACATTTTTCCGCTGTGTCAATGATAACGCGGCATTCGGCCTGAAGGGTATTTCACATTCAAGTTCCGTCATGAATGCGCGTATTCTTACGTTCATCGAAACACTCGGTTATTCTACAAAGTCTTATTATTCGCGTTATGACGGTAATACGCCGATCGCGGACTCACTACTTGGTATCAAGTATGTTCTCGACCGCGGCGATGCTGGCGATTCCAAGCGCCTCAATGAAAGCTATGTGCCGCTTGATTGGCAGTATGATTATACCAACGAAAATGGCACAGAAAAGACCATTACAGTTTACGAAAACCCGAATGCGCTTTCGATTGGTTATATGGTAAACGAAGACATTACAAAGATTGATCATCTTGGAAATGATAATCCGTTCAATAGCCAGAATCTCTTTATGAGCACCATGTCCGGCAACACCACTTTTGATGAAAGCGGTAACTTTGCATCGTGGCATGAATATTATAAACCGTTTAGTCTGGCTGAAGATCCAATTGTCAGTGATTCGCTGACGGCCAGTCCATATGGCGAACAAACCAAGTATGATGTTACCGGAACCGGTGACCCGACGATTGACTTCCACATTGAAGTAACGGAAGATATGGCAAACAAGCCGCTCTACTTCTTCTTCAAGACGGAGTTCCAGAATGAAGTCAACCTCTATCTTTATCAGTGGGATCAGCAGGCATGGAATGATGCGGAAGCAACATGGAGCGCAGAAAACACGGGTGAATTCACATGGGCAAATGCAGATGCGTCGGCTTATGGACAATTTGAATCTCTCGGTGCTTACTTTGAAAACGATAACTATGTTATCCGTACGCTTGGAACATATGAGGCTGGAACAAAGCTGACATTGCGTATGACTGTTTCAGATGAATTTACCATTGTCAAGAACTTCCTGTTCTATACTTATGATGCGGATCTCTTCCAGCAAGATATCGATATCCTAAAGCAGAACCAGTGGCAGATCGATAGCGAAAAGTCCAACGACCGTAAGCTTGTCGGCACAATCACCGCGCAGGAAGGTCAGCTTATGATGACATCGATTCCGTATGAACCGGGTTGGAGCATTGAAGTTGATGGCGAGAAGATTGACAACTTGGTAGAACAGGTGGAAGAAGAAGACGGTTCGATCTCGCTCAATAATCTGGATGGCGATACTGGCCAAATCGTTGTTGTGGATGCCATGATCGGCATTCGTCTGCCGGCGGGTCAGCATACTGTCAAGATGACCTATACGCCGCCGGGTTGGTGGCTGGGTGTCGGTGCACTTGTTATCGGTGTGGGTTTCTGCGTACTGATCTGGTTCGGCGACCGCAAGCGCTATGCGGCGATGCTTCAGGAACTTGCACGCCGAAAGGAACTTGAACAAAAGGAGAAAAACAAGCGCGTTAAGCTCCGTTCGAACAAGTCTGCGAAGAATGCAGATTCTGATACAGCAGAGCTGCTTGATAACCTAAAAAAGCTTCATGAACAAGGCGTTCTGACCGATGCAGAATATGAGGAGAAAAAAGCGGCGATCGAGAAAAAATCCAGGTAACATCCTTTATTCTCGACCCTAGCAGTATAATAACCAAACACGCGGCACAGCAAAATTGGTCTCTCGACCGGAGCTGTGCCGCGTGTTTATATTTGTTTCATTGCCAAAGGCGATACTACTTGAAATCATTATCGGTGATTCCCACCGCCGCCGTGGCTGCCGCCAAACGAACTCATATGGCTCGATCCGCCGACGGAATGAT
The DNA here is from genome assembly GCA_949291125.1 of uncultured Ruminococcus sp. GTDB lineage: Bacteria > Bacillota > Clostridia > Oscillospirales > Ruminococcaceae > Ruminococcus_C. The sequence continues at coordinate 109,466 of CASEUJ010000016.1, forward strand.
GATTGTCTGTAGAGATCTTGGTGCGCGTGTGATATTGCCGAATAAAATGGTCTTGCCGCTGAGAAAAATGGACATCGCGGCTTTGCAGATATACGCTTGTATTGTTTGGCGACTTGAATCGATAGGCACGCCAGATCAGCAGCAATGTAATACAGCCCCCAGCAATCCCGATCGCAGCAGAAAGCAACAAGATCATTCCGATTTCAAGATCGCTCTGATATTCGTCTGGGAGCTCCTTTTTCCACTGTACTTTGCCGTCTTCATAGATCCCATATGCATCGCGGTCGTCATCATAAACATAGTAATGCGCATCAGGAATGCCCATTTGATAAAATGTAGTAAGTGCATCGCAATATGCGGTGATCGCCTCGACCGGCTGTTCTGCTCCACGTGAAAGATACGGGTTCATCTCTTCGAAAATTTCGCTGATGCGGTCGTATTCTTCTGCGTTGGAAAAATAAAACTGTGCTGCACCGCTTGTGGAAATATGGTCATAGAGGTCATCTTCATCCGAGAGATCGAGATATAGAAAGACGCCATCGGTATTGATGCCAAATATTTCATCATATGTATCATCGCACAGAGAAATGGTGTTGTGTTCTCCGAGTGGTGTGCTACCAAGGTAGACACCAAGATCCATCTCGAGCGTATCTGCGGTATCCTGAAGCAGTGTTACAACTACTTCTGTTTCATCATCGGAGAGCAATTCGCCTTCATCGTAAAAATAGACATGGCTTTCTTTGATCTGCGTCGCTGCATATACATGACCGCACATCAGCGCCGCACAGCAGACAAAAGTTGCCACACCGGAATAAAATATAGAAGACCATCGTTTCATCACAGCACCCCCAGGAGTAGCACAGCAAGGATCATGACAATTGCCGCCACAACGCCGCTACAGATCAGTGCCTTCGCCCAGCTCATCGGTGGAGTGCCTGCCTGCTTACCGGTCTGACCATTGATGGCAAAGTGATAGTCCTTTCCACGATATCGATAATTCATAAACCACACTGGCAACAATACGTAGTCGTGCTGGACATTGCGCAACGCAGCACTCTGATTGGTGAGTATCACAGAGGTGTATCCTACAATGTCTTGGCGCAGCATCTGATAACTGCTCTGTTCTACTCGTGACTGTACCTGCGGCAGTACGTTTTCATAAGAAACATCGTATTTCTGTGCCATAAAGCCGCTCAGATATCGCATCTGAAAGGGCTTGAGCTTCTGATAGGGAAATGGTTCAATCGCATTCATGAGCGCATCTTCAATCTTCTGCGAACCGTCTGCCGGTACGCCGCGATATGGGATCAATGCCGCACGTGACACGCGGTATTCTTGCGTTTCTGTCACGCGATAGTCCCCCTCTGTCCAGCTCCTCACACGCTTAGCAATGCCATCAATAGCGGCATCGCATTCACAGTTGGTGAGCCAGAAGGGCACATAGACGCCAGACATTTTTTCAAGTTGCTTTTCAGAGGTAAAACTCTTCGGCAAAAACCAGCGCTTTTTACACCACTCCTGAAAGCGTTCCGTTGCCTGCTCGCGGCTTAGTGCAAATGGTAACACCCACCTCGGACGATATGCCCCGGAGAGCCGTCCGGCAAGTACGACTGGGGCATGGCAATAATAACAAAATGTCGCTGCCGTTTCTTCTTCTGCAATGATCTGTGCACCACAGCTTTGACAGGTGTAGAGCCTCACACCTTCTTCAAACGCTTTTTCATCCGATTCATGGTCGAGTGTTTCCGCGGTTTGATCTGCGGCCTGGTGTGCGTTTTGCTCCATCTGTTGAAAGAGACGCTGCATTTCATCTTCTGTGAAAAAGCTATTACAAAATTGACATGCAAAGCGCTGTTGCCCCGGTGCATATGTCAGCTCTGCGCCGCAGTTCGGACATTTATACTGTACTGTGTTCATGGCAATAAGCGACTCCGATCTTTATGAACGCGGCTTGCCACAATTGGTGCAGAAGTTGCCGGAATTTGCTGTGCCACAGCTACAAATCCAGTTTCCTAAGGGTGCCGGACGCTTTGTGCCGCAATTGGTACAGAAGTTGCCGGTGTTGATTGTGCCACAGCCACAAGTCCAGCTATTTGCGGCGGACTGAGGTGGCGTTTGGGGCTGCATTGGCTGTTGTTGCATCTGCATTTGCTGCATGTTGGTTGCCGACGCATTTTGCATAAAGCCGCCGGCACCCTGCATTCCCATTCCCATTGCCATAAACGCCTGCCCTGCGCCAGCAGGATTTGATCCGGCATCCTGAAGGCCCTTTGCAATTGCCCCTTGGACATAGCCTTCACGGATACTAGGATCTGCCATCATTGCGCCTTGATTGCGCATGTGGATCAATGCCTTACTTTCGTCATCATAGCTGATACTTGCAATACCGACCGAACAGATCTCAATGCCACGTGATTTGTTCCACTCGTCATCCAGTACGTTTGCCATATATTTTGAAAGCTCCATGCTTTTGGATGCCAGCGCCGAAATCCGTACGCCATTCAACGCCATCTGACCGATCGCAGTCTGAAGTGCCGTCAGAAATTCTGCTTGGAATTGTTCAGCAATATCCTGAAATTCGATGTGGGTCGCGTTTCGCGCTGCTACTTCCATGTAAAATTTCAGCGGATCAGTGATCTTGATCGAATATGTGCCATGGCAGCGGACAAAGAGCTCGGCATTGTAAAACCCATCGAAATATTGGAGCGCGTTTCGTGTTCCGAAACGGATACCGCGGATTTCTTGCAAGTTGATGAAATAGACCTGCTGGGACTTTCCAGGCTGACCACCGTATTTAAAACGCTCAAAGGTCTCGCGGACACTGTCGCTAAGTTCACCGTTGAACATGGACGGCGAGGTGGAGAGGTAGACTTCATAACAACCTTCTTCCGCTGTGTAGTCGACAATTCTTCCACTTTCTACCAGGATCATCATCTGGTTTGGAGCAACTTCGATGCGAGAACCATTGGAGATGATGTCCGGCGTTGTCTTACGATTGCTGCCGCGTTTACTGCGTGTTACCTGTACGCCCTTTGTCATAACGGTCGTAGCGCCCATATCGCCTGCTGTGATATATTCGAGCCATGAATCTGCCAAAGTGCCGCCGACTGCGCCGACAGCTGCACGAATAAGTCCCATATATGTATCCTCCTGAATTCTTCTTTGTATGGCAAAATGGTGTACCATTTTGCCTGATCATCAATTTTTTCTATAATATTTGTATTATACCATATCTGAAATTATATTGCAAGGTGATTTCAAGAGATTTCATAGTAAATAGAATAATAACTGGAAAATAAGACCATTAATGAATGCCGCATATACATAGCTTTGTTGCACGCAAATCAATTTTCAAGACCTTGACACGCATGGTAAAACGGAAGGATATTTTGAAGAAGAGAAGCAAAAGAAGAGTATAATGGATATTTTTGCAGAATGCAAGTGCGGTTGCTGTGTGACTTTATAAATACTCTTGATACTCATACATAGATATGATAAAATAATTGTATAAGATGCTATATATTATGTGCATCAAACAAAATAAAAAGGAGCTGTTTTTTGAAATACAACCATATGGTAGAAATGGGCATTGTTGCGTAAACAGGAGGTTTGCACATACGATCCCACACAAGCCTCCTGTCTTTTTGATGATTTTGCATTATACAATTCGACAAGATTTCAGGAGGAATCCCATGAAACATCAAAATTATATCATCCGACCGGAAACGCCCCATGATTACTATGCTGTTGAGGCACTTACCCGGGAGGCGTTTTGGAATGTGTATGTTCCCGGCTGTTATGAACACTATTTTGTGCACGTGATGCGTAGTCATCCGGACTTTGTCCCGGAATTGGACTACGTGTTGGAATCAGGCGGAAAGATTGTCGGTAGCATTCTTGCCGGTGCTTTCTTTCGGACCGCTGTGCATCCATCCGGCGCATCAGCGCAAGGGCTATGGCAAGGCTTTGCTGACCCATACTCTGAAAAAAGCTACTGCAATGGGCTATGAGGCGGTGGTCAACTTTGGCGACCCTGGTAATTATGTGACAAGCGGCTTTGTCAGCTGCCGGAAACATCGGGTTTGCCTGCCGGGAAACATTTACCCTTGCGCTTTGTTGGTGAAGGAACTACGCCTTGGCGCACTGGATAGTAGAACATGGAATTTTTATCCCAGCGATGCTGATGCTCCTTGTGAAGACGCCGCAGCTGTGGCGGCCTTCGATGCCCAGTTTCCGCCCAAAGATAAGGCATGGCGTCCCAGCCAAGAGATATTCTACATTCAGAGTCATAGTGTGATCTCTGTGCCATAAGGCGACAGGGTACATTTTATCAACCGCTGTTTAATTCAAATATCAAGAAGCATGAACTGATGGCTTATTATTTCAATATGCCGAAAAGTTCATGCTTTTTAATTTAAGAAATAGTGAAAGGTTGTCATTAAAATAACAGAATACAATAGGCTTGCCGTGTATACCAAATTATGCGAAGTGATAACGGATCTGCATGACTCTGTTACATTCTGTCTTGACATTTCTTCGTGAATTCGCTATAATAAGGCATACGTGATTTCCAAAATGAAAAGGAGTGTTCAAAATGAAATCGATCTATACATGCCCCCACTGCGGCGAAAAATCCTTTAATCCCTGGACAAAGGCGTTTGCTGGCTCGCTGCGCACCAAGGGGACGCCATGCAAGTCCTGTGGTCTGCGTTGTGTCAATGGTGTTCCGTCTATGATCTTCAGCGCTATTGTCTACTTGGCAGCACTGGTGCTGGTGATGTGCTATTATTTTCAGGTGCTGTTTCCAACTGCAATGTTTTTTGAGGAGTGTTTGCTCACTATCGGGACGCTTGCAGCGGCATTTGTGCTGACACATTTGTTTGATGCGTTTTTCGGTCCATTGGTGTCCGTCATCCGCAATGACGCCGGAATATGATGGATACGGCTGGACTATATATTCATGTGCCGTTCTGTGTGCGCAAATGCCCGTATTGTGACTTCTATTCTGTTTTGGCACAGGACGAACGGATTGCAGTATATACGGCGGCGGTTTGCCGGAACCTACGCGAATATGCGTCTTTGACGCCCATAGATTCGATCTATTTCGGCGGGGGAACTCCGTCGCTGCTTTTGCCAGAACAGGTGGCGGAGATCCTTGCGGTTGTCGCAGATGCATTTCCGGTTTCCGATGATACAGAAGTGACCTTAGAGGCGAATCCGGTGACATTAGATACTGCTGATCTGGGAAAGCTTCGGAAAGCTGGCATCAACCGTCTTTCCATTGGCGTACAGTCGCTGGATGATGCCTGTCTGCAACAGCTCGGACGGCTTCACACGGCACAGCAGGCGATCCAGACGGTGAAGGATGCGGCAGCGGCTGGATTTTCCAACGTATCCTGTGATCTGATGTTGGCGACACCGGGGCAAACCTCTCAAGTATTGAAAAAAACGATTCGACAGCTTGCAGAACTTCCCATTCAGCATGTTTCAGCCTATTTATTAAAAGTAGAGCCGGGAACGCCATTTGCAGCAGCCCATGTAGAAACAAACTGCCCAGATTTTGATACGGCGGCGGAATTGTATTTACAGGCGGTGGAACAGCTTGCCACAGCGGGTTTTTTGCAGTATGAGATCTCGAATTTTGCAAAGCCCGGTTTTGAAAGCCGCCATAACTGTAAATACTGGCGGTGTGTGCCGTATCTTGGCATCGGGCCTTCGGCACATTCGTGCTGGAATGGCAGGCGCTTTTTCGTGCCATCATCGCTGGCGGCTTTTTTGGACACGCCTGTACAACCCACAGAACTGGAAGATGACGATCCTTGCACCCGGGAGGAACAGATTATGCTGGGACTTCGTTTGGCAGAAGGTGTACCGGCATGCTGGCTCTCCGGAAGGGCGCAGCAGATAGCCCGTTTGATTCAAGCCGGCTATCTTCGCCGCCAGGGTGAGCGGATTGCCATGACGCCAAGGGGATTCTTGGTGTCGAATGCGATATTAGCAGAGCTGCTATTGTGAATATGTAAAAAAAAGACCTTTTGCGGTTCAAAAAGCATCGCAAAAGGTCTTTTTGGTTTATTTCGGATAGTGTCAATCCAATATGTCTGAGAAGATCGCCTCGCCATTGGTTTCGATGACTTTCTGATAGAAATAGCCAGAATCCTTTACCGTGCGCTCTTGGGTTTGATAGTTGACATAGACCAGACCGAATCGCTTGTCATAGCCGTCTGCCCATTCAAAATTGTCCATAATCGACCAATACATATAGCCAATAACCGGAACGCCATCCTGAATCGCGTGAAGCAATTCACGTAGATAGCGCTTCATGTAGTCAATGCGGTTCGGGTCATGGACTTTGCCGTCCAGGTGTACCCAGTCATGTGCCGCCATGCCGTTCTCGGTGATGATGATGGGCTTGCCATAGCGTTCGTACAGAAACTTTGGACCCCAGTACAGTGCTTCTGGCGTGATTGGCCATTCTATTTGTGTGCGTGGACAGCCGAGATACGCATTTTCGCTGTAGCCATCCGGGTTATAGGCTGCTTTACTCTCATAAATGTTGACGCCGTAAAAGTCCACAGGTGTCGAGATGATCTCCATATCGCCGGGGAGAACCGTTGGCATGTCACAGCCAAGCTTTTCATAGGCATCTTCCGGATATTTGCCGAAAAAGATGGGATCCGCCCACCATGCAGCGCTGAATGCAATATCCTCCGGATTTACCGAGAAGGTACGGCTGCGTGCGGTTTCGATATCTTCTGCGGAATTGCTCCTGGGTGAATATGCCGGCGTGACGAAGGCAAAGCCGATAGATGGCGTCTTTTTTGCGTATTTGCGGATGACTTCTACTGCCTTGCCATGCGCCAGAAGCACATGATGACACATTTGTGCCACTTCATTACGCGGCAGCTTCAGGAAGGGCGCAAATCTACCATTATCATAACCATTGCCAATGAATACCTGCGGCTCGTTAATGGTCATCCAGTATTGTACCCGATCTGATAGTGCCTCTACAACGACTTTGGCATATTCTGCAAACCAATCCGTCGATTCACGATTCAGCCAGCCACCCTTGTGGTGCAGCGCCAGCGGATAATCCCAGTGGAACAGCGTCACCAACGGTTCAATGCCGTTGGCAAGAAGCTCGTCCACCAGATCGGAGTAGAACTGAAGCCCTTTTTTGTTGATCTTTCCTGTGCCGTCGGGAATGACACGAGACCAGCTGATCGACAGGCGATAGTTGTGGATACCCATGTCGTGCATCATCTTGACATCTTCGCGAAACCGATGATAGTGGTCACAGGCAACGTTGCCGTTTTCGCCGTGCGCGACATGCCCCGGCGCCTGAGTGTAGGCGTCCCAGATGCTTAGACCTCTGCCGTCTTCGAGGTATGCGCCTTCGACCTGATATGCTGCGGAAGCCGTGCCCCATAAAAATTGCTTTGGAAATTGCATAAAAAACCCTCCTAAATAAAGAGAATGAATAAGGTTATGATAGCATAGGGCGCGTCTTCTGTCAAGAGGGTATTTGAAAAAAATTTGGGAAACGAATCTATCTCCAACGTGTTCTGCTACAACTTTTTTAGAGGCATAATTTTTTTAAAAAAAGTCTTGACAAATACCCCAAGGGGGTATATAATATAACTGTCAACAAAACTGAAAAGGAGGCGTGCAAAATGGTAGACGAACCGGAATGTCCTCATTGCCAAAAGACAAAGCACCGCAGCGAAGAAGAATATACCAAGCTGATCCATCGACTCAACCGTATTGAAGGACAGATCCGCGGCATTCGGGGCATGGTGGAAAAAAGTGCCTATTGTCCTGATATTCTTGTGCAGGTCGCGGCGGTGAATGCGGCGCTCAATTCCTTTAATAAAGAGCTTCTTGCGAATCATATTCGCACTTGTGTCGTGGACGATATCCGCGATGGAAAAGATGAAGTGATCGACGAACTGGTGCGGACGCTGCAAAAGCTAATGAAGTGATCAGTTGCGTTTGCGGACAACGGGACAATAATCATACTTGACAGGAGGTGGAAGAAGTGAACGGCGGTACAATTCTGATTCTGGTGATTCTGGCTGGAATCGTTGTCGCGGCGGCATTTTCGGGCTGGAAACATATGAAGGGCGAGGGTGGCTGCTGCGGTGGCAGTCCAGACAAAGAACCGCGTAAAACCCTTGATGGAAAGATTGTGGCACGGAAAATTGTCCGCATCGAGGGCATGCACTGTCAGAACTGTAAAAATAATGTGGAACGCCAACTCAATCGCATCGATGGTGCATCGGCACAGGTGAAGCTGAAAAAGCACATGGCGGTTGTGAAGATGACACGTATGGTGTCTGACGAAGAGCTGAAAGCGGCTGTTGCCCGCGCGGATTTTCATGTAACAGACATTACATGCGAGGAGGTTTGAAGCAATGGAACAATATGACGTAACGGGTATGAGCTGTGCCGCATGCAGCGCACATGTGGAAAAAGCTGTCGGATCTGTGCCGGGCGTATCGGCGTGTTCGGTCAATCTCTTGACCAACTCCATGGAAGTCGAGGGCACGGCATCGTCACAGGAGATTATTGCGGCAGTCGAAAAAGCCGGCTATGGTGCGATGTTGAAATCTGCAAAGCGTCCGACTGCCGGGATCGATGCAAAGGATGAACCGCTTGCCGACAAAGAAACACCGAGGCTTAGACGGCGGCTGATCGCTTCTGTGATCTTTCTGGTGATCCTGATGTACTTCTCAATGGGACATACTATGTGGAGCTGGCCGCTGCCGTCGTTTTTTGAAGGCAATCACATTGCGGTGGGGCTGGTGCAGCTGTTATTGACGATTGTGATCATGGTCATTAACCGAAAATTTTTCATCAGCGGCTTTCGCGGTTTGCTCCATCGCGCGCCCAATATGGACACGCTTGTGGCGCTGGGGTCGGGCGCATCCTTTATATACAGCACATATGCCTTATTCGCCATGACCGATGCACAGGTAAAGGGCGATCTGGATGCGGTGATGGGGTATATGCACGAGTTTTACTTTGAGTCTGCGGCTATGATCCTGACGCTGATCACCATTGGCAAAACACTCGAAGCATACTCAAAAGGCAGGACGACCGATGCGCTGCGCGGGCTAATGCGTCTTGCGCCAAAGACGGCGGTATTGCTGCGTGACGGTAAGGAGATCACTGTTTCCATTGAACAGGTGAAAAAAGGCGATCAGTTTGTGGTTCGCGCTGGCGAGAGCGTGCCGGTGGATGGCGTTGTGTTGGAAGGTCATAGCGCCGTTAATGAATCGGCACTGACTGGCGAGAGTATTCCGGTGGACAAAGAGGTCGGCGACAGTATTTCTGCCGCGACGATCAATCAGTCGGGTTTTCTCCGCTGTGAAGCGACGCGTGTCGGCGAAGATACAACGCTGTCTCAAATCATCCGTATGGTAAGTGATGCTTCTGCCTCGAAAGCGCCCATTGCCAAGGCGGCGGATAAAGTCTCTGGAATCTTTGTGCCGGCTGTGATTGCCATTGCCGTTGTGACGTTTGTGGTTTGGCTGATTTGCGGTCAGACCGTTGGATATGCGTTGGCACGGAGCATATCGGTATTGGTTATCAGTTGTCCTTGTGCATTAGGGCTTGCCACACCAGTGGCGATCATGGTGAGCAATGGCGTCGGTGCAAAACACGGCGTGCTCTTTAAGACGGCTTCCTCTTTAGAACAAACCGGCAGAGCCCAGATTGTTGCGCTCGATAAGACAGGTACTATCACTGTTGGCGAGCCGTCCGTGACTGATATTATCCCGGCACAGGCTGTCGCAGAGGAAGAGCTGCTTCGGTTGGCGTATGCGCTGGAACGCAAGAGTGAACATCCACTTGCCAAGGCGATTGTTCGTTATGCGGAAGAACGGCATATTTCATCGCAGGAGGTGGATGATTACGAAACTCATCCCGGCAGTGGCGTATCGGCGGTGCTGAAGGAAGATACGCTCTATGGCGGAAACCTCAAAGTCAGCCGTACAAAGGCGCATATCCCGGATACTGCACAACAGATCGCAGAGGAACTCGCCCGACAGGGTAAGACACCGCTCTTCTTCAGCAAAAATGGCGCATTCCTCGGCATGATCGCCGTTGCAGATGTCATCAAGACGGAAAGCGCAGAGGCGATCCGGCAGCTGCAAAACATGGGCATCCAAGTGGTCATGCTTACTGGGGACAATGCACGCACTGCTGCTGCGATCGGAGAGCAGGCAGGCGTCGATCAGGTAATCGCAGATTTCCTTCCGAGCGGGAAGGAAACGGTAATCCGGCAACTGCAAGAACACGGTAAAGTTGTCATGGTCGGTGATGGCATCAATGATGCACCGGCACTGACGCGTGCCGATATCGGCATTGCCATTGGTGCAGGAACGGATATTGCCATCGATGCGGCAGATGTGGTGTTAATGAAAAGCCGACTGACTGATGTACCGGCGGCGATTCGCTTAAGTCGTGCAACGCTGCGCAACATTCATGAGAACTTATTCTGGGCATTTATTTATAATGTAATTGGTATTCCGCTTGCCGCTGGTGTCTGGATTCCGCTGTTCGGGTGGCAGCTGAATCCGATGTTTGGCGCGGCGGCGATGAGCTTATCGAGCTTTTGTGTGGTCATGAATGCGCTGCGTCTGAATCTGTTCCGGATGCACCGGGCAGATCATGATAAAAAAATCAAGTCGTCTGTCGATCTGACGGCGATGACAAACCAATTCAACAATTCTAATAATTCTAAGGAGGAATCTCAAATGAAAACTTTGACACTGAACATCAAGGGCATGATGTGTCCGCACTGCGAAGCAACGATCAAGAAGGCGCTCGAGGCAGTACCGGCGGTAGAAAGCGCAAAAGTTAGCCATACCGCAGGCACGGCGGTTGTTACTTTAAATGGTGCAGTTGATGAGGCGGCATTGAAACAGGCGGTAGTGGATGCTGGGTATGAGGTGATGTAAGCCGAAACGACCACAGCCACCAAAGCCCAGACACAGGACATTACTGTACCTGGGCTTTTTGCGAAATTATGACAAACATCTTTTGAAAGCGGACATTCAGTTTTTTGGAGATGCAAACGGTGACGGAAAAATCATTTTCCAATACGCTTACCGAGCTTTACGTGCCGAACTACACCACTGAGGCTGTAGGGGGCGCCGAGCTTGGATTAGCACACCTGAAATTGTAAATTTTTTGAAAATGTGTTGACATAGGATATGCTTTGCGGTATAATAAAAAAGCATGCGGCAGAGTCGTTTAACGGCTTTGCCGCAGCAATATGATTTTTTTGGAAAAGGAGGAAAATTATGCCTACGTTTAATCAGTTGGTTCGGAAAGGAAGAAAGGTACAGCAGTACAAGTCTACCGCTCCGGCACTGCAGAAGGGCTATAATGCCAAGAAGAAGGTAACCACAAACCAGAGCTCGCCGCAGAAGAGAGGCGTCTGCACTGCGGTTCGTACCGCAACCCCGAAGAAGCCGAACTCTGCTATGAGAAAGATTGCCAGAGTGAAGCTGACAAACGGCTATGAGGTTACTTCTTACATTCCGGGTATCGGTCACAACCTGCAGGAACACAGCGTGGTTCTGATTCGTGGCGGCCGTGTGAAGGATCTGCCGGGTGTACGTTATCACATCATCCGCGGCACTCTCGATGCACAGGGCGTTGCAAACAGAATGCAGGCTCGTTCCAAGTACGGCGCAAAGCGTCCGAAGGCTGGAAAGAAGTAAGATACTGCCACACATGAAAACAGGAGCATGCAGAATGATCCTACGAAACAGGAAAACTTAACATCAACACGGGAACTGTGGAGATTTGAATATAGATTGGGCTATGTGCTCTATATTGCGTATTCCTCTCCATTGGCCCGACGGCTGGCTGGGATCATAACCAAATAAGGCCGAGTACCTGTGAATTCATGCATTTATAATGAAGGAGGGAAGCGAAAATGCCAAGAAGAGGTAAAATCGCAAAACGTGACGTGCTGGAGGATCCGATTTACGGCTCCAAGCTCGTAACCCGTCTGATCAACAATGTAATGATCGACGGAAAGAAGGGCGTTGCCCAGAAGATTGTTTACGGTGCGTTTGAAATCGTTGCCGAAAAGACTGGCAAGGATGCACTCGAAGTATTCCAGCAGGCAATGGAAAACGTAATGCCGCAGCTGGAAGTTAAGGCACGCCGTATGGGTGGTGCGACCTATCAGGTGCCGATGGAAGTTCGTCCGGAACGCCGTCAGACACTGGGACTGCGTTGGATCACCAAGTATTCCAGACTGCGCAATGAGCGCACCATGAAGGAGCGTCTGGCGGGTGAGATCCTCGATGCGATCAACAATACCGGCGGCGCATGCAAAAAGCGTGACGACACACATAAGATGGCAGAGGCAAACAAGGCGTTTGCACACTACCGCTGGTAATCGCATGACTGCAAGAAAGGAGGATCATCTATGGCAAGAGATTGTTCCCTGGAAAATACCAGAAATATCGGTATCATGGCGCACATCGATGCCGGTAAAACGACCACAACTGAACGTATCCTGTTCTACACCGGTGTAAACTATAAGATCGGTGAGGTACACGAAGGTGCTGCAACCATGGACTGGATGGAGCAGGAACAGGAACGCGGTATCACGATCACTTCTGCGGCAACCACCGCATACTGGGGTGGCCACAGAATCAATATCATCGATACACCGGGACACGTAGACTTTACTGTAGAGGTTGAACGTTCACTGCGTGTGCTCGATGGCTCTGTTACTGTATTCTGTGCAAAGGGCGGCGTTGAACCGCAGTCTGAAACCGTTTGGCGTCAGGCAGATAAGTATCAGGTTCCGCGTATGGCATATGTCAACAAGATGGATATCATGGGGGCGGACTTCTATCGCGTTGTAGATATGATGCACGATAGACTGAAGTGCAATGCTGTTCCGATCCAGCTTCCGATTGGCGCTGAGGACGAGTTCAAGGGCATCATTGATCTGGTTGAGATGAAGGCATATGTATATTACGATGACCTCGGCAAGGACATTCGTGTGGAAGAGATTCCGGACGATATGAAAGAAAAGGCAGAAGAATATCGCAACAACCTCATGGAACATGTGGCTGAACAGGATGACGAACTGATGGAGAAATACTTCGCAGAGGAAGAAATCACCATCGACGAGATCAAGGCTTGCATCCGTAAGTCTACCATTGCGAACACAATGGTTCCTGTTGTTTGTGGTACTTCCTACCGTAATAAAGGCGTACAAAAGCTACTTGATGCGATTGTAGACTATATGCCGTCTCCACTCGATGTGCCGTCGATCAAGGGTACTGATCCGGAAACTGGCGAAGAAGTATTCCGCCACTCTTCGGATGAAGAACCGTTTTCGGCACTGGCGTTCAAGATCGCAACTGACCCGTTTGTAGGTAAGCTGTGCTTCTTCCGCGTATATTCCGGTATCGTCAATGCTGGTGACACGGTGTTGAATGCAACTAAGGATAATAAAGAACGCATGGGTCGTATCGTGCAGATGCACTCGAACCACAGAAAGGATATCGAAACGGTTTACGCTGGTGATATCGCAGCTGTGGTTGGCCTGAAGAACACCACCACCGGTGATACACTTTGTGACGAAAAGCACCCGGTAATTTTGGAGTCCATGGAATTCCCGGAACCGGTTATTCAGCTGGCGATTGAGCCGAAGACCAAGGCGGGTCAGGACAAGATGGGGATCGCGCTGGCAAAGCTGGCAGAAGAAGATCCGACTTTCCGTACCTGGACTGACGAAGAAACTGGCCAGACCATTATCGCCGGTATGGGCGAATTGCATCTCGACATTATCGTAGACAGACTGTTGCGCGAGTTCAAGGTAGAGGCAAACGTCGGCGCGCCTCAGGTATCCTATAAGGAAACCATTAAGGGTACCGCAGATGTGGATTATAAGTACAAGAAACAGTCCGGTGGTTCTGGTCAGTACGGTCACGTTAAGATCCGTGTTGCACCGAACGAATCCGGTAAGGGTTATGAGTTCACCAACAAGGTTGTCGGCGGCGCAATCCCGAAGGAATATATCCCGGCTGTTGACGCTGGTATCCGCGGTGCAATGCAGGCTGGTATCTTGGCAGGCTATGAAGTAGTCGATGTTAAGGTTGAATTGTACGATGGATCGTATCATGAAGTGGACTCTTCGGAAATGGCATTCAAGATCGCTGGCTCGATTGCGTTTAAGGAAGCAATGAAGCAGGCACAGCCAATCCTGATGGAACCGATTATGAAGGTATCGGTAACTGTTCCAGACGATTATACGGGTACGGTTATCGGCGACCTCAGCTCTCGTCGTGGTCAGATTCAAGGCCAGGAAGCACGTACAGGTTCTGTACAGATTGACGCTTTGGTGCCGTTATCTGAAATGTTCGGTTATACCAGTGACCTTCGCTCGAATACTCAAGGTCGCGGACAGTATGCAATGGAACCGCACAGCTATCAGGAAGTGCCAAAGAACATCGCAGAAAAGATCATGTCTTCGAGAAAGAAGTAAGTTTTTTTGAAAGTTGTGTGATTTTTGAAAAAAACACTTGCATTTTCATTTGAAATCTGCTACAATATGTATAACACTTCTCGTGAAGTGAGTGTACACTGATTAAAATCATATTGAGGAGGATCATTCCAATGGCAAAGGCTAAATTTGAAAGAACCAAACCGCACGTAAACATTGGTACCATTGGTCACGTTGACCACGGTAAAACCACTCTGACTGCTGCAATCACCAAGACTCTCGCATTAAAGGGTCAGGCACAGTACGAAGCTTACGATATGATCGATAAGGCGCCGGAAGAGAGAGAGCGTGGTATCACAATCAACACTGCTCACGTTGAGTATGAGACAGATAAGCGCCACTATGCACACGTTGACTGCCCGGGTCACGCTGACTACGTTAAGAACATGATCACTGGTGCAGCACAGATGGACGGCGCAATTCTGGTAGTTGCTGCATCTGACGGCCCGATGGCACAGACGAAGGAACACATCTTGCTGGCTCGTCAGGTAGGCGTACCGGCAATCGTAGTATTCATGAACAAGGCTGACCAGGTTGACGATCCGGAACTGCTTGAACTCGTAGAAATGGATATTCGTGAAACTTTGAATGAATATGACTTCCCGGGTGATGACACTCCAATTATCGTTGGTTCTGCTCTGGCTGCTCTGGAAGCTCCGGATGATCTGTCTGATCCGGCTTACAAGCCGATCCTTGATCTGATGGATGCTGTTGACGAATATATTCCGACTCCAGAACGCGATGATGCAAAGCCGTTCCTGATGCCGATCGAGGACACCATGACAATTTCTGGCCGTGGTACTGTTGTTACCGGTCGTGTAGAGCGCGGAAAGCTGAACGTTAACGAGCCGGTTGAAATCGTTGGTCTGTCGGAAGAAAAGCTCAGTACTGTTGTAACCGGTATCGAAATGTTCCGTAAGACTCTGGACTTTGCAGAAGCTGGTGACAACATCGGCGCGCTACTGCGTGGTATTACACGTGATCAGGTTGAGCGTGGTCAGGTTCTCTGCAAGCCTGGTTCGATTCATCCGCATACCAAGTTCAAGGGTCAGGTTTACGTTCTGAAGAAGGAAGAAGGCGGTCGTCATACACCGTTCTTCAATAACTACAGACCGCAGTTCTACTTCAGAACAACTGACGTAACCGGCATCATCACACTGCCGCCGGATGTTGAAATGTGCACACCGGGTGACAACGTTGAGATGGATGTTGAGCTGATCTCCCCGATCGCAATCGAAGAAGGTCTGCGTTTTGCGATCCGTGAAGGCGGCAGAACAGTAGGTTCGGGCGTTGTAACTGCAATCAACGAATAAGTTTTAATTAGAATTTGCGTTATCTGTGATGGATATGCGCATAAGAAGGACGAATCCAAATTGGATTCGTCCTTCTTTGTATTTGTCAGAAGATGCAACGTTAGGCCGAAATTGATACGAAAATCTGTATAAACATCCATGCTGTTGTGCAAGATTCATAAAAAGAGTTCTTATTTTTTGGCTATATTTTTGCGAGATTCTCCGAATCTGTCCTTGCAATTTTCAAAGAGATACGGTATAATAATACTATGGCGGTGAAAAGTGGGGAAGATTCCCTGATTGTGGGAAAGTTTTCCCTAGTTGGTACTTGATTCTACGGAAAGGCGGTATCGGAGACATGGCGTCTTTGATGGGGACATATTACCATAATATTGATGCAAAGGGACGCCTGAATTTTCCGACAAAGCTTCGCGAGGGTCTAGGTGTGACATTTTATGTCACAAAAGGACTCGATCAGCCATGTTTGACCGTCTATTCTGAAGAAGAATGGCAACGACTTTCAGCAAAAATAGCGACGCTTCCGGAAGCAAAGGGCGGTCAACTCAAACGTTGGCTGTTTTCGGGCGCCGGCACATTGATCCCTGATAAACAAGGACGTGTTCTGATTCCACAGGATCTGCGAAAGTTTGCAGATTTAGAAAAAGATGTTGTCATAATCGGGGCTGATAACAAAGCCGAGATCTGGGAGAAATCCCGCTGGGAAGCGTTTAATGCTGCATTTGATGTAAAAAAAATGCTGGGGATTTTAGAGGAATTGGGCTTTTGAGTAAGGTGACAGATATGGAATTTATACATATTCCGGTGATGTTGCGTGAGGTTCTGGAATCGCTGCAGATCCGTCCTGACGGCATCTATGTAGATGGTACAGTTGGTGGTGCCGGACATTCCATGGAAATTGCAAAGCGCCTGACACAGGATGGCAGACTTTATGGGTTTGACAGGGATCCAGATGCTGTGATTACGGCATCTGAACGGCTGAAACCCTATCCTGCGACAGTATTACAGCATAATTATGACGAAATGGCAGATGTTTTGCCAGGTTTGGGCGTTCATGAGGTGGATGGAATATTGCTTGACCTTGGTGTTTCTTCACATCAGCTTGATGTGGCAGAACGTGGATTCTCGTATCATCAGGATGCACCACTTGATATGCGTATGAGCCAGACCGGACAAAGCGCAAAAGATCTGGTGAATACAGCATCGGAAGAAGAGCTTTCCCGTATTTTGTTTACTTATGGTGAGGAAAAGCGGGCGCGTCAGATTGCACGAAAGATCATACTTGCGCGAGAGGAAGCACCGATCGAAACCACGGCGCAATTGGCACAGGTGATCCAGAGTGCAGTCCCGGCACGCGATCGACGAATGAAAAATCCATGTAAAAAATCGTTTCAGGCCATTCGAATTGCCGTGAATGGAGAACTTGAGCACTTGGAAAAGGGTTTACAAGCGGCATTTTCAATGCTGAAACCCGGTGGCAGACTTGCCGTGATCACATTTCATTCGCTTGAAGACCGCATGGTGAAACAGCAGTTTGCAGCATGGTGTCAGGGATGTATCTGTCCGCCGGATTTTCCGGTGTGTGTGTGCGGCAGAACACCGCAGGCAAAGGCAATTACACGAAAGCCAATCATCCCGGGCGAAGATGAACTGTTACGCAATCATCGCAGTCGCAGCGCAAAGTTGCGCGTCGTGGAAAGGAGTCGCTGAGCGACAATGGCAAAAGAAAAGCTGTCGACGCAGCAAAATGAAGTCAAAGTACCGCCATCGAGTGGGAGGCTGTTTTTTATTGATCCGAATAAACGCGGTGCAGCCCTTCGTGTGTTTCTTGCCGGTGTTATGGCGCTGATTCTGTTTAGCGTTGTGATCAACAGTTATGTCCAGCTCAATGAGGTTTATACAGAAATTTCGGCGGCGAATACCCAGCTCGGGGAACTGCGCAGCGAAAATGTGCGGATGCAGACGGAGCTGGAAGGCAAGGCTTCGATCAGCAATATCAAAGACTATGCAGAACAATATCTGGGGCTTCAACAGCTTGACAAATCTCAGATTCAATATATACAAATTCAAACGGAAGATGAAGTCGTCATAGACGCAGAACAACAAAATATTTTTGTCACGATCAAGCATTGGTTTGAAGATTTGGTGGCATATCTGCGTGGATAGGGTGCATAACATTTCTTGAGAGAATGCGCCTTATCATAAAACATTTTTATTGCCGCTATCGGTTTTCGCAGAAAGCGGAATTCAGGTGCACAGTCACCGCCGTTAGTGATATAAAACGACACAAGAAAGTATTTTCGGGAAACAAAAATTGGGGTGTATGTCAAGCCTTCGGACAAAGCGGTTATCGGACAGATGACAATTGGAAGGCTGACAGAATTCCAGCATTACATTTTGCGGCAAACATGTCATTTGCCGCAAAATCGGAAATTCCCGTCTTATCATCTGCGAATTGAGTTTGACGCAGGTGAATTTGTGAGACGGTTTTGTGGATCAGGCGGGGTAACGGTTTGCGATTTCCCTGCCTGATTCTATATTTGATAAGAGATCAGATGATCCATATATCTATGATTGTAGCAATGCAGGAGGTGCACAGCTATGCCGATATGGCGTAAATCAAATCAGTATGCTCCCGACTCGCCGGAAAAGCCTCCTCTTTCAGCATCGGTGCGGATGCGTCGGCGTGCCGGCGCGGCGATGGCGGCGCTCCTTGTGTTTTGTGCGGCTGTTGTGTCTGGACTGTTTAAAGTTTCGGTCATCGACAATGCACTGTATGAAGAGATGGCGAATAATTATCACTTTGGTACAATGACACTCGAAGCAAGCCGCGGTGCAATTTATGATGCAAACGGATCGGCGTTAGCGTGGAGTGCGACTGTATATAATGTGTATATCGATCCGCAGTTATATCGCGAACAGATCGAGTCGATCGAGCAGGATAATGCGGAAAAGCAACAAAATGCCAGTGAGAATGGAGAAAATGCGGATAACCTGATCGACACGCAACAGCTTAGAACTTCCATTACGTCGTTTCTGGCAGAAAAGCTGGAACTGACGCCGGCAGAGGTAGAAGAATCCTATGCACGGGAAGGACGCTATCATGTACTGCAAACGCAGGTGGAAAAAGATGTGGCAGATGAAATCGTTGCATATTTTGACGATCTAAATCTGTCGTTCATCGGCACAGAACCCACAACACGCCGCTATTATCCGCAGAACGAATTGGCGGCTGCGGTGATCGGCTTTACCAATGGCGACGGCGATGGACAGTATGGTCTGGAATATCAGTATGATGAGTATCTCGCGGGCGTGGACGGCAGAATCATTTCTGCGCAGGCGGCAAACGGCGAGGAAATGCCATACCGCTACTCCACGACTTATGAGGCGCAAGATGGCGCGTCGTTGTATCTGACTCTTGACACAACGATGCAATACTATCTGGAAAAGAGCCTTGAAGAAATGGTTCAGGCATATGAGGTTCGCGATCGTGCCTGTGGAATCATTATGAATCCAAAGACAGGTGCGATCTATGCCATGGCGACTTATCCGTCGTTTGACCTTAATAATCCTTCTGAGATCTATGATGCACAGACCGCACAGGAACTGGCACAACTTCCGGAATCGGAATATCAGGATGCATATTTAGAAGCGCGTGAAGTGCAGTGGCGCAACAAGGCAATCAGCGAGATCAATCCGCCGGGATCGACATTTAAGATCATCACAACGGCATCTGCGCTTGAAGAGAGCCTGATCGATCTGGCAAATGATACATTTTATTGTGAAGGATACTTACAGGTGCAGGACGCGCGTATCGGTTGTTCGCGTACTTCTGGGCACGGCTCACAGACGTTCACACAGGCTTTGACCAACTCCTGCAACCCAGCATTTATGGAAATTGGACTACGGCTTGGTGTGGAGAAATTCAGCTATTACTTCCAGGGTTTTGGTCTTGGGGAAAAGACCGGAATCGACCTGCCAGGTGAGGTGTCTGGCGCATATATTGCACAGGATGATATGACACTTGTCGATTTGGCGTCCAGCTCATTCGGACAGACCAACGAATTGACTGCACTCGAATTGATCACAGCATATTCGGCAGCGATCAATGGCGGCAATCTGATTACACCATATGTTGTGGATCATATTGTGGATACCAACGGAAATGTCGTGCTACAAAATGAAACGACAGTCAAGCGGCAGGTGATTTCAGGAGAAACTTCCAAAACGGTGCGCGAACAGTTAGAGGCTGTTGTTACCAACAATCCAAGCCACAATGCTTATATTCAGGGATATCGTATCGGTGGTAAGTCTGGTACTGCGGAGATTCGTAATACAGCAATTGAAGACGACTATGTTGCATCCTACTGCTGCTTTGCACCGGCTGATGATCCGGAAATCATTATGTTGATCGAGGCTGACTATCCGAATCCAGAAGTCGGTTATTATGGTTCGACGGTTGTCGTGCCATATGCAAGAGAAGTGATGGAGAATGTTCTGCCATATCTGGGTTATTATCCGGAGTATTCAGAGGAAGAATTTGCCGATATGAATGTCAGCGTACCACTATTACAGGATGTTACAGTGGAAAGCGCGAAAGCAACGCTGGATCAACTCGGATTGACCTATGAGGTGGTTGGAAATGGCGATACCGTTCTGACTCAGTCGCCGCGGACGGGAACTAATATTGCAAAGGGCGGCAAAGTATTGTTGTATACCGAAGAGATCATTGGGGAAGAATTGGTAGAGGTTCCAAATCTGATTGGTATGACACTGGAACAGGCAAATGAGACACTTCGCTATTATGGCCTGAATTATGTCTCGCTCGGCGCAACTGCCGACAGCAGCAGTGCCACCGTACAATATCAGTCGGAAGAAGCTGGTACCTATGTGGCGCGCGGCAGCTCGATTACTTTGACCATGGTAGAAGGCGAAGTAAATGACTGAGGTTGGAAGATACCATTGAACAGGAAAGGGTGAGCGACAATGCGGTTAGAAACGTTGTTAGAGCAAAATGCAGTGACAGCACTGCCGGAACTGGAGATCACAGGGCTAACAGATGATTCCCGGAAGGTACAGCCGGGAATGGTGTTTGCCTGCATCCGTGGTGAACATTTTGACGGACACACTGCGGCGGCACAGGCACTGGAACAGGGTGCAGCAGTGGTGCTGGCCGATCATGACTTAGGGTTTGGTGACCGGCAGATTCTCACTGAGGATACACGCGCTTTATATGGCAAACTCTGTGCCGCATGGTTCGGGCATCCGGAGCGAAAAATGCATTTTGTGGGTGTAACCGGTACAAATGGCAAGACAACGATTACCAACCTCATTAAGCATGTTCTGACGGACAATGGCCATATGGTGGGCCTGATTGGGACGATCTGCAATGAGATTGGTGGAGAACCAATACACACCGATAATACCACGCCGTTTGTCTATGACCTGATGGAGCTTTATGCCAAGATGGCACAGGCGGGATGCGACTATGTCGTAATGGAAGTGTCCTCGTTCGGGCTGGTACAGCAGCGCATTGGAGAAACGCATTTTGATGTTGCCGTGTTTACCAACCTGACACAGGATCATCTGGATTACCACGGTACGATGGAGGCGTATTATCAGGCAAAAAAATTGCTCTTTGACCGCTGTGACCGCGCTGTGATCAATATCGATGACAGCTATGGCAAACGTCTTGCGGGTGAGGTCGTATGTCCGGTGACAACCTATGGCAACTGTCGCAGCGCTGATTTTTATGCTGATGCCATGAAGCTGCGTGCAGACGGCACAACGTTTTGGCTCTGTCACGCGGATAAATCCTATCTCTTGCAGATGCACCTGACCGGTATGTTCAATGTTTCGAATGCACTTGCGGCGGCGGCAGCAACTTATGAGCTGGAGATTCCGATAAAGCGTGTGTTACAGTCGCTGGAAAGCTGTACGGGGATACGCGGACGCTGTGAGGTGATTCCGATCGACCGGGACTTTACTGTGATCTGTGACTATGCCCATACACCGGATGCAGTGGAAAACATTCTGCGCAGCGTTAAGGAATATACCAAGGGACGCCTGATCTGTTTGTTCGGCTGTGGTGGAAACCGTGATGCCACTAAGCGTCCGAAGATGGCACAGGCGGCGGCAAAATATGCGGATTTTCTGATGATCACTTCCGATAATCCGCGGGATGAAGACCCCGAGGCGATCATTGCTGATATCCTCACAGGACTGGAAGGCAGCGATGTGCCGTATGAAGTCGTGGTAGATCGCAAAGAGGCGATTTTGCGCAGCATGCAGCTGGCACAGCCGAATGATGTGATCGTCCTCGCAGGAAAAGGACATGAGGATTATCAGATCCTATCGGGCGGTGTACACATCCATATGGATGAACGCGAGATTGTCCGTGATTGTCTGCCGCTTGTACCCAAGCGGACAGACATATAAGTGCAATAAGACAACAGAGAGAACAACATATAGGGGGAGAAACTGATGAAGCCGTGGATGCTGTCGGAATTGAAGGAAGTATTACAGTGTGAGGTGCCCATTGAGGCGGAAATTACTCGTGTTAGCACAGATACGCGTAATCTTCCGCAGGGTTGTTTGTTTGTGGCACTGCGAGGTGCACGTTTTGATGGGCATGATTTTGTGCCACAGGCGATTGCAGCTGGTGCGGTTGCAGCTGTGACCGATCAGGCGATCGAAGGATGTCCGTGTCTGGTGGTCAAGGATACGGGTAAGGCGTTGCTTCAGATCGCGGCGCATTATCGACAGAAATTCCATCCAGTTCTTGTCGGTGTCACAGGAAGTGTGGGAAAGACGACTACCAAGGAGATGATCGCATGTGTGCTGGAATCGAAATTCCACACCCTGAAGACACAGGGTAATCTCAACAATGAGATTGGTATGCCAAAGACGCTGTTTGGACTTGAAGACAGCCACGGCGCGGCAGTGATCGAGATGGGGATGTCGCATTTTGGCGAGATTAGCCGCCTTTCCCGGACTTCCCGGCCGACCATCGGAGTAATCACCAACATCGGCTTTTCCCATATTGAAAACTTAAAGACTCAAGAGGGTATCTTACAGGCAAAGCTGGAGATCTTAGACGGAATGGAGACAGATGCACTGCTGGTCGTCAATGGGGATGATCCGCTTTTACATCCACTGCGGCGGACACTGCGTCGTCCGGTGATGACTTATGGAATGCATGATGATCGTGCCGATGTGCGCGCTGTGGATGTAGTTCGAAAGTCGAAGACCACCCAGTTTACCGTACTGACCAAAGACGGCGAACGTTATCCGGTGACACTGCCGTGTATTGGAAATCACAATGTCATGAATGCATTGGCAGCGTTCTGTGTCGGAATGCTTTCTGAAATTACGCCGGAGATGATCTGCCGAGCACTCGAACAATATCAGACGGTGGGACTGCGGCAGAATATTTACCGCCGCGGTGCATATACCATCATTGCGGACTGTTATAATGCAAGTCCAGATTCTATGAAGGCTGCGCTGACTGTGTTGCAGGAAATTCCTTGTAAAGGCAGACGTGTGGCGGTTTTGGGCGATATGCTGGAGCTTGGCGATATGTCGCGTCAGCTGCATACATTAGTTGGCGATATGGTGGCAGAATGCGAGGTAGATGCGCTGTTCTGCTATGGAAAGGCATCACTTTACCTTGCAAAGCGTGCGGCGATGCAGGCGATTTCGGTCTATCATACCGAAGATCCACGCGAACTTTGCCGCGTGATCCGGCAGTATCTGCGGCCGGGTGATGTGGTTTTATTCAAGGCCAGCCGCGGCATGCATTTGGAAGATTGTATGACGGCGATTTTT
This sequence comes from uncultured Ruminococcus sp., assembly GCA_949291125.1. Taxonomy (GTDB): domain Bacteria; phylum Bacillota; class Clostridia; order Oscillospirales; family Ruminococcaceae; genus Ruminococcus_C. The sequence goes on from CASEUJ010000016.1 coordinate 133,148, forward strand.
GAACAGGAGGACAATGACGATGCCATTTTGGATTAACATAGCAGTCGGGCTACTTGCTTTTGCTGTTGCCGCACTCGGCGGCAAAATACTCATCCCATGGCTGCATCAATTGAAGTTCGGTCAGCCGATTAAAGTCGATTTCGGACCAAAGTGGCACGCCAATAAGCAGGGCACGCCGACCATGGGCGGCATCCTGTTTATCGTCGGCAGTATCGTCGCAACTGCATGTGGATATGCGATGTATCGCTTTTGGAATGCAACAGATGCTACCGCCATTTCCGGCGACCGTGAGGCATTGCGTGTACTGAGCTGTATTGTGTTTTGTTTGCTTTTCGGGATCATTGGTTTTATCGATGACTTTGCGAAAGTGGCAAAAAAACAGAACGAAGGGTTGAAACCGATGCAGAAGATCGTGTTGCAAGTTGTGGCGGCAGTATTATGGCTGGGCGCCATGTATTGGCTTGGCGATCATAGCACGGTGATCGATTTGGGGTTTGTCCGGTTTGATATCAAGTGGTTTTATTATCCGCTGATGGTATTGGTGATTTTGTATTTGACCAATGCGGTGAATCTGACAGATGGCGTCGATGGGCTTTGCGGTACGGTGACGCTGGTGGCGATGTTGATCTTTACACTGATTTGCAGCAAGATGCAGATGCATACATATACGCTGTTTACCATGGCACTTGCCGGTGGCTGTCTTGGATTTCTGGTCTGGAATCTGCATCCGGCAAAGTGTTTTATGGGCGATACCGGCTCGATGTATCTGGGCGCGGCAGTGGCTGCGATCGGACTTGCAACGCATCAGCATCTGGCGATGATTTTAGTGACGCTGGTTTATATTTTAGAGGCGCTTTCTGTTATGATCCAGGTGACATATTTCAAGTATACGAAGAAGAAGTACGGCGAAGGCCGCCGGGTTTTCAAAATGACGCCGATCCATCATCACTTTGAGATGAGTGGATTCAGTGAGTATAAGATTGTGCTGACATTTTCGGTATTCGGATTGATCATGGGGCTTGTCGGACTGTTGATCGTTGTGCTGTAAGGAAGATGTGGTGCGGCTGGCATAGATGGACAAAATAGCAAGGCTGCAAGGAGGTTTGAGATCGTGGAGAGTGCAGCAAAAACAAAGAAAAAGCATCGGTTTAATCTGCCGCTATGGCAGAGAAATATCCGCTATGGTGAAGTCGATCTGGTCTTTTTTCTGATCGTGATCGCACTACTTGTCATCGGCATTATTATGATGTTCTCCGCAAGCTATGCGTGGGCAATTGCCGAGGGCGAAAGCGGGACGTTTTATGCGTTCAACCAGATTAAGAATGCAATACTTGGCCTTGTGATCATGTGTGTGCTGTGTGCGGTGGATTATCATCTGTTTCAAAAACCAATGATCGCCATATCTGCTTTTGTGATACCGTTACTCTTGCTGATCCTGGTGCTTGTGCCGGGTGTTGGATATACGGAAAAGGGTGCAACGCGATGGATTGTTCTGGGCGGTTTTAACTTTCAGCCGTCTGAGCTGATGAAGATCGGGATCGTCATTTTCTTCGCATATGTTATTGATAAGAATTATGAAAATATGCGTTTGTTCCGAAAGGGTGTATTGCCACTGCTGCTTGCAATGGCAGTTGTTGCGGTACTTCTGATCCGTGAACCGCATTTGTCGGCGACGGTTCTGATCGTATTGATGTGCATCATTTTGATTTTTGTTGGCGGTGCAAGTCTGAAACAACTGCTCACCATTGGGTTGATCGCGGTGGGAGCAGGACTTTTGATCATGTTTCTGATGTCGGGCAGCTATGATTATATCGGAACGCGTCTCCGATCATGGCGTGATCCGTTTGCAGATATTCTGGGGGAAACATGGCAAACGTGTCAGTCGCTAATCGCAATCGGTTCCGGCGGATTATTTGGTTTGGGACTCGGTGAGTCGCGGCAGAAATATCTCTATCTGCCGGAAACGAAAAATGACTTTGTTTTCGCGATCGTCTGTGAAGAGCTGGGATTTGTGGGCGCACTTACAGTTGTGCTGCTGTTTGCATTGTTGGTGATTCGCGGCTTTTATATTGCAACGCATGCCCGGGATAAGTTCGGTATGCTCGTGGCAATTGGTTTGACATCTCACATTGGTTTACAGGCATTTTTCAATATTGCCGTTGTCAGCAATCTGATCCCGAATACCGGTATCAGTCTGCCGTTTTTTAGCTATGGGGGTACGGCGCTGATCTTACAGCTGGCAGAAATGGGAATCGTACTCAACATTTCCCGTGCGCGATATCGTGTGGCGGAGAAAAAGCCAAAACGGCGCGCGACAGAACAAAAACAAATGGTGCAAGGAGGAGAACTATGAGAGTGCTGTTGGCTGGGGGCGGAACAGGCGGTCACATCAATCCGGCGCTGGCAATCGCCGAAATCATCCGGACACATGATCCATCGGCAGAATTTCTCTTTGTAGGAACGCCGAATGGCATGGAGGCAAAGCTTGTGCCACAGGCAGGATATCGGCTGGAAACGATGCATGTTGCTGGATTTCAGCGTAAACTGACACTGAAAAATATCCGGCGCAACATTCAGGCAATGTATTATCTGGCGGTGTCACAGCCGCGTGCACGCAAGATCGTAAAGCAATTTCGGCCGGATATTGCGATCGGTACAGGCGGCTATGTTGCCGGCCCGATCTTGCATGCGGCGGCACATATGGGAATCCCCTGTGTCATTCATGAACAGAATGCATTTCCCGGCGTGACTAATAAGATGCTCTCCAAAGAAGTGTCACATGTGATGTTGACGGTGGAAAAGGCACTCGATTATCTCCATCCGGGCTGCCCGTATACCGTCACCGGACTGCCGGTGCGTGGTGGCATTTCTCAGATGGATCGTGCCGCAGCACGCAGACAGCTTGGGTTTGACGATGGAATGTGCATCCTCTCTTTTGGCGGAAGTCTTGGCGCCGGATGCATTAACGAAGCAATGGCGGAACTGATCCCATGGCATGTAAAACAGGGGCTGAAGATTAACCATATTCATGGTTATGGCGGTATGGGGAAAGACAGCTTTCCGGCGGCAATGGAACATGCGGGCGTTCCACTCAAAAGTGATCGTCTGCGGATTACGGAATATATCCATGATATGGACGTGTGTCTTGCGGCAGCTGATCTAGTCATTTGCCGGTCGGGTGCTTCAACGCTGGCAGAACTCGAGGCGGTTGGCAGGGGATCGATCCTTATTCCGTCACCGATCGTTACCGGAAATCACCAGCTGCACAATGCCAACGTCTTAGGCGATGCCGGTGCGGCAATTGTCATTGAACAGAAGGATGCTTCACCGAAGCGTATCATCCGTGAGGTGGAGATGCTGTATCACGATCGTGACCGTCTGACGGAGATGGGGAAAAATGCCAAAAAGCTTGAGATCGCCGACACTGATGAGCGGATCTGGAAAATTATCAAGACATTGACACAGCCGCAGTAAGAGTACGTTTTCGTTTCACCAATTGATTGCTGGGCGCATACACTGAAACTAAAAAAGAGGTGATGCGGCTTGCAAAAGCTAGTGATTGAGGGTGGCGTACCGCTCGAAGGAGAAGTGTTTTTACATGGTGCCAAAAACAGTGCTCTGCCAATCTTGGCGGCAGTACTGTTGTGTGATGGAGAAACAACACTGGAAAATTGTGCGCGGCTTACAGATGTTTTTGCTGCCTGCCGGATTCTGACTCATTTGGGGTGTCGCTGTACGATTCGCTCACATACAGTGACAGTGAATGTATGTGATCTACGGTCGGATACGATCCCAGAGGCACTGATGCAGGAGATGCGTTCTTCTGTGATCTTTCTGGGGGCAGTTCTCGGACGTACCGGATCGTGCCATATTTCTTATCCCGGTGGTTGTGAATTGGGACCGCGTCCGATCGATATGCATTTAGAAGCACTGCAGCAAATGGGGGCGCGTTTTCACATTCATGGCGGTGAACTTGACTGTACAGTGCCGGATCGGCTGCATGGCGCAAAGATCCACCTGCCGTTTCCATCCGTGGGCGCAACGGAAAATGTGATGCTTGCCGCTGTGCTTGCCAAGGGGCGGACAGTACTCCATAATGCGGCACGTGAACCGGAGATTTGCGATTTGGCATCGTTCTTGCGTATGGGTGGTGCAAAAATTTCCGGAGACGGCGAAAGTACCATCGTGATCGATGGCGTTGAGAAATTGCACGGCAGTACTTATCGGATCATGCCTGATCGTATTGCCGGGATCACATATCTCGGTGCAGCTGCGATCACGGGCGGTACGATCTGCCTGCGTGGCACAGATGCGCATCCGATGGAAAATGTGCTGCCGATGTTCGAGCAAATGGGCTGTCGGCTTTATCCTGAACCCGATCGGATGCATCTATTGGCACCACGGCGGTTGCATGCTGTGCCGTCAATTCAGACGATGCCTCATCCGGGCTTTCCGACCGATGCACAGGCGATTTTTATGGCGATGCTGAGTGTGGCAAATGGCGTGAGCGTCATCGAAGAAAATATCTTTGAGAACCGCTATCGTCATGTGGATGCGCTTGTGAAAATGGGTGCAAAGATCCATGTGTCGGGTAGGATCGCCGTTGTGACCGGAACACAGACGCTCAGCGGCGCAAGTGTTTCAGCGACAGATCTGCGCGGCGGTGCAGCGATGGTGCTTGCCGGACTTGCGGCAAACGGGAAGACCGAGATTCGCCAGATCTCACACATTGACCGCGGTTATGAGGCGATCGAAACAGTGCTGCAGGGGGTTGGAGGCAGGATCACACGTGTGGATATGGGGATATAAATTCTGCCGTTAGTTATCATCAAAAATACAGGAGGAAATGCGATGCAGGATGTTGAAAAGACAGAAATCCAGCGGGATACTAGCGCCAGGCGAAAACGCCGCCGCAACCGAATGCGGCCGTTTTACAGTTTGGTGGTGTTTATCTTGGTGATCGGAGTGGGTGTGGCGCTGTGTATGACAGTGTTCTTCAACATCCAGACAATTGAAATTGCCGGAGAATCGTCTGAGTATTCCGCAGAAGAGATCGCACAGGCCTCCGGCGTACATACGGGAGATAACTTGATGCGTCTGAATTCTGAGCAGGTGGAGCAAAATGTGCTTTCAGGTCTCGTCTTCGTGGACAGTGTTCGGGTCGAAAAAGAATTCCCGGATATGCTGGTGATTACGGTTACACCAAGCATCCCCGCATATAATTTAGTGGATGAAAGCGGCACACTGCAAGTGAGTGCTGCGGGAAAGATTCTGAAGAATAGTCCGGAAACGGATTTGTCTCTGCCCACAATCACAGGCTTTGAAACAAAAACGCGCGAACCCGGTATGATGATCACATCCGTAGATAGCCAGAAAGATCAGATTTTTCAGACTCTATCTGAGCTGATTGCACAAGGGCTGGAGTATCCGATCACGGCAATTGATGTGACGGACAAGTATGATATAGTACTGACGTTTGATGACCGGATCGAGTTTTCACTTGGGAACTGGAATGAACTTTCTTATAAAGTTTCTCTGGCAGAAACTGTGATCGGTAAGCTTTCGGCGGATAAAGTTGGCTATCTCACCATGATCGGTGACCACCAGTGTTCCTATCGAGATAAGGACGATGTGGAACGTCAGCCGTTTGTGACGGCAGTTACGGATGAGGATGGCAATATTGTGACAACCACAACTATGACAGAAACAACAACGGCGGATGAGGCGGCACAATAAAATATGCCGCTTGCCTTCCGGCTTTCTGGCTTGAGACCGAGAAAAATCCACACTGTTGTGTGAATTTTATAAATTTATGCTGAAAATTTGGCGGCAATCTTGTGTGAAAAGGAAAAACCGCAGGAATTTTGAAAAAAAGCTTGCATTGTGTGCAGAAATGTGTTAGAATGATAAGTGTATTTCCAGAAGGTTTGGGCTGTGCCAAAAGTGAGATGCTTTGGATGCGGTACGGCAAGTAGCCTGTGATAGTAGACTTGTAGGAGGAAATGAGAGATGACTGATTTTATCTACGAAGATGCGTTTGATCCCGATGTGAATATCAAGGTGATTGGTGTCGGCGGCGGCGGCGGAAATGCGCTGAACTGTATGGCATCTTCTGATGTAAATGATATTGAATATATTGCAGTGAACACTGATGCAAAGGCACTGAATAATTCAAAGGCGACAACAAAAATCCAGATCGGCGCAAAGCTCACCAAGGGTCGCGGCGCCGGAAATAAGCCGGATGTCGGCAAGCAGAGCGCAGAAGAAAATAAGGATGAGATTGAAGCTGCACTTAAGGGTGCAGATATGGTCTTTATCACTGCTGGTATGGGCGGCGGCACTGGCACGGGTGCGGCTCCGGTCGTAGCGCGTCTGGCACAGGAGGCAGGCATCCTGACTGTTGCAGTTGTGACAAAGCCATTTGCGTTTGAACGTGAACAGAAAATGATCCAAGCAGAAAAAGGCATTACTGAACTGCGTAAGTACGTGGACTCCCTGATCGTCATCCCAAATGAAAAGCTGCTCGAGGGTCTGGACAAGCCGCTTACTATGCGTGAATCTTTCGCGCTGGCAGATGATGTGTTAAAGACCGGCGTCAAGAGTATTTCCGATCTGATCGTAGAAGAGGGCTATATCAACCTTGATTTTGCAGACGTATCGACCATTATGAAGGGCGCAGGATATGCGCACATGGCAATCGGGCATGGTTCCGGCAAGGACAAGGCAAAGGAAGCGGCAAATGCTGTTATTGCGAGTCCGCTACTCGAAACTTCAATCGCTGGTGCAAGACGCTTGTTAATCAATATCGCGATGAGCGAGGATATTCTTTCGTCCGATGTGGATATTGCAACAAAGATGATCACAGACAAGGCGGCAGAAGATGTCGAATTCATCTTTGGTACGGCATTCAAGGAAGATATGCAGGATGAGATGACCATTACGGTGATCGCAGCTGGCTTTGATATGCATGATCCGGATGCACTGGAAGAAGAGGAAGAAGAGCCGATCCAGGTGGACAATCCTTTGGTGGACGATGTCAAGGTAAGCGGTCGGTCGGCGGTAGAACCGGCAAAACAGCCGCAACCGAAGACAACACAGTCGGATATGGACGATCTGACAGCAATTTTCCAGATCTTAGACCGAAAATAAGGCTTAACAGATACGGTGTGACCCTGACGGATGCGTCAGGGTCTTTTTGCGGAAAATGGCGTGGGAATTAGAGCGGAAATTGTATATTTCAATAAAAACAAGCTAGAAAAACTGGCGAAAATGACAGTTTTTTCGCCAGCAAAAAGAAATCAAAGAAGGTTATTGACAAATAAAAATTTTTTCGATATAATAATAGAGGTATGATGCTGAAAATGTATCATACATCCTGAGCAATAGCAAACTGGACAATTTCGCGGATTGATAGGGGAATGTGTGTTGAAGCCGGTATCTTTTGAACAATTACCGGATGAAAAGCTCGTCCTTTTGGCGCGGCAGAATCGTCAGGCAATGGAAATTTTGATCTCACGATATACCGGATATGTCTGGAATCGAGTCAAACAGTATCAAGGTGTTTCTGATGCAGAGGATCTGGCGCAAGAGGGCTTCCTGGGGCTGATCTCTGCGGTATGCCGGTATGATGAATCACGTGGCGTACCGTTTTCTGCTTTTGCAGGAAAGTGTATTCACAATCGAATGATATCTGCATTGCGGCGCATCCGCAATAACCCGACGCCTGTGGGGGCATCCGATATGCCGCCGCTTTCTCAGGTGCAGGATCCTGCCGCAGCTCCGGATCATGAAGTGCAAAGCCGGACGCAGATGGCAGAGATGATCTGCGCGATGGTGGATCGCTTATCCCGACGGGAATATCAGGTTTGTATGCTGATCTATAGTGGCGCATCTTACGCGCAGGCAGCTGCAGCGCTGCATATTTCTGAAAAATCAGTAGATAATGCACTGCAGCGTGCACGACGGAAATTACGTGCCGCATCAAACGAAACAGTGTGATTGCAGCGGGATTCCCGGAATGCAAGAGGCATTTCGGACAATGAAATGAAACATGCCGGCCGATGCCGCCGGTACGAGGAATCCCAGAAAGCGGAAGCGCCTCGGGAAAGGAAAAAGGTAAACCGATATGTACGAAGACAAGACTTTGGTGTGCAAGGAATGCGGCTCAGAATTTGTATTTACCGCCGGAGAACAGGAATTTTATGCAGAGCGTGGCTTTGAAAACGAGCCAAAGCGCTGTAGGGCATGCCGCGATGCCAAGCGCGCAAGCACAAGACCGGAACGCGAAATGTTCACGGCTGTTTGTGACTCCTGCGGTGGTGAAGCACGGGTACCGTTTCAGCCGCGTGAGGGTCGTCCGGTATATTGCAGTGAATGTTATGCAAAAATGCGTGAAGAGGCATAAGGCATACCGGATGTTCACAGCTGGATCATTTGAGCTGTGCTGATCTTTGTCTGCATAGCGACGCCCGATTCGGGTACGCTATTTTTTAGCAGGTGCAGCAGTTTTGCTGTAGGATGATGCAGACAGGAGGTGTTAGAATATGGCAACGATTACAAGAGAAACCATTATCGGTGATATTCTGGACATTGCGCCGCAGACAGCACCGCTGTTCATGGCAATTGGGATGCACTGCCTGGGCTGCCCGGCGTCTCGTGGAGAGACGGTGGAAGAAGCCTGCATGGTGCACGGCATCGACCCGGATGAGCTGCTCGAAGAACTCAACAAGCAGATCGCAACCGGCGATGTTCAGTAAATGAGAATCAAGTTGCTCCCCGTGTGAATTCTGCCGCTTTGAATGGTGGGATTATCGCGGCGGAGCAATTTTTGTTTTAAGAGAAGGAAAGGATGAGTTTATGCTGACCAAACGCCTTGCTGTCTGTGCAGCACTGGTGACAAAAGGCGGTGTTGTCTGTGATGTGGGAACGGATCATGCGTATTTACCGGCATATCTTTTAAAAAACAACATTTGTACACGTGCTGTTGTGACGGATATCCACGCAGGGCCACTGGAGGCGGCACGGCGTACCCTGACAGAATCTGGCGTACTGGATCGGGCGCAGCTGGTGTTGGGAGATGGGGTTGCTGGCGTATCCCCAGACGGCATTACCGACTTAGTGATTGCCGGGATGGGCGGCGAGATGATCGTACATATCTTGGAGCAGTGCCCATGGCGGCAGGAGGTTCACCTTGTGTTACAGCCGATGACAAAGATTCCCACGCTGCGCAGGTGGCTCGCAGAAAATGGTTTTGGCACATGGACAGAACGAATTGCGGCGGAGGGCGATCGGATGTATACGGTGATCGAAACATGCTATGATGGTGGCATGCGCACGCTTTCGCTATTTGATGCGGAGGTTGGCTGTCCGGATTGGAATACGCCAGATGCAAGGCGTTATGCTATGTGGAAGCAGGGCGTATGTGAGATGCTGGCACATAAACTCAGTGCTGCTGGATGTGAGGAGGCGGCAAAGTGGGAAAATCTTGCAAAACAGCTTGCAAAGCTGCGGCAAACATGGGAGGAATCGATATGCTGACAGTCAGGGAAATTTATAAGACGATCGATGCATTTGCACCATTTGCATCACAAGAGTCGTGGGACAATTCTGGCTTATTAGTGGGTAGTATGGATATGCCGGCAGAGCACATCCTGACGACACTCGATATTTCTGCGCCGGTGATCGAAGCAGCAGTGCAGCAAGGCGTACAGCTGATCGTTGCACATCACCCAGTGATTTTTTCGCCGCTCAAGTGCTTGCCTGTAAATAGTCCGGTTTATCAGCTTGCCGCGCATGGGATTGCGGCAATTTGTGTCCATACCCCCTTGGATATATCGCCGGAGGGGCTGAACATGTATGCACATACACAGCTGAAAGAACCGCTGATGTTGGAAGGAAATCTGGCGGTATTCGAATCAACTTGGACGGACGGACGTGGCTTTGGATGGATCGATGAAAGTCGCCGTACGTGGACGCCGCAGGATCTGGCACGGGCATTGGAGCAGTGCTGCGGTTTTTTTGACGTGCGCTATTCTTCGTGGCATAACGATATCCGCAGGATCGCATATTGCTCCGGATCGGCGGCATCTATGCTGGAGCTTGCCGCAGAACAGGGATGCGATGCCTTTATTACTGGTGACATCAAGCACGACCGGTGGTATGCGGCGCAGTTTCTGGGCGTGTCGCTGTTTGACTGCGGCCACTATGGGACAGAACAATTTGCGGCGCAGATTCTGTATGATCAGATTCGTGCGGCACATCCTGATGCACAAGTGATCTGCATGCCGGGAGAAAATCCATCGTCACTGTACGCAGGAGGTGTGTTCGAATGAGTGTCTGGAAGTGTCCGGTGTGCGGTGCGTTCATGCAGCATCGGGGTCGGTGTTGGAGCTGCGCAAAGGGACATTCATTCGATATGGCAAAAAGCGGCTATGTCAATCTCTTGCCCTCAAACCGCAAGCGTGCGAAAAATCCCGGGGACAACGCGGTGATGATGCGTGCAAGGCGCAAATTTTTAGATGCCGGGCATTATGCATCGCTGCAGGATACGCTTGAACAGATCGTTGTGCGTTATGGCAGAGCCGGCGGCGTTTTGCTTGATGCTGGGTGCGGCGAGGGGTACTATACCGAAGGCATGGGACAGGCGCTCGAACGTGCAGGACTGCCGATGCAGATCTATGGCGTAGACATTGCTAAATGTGCTGTGGACGCGGCGGCAAAACGCTGTCCCGGTGGGAAATTTGCTGTGGGCAGCGTCTATCATCTGCCCGTGTCTGACCACTGTTGTGATGTGATAAGTGTGATTTTTGCACCCTATTGCGGTGAGGAGTACCGTCGGGTATTACGCAAGGGCGGCGTGATGTTGATGGTGATCCCCGGTCAGCAGCACCTCTGGGGACTGAAAGAAGCGATCTATGATGTGCCCTATCCGAACGCAGTGCGCGATTATGCACTCGATGGATTTGAACTGATTCAGGCGGAGTATGTGGACAGCTGGTTAAAACTAAACAATCCCGAGGATATTCAGAATTTGTTTCAAATGACACCCTATTATTACAAGACCGGTCGGGAAGAGCATGCAAAGCTGGAACAGCTGCAAACGCTTTCCACGCAGATCTCGTTTGAGATTTTGCAGTATCGGGTGGTGAATGATGCGGTATGATTTTGTGGATCATGCACAACAGCTGGAAGAAAAATGAAAACAGAACTGGCTTGGATGTTTTCTGTTCGAAAGGAAAATCTGAATGGCATACAAAGTAGAAATATTGGATCAAAATGATATCGTTTCCTATAAAGAACTGATCGACAATTGTTTTGGTGGTAGCAATCCGCTGGAACAGTATCAGGCATATCAGCAAAAACCAGAATATACGATATGGGTGATTAAAGATGGGGAGACCATCATTGCCAGTGTGACGCAGTATGTCATCGACTTGTTCACATTTGATTTCCAGCCGTGCCTAATGCTTTTTAACGTAGCAGTACTGGAAACATATCGCAAGCAGGGGATTGGCAAACAGATGCTTTCTGATATCATTCAAAAAGCAAAAGAGGAAGGATATCGGCAAATTTCTCTTACCTGTCTGGAAAGCGCAGCGCCAGCCCATCGATTGTATGAAAGCGTGGGATTCCAACGGGCAGATAGCTGTAAATATACCATATCCCTATAAACTTCAGAATGAATTTTAGAACATGAAAGGAATGACCCAACATGGCATTAGACGGTGCATATCTCTACGCCATCCGGCAGGAACTTTTGTCCCTGATTGATGCACGCATTGAAAAAATTTATCAGCCTACACGTGAAGAACTGATTCTGGCGCTGCGTAGTCGCACCGGCAGTGCAAAAATTTTGCTGTCCTGCGCCGCAGATCGGGCGCGGGTCCACCTGACACAGATCTCGGTGGAAAATCCCAAGACACCGCCGATGTTCTGTATGCTGCTGCGCAAACGTCTTGGAAACGGAAAGCTGCTTCGTATTCGCCAGGATGGACTGGAGCGTGTCCTTTATTTTGATTTTTCCTGCATCAACGAACTGGGTGATGTAGTACAGCTGACGCTGGCGTGTGAGATTATGGGACGTTATTCCAATATCATCCTCATTGATGAAAGCGGCGTTGTGATCGACAGTATGAAGCGTGTCGACGCCACCATGTCCAGCAAGCGTCTGGTGCTGCCGGGTGTTGCCTATAAGATGCCGCCTCGGGATCATCGGTTGAATTTTTTGACTGCGTCAGGCAACGAAATCCGCAGCGCTGTGATCACAAAAATCGGCGAACTCTCCAAAGCGCTGCTTCAGACGTTTGAAGGGGTGTCGCCGGTATTGGTGCGTGAGTGGGCGTATTATGTGGGACAGGGTCAGCCCTGCCGCGCAGAGTCATTGACGGAAGATCAGTGCGACCGGCTTTGTTATATCTTGCACCGTACCAAAGAACTGTTGGAACAGGGCGAAGAAGTTTACACGATCGTTAGCACCAAAGAGGGTCAGCCGAAGGACTTCTCCTTCGTACCCCTGCGGCAGTATGGGACGCTGATGGTGACAAAAACCATGCCGTCGGCGTGTGCGCTGCTCGATGAATTTTTTGCCAGCCGAGATCGCACGGCGAGACTGAAACAGCGCGCAAATGATCTGTTTCACTTACTGCTCCATGCGACAGAGCGTATTCAGCGCCGGATTGTCTCTCAGTCAGAGGAGCTCGATGCCTGTGAAGAAAAGGAACAACTGCGCCGAAAGGCAGATCTGATCTCGTCTAATCTCTATCGACTGAAAAAAGGCGACACAGTTGCAGAACTTGAGGATTTTTACGAGCCGGATCAGCCCATTATGACCATCGAGCTGGACGCACGCCTGACGCCGCCGCAAAATGCCCAGAAGTATTATCAGGCGTATAAAAAGGCTTGTACGGCGGAGAAAATCCTGACTGAACAGATTGCCAAAGGGAAGGAAGAACTGGCGTATCTGGACAGTGTGCTGGATGTGTTGAGCCGGGCAGAAACGGAAAATGACTTGGAACAGCTGCGCGCTGAACTGGCGGAACAGGGCTATCTGCGGCTACTTCGCAAAAAGGGAAAGCCGCCGAAGTCGCTGCCGCCGATGGAATACCATGCATCCGACGGCACGCGGATTTTAGTGGGTCGAAACAACCGCCAGAATGATCAGCTGACCTTGAAAACAGCCAATAAAAACGACATCTGGCTGCATACTCAGAATATTGCGGGCTCACATGTGATCTTAGAAACCGGCGGCAAAGAATCGCCGCTTGAGATCTTAAAAGAAGCGGCATCCCTTGCGGCGTATCACAGCAAGGCGCGCAGTTCGGCACAGGTGCCAGTGGACTATTGCCAGGTGCGCTATGTCAAAAAACCGGCGGGCGCAAAGCCGGGTATGGTGATCTTTTCGAATCAGCACACCTTGTATGTGGTGCCGAAAGAGATCGGGAAGGTGTAGCCTGATGCAGCTGATAAGACTCGATAATACCTTTTTTCACCGTGACTGTTTAGATGTTGCGCCGGATTTGGTGGGAAAGCTGATCTGTCGCAGACTCGCGGATGGCAGCGTGCTACAAGAACGCATTGCGGAAACGGAGGCGTATCGCGGCGAAGAAGATCTCGCTTGTCATGCTGCCAAGGGTCGCACGCCCCGGACGGAGCTGCTCTATCGCGAAAGCGGCGTGATCTATGTCTATCTCTGTTATGGCATTCATTGGCTAATGAACGTGATTACCGGCGAAGTGGAACAGCCGCAGGGCGTGCTGATCCGTGCCGGAGAGGTGCATTATGGTCCGGCAAAGCTGACAAAATATTTACAGGTGGACAAGCGATTTAATGGAGACAGCTTTGTTACTTGCCCGGATCTGTGGATTGCGGATGATGGATTTCGTCCGGCACTGCATACTGATGCCCGGGTGGGCATTGACTATGCCGGGGAATACTGGAAGAATATGCCGTGGCGGTGGGTGATGGGGAAAGAGTTTTAACGGGTATCATATGGGTATTTATCGTAGGAGGGATTCGGGATGAAACGAACATGTGAACACTGCGGCGCTCCGGTTACTGGTAAGGTCTGTACTTATTGTCACATGCCGATACAATCTCAGCACAAAAAAATGACAGGTCGGAAGTCAAGACTCTGGCTGTGTATTGGCGCTATTATTGTGGTGGGTATGATCGCTTTGACAGCTGTGGTATTCTACAGCCGAGGCTGGATACAACAGCTGGCAACATTGCGTGCCGGGTTGAATGCCCGGCAGACTTCAGAATCTGCTTCTATCTACATACCGGAATGGGACACGGAGCAAAACGCCACAGCATCCACGTATGATTTGCAGCAGAAAGGAATTTATCCCAGCGGTACCTATCTGGTGGGGACGGATATTCCGGCTGGAGAATACTTGTTGGTGTCCAGTGTTGGGGATGAATACCGGCACTTTTATGCTGGTGTCTACACTGCCCCGGACTGTGAAAATGATAGTGAGATCAGCGGCGGCTTTTATAGCTACAGCGCGATTGTGTTGTTAGAAGAGGGCACCTACTTTGAGTTTTCATGGGCGATCTGCTATGACCGGACTAAAAACAATGTACCCAACGACCCCTTTGAGCATCCCGGCATGTTTCAAGTGGGGGTGGACATCGACCCTGGCACTTATGTTCTGACGCCATGGGAGGATTATGCATCTTATCAGATCTATACAGAATTGGGCACAGTGGCGCCGATCCTGTCCGACTCCAATCGGGTTGAGTCCCAAGCGGAGATTACGCTGGAAGAGGGGGAGTATCTCTATTTGGCGGATTGTGTGATCGCCTCCTGAATCGATAAAACAGCCTGTCTGGTGACATACATCACCGACAGGCTGTTTCTGTCTCTATCTGCGCTTGGCGGGCTTTTTCTTTCGCCGCACGGAATCACCGAAATTCCCCAATTTACGTCCCAGGGCAAAATATTCCCCGTGGGCATATGCCATCAGACCGCACTGTTGGAGATTCAGCTTTCCTTTGCTGTCGAGATATGTTTCGTCTACATTGACGCCTACAATCTCTGCTTCAAATACAGTATGCGTTCCAAGAGAACGGGACGAAGTAACCCGGCACTCCAGATTCACCGGGCACTGAGCGATCAGCGGTGCAGATACCGTCTGAGCCGGTTCCGGCGTCAGATGACAGAACTCAAATTTATTGACATCTCTGCCGCTGCGGACGCCGCAAAAATCTACCGCCTGCATCATAGACGAGGTGGTGAGGTTGATGACGAATTCGCTGGTTTCTGCGATGATATCGTGAGAATAGCGAGTGGGACGCACAGAAACATAGGTCATGGGCGGATGGGTCGCAAGGACGCCGGTCCATGCGACAGTGAAAACATTTGGTTCTTCCAGTGTGCCGCAGCTGACAAGCGTTGGCGGAACGGGTGCTAAAAGCGCGCTGCCTTTCCAGAATTGTTTTGCCATAAATGGAATCCTTTCGTTACGGACGGTTTGCATAAGCTATTTTATGTTCATTGTAGCATAGTTTTGGGATGGTGTCAAATCATCAATTATTTTAAAATCTCAAGTTAGCTTTTTTACATCATCAGCGAATCTTGATTCCTCTTTAAGGAGATCACATATTTCTTTTGGCAACTCATCGCATCGCTGGTGATGATACATCCTTGTACATCGATGAGATCTAGAAGTCCTGGCACCGCAGGAATTTCATTACTTTTTTCGTCTACACGCAATTATCCCATCACCAGACCAGTATTATGTTTTCAAAAAGCTTTGCAGGAACCGCAATTGTATTCGCTTACCCATACATCAACGATTGCGTCCCTGACTGATGTGACAGACTTTGCGAACATGAACATACAAAATGCACAAATGCATAGTTATATTTTTGTTTCGGTATTGCCATTTCCAGTTTTTTCGCCGAAAAAATCAGGCACAAGTCAAACATTCAAATGAATTTTTGTGAAAATGATCTTCATACGTGAGCTCTGCTGGCATAGTTTTGAGCCGGGAGTGACTGGATCTATGCGTAAAATCGGTATAAAAACGATCAAATATTGTAAAAATTTCCTGTTTTTGTGCTGAAAACTATACATGTTGCACAAATAGGA
This sequence comes from uncultured Ruminococcus sp., assembly GCA_949291125.1. Taxonomy (GTDB): domain Bacteria; phylum Bacillota; class Clostridia; order Oscillospirales; family Ruminococcaceae; genus Ruminococcus_C. Next base: position 149,238 of record CASEUJ010000016.1, read on the forward strand.
TGTATATTTGTACGTCAAATAGATGAAAATGAATAAGAGCCATTGACTTTTTCAGAAAAACTGAATATAATGAAATCATAAATATAAAATCAACCAATTTAGATGATTGTATTCTGATACAGGAAGCAATCGATAGAAACCAGCGTCAAAGAAGAAGACGTATATGATGGTGAGGTGGGTCGGCAATGACAGAAAAAGAGCTGCACAAGCTCCATAAAACAGAATTATTGGAGATGATGCTGGAGATGCGTACGGAGTTAGACCGGGTGCGTGAAGAGAACACAGTGCTTGAACAAAAGTTGGAGGAGACAAATGCACAGCGTGTCTTGCTTGAGAAGATCCTCGGCATTGTCGAAGAAACGGCGGCACAGGTCAAAGGGATATCGGCGCAAAAGTAGAAGATTCGGAGTAGTGAGAAATATGGAGGAAGAGAAATTACAGACATTCCCGACAGTGCAGCAGCTGGAGGTTGAATTGAAGCGCCGCAGATATCGAAGCGGTTACTTCCGGTTATTGCGGAGCACGGTGTCATCCCTGTTGGTAGTAGCGGCGATCGCAGTCTTGATCTCAATGTTGTTTTTACCGGTGCTTCGAGTCACGGGGACGAGTATGACGCCAACATTGCAAAATGATGAGCTTGTGGTGTGCAGCAAGCGGAGCAATTTTGAATGCGGCGATGTAGTGGCGTTTTATTACAACAATAAAATTTTATTAAAGCGTGTGATTGGTCTTCCTGGGGATATTATCGATCTACAGGAAGACGGTACAGTATATGTGAATGGGGAACCATTAGAGGAACCGTATCTGAGTGAAAAGGCATTTGGGGAGTGTGATATTGACCTTCCGTATCAGGTACCGGACAATCGGATTTTTGTGATGGGGGATCACCGGTCGACTTCGGTCGACAGCCGTTCGACAACGGTTGGCTGTATCGCGGAGGAGTATGTGATCGGAAGAGTGATCTTTCGGATCTGGCCGATAGAAGCGATCGGCACATTGCGCTAAGAACTGAAATGGGTTTGAAAAAAGGCTATAAAGGAGGCGCGAATTATGGATATGAATCGCAAGGCAGAATCGTATCTCACAAAGCATAAATATCAAAAGCGGAAAACGATTTGCACCGCGCTTCTTTCGGTGCTTATGGTGTTCTGCGTGGTCAGTAGCCTGATTATGCCTGCGGTGAGTATGACGATCGACGCAGTACAGGAGTTTGTGGTAGAACAGGAAGAGATGGAGCTGTATGCAGCACCGCCAGCGGATGCACCGAATGCGGTAGATATTATGATCGGGACATATACTGTGACAGTGACAGTGGCTAGAGATCATGTGATTTACAGCAATGATAGTACTACTTCAACTGAGGATTATACGATTTCAGGGAATGAAACAGATATTGCCTTTGATTTATCTTACACAATAAATAATGTAGTAGAGAGGCTACCATCCAGGGGACCACATTTATATATGTCGATTGGAAACTTGACCGACTGCGTGTCGTTTAATGAACAGCAGGCAACAGGGAATGTTTCTGATGAAGCGTATTTTCTTGAAATAGGGGAAGATTCTGCCGGTACTTATGCTATTGATGAAGAAGGCTACATTAAAATCACATTGACTGACCGATATATTACATATTTGCATGATCAGGCAGGCGGTAATCTGGTCGGTACCCTGAATTTTTCTGGTACGATCAGCCGCGCAAATACTGAAACTGGCGACCAGACCTTGAATATCGGCGATCAGGAAATCACCGTAAAATTTGAAGATCGCTATCCCGAGATCACCAGTAAATCGGGAAGCCTCGATACAACAGATGGCACAATTGACTGGACAGTTGTAATCAACAATTCTGATGGAATCGATTTGAGCGGTTATCAATTTACGGATTCTATGTTGAAGGATTCTGGTATCTCACTGGCAGAGGACACATCAATTGTGATTGAACCTTCAACCGCGGCTACGGAAAATGGAAAGACTATTACCTTTACCGCTGGTTCAAAAGATGCGAAAACAATTACAATAAAATACACCACAAAACTGACGGAAGAACAACTGAAAACAAATGCCGCATCTTTAAATAATACCGCGCAATTGACAAAAGATAACTATACCAGCGAAAAAACCGGTAGCGTCTGGTTGTCCAACGCATTCACCGTCAACAAATCTGGTGCGCCGAATTATACATCCAAGAAGATCGATTGGACAATCACGATTCAAAGTGAATACGGTGTATCGTTGGATGAGTATCGGATTGAGGATCAAAATATTCCGGCTTCTGGAGCTACGGTTTCTCCCAGTGGGACGCTAAAAAATGAAGGCAATGGCGTATGGTCGCTTTCGGGAACAAATGGTGCCAAGACTGTTACCATTAGCTACTCTACCGATCCTTCCAAAACTGATGAGACTGTAACAGACAACAACACAGTCAATTTGCAATTCCCCTCCGGGAAGCCGACAGGTGACAGCACCACAGCATCTGTTACCTATAAAAAGCAGAGTGACTTGATCAACTTCAATAAGAGTGTGGCAAGCTATAATCAGGACACTCACGAGATCACTTGGAGCATTACGGTAACACCGGAGTGGCTGGAAAATGAAAATCGGCATTACAGCTTAGAAGGATACTCCTTAACAGATAGTAAGTTTAGTAGCTTAACATTAGATGATCTGACTTTTGAGCCGGGCAATCTGGATTTGAAAAATGACAATAGAGTCACTTTGACTGGGGATACGCTGACCTTCCATACTGATGTGTGTCAGATTGTAACGATCACTTATAAAGAAAGGGTGGAGTTTGAAGGCACCAAAGCAGTTACTGTGACAAACCCGATCAGCGACAGCAATGGGCATACTACTACAGTCGAAACAGCGGTGACGCCCAGAAATTCGTTTTCGAAAACGCTTGTCGGCTCTGATACAAAAACAGAAGCTGCCAATGGGCAACTTAACGAAACATTAAACTGGCAGGCGGAAATTCTGTGGGATGGAAAGTTTGCAAATTTGTCGCTACAAGATACGCCTGGCGTTACGATTCATGTGGCAAGCGGTGTACATGCATCGCATACGCTAAATCGGGATTCCATCGTGGTGAAGGCGAAGAAGGCGTCTGGGGATGGATATACGACAATCGACGCATCGAACTATACCATTGCCTCTAATGACACCGGCTTTACCATTACGTTTCATGACAACAATACACTTGACACAAACGGCTATAACTACGTACTGATCGAATATTCCACCACCGCAACAATGGATTCGGTGCAGGGTGTGGAGAATGCATTTGCAAATGGTAGTATTGAATACAAATTTACCAACAAGGGATCGTTTAATGGGCTTCAATCTGAAGAGAACACCTTTACGTTCATTCGCACAAATCCTGATGTCGATGAAAAAGCAGATATTACCATTACGAAGCAATGGAATGATCAGGACAATGCCGCAGGAAGACGCCCCGATAACGTTACCGTAAAACTGGAATACAAGAAAAAGGTAGGCGATACATGGGATGTCAGCTGGCATGATGTAAAAGGCATACAAGGCAATTACCTGTTTTATAACGAAGCAGAAGCAGAAGGCTCTACCAATAATTCAGCTTATCGCGATGCCAGCGTATTTGAGTATGTGTTGGATTCCAACAACAACTGGAGCATGAATCTTGAGACTTTGGGACTTCCCAAGGTAGAAGCCTCTGCAAATGCTGACGGCACACAGGGGACAATTACGGAATATTGTTATCGCGTCGTAGAAGTTAAGGCAGGGGATACTGAGATTTCCAACAACTTCTTCAGAGTAGAGAATGGTTCCTATGAAGTCACGTATCTGGCGAATAACGGAACGTCGCTATTCGAAAACGGGATTCAGTCCGGCACGATGACGATCACAAATACATTCCGGAAAAATATTGCAGTTCAGGCAAAAAAGACCTGGGATGGAGATGGAAAAACGTATCCGGTTGTGGTAACGCTGCAGAGAAGCTATGATGGACAAAATTGGTCGGATTATACGCCGACTGACAGCAGTAGCGCAACGGTAATGCTCGATTCTGCAAATGAATTCTCCCATATTTGGGATAATCTTCCTGCCATGGGCGTTGAAAACAATGTACACGTCGAATATCAATATAGAATTGTTGAGACGAAGTTTGACGGTCAGGAAGTGACAGATGACGGGCAAAGATTTGTGATCCGGAACGATGACCAAACGATTGCCGGTTATTATGAAGTGACCCAGCGTATCAGCGCGACAGCGAAATCTAATTCGTCAAATAATCTTGATACACAAACCTTAGAAGTCAAGAATACGTATCACCCGACGAATACGATTACCATTTCTGCGAATAAGAAATGGTCGGATGAAGCACATCAATTAAAGGGCGTTGTTGTCCAGCTGCAAAGAAAAGCAGAAGGAGCGAATCCTACAGATTGGGAAGCGTATCCAGATGATGATACTTCAAAACAGACATTGGATAGCAAAAATAACTGGACTTGCAGCTGGAGTGATCTTCCGAACCAACAGATCGACGAAAACAACAATATCACAAAGTACACCTATCAGGTTGTAGAAGTTGGCGTGCAAAACGGTGATTCTACTGTGAATTTCGGCGACCAGGTACAGTCCGAACAAAAGTTCGCCGTTGAAACAGATGGTTATTATGAAATCAGCTATTCTACTGCGAGCGGCGGGGTAAATCATACAAATTCGCTTGATGCAAGTGGGACGATTTATGTAACCAATACGTATCGATCTGTCGCTACTGCCAGCATTACGCCGCAGAAGGTGTGGAAAGATGATAGCGCATATGCCAACCAGAGACCTGAAGTTACCTTTGAATTGCAGCAGAAGATCGGCGATGGCGAATGGCAATCATTACATGGCGAATTGCAAAATGGCGTATTTGTTGTGGATGAAAGCAAGGATGCTTATCGCGTTACGCTGAATTCACAAAATCAAGTGTCCTGGAGTGATTCTACATGGGAACTGGCAACGATTACTGGTCTGCCGGAAAAGGTGTTGACTGTAAATTCTGCGAATGGGACATATACGGAAACGTATTGCAGCTATCGGTTTGTAGAAGTTGTGACGGTAGATGGACAGGAGCAGATACTTGCAGATGGCGGAGAGTTTAACCCGTCCTATACTGGTACAGATGGTATTGTAGAGGGAAAATATACAATCAGCATCAATGGTGGAACTGTTACGAATACATTCAAGGAGTCAACAGGAATCTTGAAAAATATTCTGGATAAAAACGGAAATTCTATCAACACCATCACAAAGGATGATCTGGATACATGGCCAACGATGACAGTTGAAGGAGAAGAATATTATGTTTTTAACTGGATTATTGAGTTTGAGGTTTTTAGGAGTGAAAGTATTAATGACATTCAATCTCCGGTTATAGATGTACTGCCAGAAGGATTTTCTTTATGTACTGATTCTACCAAGAATGGAAATCCATCGAATTTAGGTCCAGGTGGGTACATAGATCCAGACGATATTGTTGCAACATCTGATGTTATGTATCAGGTAAAAAGAGCAGTTGGTGATTATTATCCATCCCCATTGTTTATTTGGCGTACTTATTATGCCGTTTGGATGTCAGAAAATACTGAAGCCAATTTATGGGAAATGTGGGATCGGAACGATCGTTATTACTATGAAGAAAATTATAGTGGTAAAACGATTGGCAACTGGGTTTATAAAGATGCAGATGGAAATGAATACACAGGTTCTGTTTTAAACCCAGAACTTGTAGGCAAAAATATTGTTATATTTAACAAGCCTTATAATTCTGCCTCGCTTTCTCCAATTATCGCTTACAGTACAAAAATCAAATGCTCTGAATTGGATGCAAAGGTAGAGAAAGGAAGCTATACATTCTCCAATGATGCAGAACGGTATACGGTTAACACGAGTGCAAAAGAAGTTACTGCAACTGGTTACACCGCTTCTGCCTCCCTCACCATCACCAACACCCAAAACCGCGGTTTGATCACCAAGGACTACAGTGCAACGCTGATTCCTGGTTACATCCAATACAGTCTGGATGTTAACCCGGAGGGCAAGAACCTCTCCACAGGTGATACCATTGATATTGCGGATCTGTTTCAGACGAACAGCTATTATGACCACGACTGGAATACCAGCAACAAGGCCACAGATGAAACAACATATGGAGATAAGCTGATCGATGTTGTCATGAATAATATTCGTGTGTATCAGTATGATGCCAATGGCAACGAGACGTTGCTTCCAGTGAATCAATACACGATTCTGTTCCAGAACAGCAGTGAACTGGACACCGGTGCGGCGCTGTTACAGATGACAGTTCCGGATGAAATGCATCTTCGTATTGTCTATTCATATAAGCTTGTGGCGAATGAAAATACACCATCTGTCCTGAATGGCTGTTTAAGCTCGACCAGAGAAAATGGCAGATACGCAGTGATGCGTCCCGGACTGATTCCACCCGAAGGCGATAGGATTGTATTTTCAAATACAGCAACGCTGACATCGGATAGTGCCACAGATTCCAGTTCAGAGAATAATATTGAGTATGAGGTGTTCCGTTCAGGCGGCACGATCTCGACAAATACACTCCCGAGTATTACAAAAGTGAATACCGGCGACTATACCATAAACGATCTGGATGCGACCTTCTTGCTTGCAAGGTATGACGTTGCGAGCGGCATGTGGTATTATGCGGGCGAGATCGGCGACAAAGGCGTGATCACCTGGGAAGAAGATGGCTATACCAATACATCCCTTTCAAGTTCGGCCGTTAAAATTGATACTGCCGGTGGCGCAGTTTCAGTCGATCTGGAGGAGAGTGTCCTCTATAAGCTGGTGGAAATTTCAGTGCCGGCTGGTTATGAGGGATCGGATCTGACCAATTCCAGCGGCGCCGTATTAAGCGCAGCGGAATATGAAGCACTAATCAGAGCCTATCTCAACAGCGGCGTAACAATTACAGGCGGTATTAATTACAGAAACTTCCTGACCAACCATGTGCATATCCACTATTTTGCCTATAACAGTACCCTGAGCGGCGATGCACTGCCGGCTGGGGTGACATCCGAAAATGTGATGCAGATCAGAACCGGCGGAAATATCGAAATTCCCAACAACGAGCTTGTGGATATTACCGTCAATAAGAGCTGGATCGGGACGGACGGCAATGTGGAAGAGAATAAGGATGCTTCTGTTACAGTAGAATTGTACTGGTCTTACACAAAATCTTCTACAGGAATTCCGGAAGATGCAACGCTGGCAACGGCAGAGAATCTGGGGATCGTGGGAAGCGATTTTACGAATATCAAAAAGATTATAACACCCGAACAACTGCCGACAACGCCAACATGGGAAAATTTGCCGAATGGTAAAAATGACCGACCGATTTATTATTACATCAAAGAGACGGCGTATACCATTGGCGAAAAAACCTATGAACTGATGGACAATGGACAATATATTTGTACCGAAGACAGTTCAAACGGTGGGTATTTGCCGACGTATATCGGAAATGCATCTTATGTTACAACGGGCTCCGATGATACAGTGCAGAATAATGTTCATGTCACTATAAACAATTCTCAACAGCTGATGCTGAAAAAAGTGTGGAGAAATGCAGACGGCGGCGAATTGGCTGAGCGGTATATCCCAATAGATACATTGCAAGTAGCAATTTATGGATATGATGCAGACAATCAGAGAACAGCGAATCCTCTGGTTACCACCACATTGAAAAAATCAGAGAGTTGGCAAACGAATATCACAAATTTGGTACAAAATATCGATCTGAGCCAGTATAAAAGTTTTGAGGCAGTTGAAATTGGCAGCAATGCGAGTCTGGATGGTTTTGTAGTCAGCTGTGTCTTCAACCTGAACCAGAACACCGGCGAGATCACGGTTACCAACCGTAGCACCCAGCCGACAGAGGCCTCTGTTACAGTCAATAAGATTTGGAGCGATGGTGCTGATCTGCATAAGAGCGATTCTGTTGCAGTGACGTTGTATCGGACAGTGGCACAAGTGCGAAGTGATCAACTCACAAATCTGACTGCGGATATGCTCATAGAGGAGTATAATGCACATGTTGTGACACCGACAGATAAAAACGACACACAAAAGTATGAAAATGTGCTGCTCAGTGCCAACAACAACTGGACCTACACTTGGACAGGATTGCCGCTGGATAATGGAACAGATGACACGGATGCAACGCAATCATATTACTATTATGCGGTGGAGACTCAGATCAACGCGGCAGATTCTGACGAATATACGCCTACTTATGAGGCCGTGGTCAACGGCGCAAAGACCACCTATAACATCACCAACACCCGAAACGCCATTGTGGTACAAAAACAGTGGTATGACGAAGACGGCAATGTGCTCGTCAAGTATAATGAAAACGGCGAGCTGGTGGATGCAGAAGGGAATGTGCTGAGCGATGCAACGTATGAGCTGTATGATAGCTTAAAAGCAACGGTCGAGGTGTATCGGCAGACGGTGCAGGCACCGGAAGATGGGATTGACATCCTGGCGTTGGGTGATTCTATTACAAATGGTGATGGAAATGGCGGCACAGGTTATTTGAGTTATTTGGTGGATAATCTTGAAAATGAAAGCATTGGGATTAATGTAAATAATTCATATAAATGTGGTCACTCTGGCTATGCAATTAAGTCAATGTCATATGGCTCACTACCTGAAGGACTAACCTTTACGGAGAGTCGAAGCGGTATTTACGATTGTGTTGATACTGATTTCAATGGAAGGAACCCTGACATTGTTCTATTGATGGCTGGTACAAATGATATCATTAGTAACTATCGTACTGGTATTACGGATAGACTTCATGAATTAATTGATAAAGTTCAAAGTGTTGCCCCGGATGCAGTAATATTTGTGGCAAGTATACCTGATTTTAATTTGGACGGAACACCCTATGGAACTGTAGTGAGTCAAAACTGGTTTAAATATTATGACCAGACAACAGGTGATGTTGTATCTAACCATCAAGTAACTTATGATACTGCATTTGAAACTATGATCAATGGCTTCATTGATGATTATAATTCCAGCATTCAGTCTCTCGTAAATCAGCTATCTGCACAAGGCGAAAAAGTGCAATACGTAGATATTAATAGCGTCGTATTGCAAGAACACTTGACAGATGATGGTTGTCATCCGAATGATGCTGGTAACAAAGCTATGGCAGCTAAGTGGGCAGAAGCCATCAACGACTACTACACCACATCCGACGCCGAAGCATTTCAAACAACGGTCACCCTTAACCGCACCAACAACTGGACGGCAGCAGTAGACGTTCCGGATGACGGCGCATATTATGTGAAAGAAACGGCACCCACAAGCGGCTGGACAGTTACTTATTCCGATCCGTCCACAACGGATGAACCCAGCGGAACACCCATCAGTCAGACGGCTGGCGGTACAGTTCTGATCATGAATACGCGTCATACTCCAGAAACTGAGCTTACTGTAGAAAAAACGTGGGAAAAGGATACGGCGGCCGACCGACCGGCCAGCATCACGCTGACGTTGCTGCGGCGAGTTGGTACAACGGGCAACTGGGAAGAATATCGAGCGACGCCGACAGCTGTAAAGGATGATGCAAATGGAAAGTGGACATTGACCTATTCAAATCTTCCGATGCAAGACCTTGGTGGCGACACCTACTACTATAAAGTAGAGGAAACGAGAGTACCAGAGGGCTATACCGTATCGTATGGTACAAATAATGGCCCGGATGGCGAGGGCGTTATGGCACAGGACGGCGCCTCTGCCGGGACGCTGACTCTCACTAACACCCGTTCGGTTTCTCTGAAACTGCAAAAAGTGTGGGATGACCAGAATCAGGATCACACAGGCGACAGCGTAACTGTGAAATTGTATCGCTCGACAACTGAGCCGACGGACACCGCCAATCTCGCACTTTCCCTTAGCTCGAGTAATGTTTCGGTGAGCGCGGATGGAACCGCGAAGGTGACGGCAAATAAGACGATTACCGGAGCAACGATTCTTTCCGACGATTCAGATATTGCAACTGCTTCTCTCGGCGAAGATGGAATAACCATTACCATTAATGGCATATCCCAGGGGACGACCCAAATTACTGTCATGTATGAAAATGATAGTGGTGTGGAAGAGACGGCGACGATCGGGGTTACGGTTTCGAACTTGAAGATTTTATTGGATGATGCAGAAACCTATACCATGACTGCTGGAACGTCTGGCATATTATCTGCGACGATGGATAGCGAAGAGGTAAGTGCTACATTTCGCATAATCGAGGGAAACAATGTAATCTCGCTGGATAGTAACAACACAATTTCGGCGCTGAAAGCAGGCGAAGCGACTGTGCAGGCTGAATATAAGGGGATTACAGCGTCTCAGAAAATCGTAGTCAATCTTCCGTCATCCTTCAAAATTGTTGGTGCAGATTCGGTAGATATTGGTGGTACAACAAAACTCAGTATTTCACCGGGCGAATTTGGTGCAACATTTACATGGAGCTCCAGTGATAACACCAAAGCGACCGTATCTGATGATGGTACGGTGACAGGTATAGCCGAAGGCACTGTCACAATTACCGCAAGAAGAGAGGATGGTGTAGAGGTAACCAAAACATTGCAAGTGCAGGAACCCAGCGAAGTAACTATCACAAATGGTGCAACCTACTACTTGAATTCGGAGCATACTGATGTGGAAGTAGAGAGCATTATTATTGATGCGAGTGGGGTTGAAGGAGAAGGAAACGAGTATATTGTTTTTTGCAGCTCTTCTGAAGACGATAACGGAGGCTGGAACTGTAGCTTCTATATGGGACGATACGGTGGGAACTTGCAAGTTGGTACTACATCAGGTTGTAGCGTAACGTTAAGCAATTCGGTTTACACAATTACTAATATAGATAAATCTATAAATAGAATTGTGTTTAGTCAGGCTTTAACAGGAACCGTTACTATCACCGTTGTACCGAAGAGCTCCGGCGGTTCCACCACCACAACAACCACCACAACATCCCAAACGACCACGACTACGACTACCACAACAACTACAACTACAACCTTGTCTAAGAATTTGACGATCTCAAATGTAAGCGCAGGTCAAACGCTGGAAGTTACCATATCTGGCGGCGTGCCGAATGCAACGGTAAACGGCTGTTATGGTTTCAATGCGACAAGTGGTTGGTATCAAGATGGGTGGTCAGGAACGCTTGATGGAGATGGAAACCTGACATTACCTGCATATACAATTCCTGATACAATAGTGGACACTTCTTTGCAATTCCAGATATGGTGGGATTCGGGCGGAACGTTGTCTGCCAATAATGTGACATATACGCTCACATCCGGCGGAGAAACCCCTGAGCCAGAACCAGACCCATCACCGGGTGGAGATACTGTTACAGGTGGACCAATAACAGTAAGCAGTGACCAAAATATTCAAGTACGGACAGATACAGCCATTCAAAGTATAACATTTGAATTTGATAATATTACCTCTGTTTACAATTTACACGTTTATTTAGATAATTGGACGAGGCAATTTAATATTAAATGTGATGGTACACAATTGATGCAAGACACAGATAAGACTTGGAATGTAGGAACTTGCATTATTGATGGTAATACTGTGACTGTAAACTTGAATTATACGTCTTCTGGTTCTTTGGTATTCCATAATGATGGCGGGCGGTCTGATGCAGCTCCACCAATAAAAAGCTACACCATCACCTACGCCTCCACCAACGCCCTCACCCTCTCCGCCGCCGACGCTCCGATTCAGCTCTATGCTGCGAGTGAAGTAAATAGTGCGCCAAGCACCAAGAGTGCGGCAAGCGAGTGGACATGGACGAGTGATTCAAAGGGTTCGTATATCACCATCACCATTGATCGGGTTCCGAATCAAGGCGAAGAGGAATGGACCTATATCGTCGAAAACCTCGAACCTTATGATTCCAGCGAAAATTCATACTACTACTGGGCAGAAGAAGTGAGAGATGGTGTGACAACCGGCTACACGCCGCTCTACACCTACACTGATGACGATCCGGCTCAGGACACGGCGCTCAACGCCGGGAACCTCGGCGACGGCACGATCACGATCCGCAATGTCAAAACCCAGACCACAAACGTCACCCTCCCCTCCACCGGCGGTACAGGGACGAGGATGTACACCATCACAGGCGCGGCTCTAATGGGCAGTGCAACCGCCGCTTATATTCTCATCAGACGACGGCGAAAAGCAAGTCGTATGAAATAAAAACGTAAAAACAGGAGTATGCGGCATCCGTCGTCGGAGAATGCGGCGGAACCGCAGTTCCATAAAACTCTCAAGGAGGTATTTTATGAAAAACACAAAAAAATTCGCGAGTATCGCAACCGCAGCTCTGTTGGCAGCTTGTACAGTGGTTCCGTCAATGGCGTCTTTGCCGGTTTGGGCGGCAGGGAATAATACCATTACAATTGAAGGATTCAACACAGCAACCTCAAATGACGATGGTACCCACACTTATGAAGCATATCAGGTATTCTCGGGTAATTATGCTGATGGCGTTCTGAGTAATATTCAGTGGGGTAGTGGCGTTAATCAGGAAGGTTTGTTGGATGCTGTGAAAGCAATTACACTTTCTACAGGCATTATTGTAGAACAAGGTGGATTAGCCACAACAACGCCGTTTGCTAATGTAGAAAGTGCTGCTGACGTTGCCAATATTCTCTCAGGATATTATGCAACAGGCGAAGCTACTGATATCACTGCATTTGCTGATGATGCAGAAATTGCACAAGCTTTTGCTGATGTGATTGGTACGCATTTGAGAACAGCGACAGGTATTTCATCAGGTGGCTCGATTTCAGGGCTGGATGATGGTTACTATTTGGTTCAGGATACAAGTGATTCTCCGAGTTCAACTGTTGGTGAAGATAATAGCGGCGCAAAGACTCGTTTCATTTTGAAAGTTGTTGGTGGAACCACTGTAACAGTCCAAGCAAAAAGTTCTGCACCATCTGTTGTAAAGAAGGTTAAAGAAAACACAGATGTATCCGATTATGAAGATCCTTCTAGCGCTACATGGGCAGATTACAATGATGTTGCAGACTATAACATTGGTGATGAGGTACCGTTCTTGCTGGTAGGTACACTTCCATCTACGTTGAATGATTACAGCGAATATAAGTACGTTTTCCATGATACATTGGATTCACAATTTACAATTACAGATGATACAACAGTTATCGTTAAAATTGATGGCACTGATAAAACTGAAAGTGCAACAATTACAAAAACTCCCGGAACTAATACGATCACAGTTCAGTTTGATGATATTATTGCTGCTGGTGCAACGGCAGACAGTGTCGTTACAGTGGAATACTCTGCGGTTTTGAATGAGAATGCTGAAATTGGTCTCCCCGGTCAGGAAAACGAAGTGTATCTGACATATTCCAATAATCCGAATTGGTCGGGCATAGGAACACCGGATGACAATGGTCAAACTCCAGTAGATAAGGTTATCGTATTTACATATGAACTGGATGTAACCAAGTATTTAGGGGATAAAAGCGAAACAGCAAATGCGACTTCTGGAACGCAGGCAGGATTTAAGTTATATAGCCAGGCAAAAGCACAGTGGGCAACTGTGAATACGACTGGCGGCGTAAATAAGATTACAGGTTGGACTTCGAACAAAGAGGATGGTACGGAAGTCAAAACTAATGGTGATGGTAAATTTAGTTTTGTGGGATTGGACGATGGACAGTATACACTGAGCGAAACCACAACGCCGAGTGGATATAACACAATGGCTGATTTGACGATTACCATTGATGCGGATACTTCCAATACCCAAACATGGACCGAGACTCCTTCGGATGCACTGACGGCAATTAAATTGACAGGTATGGGCACAAGTGACATCACTGGTGACACAACTTCTGGTATTGTAGCTGGTGAAATCATCAACCAGAAGGGCTCTACTCTCCCCTCCACCGGTGGTATCGGTACCACAATCTTCTACATCGGCGGCGGTGTGCTGGTTGTTGGCGCTGGCGTGCTGTTGATCACGAAGAAGCGCGCAAAGTCCGCAGAAGAAGCATAACAACCCCTTTGACCGCAAATAAATTTGCATAAAACCTAAATCACGTCTGCCGGGCATGAACCCGGCAGGCATTAGGGAGGACCTCATGAGAACAAAGAAACGAAAATTCAATATGATTTCCACAATCGTGTTGGTCGTTCTGTTTCTGGTGGGGCTCTCCGTGATGCTTTATCCAACCATCAGCGATTGGTGGAACTCTCGTGTACAGAGTTATGCTATTGCCGACTATGACCAATCGGTCGAACAAATGGACGACAGTGAAAAAGAAAAAATGCTCGCCGCAGCACATGCCTATAATGCGTCACTGCGTGAATTGAATTCGCCTTTTGAAAATTATGACGAAATCCCCGGCTATGAGGAACTTCTGAATATTTCCGGCACGGGGATCATGGGATATATTTCGATTCCGCAGATCAATGTTGAACTGCCGATTTATCATGGCACAAGCCCCGAAGTTCTGAACATTGCCGTTGGACATCTCCAGGGTTCTTCTCTGCCTGTCGGCGGAAGCGATACCCACTCGGTAATTTCTGCCCATCGCGGTCTGCCGTCGGCGCGGCTGTTCAGCGATCTGGATCAACTTGTGGAGGGTGACACATTCACAATTACGATTTTAGACGAAATTTTTACCTATGAAGTAGAAAAAATTCTGATTATCGAACCGGATGAAGTCGATAAGCTTGCCATCATTCCCGGCGGCGACTATGTCACACTGATGACCTGTACACCATATGGCATCAATTCCCATCGGCTTCTGGTACGTGCCCATCGGGTTGACACTGTTTATCCCCATGATGTCAAGGTTTCTGCCGATGCAGTCCAGCTGGATTCGATGTCGGTCGTGCCGTTTATCGCAGCGCCGCTGTTTTTGCTCCTGCTCTTAAAGTGGATTCTCGACGGCAAGCGAAAAAAGCACATACGCCACAAGTCAAAATATCAGTTGTCGTACGAAGACAGCGTGCTGAAACGTAAGGAGGGAGATGTTCCATGCAAAAAAAATTAGTTCGCCGATGCGGCATGCTTGTAGTTGCATTGGGTCTGATGATCTGCCTGACGGCGCATCTTTGTCTGCCGCCGGTTTTTGCCGCCGAATCCGAGACATGTTCGCTGACACTGGTATGTGAAGTCGAAGATGTGATCTTGTCCGACACCACATGGAATTTTTATCGTGTCGGGGAACATGTAGAAGATCACACGTATGTTTTGACGGGAGATTTTGCGGATTACCCGGTTTCGATGGAAAATCTGACCGATAAAGCAATGCAGGATGCGGCAGACACATTAGAAAATTATGCCGTTCTCGACAAAATTGAGCCAGACGATACCGGTGTTACGGATGAATCGGGCATGTTGACTGTTGATTCACTCAAGCCGGGATTGTACCTGCTGTCCGGCACGTCGAAGACAATTGGTTATACGGAATATATTCCGTCGGCAATCCTGATTGATCTGACTGCCGATGGCGAGACGTTTGACTTCACCGCTTATCCAAAATACCGCGTACAGGATACGCTCAGCGGTACGGTTGTACGCTTTACTGTGCAAAAAGTCTGGATGAATGATGACGATCAGCCAGAAAGCCGTTCGACTGCGCTAAAAGTTTCCATTTATCAGGATGAAGATCTTTACGAAGAAGTAACCTTGACCGAAGAAAACGACTGGAGCTATACATGGAACGGTTTAGCAGAATCTGATTGGCGTGTGGAAGAGGTTGAAGTGCCGGAAAATTATACGGTAATCTATCGTTCGAACGAGCAGCAATATCTGATTGTGAATACCTATGAGGAGAAAGCGCCGCCATCGAAAACCACAACCATGACGACCACACCATCAGAAACAACTGTGATAACACAGACCACAACGCAAACGGATCAGCCGCCTGTAACAACAATGCGCACAAATTCGCCAGGTGGTGGATCTTCAAATAGTTCCAATTCCAGCAGTCGACTGCCGCAGACCGGGCAGCTCTGGTGGCCGGTACCAGTTCTAATCGGTGGGGGTCTGGTGTGCATGGTGATTGGCTGGCGGCTTAGCAAAAAGCATAAGAGAGGGATTCGATGAGACGATCGCGCAGTTTTTGGTGGATTGTGGGTGGACTGATATTGCTGTTGGCGGCGGCGTGTCTTGCGGGATATAATTTCCTTCAGGACAAAAACGGCGAAAAAACGGCGCAGTCGGCGTTGTCTGAGATACAGGCGCAGATTTCCACATCCGCAGACGCAAAGCCGCAGCAGATGCAAGAAAACGATTTATATGCCGAATATGTTGCTGATATGCCACAGGAAGAGGTGTTGATCGAGATTGATGGGTACACGTATCTTGGCTATCTCTCGATTCCGTCACTGGACTTAGAGTTGCCGGTGTTGAGTGAGTGGAGCTATCCAAATCTGCGGGTTGCACCGTGTCGCTATGGCGGAACAGTCGCAGACGGCAATCTAATGATTGCGGCGCATAACTATCGCTCTCACTTTGGCAGAATTGGCGAGCTTGTGTCCGGTGATGCAATCTATTTTACCGACGGCAGCGGTACGGTACACGAATATGAGGTGATCCAGTCCGAATTGATCGCCGGTCATGATGTTCCTGCGATGGAAGCAAATGCGGAGAGCTGGGACTTGACGCTGTTCACCTGTACCTGGAGCGGACGCAATCGTGTGACGGTGCGCGCAGTAGAAGTGCAGAAGGATAATCACACGCTTACAGTTCCCCAAGAAACAATTACACCATAAAAATAGATCCCGCACAAAGCGCGAAATGCATTGTTTTGTGCGGGGTCTTGTAATTAAGCCAGGTTTATGATGCCGTCTCGTTTTCTTCTGTTTCCTTGATTTGGATGCCCAGTACATCCAGGCTTTCCTGATCCACTGCGGACGGGCAAGCGCTCATCAATTCGCTTGCATTCTGCACCTTCGGGAATGCCACGACATCACGCAGGCTCTCCGCCTCTAACAGCGCCATTGTGAGACGGTCAAGCCCGATGCCGAGTCCTCCATGCGGCGGTGCGCCATAGTGGTATGCCTCTACCAGGAAGCCGAACTTTGCTTCGATCTCCTCTGGAGTCAATCCAAGTGCTTCGAACATTTTCTGCTGCAATTCATAGTTTGTGATACGAATCGAGCCAGAAGAAAGTTCCGTGCCGTTTAACACCAGATCGAATGCCTTTGCCGTTACACGTCCTGGGTCACTGTCAAGATAGGGTAAGCATTCGTCCATCGGCATGGTGAACGGATGATGCATGGCCACCCATGATTGAGTTTCTTCGTCCCATTCGAAGAAGGGAAATTGGGTGATCCACAGGAAATGAAATTGCCCTTCCGGAATCAAGTCGAATTTCTTTGCTACTTCCAGACGCAGCGCACCTAGTACCGGTAGCGTCACCTTGTTCTTATCTGCGATAATCAACACCACATCGCCTTTTTCACAGCCGAGGTGTGTGAGGATTTCTTCCAGCTTGCCTTCGGGCAGAAATTTTGCAAAGGAACAATTCGGCTTGTCCTCCTGCCAGCGGATATATGCTAGTCCTTTTGCACCAATCCCTTTTGCCTTTTCGGTGAGCTTATCGATTTCCTTACGCGTCAGCGTAGAAACCGCATTCTTCGCGACAATCGCGCGGACACTGCCGCCGGCTTCGAGCGCGGAACGGAACACCATAAAATCCACATCCTGCACCAAAGCAGAAAGATCCTGCAATTCCATGCCAAAGCGTGTATCCGGCTTGTCTGTGCCATAGCGCTCCATGGACTCCTGATACGTCAGGCGCGGAAGTGGCATGGGGAGCGTGCGTCCCATGACCGTTTCAAAGAGATGCGAAAGGAATCCTTCGGTCATTTTCAGCAGATCTTCTACGTCTACAAACGACATCTCCAGATCGATCTGGGTGAATTCCGGCTGGCGGTCGGCACGCAGGTCTTCATCGCGGAAGCAGCGCGCAATCTGGATATAGCGATCCATGCCTGATACCATCAGAAGCTGCTTATAGATCTGCGGCGACTGGGGCAGGGCATAGAATTTCCCGTTGTGGATACGCGAGGGAATCAGATAGTCACGTGCGCCCTCTGGCGTAGACTTCATCATCATCGGTGTTTCGATTTCGATAAAGCCGTTTGCATAGAAGTATTCTCGTGCCGCTGCCGCAATCTTGTGACGCATGATCAGGTTGCGCTGAAGCGGTGCGCGCCGCAAGTCTAAATAGCGGTATTTCAGACGCAGCTCTTCGTTTGTCTTTGTCTCGTCTGTAATGGCAAATGGCGGTGTCTGCGCCTTGGATAAGACGCGCAGATCATCAACGAGAATTTCCACCTCACCGGTCTTCATATCCGGGTTGATACTGGAACGCTTTGCGACGATTCCCTTTGCCATCAGCACATATTCGCTGTGGCAGGACGCCGCTTTTTCAAATACGCTTTGTTCTGTCTGGTCGCTGAACGCTAACTGTATAATTCCTGTGCGATCGCGCAGGTCAATAAAAATCAGGTTGCCTAAATTTCGGACTTTCTGGACAAAGCCGCCGACAACGACGGTTTCGCCTGGTGTTGTTACCTCGCCACAATAACAGGTGCGGCGCAGTTCTTGCATCAGATCCATTTGGTCAGTTCTCCTTTTCCATTTCGTCTAATATATCCTGAAACATGTATTGAACTGCAAGATCATCGAATCGCTGCTCAAATGTTTCGTTGAGTGCGATTGCGATTTCCTCACCAGTTTCCATATTTTTCAAGTTTGCATTCTGGGATTTCAGTTCGTTTTCTCCAAGCACCATCACAAACGTTGAACCGATTTTGTTGGCATATTTCATCTGTGCCTTGAGTCCACGGTGCATGAGGTCATATTCCACCTGATAGCCGTTGTGGCGTAGTGTATTGCTAAGTTGCATTGCAACTGGTGTGGCAGCCTTGTCCATTGGTGCGATGTAGAGATCGCACTTCTTTGGCGCTTTAAATGCACATCCCTGGCTTTCCATTGTAAGGATCAGCCTCTCAAGACCAAGAGCAAAGCCCATAGCTGGTGTTGGCTTTCCGCCGAGCTGTTCGATCAGACCGTCATAGCGACCGCCGGCACAGACAGTGCCCTGTGCACCGATGTCGGTCGTAATAAATTCAAATACTGTTTTGGTGTAATAGTCGAGTCCACGCACGATCTTTGGGTCAAGCAAAAAATCGATGTCCAATGCACGCAGATATTCCTGAAGGCTCTCATAGTGTGTTCTGCATTCTTCGCAGAGAAAATCCGGAATGAGTGGTGCATCTTTTGCGATCTCTGCGCAGATTGGGCTTTTACAGTCGAGAATACGCATCGGGTTCTTGTCTAAACGCGTCTGACAGGTCGGACAAAGTTCTTTCCGGTGCGGTTCAAAATATGCCTTGAGTGCGCGGTGATATTCCGCGCGGCAGATCGGACAGCCGATCGAATTGATGTGTAGCACGATATTTTTCAGCCCGGCACGGTCGAGCAGATTTTTTGCCAGTGCAATGATCTCTGCATCAGATTCCGGACCTTCACTTCCGGCCATTTCCACGCCAAATTGGTGGAACTCTCGCAGTCGTCCTGCCTGCGGTCGTTCATGTCGGAAGCAGGAGAGGATGTAGAACACTTTTTGCGGCAGCGCATCATTGAGCATGCCGTTTTGCAGCATGGCGCGGATCGTGCCAGCAGTACCCTCTGGGCGCAGAGTGAACTCTGTTTCCTTTGCCTTTACGGTGTACATTTCCTTTTGTACTACGTCTGTTGTTTCTCCGACGGAACGCAGGAACAAGTCTGTCTGCTCAAACGTTGGGATGCGGATTTCGTGAAAACCGAAGCTCTCCGCTGTTTCACGCGCAATCTGTTCTACGGTATGCCATTTGTAAATTTGTTTCGGGGTGATATCTTCTGTTCCCTGTGGGCGTGTTATTTTGATCGCCATCGCGTCAAAACCTCCTACTATAGAAAAATATATCAATTACCATTGGGACTGCAAAAAATTTCCCCTTTCGAAAAAGGGGACAGCAAAACAGAACAAACGGACATGGCGCAATCCAGCTTGTCCCTTGCCTTGCAGCATTGCCGCGTCAGATCGTGTTGAGTTCTTAATACCTTCGACGCCACAATCTGCATGTATGGCTCAGCGTGTCAGATCGTCGGATTTCCGATCTCACGCCAATCAAGATCGCCGCGTTCAAGCGCCATGATCAAGGCCTCTGCAGTCGCAATATTTGTCGCGACCGGTACGTTGTGTACGTCACAAAGCCGCAGCAGATTCATTTCGTTTGGCTCTGAAGATTTACGATTGATCGGATCGCGGAAAAACAGCAATACATCGATCTCGTTACAGGAGATGCGTGCCGCAATTTGTTGATCCCCGCCCTGAGATCCGCTCAGATACCGCTGGATCCGCAGTCCAGTGGCTTCTGCCACTTGCTTTCCGGTCGTACCTGTAGCACAAAGTGTATGTCTGGATAAAATACCGCAGTATGCGATACAAAATTGAATCATCAGTTCTTTTTTGGCGTCATGGGCGATCAGTGCAATTGTCATAGGAAACAACCAGTCCTTTCTATATCGAGTTGTATTAGGATCGTTGTATGTCTTAGGTGCATTATTTGTCTGATTTTCGAAACCATCTTGTTTCTCTTTTATTATAGCACAAATTCGGGATTTGTCAAAGTTTTTATGCGGTTTCGCAGTAAAATTGTGAAATATATGGTGATGACAGTGTTGTGATTTATGCAACTTGACGAATCATATAAACTTATGCCATATTGTCTGCAGCGGTAGAGGTTGTGGTAGTTGTCTGAGATGAACCGGTGGCCGAATTTCCGGCGGCATTAGGCGTTGTGGTGGTAGTGGATGCGGAATGACTGCCGTAGTTATCTATAGTCACATTTTCTTCCTTGACACATTGGTAATATGCCTGAATGATCGAACGGATCATGTATTTTGCATATTCACCGCCTTCGATCACGCCGGCAAAAGCGATCTCCGGATCTTCCGCCGGCGCATAGCCGATGAAGAAGGAGTCTTGTACGCGGCTGTTGTTCTGCGGCGTACCGGTTTTGACTGCAACAGAAAAGCCGAGGTCCGTAAGGGCATAAGCAGAGGGAAAGTTATTTGTCGAAGCCGCAATCATACCATCCTCCACAGCTTGGAATACATCGCTGTCGAGCGGTGTGATCTGCTCTGCCGCAACGGGCTCATACTCTTCCAGACATTCCGTGTAGTTATAGTCCCAGATGCTGTCGACAAGGTGGGTTTCATAGCGCGTACCGTTATTTGCAATCGTACATGCCACATTTGCCATCTGGAGAGGCGTAACGGCCCATTCGCCTTGTCCAATCGCACTTTGCAACACCTGACCGACCGTCCAGTCTACACCGAGTTCCGCAAAGGTTTCTTGATTCGAGAGATGACCCTCGGCATCGCCAGTTTCCAATCCGGTAGACTGCCCGAGTCCGAAGCGTGTGGCATAGTCGGAGATACGGTCAATGGTCAGCTGTTCAGAGAGCTGATAGAAATAAATATTACAGGATACCTGTAATGCCCGGAGAATGGAAATTTCCCCATGATAGCCGGTACAGTTATAGTCGTGATCGCGGAAATGGTAGGTATGACCGCAGTAGAATGTGGAATAGCGATTGACAATTCCCTCGTTAAGGCCTGCCACTGCGGTAATTGTTTTGAAAGTGGAACCAGGACGATAGGTGCCATCTGTAGCGCGGTTGAAAAGCGGCTGATTGTCCGCACTGATGAGTATGTCATAGTTGGTCTTATATTCGCTTAGATCATAGGTCGGTGCTGTTGCCATTCCCAGAACGCCGCCGTCTTTGGCATCCAGTACCACAAGTGCACCGCAAGAGATCTCGCCAAGGCCGAGTTCTTCTGTGTTGGAGTTGCGAAGGCTATCAAAACCAGCGATAAAGTTTTCGAGGATCGCCTGTAATTCTCGCTGGAAGTTGCTGTTGACAGTGAGCTGTATTGTGTGACCATTTTCTACAGGTGTTGTGATCTCAGATGAAGTGATCTCGCCGTTTTCCACTGTGATTTCTCGGATGCCGTCTGTGCCGCGCAAGGTGAGATCCATTGCACGCTCAATCCCATTTTTTCCAACGATGTCGTCCAGTGCATAGCCCTGTTCTTTCAGTGACTCATATTCTTCGGCATAGATCGGTCCGACTGTGCCGATCTCATGTGGGATCACATCGCCTTGTGCCACCGAACGAATTGGTTCTTCGGCAATATCAAGTCCTGGCATCGTGACCGCACGTTCTTTTAGCGCCATAACAGTTTCCAAAGGGATATCTTCCGTCAGCGTGAAACGATTGCTCAGCGAAAAAGAACACAGCTGCATTTCATAGCGGATACCGGCAAGAAGGCGCTGTTGTTCTTGAGAATAGGACGGATCAATGTCATAGTCTTCAAGCAGCTTATCGATGCAATTTTCTGCCGTGGCATAGACATTGAGGTTGAGGTTCTCTTTGAGTTTTTCCACAGCATCTGCATCGTCGGTAAAGGTGTATGGTGTCGTTTCCGAAATCGGCAGGGAAGTGCTCCACGGTGTATTGTATTCGTCAAGGATTTGCACAATTGAAAGCAGTACTGCGTTTCCATCGGCGTAGTCTTCCGGAAATGTATCCGGTTCGATGATCACATTATAGCCGACCTTGTTTTCGATAATAGGATTTCCCTGTGCATCCACAATCTCACCGCGAGTGGCACTGATGGTTTGAGTATAGGTCTGTGTGGAAATATTTTGTTTGGCATAGGTTTCACTTTCCACTACCTGGATCTTCAGCAACCTCCAGGCACACAGACAGCATGATGCCAGAACCAGCGTACTGGCAAGAGTCAGTTTGACATAACTTGAAGCCGTTCGTTTCATAGAAAAAACTCCTTTGACAAAGCAAAAACAAGGGCAATATCGCACACGTGGGGTTATGACAGATTCAGCCTCCGTCGGGAGGCTGAACGTCGGATGAAATCTCCGTTCATTCTTCCATCGGCTTTACTGTTTTTTCCACAGTGCGTTTGCGGCGTGGAAGCAGATGGCGGCGGATGAGCGAGAAGATAGGATACAAGACTCCACCGCTGATTGTGGTGTATAACACGCATGGCAGTGAATAGTGGATATAGAGATACGAAACATTTTCATAACCCCAAATGGCATAGCAAAAGATAAAATCCATGCCTGTGATCAGGAATGCAGCAATGGCGGTGAAGAACACTAGATTCAAAAATCGCTGCTGCATCAGACGATCGTACAGCGTTGAAACCGCCAGACAAAACAAAAACATTGCAATCGCATGATAGCCGAGCAATGTACCACTGGAAATATCCATCAAAAAGCCGCAGATGATGCCGACTGTGCCGGAAACATAAGAGCCGGATACAGATGCAATGCTCAGTGCGATCGGGATCAACAGCAGCGGCTTGGTGTAGTCGCCGGTGTTAGAGATCAGAAAAGCGATCAGAATCATCAGCAGATACAGTCCCCAGCGAATAGCATTATGCAGGCGAGTGCGTTTTTTCTTTTTGGAAGGAAGAAGCGTTCTTCTATTCTGCCGCATTCTGCTGCTCCTTTCCGGCAAAATCAGTCACGACAATGACACTGGATAGATTTTCAAGATCGACTGCTGGTTCAATGATAGCGCTATAGCTCAGCCCACTTTCCATTGGTTCAATTGAAACGATCGAGCCGATCAGATAGCCCTGTGGAAAGATTCCGACAGAATTCGAGGTCACAAGTAAATCGCCAGGTGTCAGTGTGGTTTCTCTATCGAGATAGATCATGCGGCACTGATAGTCTGCCGTCAAGGTTACATCTCCTTCGACGATGCCGGATTCATTTTTACCGGAAGCCATGACGCTGACAGAAAGATTTGGGGAACAGAGCGTTTCGACTGTGGCATAGGTTTCGGAAATTTCGGAAATAATGCCGACAAGCCCTTCTGAAGTTACCACCGGGTCATAAACCGATAGACCATCTTCGCTGCCTTTATCGATATAAAACCCATGAAATGGGTCATTTTCTACATAGCCAATGATCGTACACGGATTTGAGAACGTGTCGTTTTCGTGTTCCTCCTTGACACCCATGAATTTTTGCAGTTCTGCAAGTTCGTCTTGTGTATTCTGATAATCTACCAGCTGTTTTTCTAGTCCTGCCACCTGTTGACGCAGTTCGATATTTTCCTGTTGAGTATCCTTCGCCTGCGTGAACAGCTCTAAGGTGTGTTCCACGCCATCTGAGATCCGGTTGGATACCAATCGGATCGGATTGAGTACACGCCCGATAAAACCGGTCGTTGGAAGCGTATAGCCGTTTTGCGTAACGGAATAGAGCATAATGCCGATCAGCAAAGCGATGACACATAGTATAATCCGAAATTTTTTACTGCGGAAAAAACCACCCATCCGCTTTTCCTCCTGTCATATTGCGCGCGACGAATCAACTCAGGCAAATTTCGATTCATCCGAAAGTGCGTCGCGGTATTTTTCTAAGTTTTCGAGGATCTTTCCGGTGCCTTCAGCCACACAATCGAGCGGATATTCTGCAATGTAAACGGGCATACCGGTTTCTTTATGGATCAGCTGATCAAGTCCGAGCAGAAGTGCGCCGCCGCCGGTCAGCGTGATGCCATGGTCGATGATGTCTGCCGCCAGTTCCGGCGGCGTCTGTTCTAAGGTATAGCGTACTGCATCCACAATCCGGGAGAGCGGCTCAGCGAGTGCTTCGCGGACTTCATTGGAAGAAATATTGATATTTTCCGGTAATCCGCTCATGAGATTGCGTCCTTTGATCTGCATGACTTCGTCGCGGTCGACCGGATATGCCGAACCGATCTGGATCTTGATGGTTTCGGCGGTGCGTTCGCCGATCAAAAGGTTATAGCGCTTTTTGATATAGTTGATGATGGCAGCATCAAATTCATCACCGGCACAGCGGATGCTCTTGGAGCAAACAATGCCTCCCAAGGAGATGACTGCTACTTCGCTTGTGCCGCCGCCGATATCCACGACCATACAGCCCGTCGGTTCTGTCGTCGGGAGTCCTGCACCAATTGCCGCCGCCATAGGTTCTTCGACGATCAATACCGGCTTTGCCCCAGCCTGATCTGCGGCATCGCGTACTGCACGTCGTTCTACCGCCGTAACGCCGGAGGGGATACAGATGATGACGCGTGCACGTGCAAACATTTTGCCACGCAGCGCTTTGCGAATAAATTCCTGCAATAAGATCGTCGTCGTATCAAAGTCCGCAATAACGCCGTCTTTCAGAGGACGCACTGCAACGATCGAACCGGGCGTGCGACCAATAACTTCCTTGGCTTCTTTTCCGACGTATTTGGCACGGTCAGTATGCGTATTGACCGCCACGACCGACGGCTCTCGTATAATAATCCCTTTGCCACGCAGATAGACAAGGGTGTTTGCTGTTCCAAGATCAATGCCGATATCTTTTGTAAACATGTGTGGCGCTCCTTTGGCATGACGAATCAGAATAAATAAAATTGGGAAGCCCCTGCGCATAGATCTGGCAGGAGCAGTTCAGAGAAAGATAAAATCAGAATGGGAATGCAAATCAGACGGTGCAGAGCCGGAGTATGTAGCATTGCCGTTATTCACGCATTTTGTATGTCGATGCAATTCATTTTTCCTACTATTCCATTATACCACGATTTTAGATGTGTGGCAATCATTTTTTCGGGAATTTTGCGCAAAGCAAAAATTCTGTCTTTTTGTTAAAATGCATCAAAGTGATTGCTGAGAATCACAGCATATTATACAAATCCGCATAGAATACGCAATCCTCTGGCATATTACTATTTCTGGAACATAGCCGCAATTTTTGGTGCTGTAAATATCGCAATGATCGTGAGGATCAGCTGTGCAATATTGAATTTTGAGTCGATTCCAAATGTGAGGTCGGCAATATATATGTTCCATTCATGAGCCTTAATATGCAGTGGCAGTGTATAATTAAGCCAGTGTAGCGAGTCAATGTCGTTGCAAAGATTGCCAATCACACCGCCAAGCACAAGCGCGACGACAATAGAAGCGATATAAGTCAATACTTTTTTCATGAGCATGTATGTAACGTTCTCTCGGAAAGAGCGCACTTCTCCTTTCTATGCAATGATGTAGGTCAGGTCAGACCACTTGCACCAAAACCACCGGTACCGCGAATGGTTTCATCGAGTGTTTCAGTTTCGATCAGCTGCGGCTTAAGAACAGGCATCATCACAAGCTGGGCAATACGAGTTCCCGGTTCTACAATAAACGGCACCGTGCCGAGATTGATCAACGGCACAAGGATCTCGCCGCGATAGTCACTATCGACTAGCCCAACGCTGTTGGCAAGGGTGATTCCGTATTTTGACGCTAACCCAGAGCGTGCGAAGATATACATTGCCACATCGCGGCGATCGGGTGCCATGGCAATGCCGGTTGGAACCTTCCGGATCTCACCGGGTTTGATCTCCAATGGTGCTTCCAGGCATGCATAGAGATCATATCCAGCGCTGTCGGGTGTGGCACAGACCGGCAGTTTTGCTTCCGATCGAAGCCGTTTGATGGATAGGGTCATACAATTCCTCCTCATTTATTCTACACCACGTTGAAATAGTCCACGGGTGATGGGGGTACTGGACGGAAGGCGATGCACAAATGCATCATAGCAAGAAAGTGGATCAGGACAGATGGAAAAATCAAGGAGCCAGTACGCTGCATGTGTGAGCGTATCGAGCTTGTCTGACATCCATGTTGTAAGCGCATTGTACATCGTTACCGTGCCGCAGGTTTTGTCACAGTATACGGGGAATATTCTGCCGGTTCGGTCACGAAGCTGGTGTCGACAGCTCCTACAGCTTACTTCTTCCCGGATGGGACAGTTTCGCATGGTCATAACCGGTTGATTGCCATAGACATACAGTCCGATCGGCAGTCCGGCACAGGCCTTTGTCTGCGCCGTGGTCAATTCCGGCGAGAGCAAGACATCCTGTACGCCCTCCTGCCGCAAAAAATGCAGACAGCGGCTGTTTGCGGCGTTGAGCCCCATGCCGCCATAAAGCGAAAAGCCATAGGTCTTGCCGAGCCGGATATGTGCTGCATTTTCACAAACTAGACCCGTAAAGCCAAGTGCCTTTGCCGCTTTTAGTGCATTTCGGATCAGATCTTCATCTGCACAAAAACGTGGAAGTGTCAAACGAACGCGATCACGCATTTCATCCGGTACAGACGCCGCTACAAATGCCGGCAGCCAGATCGCCGCCATTTCGGTCTTTTTCGCGAGTATAGATGCTACCTTGTTCCACTGGTTTAACAGCATGTGAAATTTCGGCGCGGTTACATTCGCATCCACTTCTGGTAATGGAAGGGCAGGACACAGAGTTTGGTACGGTGTGTGTTGCTGGATCCGCAGGGCATCCATCGCTTGGACGCAATTTCGGCGCAGGGCGTTGAGGGCGGATGTCGGCAGCATGCTGACGCCGTCGCACTGGGCGGTCAGCGCATGAAGTGTGTAGATCGTTCCACCAAGCTTACCCAGTTGACGAGTCAGTTGTTCCGCATCGGTGGGACGTGTCTTCGCCGGCTGGGGAACATCACCGGAAACGGTAACAGTATTGCCGCTTTGGTCGGTCACCGTCAGCATCGCGGGCTGGCCTGCTTGTACCGTAGCGCGCATGGTCAGTGGTATGATGCTGTGTGGCTTTTGATAGCGCTGTGCCAGCTCCGGCAGTACCGTTTTGGCGCGCATAACATCTTCCTTCTGACGCGTGCCAAACATCTCCCGGCGTTTTCCGGTGTAATAGCCATCGGTAAAGCCACTGCGTGAAAAGACTGCGCGCAGTGTTTCCAAGTCCGGCTCTTTATCGTTTCGTGCCTGCACCAGCGCGGTCACGGCTGCTGCCACATATTCCGGGCGCTTACACCTGCCCTCAATTTTGAGGGACGCCACGCCATCCTGTTTCATTTGGCGGACATAGGGCACCAGACATAGATCCTTCAGTGACAGCGCACAATATGTCGAATTGCCGGCTGCAGAGAAGGGCAGACGGCAAGCCTGCGCACATCGACCGCGGTTTGCACTGCGTGAGCCGATCACCGCCGAGAGTCCGCACTGTCCCGAAACGCTCATGCAAAGTGCACCGTGGACAAATTGCTCTACTTCGATGCCGGATTGACAAATGGCGGCGATCTCTTCTCGAGAGAGTTCCCGGGATACGACCACGCGGCAAATACCGTGCTCTTTTGTCCAGCGTGCGCCTTCTGGCGTGTGAATCGTCATTTGTGTAGAAGCATGGATCGGCGTTTTGGGCGCAATCTGTTGGATCAGCGCCAGAACGCCGAAATCCTGCACTAGAAATGCATCCACACCACATAAAACGGCTTCGCGAATTAGCTGTTCCAGTGCTGGAAACTCCGGATCGAAGACCATGGTATTGACGGTCAGATAAAACTTTGCGCCATATAAATGGCAAAGACGAACCGCCTGTTTCAGCTGATCGGAATCGAAATTCTCTGCGCTATGTCGTGCAGAGAAAAGCTTTCCACCGCCATAGACTGCATCTGCACCGCATCGCAGTGCTGCCGTCAGCGATTCCATAGAGCCGGCAGGTGCTAAAATTTCTGGATGTGTCATTTGGCATTTTTTTCACGCAGTTCGCGCTCCAGCATAGCTACTTTTGAACGCATTGCCTCAACTTCTTGCAGCGCTGCATCCCGTTCCAGCCGCGTTTTTCCGGCTTCATCGACATACTCTTTGGACTGATCCCGCAGGGCGTCCAGCTTGGCATTTGCCTTATTGAGGTCATCAAGGGTCGCAAGTCCGACCATGATCGCAGCCGTAAACGGCGAAGCACTGCTATTGGAATCTGTGATTTCTGTGATCCGGGATTCCAGCGTGCGTGCTAGCCCGAATACATAATTAGAAGATTCTGCGGTCTGAAGCGTAAAGTCTTTGCCGCAGATCACCACTTTGACTTTATTGGACATGGAAAATGATCCTTTCTGGGTTCTGGATATTCGGTGCAGCGTGCCCACTGACACGGCGCAGCCGTTTTTCGGATGACATCACTTATTATACAACATTTTTCGCCGCTTGAAAAGGGCTTTTTTGCAAATTTTTAAGGGAAGAGAGATTAGTCGTGATTACGCCGCTCCAGTTCTTCCAGAATCAGCTTATTTACCTTATTGATATCGCCGCAGCCCAGTGTGATTACCAGATCGCCTGGTTTTGCATGGTCGCAGACATATTGCACCACTTGATCGAAATTGTGATATTTGCGTTCATCTGTTGTTTCTGGATTGGACTCGTCCTGTGGGAACCACACAGCACCGGGAATTTTTTCGCCTAGCTGGCGGGTGAAAATGCTGTAGGTGTTTTTCTCCCGTGATCCCATAATGTCTGTTAGAACTGCATGATCCGGGATGGACAGTGCTTTTGCAAAATCATCAAGAAGCATTGCTGTCCGTGAGAAGGTAAACGGCTGGAATACCGCCCACACTTCTCGGAAGGGCATATCCATTGCTGCCTTCAGAGTTGCAGCAAGTTCCGTTGGATGATGGGCGTAGTCGTCTACTAGCGTAATCCCATTTACCTCGCCCTTTTTCTCAAAGCGTCTGCCAGCGCCGTGGAAGTTTGCCAGACCCTTTGCAACATCTGCAAAGGAAACGCCCACATACATTGCCGCAGCTGCAGCCGCTGTGGCGTTGAGGACATTATGCGCTCCTGCTACGTGCAGGACAATCTCGCCGAGATCTTCGCCCTTGTGCATCAGGTGGAAGTGCGTTTCCAGGCCGGAGACATGGCGAATTTCTGTAGGGAAATAGTCGCAGTCGGGCGTGATACCAAAGGAGATTCGTTCCTTTCCAATGATGTCTGCTACCGCCTTGCAGGTGTTGGGATCGCTGCCGTTGTAAATAATGGCTTTGGTGGTAAGTTCGGCAAATTTGTGGAAGGACTTGATGATGTTTTCCACTGTGCCGAAATAGTCTAGGTGGTCGGCGTCGATGTTAAGCAATACTGCAATATCCGGATAGAGTTTTAAGAAGGTGTCCACGAATTCACATGCCTCACACGTCATAATGTCGCTGGAGCCGCTCTTGCCGCTGCCGTGAATACATGGCAGTTTGCCGCCGATAAAAGCGGAAAGATCCACGCCGGCATCGTAGAGAATCTGTGTTACCATGGAGGTGGCTGTGGTTTTACCGTGGGTACCGGCGACACAGATGGCGTTGTCATACCAGCTGGTAACGATTCCTAGTAATTCGCTGCGCTCTAACACTGGCACACCGCTGTTTTTCGCGGCGATAAGCTCAGGATTGTCTGCCATGATTGCCGCTGTGTGGACGATTAGGTCGGCACCTTCGATGTTTTCTGCGCGCTGTCCCAGAAAAACTGGAATGCCCATATCCCGTACCGCTTGCAGTGTTTCGGTTTCGTTGTTATCGGAACCGGTGAGATAATATCCCTTTGCATGGAGAATCTGTGCTAACGGATACATACCGCTGCCGCCGATGCCGATCATATGAATATGCTTTTTTTCACTTAAAATGTCATTGTTCAAAAAAATCACCTTTTTCTTTATTGCAATTTTCAAAAATATGGTGTATACTTATAGATAGCACAATTGAAATCTTAGCACACTTAAAATAATAAAGTTATTTTAGATTTCAGCTGTGGATTCAAAACGACGTTTTCGCGGACGGCACTTGGATATGGAAGAATCAGAGAAGCTGTCGCGAAAAAACGGAGGAGGTCATCTTATGGAAATCACAGATATCAAAATCAGAAGGATCATCACAGAAGGGCGGCTTCGTGCGGTTGTTTCTGTGACCATTGACAACATGCTTGCGGTACATGACATCAAGGTTGTGCAGGGGGATGAGCGACTGTTTGTGGCGATGCCGAGCCGCAAAGATGAAAACGGTGTATTTCGCGATATTGTTCATCCGATCTCTGCCGCTGCAAGAAATCTGTTAGAAGAGCAGATTCTGGAGACATATCAGCAATATTTGATCGTGGCCGAAGCCGAGGCGGAATCCGAATCGCAAGGTCATGCGATAGAAGAAACGACAAATATTTGAGGGACATAATAAAAATTGGCATGATATAATAAAAAGATAAATCTGAAATTCTGATATTTGCCGCTTCTTTCGAAGGCGGCTTTTTTTTGCGCTTTTTATTGTTGCTTTTTAAGATCAGTTTTTGCTTTGCTGCACCAGAAGATATGTTTTGAGTAGTGCGATCTGGGTTTTGGCATCCGGAATCTCACCGCGCATAACCATCTGTATTACTTCTTCAAGCGGTAGTTCTGTTATATCGAGAAATTCGCCGTCGTCGAGATCCTGCTGCTGCGGTGCAGAAAGTTCCTGTGCCAGATACATGTGAATGACTTCTGTATCATATGCCGGTGTGGGGAAGAGCGTCCCAAGGCTGGTATATTTGCCGCAGGTGCGGCCGGCCTCTTCCCGTAGTTCACGGATACCACACTGTGCCGGATCCTCGCCGGGTTCGATCTTTCCGGCAGGGATCTCTAGCGTCACCTGCTGCATCGGATATCGGAACTGTTTCACCATCAGAACGGTGTTTTCTGTTGTAAGCGGTACGACGCACACGCCGCCGGAATGGTGTACCACATCACGCTGGACCTGTCTGCCATCTTCCAGTTCGGCAGTGTCTCTTGTGATATAAAAGATTTTCCCTTGATGAACGGTTTCGCTTGTGATTGTTTTTTCCTGTAAGTGCATCAGAAATTCCTCCCATAAATCATAAATTACGCCGGATCTTTTGGTGTTTTTTCATTTTCGTTTTGTGGCGGCGCGGCAGATATGTCATAATCCACACAGCATACCTTTTCTTTGCTGGTTCGTACACCAATAATCCGGCAGATAATCAGGTATCCGATCAGCAGCACAATACCGCCGATTGTTAGATAACCGCCAATGCGCAGACCCGGCGTTTCGTAGGTAAAGATGATCTCGCTGTCACCAGCATCTACTGGTACTGCCATAAAACCGACATCAACTTTTTCGATCTCGACCGGTTCGCCATTGACGGTGGCGCTCCAACCCTCATCATACGGCACGCTGAAAAAGACTAGATTCGGTGCATTGAGCGTAGTCGTCGCTGTAAAGCCGTCAGAGTCATAGACAAAGCTGTTGCAGGCAGTTCTGGCACGTGCTGCACACTCGCTTAGATAGGCAGTCTGTGTAATTTCTGTCTCATCTTTTTCAAGCGGTTGCATGAGATCGCCATAAGATTTGATCTGTTTTTCGTCCAACACCAGTGCGCGAATTAGCACGGTAGAGCGCCGACTTTCCGGTATGATATCCCAATCTTCTCGTGAGATATATTTTTCAAAGGTAAAGCCCATGGGGATAAAACTGGTGTTGCGAAAACGATGGAAGCCGTTTTCCGTGGTTTCGTATTCAAATCCTGGCAGGCTGATCTGTGGCTGTGTTTCCGTTTCATCTGCAAGCGGCGCATCGGCTTCGTCAAAATAATATTGTACCGAAAGCAGACCGCGCAGGGCATAGTGGCTCAGATCCACACGCGATGCCACATCACGGGTTATGCCAAGGCTATTATAGAATTCCATGATCGATGTCGGTACTACACTGTGGAATGTACGCATGGATGGAAGTTGCCAGAGCATCGGATAGTTATCGCAGCTTTCCGAAATATCCACGCGGAAAAAGCTGTCCTCAGAAACCGAAACAGAGATTTCATCTTCGGTGTCAATCGCTTTATCTACAAATTCGCGTGCACGCGATGGCTCAAATGCACCAAAGTAGACCACCGACATCGTACAGGCAATGCTGACACAGGTGGTACAGATAAGGGTGAGCCGCAGAAATGGCTTTTCTTTTTTTCGGCGGCGGAGCAGGTAAACTGCTAGTCCCAGTGACAGCGCACACACTGTCAATACAAGGTAGAAGTGCCATGGATACTCCGAAAACGAAAACCATTTCGGTTTGCCATTTTCAAGTACCGGCAAGACTGAGATCACGCCAAATGCCGCCATCAGTGTAAAGCTGAATCCAAAGCCGAATTTCCAGCTGATCTTGCGGTTATCGAGCGCATATGCCGTCATCATGGCAAGAATCAGAATCGGCATGTAGAACCAACGTGCATAGTATGAGCCATTAAATGTATAGAATGCACTGTTGAGGATCGGGACACATGCACATACTGCGCAGGCGATTGTCAGTCGTTTTGCCCAGTGACCGGTACGGTGTTTCAAAAAGGCAATAACACCTGCCATGGAGAACATGGGGAGATAGCCGCCGATGGATGCCCATTTTGCATTGTTCGAGGAGAAAAGATTCGGCCGCGCCGGAACATCCGGAATCATGAAGAGACTATATAGAATGCGCCAGATCCGGGTACGATCGTTGTACGCGATCATGTCCATGCCATATAGCCGCTCGGAAACGCGTGTATTTGCCAGAATTGCAAGAGCCGATGGCAGCAGGATGACGCAGGCAATCATTACGCCGATTACAGCTTCGAGCAGGATCAGGAAAAACTTTTTTACGGATGCGTGGAAATCCTTTGCCGGACAGCGCAGGATAAAGTACAGCACCAAAAAGACGACCTGACCGGTGAAGAAAAAGTAGTTGATCGTTGCCATTAGCGCAACGGATAGCGCAAATACACCGCGACGGTTTTCGTTGACAAGTTCTTCCATAGCAATCAGCATCAGTGGGAAGAAGGCCGTAACATCCTGGAAGTGGTTGAAGAAGAGATTGAACAGCTGAAAGCCGGAGTAAGCGTAGAGCAGGCCGCCAATCATAGCTGCACCCGGATTGCGCACAAAGCGGCGGATGTACATATAAGCGGTCAATGCCGCAATGCCATGTTTGAGACACAGCAGGATCGGCATCGAGAGTGTTACAAGTCCGCGAGGCAGAATGGTCGAGAGCCAGAAAAAAGGACTGCCAAGAAGGTAGAAGGAATAAGAGCCAATGAAATTTGCACCGAGATCGGTATACCAGTTCCAGCCGAAGCTGCCGCTGCGCACCGCATCGTTCGCCAGTGAGTAAAATGGGATCTGTTGGGAGTTATAGTCTCCGTAGTAGATGAAATAGCCACCATCGGCGATCATCACCGGGATGACGGTGACAAGCAAAATGACAAAGCCGAGCAGGAATACAACAAGACATCGGCGGCGTTCATCCGTCCAAAGCGGCTGGCGAAGGGATATTTGTTTCATGAGCGATACTCCTTTTTGGTTTATCTGCGGCTTTTGTGCAGAGAGATTTTTTTCTGTGCAGGAAATTTTTTGCGCTGTCTGCATATACTGGTATTGGCACAGGTGTTGTGCAACGAGTTTCAGACACAGGCATTTCCGGACGCAGAAGGGATCTATATAAAGACCACATTGGTAATGACGCCGGCAGTTGTGACGTCGACGATGCCGTAAGACGGGGGATTTCCGTCACGTGGGCAGGATGCACTACCGGGATTGAGCACATATACGCCGTCTTCATAGACGCTTTTCGACTGGTGGGTGTGTCCGTATAGTGCAATATCACAGCCATCTTCTCGTGCTGCCCGGATGAGCGGGGTAAGACTAGACTTGACGCCATAGCGATGCCCATGTGTCGCAAAAAGCCGATGGCCAGGCATGAGATCAAGAGAGAGCTCCAGCGGCAGAGATTCAAAGTCACAGTTCCCCTTGACATTGTGAAAGCGATCGGTGATCTCCGGGAATTGCATTAGGAGCAATGTGCATTCACTTTCTCCGTCGCCGAGGTGGAGAAACAGATCGGCGTCCAGATGCTGTGAAATGATTTCCTTGAGATTCAAATAGTTCTGGTGGGTGTCTGAGATGACGATAATGCGCATAAGAACCTCCTGTGTGCAGCTTTGTAACAATTATATTATAGTTCATTATAACACAATTTCGGATGCATGACAACATCTTTTTGAGAATTCCTGTGAGATATGCTGTGTTGTTCGGTAAAATAATCTCCCAGTAGTTGGCATTCGATATCGTGCCGGAAAGGAGTGCATGAAATGGATCGGCAGAAATTAGATCCGAAACAGGTGGATCAGTTGTTGGATGCAGCAGGCAAAAAGCTTGGCGTAGCACCGCAGCAGCTGAAAACAGAGCTGGAATCGGGAAAATATGATAACATTCTTCGGAATATGAGCCAGAAAGATTCAGCAATGCTGCAAAAGGTTTTGCAGAATCCGAAGATGATGGAGAAGATGATCAGTTCGCCGCAGGCAAAAGCGCTCTATCAGAAACTCTCAGGCAAAAAGCCGTAAGGCGGGCACGGACGGTGCGCCGTCCGATACATGACGGATATGTACGCAAACAGGAGGTGCAGGTAAGATGGAAGATATGATGAAGGAAATGGGTGAGATCCTGTCTGATCCGGAAAGCCTGCGCCAATTACAAGAACTGGCGCAGATGTTTCAGCACAGTGACGGCGAAGCATCTGATGCATCGGAACATACAGTGCAGCAGCCGGATGAGAGTGCGGAACCATCTGGGGAGTCGGGCAGCTTTGACTTTGGCATGTTGCTGAAAATCCAGGAATTGATGGGAAGTATGCAGAATGCAGACGAGGATACAAAGCTATTGTTGGCGCTGCGTCCACATCTCCAACAGGCACGGCAGAAAAAAGTGGATCAGGCGGTAAAACTGTTAAAATTATATGCCGTATTCATTGCGTTGAAAGAAAACGGGCTGTTGCAAGATCTCTTATGATCGTACAAGAGATCGGATGGAGGTGAGCGGATGGCACAGTATTCCCAGCAGGAGCAAAATGCAATGCGGCAAGAGGCGATGCGGCGCGCCAGAGAAATGCAGCAGCATGCACATCTGACGTCTTCATCTTCCTTACAGTGTCCGATGCGTTCACAAGAACATCATGCCGATTCACCAGACGAGATGCATCAATGGCATCCGGTACCGCCGCCACAGAGAAAAGCGCCATTTATGTCGGAATCGCAGCAGTTCACACCACATTCTGGTTCTCATTCTCAGCAAAACAGGAATGTTCCGCTGCTCAGCGGGTTGTTGTCCAGAGGCCCTGCGTCGTTGTTGTCAGGAATCGACGGCGACACTATGTTGATTCTGGCACTGATGGTGATGATCTATAAAGATGGCAGGGCACAGGGATGCGACAAAAAACTGCTCATGGCACTGGCATATTTGCTGACCTAAGGCAGCACTGCACAATTCTCGCCTGTCGGCTTTGCATGTCATCTGCTTTCAGATTTTCCGTCATACTTGTACTCGTATGAGTGCTCAAAAAATACACAAAGTGCTTTTCAAGGTGTTCATTTCGTTTTTGCTTTATCTGGCGAAAAATTTGACAAAGTTTATGTGTAAAGAGTAGATCTGACGCACAGCGGCATTGCTCTAAAAACAAAAGGAGAACATATCATGATGCAACAAAGCGTTTTTTGGATGATCTGGGGAATCTTAGGACTGATCATGTTGGTATACTATTTGCGGCGCAGGCATACCATACGATCATTTTTGTTCGGCGCATTCAGCGGCATTTTGGCGTTACTTCTGGTGCATTATGGCGGCGCTTTGTTTGGGTATACACCGGCACTGAATGTGCTACATCTGGTGCAGTCCACGATTTTAGGTGTACCGGGTGTGATTCTCATGGTGGTATTGCATATAACGCTCTGATATGGATTGTAAAAGAAAAAGCACTGTCTGTACCGATAGCATTTTGCTTGAATGCTTTGGGATACAGACAGTGCTTTTTACAATGTGTCGATCTCATTTGCGTTTTATATATGGATCTTCATAAAAAACAGCGCTTACCGTCACTTTATTTGATCTCATTTCTGTCGTATTTTTTGTGCTGCAACGACCATACGTGGGCTGTTCGGATGCAGCGGTTCTGTGGTGTCGGCGTGGTAAATGCCGATCACCGAAAAACCAGCGCGTTTAAGTGCTATCTGAATCTGTTCTGGCGCATAGGCACGTTCGGTAATCTGTTCAACTTTACGCCGATAGCGTCCGTCTGGACAAACTTCAAACAAATTGAGTGTCAGATCGACGGTACAGCTGTCTTCACGCAGTGTGTTTTCCCAGACACAATAGACTTCATCTGTTTCATAGACATAAACTTGATTGCCAAGCAGCTGACGGTGTTTGAAGAGCGTATTCATATCAAAGAGAAAGAGTCCGCCTGGTTCTGTCGCCGCCGCAACGCGTTGGAATACTTCTTCTATTGCCGTAAGATCTGGCAGGTGATTCAGACTATCCAGCGTACACAGCGTCACATCCACCGTGCCATATAGTTCCAGTTCTCGCATATCCTGTTGAACATACTGGATTGCAAGACCGCTTTCAAATTTTTTGTCCATAGCTTGATTGAGCATACCGCTGGAATAATCTACGCCGATCACGTCATAGCCGCGTCGTGCCATTTCTTGTGCCATTGTTCCTGTGCCGCATGCCAGATCCAATAAAACGCATCCTGGTGTGTGCAAATGTGTATGGATCAGTGTGTCGAAATAGTTTGCTCGTGCCGCATAATCGACGTTTTTCGTCAGTTTGTCATAATAAAACGAAAAGACCTCATAGCCTGTCTGTCTCATCCGACCATTTCTCCTTTCATAAAAACAGGGGAACATGGCGTTCGGCACATGATCCCCTGTAACATTGCGTGTGTGATGACACGATTATTTTTTATTGCGATTCGGATTGCGGCGCTGTGTCCCAAAGCTGCCATCGCCTGCGCCAGCATTTGGTGCATCCGGCTTAGAAACTTGTTCACGTTGCGGCGCTTCGTTTTTACGTAACTTGACTGTTAGCAGCATGCGGACGGTATCTTCACGGATTGAGTCGACCATCGCGTCAAACATTTCAAAACCTTCATAACGATATTCGACAACCGGATTCTGCTGACCATAAGCGCGCAAACCGATTCCTTTCTTGAGTTCGTTCATGTCATCGATATGTGCCATCCACTTGGTATCGACAACCTTCAGCAGAACAACGCGTTCGAGTTCGCGCATGATCTCTTCGCCGTATTCTTCTTCCTTTGCTGCATACAGCTCTTTTGCACGATCGGTCAGCGCTTCAATGATGTCGCTTGTAGTGAGCGTATTCAGATCGCTTTCATCGTATTCAAGATCATCTTCCTGTGTGATCCATCCAAGGAAATAATCGCGCAGTCCCACCAGATTCCACTGGGTATGATCTGTTTCTTCCTCATTGATATATTGCTTGACCGTTGCCTCGATTAGTTCCTCAATCATCTTGATGATGCTGTCATGAATATCCTCGCCGTCCAGCACCTGTGCACGTTGCTTGTAGATAATCTCACGCTGGGTGTTCATAACATCGTCGTAATTAAGGACGTTCTTACGGATATTGAAGTTACGTCCTTCTACCTTGCGCTGAGATGACTCAATGATCTTAGTCAGTGCTTTACTTTCAATTGGAGTATCCTCATCGACATTGAGCGTACGCATCATATTTTCCAACCGGTCGCCAGCGAAAATACGCATCAGATCATCCTCAACCGAGAGGAAGAAACGGCTTTCACCTTCATCACCTTGACGACCGGAACGACCACGAAGCTGATTGTCGATACGACGTGATTCGTGGCGTTCGGTGCCGAGGATATACAGACCACCGGCCTCCTTGACTGCCACTGCTTTTTCCTTGACTTCTTCGCCAAACTTCTTGTACAGTTCCTGATATACGGCTCTTGCGTCGAGGATCTCCTGATCGTCGGTATCTGCAAAGCCAATCGCCTCTGTGATGATCTCTTCCGGATAATTGCGCTTGCGCATCTCTGCCTTTGCAAGGAACTCTGCGTTACCGCCGAGCATGATATCCGTACCACGGCCAGCCATGTTGGTTGCAATAGTAACTGCACCGAGCTTACCTGCCTGTGCGACGATCTCTGCTTCCTTAGCGTGATACTTTGCGTTCAGGACTTCGTGCTTGATGCCTTTGCGCTTGAGCATTGCCGAGAGCAGCTCAGACTTTTCGATAGAAATGGTGCCGACCAGAACTGGCTGCCCTTTTTCATGACATTCTGCAATCTGTTCAATGATTGCCTTATACTTGCCCTTTTCTGTGCGATAGATCAGGTCGGTGTGGTCAATACGTTTTATCGGGCGGTTGGTCGGAACAGCGATGACATCGAGCTTATAGATCTCGCGGAATTCATCTTCCTCTGTCATTGCCGTACCGGTCATACCGGACAGCTTAGTGTATAGGCGGAAATAGTTCTGGAAGGTAATGGTCGCGAGTGTCTTGGATTCTTGCGCAACCTTGACGCCTTCTTTTGCCTCAATTGCCTGATGCAGACCATCATTAAAGCGGCGGCCGAGCATCTTACGACCGGTGAATTCGTCGATGATGATGACTTCGCCGTCCTCGACGATATAATCGATGTCCTTGCGCATAACGCCGTTTGCCTTGAGCGCTTGGTTGATGTGGTGTAATAGCGTCATATTGTCAGAATCCATGAGGTTCTCGACTGCAAAATATTCCTCTGCCTTTTTTACGCCTCGCCGTGTGATGGTCGCGGTTTTTGCTTTTTCATCGACAATATAGTCGGCGTTTTCGTTGACTTCTTCCTGATCCTGTTTGTCATCCATTTCCACAACAGTGACAGCTGACAGCGTTTTGGCGAACTTATCTACTACGCCATAGAGCGCGGTAGATTTATCGCCTTTGCCGGAAATAATCAGCGGTGTTCTTGCCTCGTCAATCAGGATCGAGTCCACCTCGTCGACAATTGCGAAGTTGTGTTCTCGTTGTACCTTGTCCTTTTTATAAATAACCATGTTGTCACGCAGATAGTCGAATCCAAGCTCGTTGTTCGTACCATAGGTGACGTCACAGTTATATGCCTCACGGCGCTGGTCATTGGTCAGACCATGGAGAATACAGCCAACGGTGAGCCCCAGAAAGCGTAGAACTTTTCCCATTTCGTCTGACTGTGTTTTTGCCAGATAATCGTTGACAGTGACAATATGTACACCTTTTCCCGGCAATGCATTCAGGTATGCAGCAACACATGCTACGAGGGTCTTACCTTCACCGGTCTTCATTTCTGCGATACGTCCCTGATGCAGGACAATCGCACCAATGATCTGTACCGGGAACGGCCGCTTGCCGAGCACACGATCTGCTGCCTCACGAACAGTTGCAAGCGCCTCCGCCTCTATCGACTCGAGTGATTCGCCAAGCTCCAGACGTTCGCGGAATTCTACCGTTTTTTCCTTTAGATCTGCGTCCGAAAGTGCCCGATACTCTTCTTCGAGCGCCAACACCTTATTTTTTAACGGTTCTATACGAGCCAACTCCCGCGAGCTGTAGGAGCCGAACAGTTTGCTAAAAATACCCATGAACTTACCGCCTTTATTCAAATTATACAGTTATTAGTATAGCATGCTCCACGCCGTTTGTCAATAGTTATTGAAACGGCGATTTCACAAAAATTCACACACAACCAAAGTGCAGTGCAAATATTTCATAATGATTCATACCACGTCGGATGGGTTTATTCCGCTTGATAATTTGCCAGGAACTGTTTGGTTCGCTCTTGTGTCGGATGCTCAAACACTTCCTGCGGCGTGCCGGCTTCCACGATATAGCCGTCTGCCATGAAGATAACGCGGTTGGAAACAGCCTTTGCAAAGTCCATTTCATGTGTGACGATTACCATGGTCATATGATCCTCTGCCAGTAAACGGATAACTGAGAGGATCTCTTTGGTCAGCTCTGGATCCAGTGCCGAAGTCGGTTCATCAAAGAAGAGGATCGATGGATTCATAGCAAGTGCTCGAACGATTGCGACACGCTGTTGCTGGCCGCCGGACAATTCGCAGGGATAAGATTTTGCCTTGCTGTCCAGTCCCACTTTCTGAAGTAGGTGCATGGCGGTCTCTCGCGCCATTTCGCGGCTTTTTTTCAGGATCAGCTGCTGCGGTTCTGTGATATTTCGCAGTACGCTGTAATGTGGAAACAAGTTGAAATTTTGAAATACCAGCCCGAAAAATTGCTGGATCTGCTTAAACTCTGCCTTGGGGGCATAGACGGGTTTCTGATTCGCCTCGGCAGAAACTGCAAGTTTATCCATGTAGGAAATGCTGCCGGATGAAAGTGTTTCTAAAAATGTGCAGCATCGCAGTAGTGTGGACTTTCCAGATCCGGAGGGACCGATGATTGAAACGATCTCACCCGGATGTACAGTCAGAGAAATATCCTTGAGTACTTCGTTGTTACCGAAGGTCTTTTTCAGATGAGAAACCTCTAAATAGTTCACAGCCGTCACCTCCTTATATTTTATAATAGTTCATTTTCTTTTCTACCAGTGACATCACGCCAGCCACCAACAAGTTGAATACATAATAAAAGATGGCGGCAACCAGATACGGCAGCATCGAGGTCTGGCTTGCGGCGATCCGTTCGGTTTCAGTAAAAAGTTCGGTGTACGAAATGGCGAAGGCAAGGGAGGTATCCTTAACCAGCGTGATCGATTCGTTGGTTACTGCAGGAAGCACACGCTTGACCATTTGTGGTGTGATGATACGTAAAAATTTCTGAGGTGCCGAATAGCCTAGGATCTTTGCCGCTTCATATTGTCCTACCGGGATTGACTGAATGCCACTACGGAAGATCTCTGCAAAGTATGCCGCATAATTAAGCGAAAAAGCAAGGATCACTGCCCAGAAACGATATTCCGGGGTCAGCGGCAGTCCAAAGATAAAATATTTTCCGAAATAGATTACTAGAAGTTGTAACATCAGCGGCGTACCGCGCACGATGGAGATATAGACCTTCATCAGCCACTGTACCGGCTTCCATGCATAGAGCCGTGCCAGACAGATCAGAAGCCCCAGTGGCATCGAGAATAATAGCGTCAGGGCAAATATGACAACAGAACGGAGCATGCTGTCGGTCAGTTCTTGGAAAATTTCAGAAAATGACATTTTCTGGTTTCCTTGTGTTTCCTGTACCGCGATATTTTCCAGATCCCATTTTTCTGAGATTTCCTCAAATGTACCATCCTCCCGCATTTCGTCGAGCGTCGATTGCACCTGATCGCGCAGTTCCGTATTGTCCTTGGCAAATCCCACACCGTACTGTTCGTCGGAAAGATGCTCTTCAAGGATGGTATATCCACCGCCGCGGGATGCGATCTGATAGTTTGCAACGCCAATATCCATAGCAATGGCGTCTACTGCACCAGAGTCCAGATTCAGAAAGGCGTTATTATAATCCGAGACAATGACCAGTTCCCGAAATGATGCTTTGAGATCGGCGTTATCTTCTTCATTCAGCGCCGCTTCGGCGGATGAATCAGTCTGTACTGCAACGCCTTTGCCGGCAAGGTCTGAAAATGTGACAATACCGCCGTTCTCCTTGACCACAATCACCTGAGAGTTATCGACATAGGGTTCTGTCCATGCATAGTCGTCTTCTCTGCCGTTTATGGTGAAGCCGTTCCAGATACAGCTGATTGTGCCGGAATTGAGTTCCATATCTTTGGAGTTCCAGTCGATCGGCTGTTTGACTAGTTCCCAGCCGTTTCTTTCACAGACCTCTGCGGCAAGGTCAAGGTCATATCCCACATATTCGCCGCTTTCGTCCTGATAGCCATATGGCGGAAATGCCGCATCAAATCCGACGATAAATTTCATTCCGTTTCCGGAGGATTCTCCGCATCCGACCAAGGACAGTCCCATTACTGCGGCGGCAAAGATCGCCAGCAAATGGCGGTATGAGGTTCGTTTCATAAAGCATATTCTCCTTTTTGCATCTGCCGGATATTGTAAGGTATAGTAGCATTAGAACAGAGAGAAAGCCGTATGCCTTCCGGCTGTTTGGGAAAAGAGAACTGACCAGACAGATTGCTGTATTGTCAACTGATGCAGCAATGAGTGGTGATTTATCAGCTTATCCCAGAAAAGTATTCACATTATAACATGAATCGGCATATTCTGTCAACTGCCGGATTGATATGACAAAAGCCCCTTGCCGGCATGTACCGGACAAGAGGCTCAGATTGTATAAACAGATCGCCTTTCTTGTTTCGTCTTAAAGCTCTATTGGTTCAAAGCGAATACGGATCTTCGGTAGCTCATGGAGCGTGGTGTCATAGTGGAACAGTCCATTTTCTACGGAAAGATCATTTTCACCGGTTGCCGGCGGTGCAAAGATCTTTAGTGTTAGGTCTGCCGCACCTTCCAACGGCTTTTCGAAGAACGCCGCCATCAGATCCACTGTCTTAGTCTTTGGCGCCTTATAGAACCACTTGCCGTTGAGTTCCAGCATCAGATTGCTGTCCTCTTCAAACACAGCTTCGCAGAAAGTCGGGTTTTTGTCAAAGTGCAGCGGAATCGCAATGCCCTCGGCATCTTCTGAGTGGCTCCAGCGCAGTGTAATCGGAAGTTGTACATCGCCTTCCATCTTAGTGATCTGCGGTGAGAACCAGTCGCGGTGGATGATTTCTTTGTAGGTCTCCAGTACCGGCTGTGCAATGCCGGTGTCCGGATTATTTGGATTTTCGATTTCAAGCCCCAGTCTGCCGCGGTCGCGGAACTGATAAAATGTAAATGCACTGAACCAGTCTGCTTGTTCACGCTCAAGTCTGTCGCAGAATTCTTTGACCATCTGTGCTTGTTCATAAGGACCGGTGACATCGCCATCGGCGTTAAATTCTGCCATGGTCATCGGTTTTGCCACGCCGCCATTCAAGTAACGGAAACGTTCAAAGCTGCGTCTGGTCTTTTCATAGGTGTCGTCTACTGTGCCGCGGCTGTGGGAATTTCCGCCGCGTTCTGCGACATCATATGGCCAGC
Organism: uncultured Ruminococcus sp.; assembly: GCA_949291125.1. GTDB lineage: Bacteria > Bacillota > Clostridia > Oscillospirales > Ruminococcaceae > Ruminococcus_C. Next base: position 193,154 of record CASEUJ010000016.1, read on the forward strand.
CCCAGTGCAGCGCCATATACTTGTCCACTGACCAGATATCTGCTGCCGGAATGGTCTGCGCAAATTCCGTCTCCTTCTCCATTTCCTCTTTGGAGAGATCTTCGATGCCGCCGATGCAAATCACCGTTTGTACATTCGGCGCGTGTTCTTTGATGATGCGGCTTGCGCGCACGAAGAAGTCCGCGACTTCCTGATAGGTACAGCGCTTGTTGAACGAAAACCAGTTTCCGGTTGCCTCGTGGTTGATGCGCAGGAATACGCGCCCAAATGGCCGCAGATCATCACCGATTGTGGCAAGCTGCTCGTCTGAAACGTGCGGATCGATGGTGAGAGTGAGATTGACATCCTGTCCATGCTGGCGGATCTCACGCATGTAGTTGAAGGGCTCGCCTTCCGTGTTGCCCTCTAAGCCGCCTTTGTAGGTAAAATAGTCGTCATAGGGGAAGTCCCATGCAAAGCTCACATCCGGGCTTGCATGCACAACGCTTGCGCGCCCCGGGAATCCCGCATCAAGCGGATAATAACAGTACATCAGACTGATGCTGCGATGCGGCCGTCCGAGTTTTTCGAGAATATAGTCCTGATTGACATATTCGCCGCGTTCGCTTCCATCGCCGAGGTCTACGGCGCATTTTGCTTTTCCCATATGTATGCGATAAACATCCATTGCGATTTTCTCCTTGTTCTTGTCAGAAATCAATACCGGCAGATTTTGCCGTATCTTCATTATAAACGATGTACACGGTGCTGTCAAGGAAAAATGCGGCAAAATTGGAGAAGACAAGGGGATTCTTGTTGCGAACCGAATTTTGTTGCTGCATGCAAGCGTTCTCCATTGCTATCGCTTGACAGTCCAAAGCAATAAATGCTATCATAAAATCATTTGAGATTGCCAAAATCCTGAATAAGAATGGTTGACAACATACGCACCAATCCGCTCTTGGGGAATATCCATATATGCAATTTGCGTAGAAATCTGAATTTCCTTATCCGTATAACTCATTTTTTCGAATCTCCTCCATTTTTTTGTTAAAGTCATCCATATTCATATTCCAAACGCCCTGCTCTGCTCCTTGTGCCACCCGATCGTATTTTCCGTCCAAATAACCAATCAGATTCGAATTGCAGGAAAGGGATGGGTATTCACTGAAATAATCTTCCACAACACGCCTATCCTCCGTCTGTATAAAATAAACGGTTAAAGAGCGGAGATCGGTGGCAGAAACAACGGTTTGGAAATAAGAATATAATTCCTCATCATTGTAATGCTCCAAGAAATCGGAACATAAGTAAAGCTCAATTTCTGGTTGAGTACTATACCCTGACATTTCATCATTATACTCTTCAATTGTGATATCTGTGTTCGTGATTTCTTTTCCTTTTGGTAAAACAGGTGCCATATCCACATCGATATAAAAATCTAAATCAATATCAGCAAATATTTCTTCCACGATTTGTAGATATTGCTCACCCACCAGTGCATGGATGTAATAATCTTCTCCACCACGTGTTTCAATCAAGCTGTATACCTCAAACAGTAGGTCAGGATTATTCACTGGATACGCAATTGTTCGATGGGAATCCATGATGGTTTTCACTTCGAATTCTTCCCCATACTTTTCATATAGCTGCTCTTTCGCAAATCCTGCTAAATCCTTACTGTCATATATGACACAACCTGTCAGCCAAATTACGTTTGTGAAAACAACAGCACATAAAGTTGCTATCGAAAAAAGATTATGAAAGATATTCTTCTTCATGCTTGTGTTCTCGCTTTCAAAAAAAGTAAATAAAACAATTCAAATTATAAACACTTGAAAATCGCAGTCTGCATAAAGAACTGCAAGTTCTGTGCACCACGTTGCCAGGTCATCACTGATGGAATACATAAAATAGTTGTCAATCGCCACATATCCGGCATAAATATGGTTGAGATTATCTATGACAGCCACTACAAATTCTTCGGCAGACTTTGTCTATTCCATTATAAACGCGGGAAGAATAAGTGTCAAGGGAAAAACCGGAAACATCACAATTTTTCCCGTCTGTCTTTAGATTGCCTTTGTTCTCATTTGACATCTTCTGCAAAACCATGTATAATGAGGTATCAATGATATCTAATGAAAAGAGGAAATGATGTTATGATGCGAGCCCAAGTGTTTCAATTTGCTCCGATCTTTACGGATCATATGGTCTTACAGCGTGATGCCTGCAATGCATTGTTTGGTATCGGTACGCCCGGAGATGTTGTTACAGTTTGTGTGCCGGAACGTGCGATCCGGGTTGAAACCGTTGTTTTACCGGATGGGAATTGGCGAGCTGTGCTGCCGCCGTCTGGCACAGGAGAAGCCGTTTCTCTGACCGCACAAAGCGGTGCAGAGAAACTGATTTTGCATGATGTGGTATACGGTGAGGTCTGGCTTGCCGGCGGACAGTCCAATATGGAATTTATGCTGAAAGACGCTAAGGGTGGTGCAGACGAGCTGAAAGCGTGTGAGTGTTCCCGCGTTCGCTGTTTTCAGGTGCCACGTAATACATATGTTGATGCAGCGTACGAAAAAGCATTTGAAGAAGCGAAGTGGCAGACTGCATCGCCACAGACAGCCGGGGCGTGGTCTGCGGTGGCGTATCTGGCGGCAAAGGAACTGGCATCCGAGCTTGATGTGCCAGTTGGTATCATCGGCTGTAACTATGGCGGTTCTTCAGTAAGTTGTTGGATTCCGGAGTCGGATCTTGCGGCACATAAAGCAGGACATCCTTACCTCGAAGATTACCGTAAGGCGACGCAGGGTAAGACATATGCTGAGATGATCGCAGCATATAATGCTTATCTGGAATATCATGCTGCATGGGAGAAACGCATGGCGAGATGCTATCAGGAAGATGGCGATATGCCGTGGGATGAAGTGATACGTCGCTGTGGAGAAAATCAATGGCCTGGTCCTATGGGTATAAAAAGTCCATATCGTCCTGGCGGTATGTATCACACGATGTTAAGCCGGATTGTACCATACACCATTCGCGGCGTGTTCTATTATCAGGGCGAAAGCGATGATCATCGTCCGGATACCTATGGGACGCTTTTGACAATGATGATTGCACGCTGGCGGCGGGCATTTCTACGAGACGATCTTCCATTTGTTCTCGTACAGCTGCCGATGTTTGCGTATATGGATACGCCGGAGAATGGTGCATGGAGTAAAATCCGGGAAGCACAGCTTCGCGTATCGCGTACTGTGCAAAATGTCGGGCTTGCAGTTGCGCTGGACTGCGGTGAATTCGGGAATATTCATCCCGTAGATAAACATGCTGTCGGACATCGCGTGGCATTGCAGGCAAAGTGTCTTGTCTATGGCGCAGCGCCGTGCGAAACGAGTGCGCCGGTTTATCGGCGTAGTTATACTCTGGGGGATGTGCTAACAGTAGAATTGGACAATGCTTCAGATGGGTTGGAGTTTCACGGCACACCTGAAGGGTTTGAGATCGCCGGAATGGACGGCGTTTATCATCCGGCACAGGTAAGGATTGATGGCAATCGCCTGCATCTGACCAATCCGGAAGTTCCCGTCCCTGCTGCAGCACGATATGCATGGGTCAACTATGGCGCAGTGACACTCTATGGTAAAAATGGAATTCCGGCGTCGCCGTTCCGGACAACACCGTTTCCAATGCCACTTGTCTCGCAGATGGATATGAAATCAGGGGAAGTTTAGCGCAAATTTTGTCAGATTGTATGATATTCCACAATGTTTTCAACTGTTTCCACAACGTTTTCCACAATTTTATACTATATGCATGTATATTTAAACAAATCAAGTTAAATGAATGGCAGTCCGTTACAGAAGTTGTCAGATTTTATGGTATTATTGTTTGGGATCAGGGCATTGAAGCGCAGATGGATCTGCTGCTGGAGGGTATGCTGCGGTGTTTGCAAAAACTTGGCATATTTTATTGCAAAAGGAAGACCTGAAAAAACTTAACGGGGTTTGATTCGATTGGGCAGTAGGCCAATCGAAAAAGCTGTGCGTGTCCGATATAGGATTTCTGGAAATTGAGTAAGTACTTCATTTGAGCAGCAAAAGAAATCGGTGTTATTCTATCGCGGTGCACAGACGATCTATATACTTCAGGATGACAGGAAGTGGTATGTGATTCCAGAATCATATCTGGCTGAGTGGAAACGAATTGCAGATATTTTTCTATGATCGGTGCGCGTTTGACGTGTATCGGTCTTTCCTTCTCCCACAAAATTTTTGTAAAAACCTTGTAATCTTCACAGAGTTGATGTATAATAGAATAGTATCTGGAGGAATCAAAGCTATTTCTCTGAATTTCAAGACAAAAGGAGTTTTACCCATGAATTTTCAGATTGCATTGCTCCGCGGCGATGGTATCGGCCCGGAGATCGTAGACAGCGCTGTTGCAGTGCTGGAGAAGATCGGAGAGAAATATGGTCATACGTTTCATTGCACACCTTATCTCATCGGCGGATGTGCCATTGATGCGACTGGTGTTCCACTGCCGCAGGAAACGGTAGATGGTTGCCTTGCAAGTGACAGCGTGCTGCTTGGCGCGGTCGGTGGTGCAGTCGGAAATAATAGGTGGGATGAGTTGCCGCCTCATCTGCGTCCGGAAAAGGCGCTGTTGGGCATCCGGGAGGCGTTGGGCTTGTTCACCAATCTTCGTCCGGCAAAGCTCTATCCGGCGCTCAAGGGCGATTGCCCTCTTCGAGAAGATATTGTGGCAAAGGGCTTTGACATCATGATGGTGCGGGAACTCACCGGTGGCATCTACTTCGGTGAACGGGGCAGACGCCAGGGCAAGTATGGCGAAGAGGCATACGACACGGAGTGTTACAGCAAAATGGAAGTAGAACGCATCGCACGGGTTGCTTTTGAAACGGCACGTAAGCGCAACAAGAATGTCATCAGCATTGACAAGGCAAATGTCCTCGAAAGTTCGCGTCTGTGGCGTGAAGTGGTGCACGAAGTTGCAAAGGACTATCCAGATGTGACCCTTACCGATATGTTGGTGGACAACGCCGCCATGCAGCTGGTGAAGAATCCGCGCCAGTTTGATGTCGTGGTGACTTCGAATATGTTTGGCGATATTCTGTCCGATGAGGCATCTCAGATTACAGGCTCTATCGGTATGCTGCCGTCGGCTTCTCTCGGTTCTACCAAGCGCGGTATGTATGAGCCGATCCACGGTTCTGCACCGGACATTGCTGGTCAAAACAAGGCAAATCCCATTGCGACGATCCTGTCGGCCGCCATGATGCTGCGGTATTCCTTTGATCTCATGGACGAGGCACAGGCGATCGAAGATGCCGTAGATGCCTATTTGAACGCTGGTTATCGCACGGCGGATCTCGCAGGCGAGGGCATAACACCGCTGTCCTGTACCGAGTGCACAGAAAAGATTCTGGAGCTTTTAGCATAAATCGAAAGAGATGAAATACATATGACCCCAAGAGAAGAAATCGGCTATGGCCTAGACGCGCTGGTCATTTTCCGGAGTATACAGCATGATCCTGTGATCCATGCACTAATGCAGTTTTGTCATACCGAGCCTGGCAATACCCGAGAACAGATTCGGTTTTATAGCGCCATGACTGCGGCGCTTTATATGTTCGACGATGATCTTACGAGCTATCTTGAGCGCATTGTCTTAGAGCATGAAAATATTTACGTCCAGCGTATTGGCGCCGGACAGCAGATCTCTGCCAATATGGAAGCATGTTTACAAAGTGAGTTAAAACTTTTGGGTCGAATTGCCATGCTTTCTCCCATGCAGATGCAGGCGGAGATGCAGATGAGTATCCCACTTCCCAAATGGCAGACCCATAAGATTGATCTGGCAGCATGCTATATGGCACGTGTGGCAGAAATTGGACGGCATGGGTATGGTATCTACGCGCGCCATCATATGTTTACCGTGAGAGCAAACGGCGATATCCTGCCAGTGCAGTATCCCGATCCGATCTCTCTCGATCAGATGGTTGGATATGAACGGGAACGCAGCGTGGTGGTAGAAAATACGAAGGCGCTTCTTGCCGGGAAATATGCATCCAACGTACTCCTTGCCGGGGATGCCGGAACGGGAAAATCTGCTACAGTCAAAGCGATTGCCAATGCATTTCGCCAGGAGGGGTTGCGTCTGATTGAACTAAACAAAGACCAGCTGCAATTTATCCCGAAGATCATGGATCAGCTTTCCCAGAATCCACTGAAGTTTATTCTCTTTATCGATGACCTTACATTTTCTGAGAACGATCCGAATTTCGGCACGTTAAAGGCAACGCTGGAGGGTAGTATCGCCGCACGGATGAAGAATACGGTGATATATGCCACAAGCAATCGCCGCCACCTAGTGAAAGAAACTTTCGACGACGGAACAGATAAGCATCAGAATGACACGGTGCAAGAGCGCATTTCTCTGTCGGAACGCTTTGGCATTACCGTGACCTATAGCCGCCCCCAGAAGGATCTGTACTTAGAGATTGTCCACGCACTGGCGAAGCAAGCAGGGCTTACGATCACCATTGCGGAACTGGATGCAAAGGCGGAACAATTTGCCCTGCAAAAAAGTGGAAGAAGTGCACGTGCGGCAAGACAGCTTGTCGATCAGCTTCTGACGCGGCAGCGGTAGGCTTTACGCTGCATGAAACTGGAAGAGGAAGGAAGAATACGTTATGCTGACACTCGATAAAATCTATCAGGCGAACCATGTGCTGCGCAGTGTAATCCGCAAGACAGATTTGATCCCATCCAAAAAGCTTTGTCCCGACTGTGACTTATACCTGAAAACAGAGAATCTGCAGACCACCGGCTCTTTCAAAGTGCGCGGCGCATACTACATGATGTCCCAGCTTTCAGACGAAGAAAAGGCACGCGGCGTGATCGCATGCTCTGCCGGGAACCATGCCCAGGGCGTGGCGCTGGCGGCGGCGAAGAATCACATGAAAGCGCTTATCTGTCTGCCAGACGGTGCACCGATCTCAAAGGTAGAAGCCACTAAAAGTTATGGCGCAGAAGTCTGCATGGTCAAGGGTGTCTATGACGATGCCTATAATAAAGCGGTAGAGCTGCAAAAGGAACACAACTACACCTTTGTCCACCCGTTCGACAACGAAAACGTCATTGCCGGGCAGGGTACGATTGGACTGGAGATTCTTGACCAGATGCCAGATGTGGATGCTGTGATTGTGCCAGTGGGCGGCGGAGGACTGATCTCCGGGGTGGCATTTGCCATCAAAAATCTCAACCCCAATATCAAGGTATATGGCGTACAGGCAAGCGGTGCACCGAGTATGTATCAGTCGATCCGGGATAACAAGATCACCTGCTTGGACAGCGTATCGACCATTGCCGACGGCATCGCTGTCAAAGAGCCGGGGCCACACACTTTTGCTTTTGTCAAGAAGTATGTGGACGAGATCGTCACCGTCACAGACGATGAGATTTCTGCGGCAATTCTGGCGTTGATTGAAAAGCAGAAATTGATTGCTGAAGGTGCAGGTGCAGCATCTGTAGCGGCGGCTATGTTCCATAAAGTTCCGGTGGAAGGCAAAAAGGTCGTTTGCCTGGTTTCCGGCGGTAATATTGACGTGACGATCCTGTCCCGTGTGATCAAGCGCGGACTGCTTATGTCCGGCAGAACCTGCATGCTCAATATCGAACTGATGGACAAGCCGGGTCAGTTGAAAGATGTTTCCCGCATTATTGCAGACCTCGGCGGTAATGTCATCTCCATTCACCATGAGCGTGCCAACGAGGGAAGCGATATCAATGGCTGTTTCCTGCGCATCACAATGGAAACACGGGATTATGCCCACATCGAACAGATCCGAAGCGCTTTGATGAACGAGGGCTTTCACTTAGTAGACTAAAAAATTAGAAAGGGAGTCTTTTATATGAACACAGTTTATACCAAGAACGCACCGGATGCCATCGGACCGTATTCACAGGCAGTGAAGATCGGCAACATGCTCTACACCTCTGGTCAGATTGCCATCAATCCGGCAACCGGAAATGTAGAAGCGACTGATATTGTCGGACAGTCGAAACAAGTCATGGCGAACCTAAAAGCGGTTCTCGAAGCCGCAGGTACTGGTTTTGATAAAGTTGTCAAGACCACATGCTTCCTCAAAGACGTAGTAAAGGACTTTGGCGCATTCAATGAGGTGTATGCAGCAGCAATGGGCGATGCAAAGCCGGCGCGTAGCTGTGTTGGCGTGGCAGACTTGCCGAAGGGCGTGCTAGTTGAGGTCGAAGTGATCGCAGCGCTGCCGGAGGCGTAAGACGATTTCCGAAAATATCACATATCGAAAAAAAACGAGTATCTTATGAACGATACTCGTTTTTTATGATGACATTGGCCCCCTATTCCCAGGCTGTTGCGGGGTTAGATGTGCGACTGTCGGATTTGCGGATGATCGTTGTCGGCGTTAATGTAGATGGTCACCGATGCTTATAGAATTCTGATGAATTATTATGCTATGACTTCTGCTGGCGGCGATCCCAACTGGGATTCAGCACGGATTTTTGCATGAAATGATCCCCACGGAGGAAAGGAGGATGTCCTTTTTGTCCGTGGGGATTTTTTGGTTTAGCCTGCGAAAAAGATCGAATTGTAAGATGGTAGCTTTGCAGTGTACCAAATGATTGTGATCACAATGGCGGCACAGATTGCGAGCAGAATCAGCGTCCGTATAAGAAGGATTAGACGCCATGGGCGAGATTCACGAACCAGAGAACTGCAAAGAATGGCGGTGAGTCCAGTAAAAAAGCACAGGATCAGCTGGAACGCCATAAGAACAGCAGTCGCAAAGCTGCCGCCGGCGGCTTGATTTCCATACCCTGGGATCTCTTGGTTCAGGGCACGCAGATAAAAGTGTGTAGATGCGAAATAATACCAGAGCATTACTGTAACCGGAATAGAGCAAGCCCACTTTAGCAGTGCTTGTTTTGCGGAATCGCCAAACAGCGCCAGACCATACAGGAGCGCGGCGATCGTGATTATGAGAAAGGCGGCAGCATCATGGTGATTCCAAGAGACGACATTGGAGAGCATAAATATCGGATAAAATAAGATCGCTGCTTGTATGGCGCCGCATAGTATTTTACTGATGTATCGCTCTTTTTGTGCGATTTGCTCTGGTGTTCGAGATCCACTCATGCATCTATACCTCCTAATCTTCTATTTTTTGTAGATACAAAAGACTTCGCTCTATGATCCCATTGAGATACGCAATCAGCGTCCCATAATTGGTATAGGGTACACCCTGTGCCGCAGCCAGTGCTGCACGATAGGTCATCTCCCGGCGGTTGAGCATACAGCCGCCACAGTGTACTACAAGCTGATATGGCGTGAGGTCGTCGGGAAAGGTGTCTCCGGAGGTAAAGTCGTATTGAAATGCTTTTCCCGTATGCGCGCCGATCCATTTCGGCAGCTTGACTGTGCCGATGTCCTCGCATTGTCTGTGGTGCGTACAGCCCTCTGCAATCAGAATGCGGCTTTGCTCCGGGAGCATTTCAAGGGCATTCACGCCTTCGATTGCCTGTTTTAAGACACCCTTGAAGTTGGCGAACAGGATGGAGAAGGAGGTAAGCGGGATCTCTTCTGGCACGATCTCCTTTATCTGTGCGAACGCCTGACTATCTGTCACCACAAGTGTCGGCTGCTTTTGGAGCATACGCAGCGATGTCGCAAGCTGTTCTGGCTGGGTGACAAGGCACATGGCAGTGTCATCGAGAATTTCCCGGATTGCCTGCACTTGCGGCAGTATCATCCGACCTTTCGGCGCAGAAGCATCGATGGGTGTTACCAGTACCACCAGATCCTCCGGCTTTAGCGTATTGCCAAAGATTTTGCGTGTACTCTGCTGTTCCAGCTCTTGCTGATAGAGCATGCTAAGACGATTTTTCAGTGTTTCGACTCCTTCGCCGGTGACGGCGCTGACGGCAATGGTGTTGTGGGGGATTTCGCATTTTGCCTGCACCAGATCGGACTTATTCCACACCGTTAGTGCTGGAATGTGCCGCAGCGAGAGCTGTTCGAGAAGCGCCGTATCTTCCGGCATCAGACCGACAGATGCATCCACTACCAATACCGCAAGATCAATGTGAGATAGTGTGCTTTTCGTGCGTGCGACGCGAAGTCCGCCGAGTTCACCGGTGTCATCCAGACCGGGTGTGTCGACGATCACCACTGCACCTATGGGAAGCAGCTCCATTGCCTTTTCCACCGGATCAGTCGTCGTACCGCGGACGTCAGACACGATGGAGATCTGTTGACCCGTGACAGCATTGACAAGACTGGATTTTCCGGCGTTGCGTCTGCCGAAAAAGCCGATGTGTACCCGGTTGGCGCGCGGCGTTTCATTGCGCGATTGTTCCATGGCTTTGCTCTCCTTTCTGTGTCGGAGGGATCATGATCTCTCCTTGTAGATACAGCGCTGCTTGTCCGGCGATTGTTACATCCGTTTTCCCTAAGGTGCAGTATAACACGCCTCCTCGCTGAGAACGCTGTTTTGCCACAAGTGTGGTCTTTCCCAGTTTGCCACACCAAAGTGGCACTAAACTTGTGTGGGACGAACCGGTCACCGGGTCTTCTAGTCCGAGCGATGGACAGAAAAAGCGTGATACGAAGTCACAGTCTGTGCCCTGTGAAGTGAGTGTAATTCCGAGATATTCCGATAACTGCCTGAGCTTTTCATAATCTGGGACATAGTTCACAACTTCTTGCTCAGACGATACCATGACGCATAGATCCCGGGCACCGTAAAGTGAAACAGGCGTGATGCCAAGGGTGTCGATCAGTTCTGGTGTGATGGAAACCGGCGTGGGAGTACGTTTCGGGAATACCATCTCCAGATGGCTGCCGTGCCGAGTGACACACAGCTTGCCGCTTACTGTAAAGAAGTTGACCGCTTCTGTCTTTGGTGCAAGAAATCGGAATACCACATAGGCGGCGGCAAGCGTGGCGTGTCCACACAGATCGATCTCAAATTTTGGCGTAAACCAGCGCAGCAGATAGGAATCCTCTACTGGCATTAGGAATGCCGTTTCAGAATAGCAATTCTCTGCAGCGATTTGCTGCATCACACTGTCAGGCAGCAGATCTTCCATCACGCAGACGCCGGCAGGGTTGCCGGAGAACAGCTGGTCAGTGAAGGCGTCGACGACATAATAGCGCATAGAGTACTCCTTTCTCAGAATCGAAAGTCGCGCTTTCCTGCACTGATTTCACGCAGCAGTGTCTGTGTTTTCGTGCGCCGTGCTTCATCCGGAATTGCGGCAAGTTGTTTTTGAATAAAGACGTTACCGAGGGCTTTTGTATCGGGTGTGGCATAGTCCTCTAAGTATTCTTGTAAGGTGATCAAGGCGTTCGGATGGCAGAAATTCAGGATCTGCCCGCTCTTACAAAACGCCATAAACCGGTCGCCGGTACGCCCTTCCCGATAGCATGCCGTGCAAAAACTCGGAAGATAGCCGAGTTCCATGAGCCAGTGTATGACCTCATCGAGTGTGCGGCGGTCGCTGACATCGAACTGTGCCGAGTTTTCGTCTTCGGGTTCAGGGACATCATATCCGCCGACGCTGGTGCGCGAGCCGCCGCTGATCTGTGAGATGCCGAGCGGCAAAAGCCGTTCGCGTACCGCTTTGCTCTCTCGGGTGGAAATGATCATGCCGGTATAGGGAACACTGATGCGAATTAGCGCACAGATCTTTGCGAAGATATCGTCGTCAATACTGTTGTCAAAGTCGTTCGGATCGATGTCATCTGCACGCTTGATCCGGGGAATGCTGATGGTGTGCGGTCCGACGCCGTGGACAGCTTCTAAGTGTTCGGCGTGCATGAGCAGCGCGACAAAGTCATAGTCGTAATGTTCCAGCCCAAACAGCACCCCGAGTCCCACGTCATCGATGCCGCCAGCCATGGCACGATCCATTGCTTCAGTGTGATAGGCATAGTTGTGCTTTGGTCCAGTCGGGTGTAGCTTTTCATAGCTCTCCTTGTGGTAGGTCTCCTGAAAGAGGACATATGTTCCGATGCCCGCCTCTTTGAGCATGTGGTATTCCTCTTCGGTTGTGGCAGCAATGTTGACGTTGACACGTCGGATTGCGCCGTTTTTGTGATGAATGTGATAGATTGTGTCAATGCATTCGAGGATATAGGAGATTGGGTTGTGGATGGGATCTTCGCCGGCTTCGATCGCAAGTCGCTTGTGTCCCATGTCTTGTAGCGCCGTGACCTCACGTATAATGTCCTCCTGCGTCAGCTTTTTGCGTACAATGTGTTTGTTTTTGGCGTGATAGGGGCAATAGGTGCAGCCGTTGACGCAATAGTTCGAGAGATAGAGCGGCGCGAAAATGACAATACGGTTGCCATAGAAATCCAGCTTAATCTGCTTTGCCAAGCGGTTAATCTGCGTTATCACGTCCGGATCTTCACAGCGCAGCAGCACAGCGGCTTCTCGGTGAGAAAGTCCTTTTCGATGTGCAGCTTTTGCCAGAATTTCAGAGAGAAGAGCTTTATCGTCTTTATGCGCTTCAGCAAAAGACAGCGTGTCCATGACTTCAGCGTGGGAGATAAATTCTTCCGCGCGTAGAGATTGCGGATTGTACAAAATAAATCGCCTCGGTTTCGTCTAAATCCGGGAAGTGTATGAATACTATCCCAGTTGAGAATTGTTCTCATTATAGCACATTATGTGCCATTTGTCAATGAAGTGGGTGTTGCTGAATCCGGACAGTGTATAAAAAATGTGTTGTGCCCGCTTCCGGTCGGAGGTAAGCTGTCAATTCTGTTTTCTTTGAGATAATAAGTTATTATGCTAAATATAGATGACGGTATATATAAATGAAAATAACGGGAAGTGCGTAAAAGGATCCTACATAAATAAAATGCAATTTTGCGGAATTATTAAATTTAGGAATGTGTGAGAAGTCGTATTGACTTAAAAAAGGTTTTCTTGTATAATGGAATCGTTCAATTATGTCTTCTGTATGAAAAGGAAGCATATTGGAACAAACATATAGGAAGTGGAGGCATGCATATGAATGCAGCACGACAGAAAACGCTTCGTGCAAGATGGATCAGTTTCCTTCTGGCGATTATTATGATCGTTGCCTGTGTTCCGTCAGCCATGTTTCAGGCATCGGCACGTGGCGGAATGCGCGAACCGATCGTCTTGACAAACGCAAGCGTGGAATTCCGGGATAGCAGTTTCCGGGAGATCAGTACAGTGGATTCTGGTGCAATGTTTTATCTGATGATCAGCATTGCCGGAAACAACGTAAACCAAGGCGGAGGTGGAGATCAAAGCGATAAATATCGCGTCTATATCACGGACGAAAATCTGCTATTACCGAACTTCGCCGGCAACGGCTTTGTGGATGGCGCGTCGTATAATGGCTATACCTTGCACTATGATGCACAAACTGGTCAGCGTTATATTGAGTTTGATATTCGCAATGGTTCTACACAAGTGATCCGTCTGCAAGCGCGGTTTGCCAATGGCATAACGCCGGACGGCGACAGCGCGACTGTGCAGCTGGTGCAGACATCGACCAATAAAAAGGTAGAGAATACCATTATGGCGGATGCTGATCTGAATTGGAGTGCGTCTAAGTCGGAAAATCGCAATCAAATTACGGCACAAGAGCTGGCAAGCGGCACATCAGTGAACTATACTCTGAATGCGACGCCAAGTAACCCGACGAAATCCACGGGTGCATGGTGGGTGGAAGAGCTGACATTTTCGGACACCATCACGCTCAATGGCATGACCTTTGCAAACGGCGCACAGACGACGATCGAAGCGGCGGTTAAGGCGGCAATTCAGAATGCTGGCTATAGTGAACCAGGGGAGCTACATGTGTCCGTAAGCGGCACAAAGGCGGATATTTCCTTCACCTTACAAAGCAAGAATACCAGCAAGGAAATGGATGCAGTGAGCCTGAATGTATCCATGCCGCTGAATTCTGATACGGTGACACTTGGCAGCACAGATGGCACGATCACAAATCATCTGTCTGTAGGTGCAAAGCCCTATGGTACGAACAGTACCGTCAACATCGGCGGAAATTCCGTGGATCTGAATGTGAAAGCACCGGTTGGGGCACAGTTTTCGCTGAGTAAGACAGTGGATGACCAGAAACCCTATTATATAACAGGCGACACTGTGACATTCACCATCTCTGCTACAAACTATGGGGATGCTGCTGGCGATATTACACTGACAGATAGCGTCCCGTCTGGTTTGACTTTGACTAAGATTCAATCTGAAAACAGCAACGCTTCTGTGAGTGGAAATAGCATTACATTCAATAATGTTGCGCCGAATACAACGGTTTCTGCAACAGTAACGTGTCAGGTGACACAGGAAACGTCCGGTACATTGACCAATATGGTGACAGATAATTATGAGAATTCTGCATTGGCAAGTATTACGGCACGGGAAAATAAACCCATCATTACTGCGACAAAGTCCGGTTATGTGACATATAATGAACAGGATTTTGGACAGAATTACTATACAGGCATTTCTGGGCAGACTGCACATTATACGATTACGATCACGAATAGTGGAGGAGTGAACGCAAGAGTTTCAGTGGATGATGATGTAAGCGATGATTTGCAAGATGTAACATATAAAGTTGGCAATGGCACAGCGTCAAATACGTTGCCGAATATGGTAGATGTTCCGGCAGATTCTACGGTGACAATCGAAATTGAAGGAACTATTTTAGAATCTGCATCTAACGACATTACGAATACAGCAACTGTAAATAATACCCCTACGAATTCAGTTATATTCACCGCAAAGAATCCTGCACCAGATCTGGACATTACCAAATCGGTTGATAAGACCTCTTATGTGGTAGGCGATGAATTGACCTATACCATTATTGTATCAAATACTGGTACTATGGATGCTATGGATGTGACTGTTGAAGACCCGGCTATTAATGGTTTTACTTACAAAATGTATTCGATGTCAAGTAGTTTGGAGGGCTCGAATAATAAGGCAACCAATCAACCTGTAACCGATGGGTTTACTGTGATACTTTCCAAACTTGCAGTGGGCGAAACAGTGACTATCATGCTAAAAGGCACGGTTAAGCCTGGTACAACTGGTCCCCTTACCAATACGGCTACATTGTCTTATAACGAAGAAAAAAAGTTGTCGAACTCTGTCACCTCTAATAGGGATAATAGTGGAGATTATAAAGCTGAAAAATGGATCGTGGATGAGGACGGCAAAACACTTGTGGATGCCAATGGGAATGTCACTGCTGGATTTGAAGGGTATTCTTCTGATGAGGATATTTACTTCTTGGTTAAATTTGAAAACAACAGCAGTGATACGCTTAGTTACTTAAGAGTGATTGATTATTCATATGTTGTTTATCCTGCAAATGAAGGTATTAATGATGGAACACTCCAAGTTTCGGTATATGATTCCAGCGGTATAAATGGTGAAATATATTCTAAAGGTACAAGCTTAACTGAGAAAATAGGGTTTGCTGGAAATCATAACTGGTATATTGACCTCAATGAAATCAATATACAGCCGGGTGGATTCATTACATTAAAAATTGAGTCAAAGACAAATGCTGGAATAAATGATTCATGGATGACTAATTATCGATGCAACAATGTTGCATTTTCTCAGAACAATTGGGATATCAGTTATGATAGCGGATTAGCACAAGCTAAAGTGGATATTCCTTATAAAGCTTCTTTCTCCACTTCAAAATCACTTGACGACACAATCACAGCAACACAAAATCTTTCTGACAAGACATTACAACAAATTCAAGGATCACAATATGTATGGAATATTACACTTACTCCAAATGATCAAGATACAATAGATTACTCTAATAAAACTTTTACCATTACAGACAATCTGCCGGAAGGCATGGAATATGTAAGTGATTCTATCAATGGAATCAATGTAAATCAAAGTAGGATAGACGCAGTACAAAATGGACAGACGCTTACTATTACATTTATTCCCACAGTAACACTAAGTGGAAATTCAGAGAACGTTACGATCTCCTATGACACAAAACTCACCAACGAAAAAGCATACGAATACTACACCCATGAGGGAAAACTGAACGAAACACTTACCAACACCGTAAATATGGTCACCTACACCAACGATGATGGAAACATAATCGAAAAGATTCCAAATGCTTCTGCTTCTATTACATTCCAGAAGCTTGCGCCTGCCCCCGGCTTTGCCAAGTTCGCTTATGCATCCTTTGCAGGGACGGAGTATACAGAAGGTGATACCCCACTCCAGTCCGTTAAAAACGGCTATATCACCGCCGGCGATACGCTGATCTGGCGTGCGGTGGTATATAACGGCAATGGCGAAAGCGAGGATATTGCCACGCTGAAGAACTATAGCGTTACGGACATGTTGCCATCGAATTATAGCTATTCCAATTCAACTGGCTATTCCAATACCATTAAAGTTTACAGCATTGGTTCCGATGGGTTGCCAAAGGATGTATTAAGAGAGGTGCCTTGGGTTGATCCAACTCCCAATGGCAAAAATTACATTTGGACATTTGATAATGATGCATATAATCTTGCCCCCAACGAATGTCTAGTGATCGAATTTGCCACAACCGCGGACACCGCAAAAGAGGGTGTTATCACTAACCGCGGCTATGCGACAATCTTGCAGGACTTTGCAGTGACCGATGTGGTTGCCGGTGAAAAGCAGGACAGCAATATCTATAGCAATGCAAACTATAATATCGCAGGTCTGACTACCGAATCGTGGAAGACGATTACGTACAACAATCAAGGGCACAATGGTGATCCACACACAGACCCTATGAATGATACCGGTGAAAGTCGCAATCCGCTGCATAACTATGTTCAGGGCATGCAGGGTGAGAATGTGACCTATACGTTGAATATCACCAATAATTCGCCGCTTCCTCTGGAAAATATGACGATCATTGATCGTTTACCCTATGTGGGGGATATAGGTCTGGTTTCTGGCTATGACAGAAATTCTGCCTTTGCAGTGGATCTGGTAAGCATTGATCGTGTACAGATTGGTGATACACCAATTTCACTAAGCGATTGTACAATTGATTACTCCACCGATAAGACGTCTACATTGGATGAATATTCCAAAGACTGGATCGGTCAGAACGATGTCATGACCTGGACGAACAATGTCACCAATGCAGTAAACTTCCGGATTCAGCTGGGCAATGCTATAGTGGAAAGCGGAAAAACCGTAACCATTACCGTAACTGCCAAAGTCCCCAGCTATGTTGTAAACACCGGCGAAAGCAATATCGCATGGAACAGCTTTGCCTATGCATATCAGAATACGGATGTGCTTGGAGATACCGTTATGGTTGCGGAACCGGCAAAGGTTGGTGTTTGGGTGGATACGCCGACAGATACAATTGACATTCAGATCGATAAAACGCTGAGTGATGCAGAATCTACCGCAAAAACTTTCTACTTTGCTTTGTATGAGGATGAAAACTATGGCAGTCGTATTAGTGACATTGTTTCCCTGACGTTGCCTGCCGGGACAACAAGCGGCACAGTGAACATGGAAGATGTCAAACTCTCGGAACTGCCTGTAAGTAATGCAAACAATGTTTATCTATTGGAATGCGATAAATATGGCAATCCCATTTTGAACTATGAGGTAACTTATTCAAACAACAAAATTTCTACGGCAGAGAATACTGACAAAACTGTCACCGTCAAAAACACTAAGCAAACTGGCAACATTACTCTGACCAAAACATTGGCAGCTGAAAATGGCACTCCTACTGGGGATACCTTTTACTTTGCACTTTTCACAAAGAATGGAGATAACTATATCCGCTATGAGGATGTACCGGTACAGTCCTTGAAGCTGGATCAAACAAACCCCATCGATGAAGTCACATTCAACGATGTACCGATAGGCGTGGATTTCTACGTGTTGGAAACTAATTTCAATGGTGTGATTGCGGACAACAATTTTGCAACCTATACTTCGGATGCTGGAATTAATTATGAAGTAACATATGGTGATTCCACTGCATCTCCTGAAGCTGTACAGGCCGGTGGAACTTGCACCATCACCAACACCGAACAGGTGGACTATCGCATCACTGTCAGAAAGGTGTTAATCTCAGAGGATATCCAGACTGCACCAACCTTTACAGTGGGATTGTTTAACAATGCAGATGGAACAGGTACGCCGCTTCAGAAGGCAACTGTCACCGCTGGTGGCGAAGTGACATTTGATGAACTGAAAGCAAACACTGGATATTATGTTTATGAACTGGATGAAAATGGAAATATCGTGGCGGATAGCTTTATAAAATCCATCTATGAAACAACAGAACCGGATGAAAATGGTAATCTTTCGGAAAAAGCATACACATTCTATCCTTCTTACAATGGCTGTGGCAATCAGGTAATTACATTGACTGGTTCTGCACCACAGGCGAATGCAGTGATCACCAATAGCACGGTAAGCCCACTGGAAATTACTGTAACAAAGTATGCATACAGTGATGGTGCAGCTGTTTCAGATCATGAACCAACCATTGGATTGTATCAGCTAAAATCAGATGCTACAGATCTGGACGATCCTGCTTCTTATGAGCTGGTTGAAAATGTGAAACCGCTGATCTTGACAACGGATAAGAACGGTTATGCGGAAGGCAAATTTACTGGTTTGAAGGCTGGTATTTATTACGTCTTTGAACAAGATGATGATGGAAATATTATTTTCAACGGTAATACAGCTACAGTTAACAACAGTATTTATGTGACCGAATATTCTGGCAATAATCTAATCGAGCTGTCCGACAATGTGCCGGGTTCGATTGGAATTACAGACACCCACAGTACAACACCAGCTTTGACCTTTGCAAAACAGGATGTCAACGGTAATCCGTTCCTCAATGCATCCTTGACGATAACGGATGAGAATGGTGAGGTTGTTAAAGACTGGGTAACGAAAAATGAACCAGAGGTATTCACAGACCTGAAGCAGGGCACATACACCATGACTGAAACAGGCATTGATGGCTATGCGTCCGTATCTGTTGAATTTGAGGTGGGCATTGATGGCTATCTGGTAACAAAAGATGATGAAGGAAATGCTATCACTGGCAGCAATTTTGCCATTTCTTCCACAAGATTGACAGTATACAACCGTTCTGTTCTCAGCGTCAGCAAGCAGGATATTGCGGATCGGGATGAAGAGGATGCCAAGGAAATCCCAGGCGCAACCATTTCCATTACGCTCAATGACGATAATGCCAATGTTTCTACAGAATTGATCACGCTGACTCGTGGGGATGAGGAAGTTTCTTACTCAATCGAGGGTAAGACTTTGACCTTTATTTCCGGCGATGCTCCGACGATCATCACTGGTTTGCCGGACGGCAGCTATACCATGTCGGAAGATGTTGCGCCGAGCGGATATGAATTGACAACATCATTTGATTTTATGATCAGAGATGGCGTGGTATCGGCAACAGATGACAATGATTCTTACGAGGTGACAGCAGCAGATGGCACAAGTGAGAATTTGATTGTGATGATGGATAGTGCGGTAACCACTGTATCCATCAGTAAGCAGGATGCTGCAAAGGGTGACAATACCGAAGTGCCCGGTGCAACTTTGCAGGTGATCGCGGAAAATGTGCTGAATAACACAGATATCAAGCTGGTTCGTACCAATGCAGATGGTGGGGAAGTAGAACTGACGATTGGTGAAGATTACACGATTAGCGAAGATGGCAAAACTATCGAGTTTACTTCTGGCGATACGCCGACGAAAATCTATGGCTTATCCTCCGGAACTTATACGCTGAAGGAAATCAATGCACCAGATGGCTATCAACTGTATGAAGAAGAAGTAACATTCACCGTAAATGAAGATGGCACGATAACCGGCACAACTACGATCGAGGATCAGCCTTCAGAGGTATCTATCAGTAAGATGGATATCACCGGCAAAACAGAATTGGCAGATGCAAAACTGACATTGACCAACGATAGTATAGACTGGACAATGGTTATGAAAGGAAATGTAGGTTTAACTGCTGTTGAAGATGCCGATGGCAAGCAGATCGGTGTACAGTGGACATCGAGTGCAGATGGTGCAAAGGTGATTCAGTATCTTCCGGATGGAGAATACACGCTTGCAGAAACCGGTGCACCTAAATCAATTGACGGCGTTGTATATGAAGTCATTGAGTCTACTATGACCTTTACCCTAGAAAATGGTGTGATTGTTGATACAGTTGATACACGCTCTGACCATGACAGCACGGACGGGTATTATTACTACAATGCGTCAGAAGATACAGGATTGATTCAGGTTTGCGATGCAGAAAAATCCACAACAACAACTACTACATCCACCACAACTACTACATCTACATCTACATCTACATCCTTCAACAGCACCACTACCAGCACAAGTTCGACCGTGACCAGCGCGGGATCGACAACGACCACAACTGTTGGTACAACCGAAACGACTGTGACCAGCGCGGGATCGATGACAACGACCACAACTGTTGGTACAACCGAAACGACTGTGACCAGCGCAGGTCCGACGACAACGACTACAACTATTGGTACAACCGAAACGACTGTGACCAGCGCAGGTCCGACGACAACGACTACAACTGTTGGTACAACTGAAACGACTGTGACCAGCGCAGGTCCGACGACAACGACTACAACTGTTGGTACAACTGAAAC
>CASEUJ010000017.1 GCA_949291125.1 uncultured Ruminococcus sp.
CACAACGACAACAGAGACCACACAGCCGACCGCATCAACACCGCAGACAGTGACAACAACAATGTCGTCTACACCTGTTTTTTCCGGAACGACAACAGAAACTACTGTCGCAACCACGATGTCGACAGCAGAATCTGTCACTACAGCATTAACTTCTGCTGCACCAACATCCACTTCGCCGCAGACGACTGCTTCGGAAACGACATGGACGACGACATATTGTACTACCACAGAAACTGCAGAAACTATGAGCCGACCGACAACGTCCTATTCCCGTTTTACCACGATGACAACGATGTCGACAACACGGGAAACTTCGTCGGAAACAACTGTGATCAGCACAACAACGTCAGAAGAACACATGGTGTTCTCGATTGGTTCTGTTACAGGTCAGGCGGGGCAGAGGGATAACAAGCTGGATCTCTATGTGGAAAACGCCGTTGCGTCGATGGGAATTCGGGTCGCGTTACAGCTTCCGGGTGAAACCCATTCGTTATTGGATAACTGCTGGACATATGGCGATGAAACAGTGAGAAACAGCGGCGTGTATACAGATATGACGCTGGTACAGAATATCGAGGGCGTACTCAACGGTGTCGATTACGGTGGGACTGGCATCATGGAATTTGCGTTGCAGTCTGCAGATATCTGTACACCGACCGCATCGGATGGCATATTGGCGAACATAATGTTTGACTTGCCGAGTGAAGAACGTGTTTTCACTGTGGCATATATATACGGCTTGCCGCTGCACCAAGACGGCGGTCGGTACTACTATGATTTTCCAGTTCGCTGGGCAGTACGGGATACTTTCAGCTGTCTGGATGAAAACGGGCAGGAAATCGCAGATACTATTACGTTCGAAGATGGCATGATCCGAGTGTATGTTTCCGGTGATGCATGGACAACCACAACGACTGTGGAAACAACTGGTGTATCGACCACAACAATGCCTATCACATCGCGCTATATCGGAACGACCGCAACTAAAGGAACGCCGTATTACGACACCACCACTTCTACAACTACCACAGCTGCCAGCACAACAACTGTAACAACGTTTCGGACAACTATGCCGTCGGCTGTGACTATTACGGCAGTCCCTATAACGTCAACAACGGTATCAGATACAATGATACAGACAGAAACGACAGCTGATATGACAACGGTTGCTTCGACGGCGATTGTCACGACTGCTTCTATGATACCCTCGGCGTCATCAACTACAGCTTCTGCAACGATTGATACCACGACGTCTTCCCGACAAACTACGCGGCATATAACGACAACAAGTTCTGGATCCGTGACGACTATGGCGACCACTGCATCTACAGCGCAGTCAACGGGAACTAACAAAGAAACGGATCCAGTCGAAGAAACCTATTTGCTCGGAGATGTCAACCAGGATGGCAATATCAATATCCAAGATGCATTCCTGACGCTTTTGGCGTATTGCAATATTTCCGTCGGATTGGAACACGGTCTGACACCGGCACAAGTGCTTGCGGCAGACGTGGATCGGGATCAGGAATTGACGATTCGTGATGCGTTTCGGATTCTGATATATTATGCAATGGTATCTGTCGGTAATTCGCCAAACTGGGAGGAACTTGTCTGAATCAAGCGCATGATTACCGCTTTTTCATCGGGATATAGCATTGTGCCGGCGATTGGCGTTATTCCGTGTTTGTATGAAACAATTCGAAACAGGAGGAAATCTGGATGAAACTTCGCTTTTTACTGCTCTTGCCGGAATTGGTACTGTTATTTTTCTTTCTCGCCCCCATTTACAAGCGGATCTGCAATCCCGGGAATTTAGGCGGTGCGCTCTGTTGTCTGTTTCTGATGGCACTGACAATTTTCCCAAAACCCATTGCGCATTTTTTTCGCCAGCTCTGGACACATCTGCCCGGAAAGATTGGACTTATCATTGTGGGCGCTTTTGTTGCATTTGGGATTGTCTTTTGCAGCGTGATGTCTGTGCAGATGGTGCGCGCGATGGAACATACGCCGCAGGCGCCGGAAACAGTGATCGTTCTTGGTTGTAAAGTCCGCGGCACGACACCGAGCGCCATGCTGACCCGGCGGCTGGAAGCTGCGCTGGCATATTTAAACGAACATGAAGATGTGATGTGCATCACCACCGGCGGACAAGGTGCTGGTGAAGATATTCCAGAGGGCGAAGCCATGAAAACATGGCTTGTGGCGCATGGCATTGCCGAAAGCCGCATCCTTGTGGACAATACCTCTGCCGATACCCACGAGAATATTCAGAATGCAGCGGCAATTCTGAAAGAACAAGGGCTTGGCAACGAAGTGGTCATAATTACAGACGGCTTTCACCAATACCGTGCAAGCTTGATGGCAAAAGATGCAGGGCTTTACGCAACTGCTTACAGCGCACGAACCAACCCACTCTATGTCCCGACCTATTGGGTGCGCGAATGGATGGCGCTGTTTGAGCTGGTTATTCTGGATCATGCATAATTTGTCCGAGAAAGGGGAAATATGACAATGTGGGAACAACTGACACCACGCGTGTATCATCTGCGTTTTTCGAAAAAGGCAAATCGTCCGTCGCTCGGTTATATCCGCGGCGATCGGTTTTCCCTAATGGTGGATGCTGGGAACACACCGGAGCATACGCAGGAATATCTGGATGCTGTTCGTCAGGCCGGATTTCGTAAGCCGGATTTTGCCGTTTTGACACATTCTCACTGGGATCACTGTTTCGGCATGTGCACGCTTGACATCCCCACAATCGCCTGCACTCAGACACGAGAATCCTTAGAAATGGTATCGCGGCTCAAGTGGACGCCGGATGCCCTCGAAGAACATGCTAAAAAAGGGATTCTGCCGCGGCTTTGCATCCCAGGGCTGCGAGAACAGTTCCCACAGTTAGAGCGCATTCACGTAGTCTTGCCGACAGTGATTTTTTCTGGATCGATGTGGCTGGATCTCGGTAACTGTACCTGTGAAATCCGCCATGTGGTAAGTCCTCATGCTAAGGATACAGTGATCGTCTATGTGCCGGAAGAAAAAATGGTGTTTCTGGGAGATGCGATCTATCAGGAACTGGTGGATGATGTGTGGATCGAGCGCCCAGAAAAGCTGAGGGTGCTTTTGGATACGCTTGAGCCGCTTGACTTTACGCTCAGCCAGCCAGCGCACCAGAAGGCGATCGCAAAGGATGATCTGCTTGCGTGGTTTCGGCGGCGTATCGCAAGGGCAGAACAACAAACACAACAAGGACATATACTCGGGCAGCAGCCCTGATTCGGTTGGGCTTTTCTGCGGTCATTTTTAACAAAATGTGCAAGAAAAAACAGTGCGATTCTAACAAACCTTTCCTTGACAATTCCTATGCTTTCTGGTATGATAGCAGTGGACAGTATTCCCAAAGCGGAAATTGTACTATTGTACGTGGCTTTTTGGAGAAATTTTCCCTTCTTCCAACAGACCACAGGAGGATTTTTAACTATGAAACAAACCGTTCAGACATTACAGGCAAAGAAACAGCAGGGTGAGAAGATCACCATGCTCACTTGTTATGACTACACGACCGCGAAGTTGATGGATGCCGCAGAGCTGGATATGCTCTTAGTCGGCGACTCACTTGGAAACGTCATCTTAGGATATGAGGACACCATTTCGGTGACGATGGAGGATATGATTCACCACACTGCACCGGTGGCACGCGGCGCAAAAAACGCCATGGTTGTGGCAGATCTGCCGTTTCTGTCCTATCAGACTAGCGTGTATGATGCCGTGAAAAACGCTGGACGACTGATGAAAGAGGGCAGAGCGAATGCCGTGAAATTAGAAGGCGGCGTTCTGATCCGTGACCAGATTCAGGCCATTGTGAACGCCTCGATTCCCGTTGTGGGACACATTGGTATGACGCCGCAGTCAGTGAATACCTTTGGCGGCTTCAAAGTGCAGGGAAAGACTCTTGATGCGGCACGCAAACTTTTAGCCGATGCCAAGGCGGTAGAAGAAGCTGGTGCGTTTGCTGTGGTGTTGGAATGCGTCCCGGAAAAGCTTGCGGCACTTGTCACAAAGGAACTTTCGATCCCGACCATCGGCATTGGCGCCGGGGCGGGCTGTGATGGTCAGGTGCTGGTGTATCAGGATATGCTAGGGATGTTTCCTGACTATTGCCCCAAGTTTGCACGCCACTTTGCAGAGATGGGCACGGCAATGCAGGATGCGTTCCGGCGGTATCGTGCGGCAGCACAGGATGGCTCGTTCCCGACGCAGGCGGAGAGCTTTACAATTGCTGATGAGATCATGGCACAGCTGGAACAGGAGGCGTAAATATGAAACTGGCAGAAACGATCGCACAAGTACGTGATATCGTAAAACAGTGGAAACATGACGGCAAAAGCGTCGGATTGGTACCAACTATGGGATATCTGCATGAGGGACACCTGAGCCTGATCGAACGGGCAAGAAAAGAAAACGATCGCGTTGTGGTCAGCATTTTTGTAAACCCGACTCAGTTCGGACCGAACGAAGATCTGGACAGCTATCCGCGCGACTTAGAACACGATATGGCGCTGTGCAAAGGTGCAGGTGCAGACCTCATCTTCCATCCAACTCCGGCAGAAATGTATCCAAAGAGTTTTTGCAGCTTTGTCGATATGGATGTGCTGACAAAGGAATTGTGCGGTCTCAGCCGCCCAGTACACTTTCGCGGTGTCTGCACCGTGGTGTCAAAGCTGTTCCACATTGTCACACCCGACCGCGCCTATTTCGGCGAAAAGGATGCCCAACAGCTTGCGGTGATCCGCCGCATGGTGCAAGACTTAAATATGGATATCGATATTGTCGGCTGTCCGATTGTCCGCGAGCCGGACGGTCTGGCGAAAAGCTCCCGGAATACCTATTTAAGTCCGGAAGAACGCAAGGCAGCGCTGGTGCTGAGCCGGAGTATTTTCGCCGGAAAACAGCTTGCGGAACAAGGCGAGACAGATGCGACTGTCATTCGGAATAAAATGTCCGAGATTATCGAGGCAGAGCCGCTGGCGAAGATCGACTATGTCAAGATTGTGGATCTGAATACCATGCAGCAGATCCCCACACTCGATCGCCCGTTTTTAGCGGCAATTGCCGTCTATATCGGTAAAACACGACTGATCGACAACTTTATGATGACGCAACTGTCAAATCCGGGAGGTGTAAAGTCATGATGATTACCATGATGAAAGGAAAAATCCACCGCGCAACTGTGACGCAGGCAGAACTCAACTATGTCGGCAGCATTACAATTGACACAGCGCTGTTAGAAGCCGCAGGCATTCTGGAATATGAGGCAGTGCAGGTAGTGAATATTGCAAACGGCAACCGCTTTATGACCTATACCATTGCTGGCGAACGTGGCAGCGGTGTGATCTGTCTCAACGGCGCAGCTGCAAGACAGGCGCAGACGGGAGACAAGGTCATCATTATGGCATATGCGCAGGTTACGCCGGAAGAGGCAGCGCAGATAAAGCCGCGCGTGGTGCTTGTGGACGAAAAGAATGCCGTGCGGCAGATTTCGCACTATGAAAAACACGGCGAATTGGCGTGAGGAGGTGCGACACAGATGCTGCAAGGAAAAACTGTCGTACTCGGTGTAACCGGAAGCATCGCCGCTTATAAAATCGCATCCCTTGCGAGTGTGCTAGTGAAACAACATGCCGACGTACATGTCATTATGACGCAGAACGCGACACATTTCATCACGCCGATCACTTTTGAAACGCTCACAGGGAACAAATGTCTGGTGGACACGTTCGACCGCAACTTTCAGTTCCATGTGGCGCATGTGAGTTTGGCACAGCGCGCAGATCTGATGCTGATTGCGCCGGCATCCGCAGATGTGATCGGGAAGATTGCAAACGGCATTGCGGACGACATGCTGACAACAACCGTTATGGCATGCACGGCGCCCAAACTGATTTCTTCGGCGATGAATACCCACATGTACGAAAATCCAATCGTACAGGACAACTTGAAAAAGCTGGCACACTATGGTTACACGGTGATTGCGCCCGCATCCGGAAGGCTTGCCTGCGGCGACGTTGGCAGCGGGAAAATGCCGGAGCCAGAAGAACTGCTCGATTGGATCTTACGGGAAATTGCCTGTAAGAAAGACTTGAAGGGGAAAAAAATTCTCGTCACCGCAGGGGCAACACAAGAAGCAGTGGATCCGGTGCGCTATCTGACGAATCACTCTACCGGAAAAATGGGCTATGCCATCGCGCGGCGTGCGATGCTGCGTGGTGCAGATGTAACGCTTGTGACAGGAAAAACTGCACTGACACCGCCGCGCTTTCTGGAAACTATAGAAGTGACATCGGCAGAAGAAATGTACGAAGCTGTCCTGGCGCGCGCACCCATGCAGGATGCCATTATCAAAGCGGCGGCAGTTGCAGACTATCGCCCGGCATCAACGGCATCCGAAAAAATCAAAAAGCAGGATGGTGCAATGCAGATTTCGCTGGTGCGGACAAAAGATATTCTGGCACAGCTCGGCAAGCAGAAAAAACCGGGGCAGTTCCTCTGCGGCTTTTCCATGGAAACCGAGCATATGCTGGAACATTCTCGCGAAAAGCTACGGCGCAAGAATTTAGACATGATCTGTGCCAACAACTTGAAAGTGGACGGCGCCGGATTCGGGACAAACACAAATGTTGTGACGCTGATCCGCCCGGACAGTGAAACTCAGCTGCCACTGCTTTCGAAAGAAGCTGTGGGAGATGCCATTTTGGATGTAATTGCGGACTTTTTGACAAACACAGGAGGGATCCGGTCATGAAACTTTTATTAATCCGCCATGGCGACCCGGACTATGAGATCGACTCGCTGACAGAAAAGGGCTGGCGTGAGGCACAGCTTCTGGCACAGCGCATCGAAAAGCTGGAGGTGGCGGCGTTTTATGTGTCGCCGCTTGGACGCGCCAAAGATACGGCATCGCTGACGCTCAAAGCAATGGGACGTGAGGCGACAGAACTTCCGTGGCTGCGTGAATTCCATGCACCGATCCCAGATGACAATACCGGTGAAATGCGCATCCCATGGGATCAGCTGCCCGGCGACTGGACGCAGGAGGAAAACAATTACGACCATGTGCGGTGGGCGCATTCCATGCCGATGTTGTATGGGCATGTGTGGGATGAGGCAAAGCGCGTTTGGGACGGCTTTGACGAAATTCTGGAACAGCACGGCTATGTACGACAGGGACATATCTATCGCGCAGTCAATCCAAATGAAGATACACTCGTGTTCTTCTGTCACTTCGGCGTGACATGCGTAATTTTATCTCATTTGCTGGGGATTTCGCCGATGATCTTATGGCATCATTTCTGTGCTGCGCCGACCTCAGTGACATCTTTGATCACCGAAGAACGCCGAGAGGGAATCGCAGTATTCCGAATGAATACATTCGGCGATACGGCACACCTCTATGCCAATGACGAGCCGCCGGCATTTGCGGCACGCTTTTGTGAAACCTATCGGAATGTGGAACAACGCCACGACTGATGGATTGCTTTGATAGAATTTACATCAATTTTGATCGTCTGCTTTGCGCTTGCAAGACAGGCGATTTTTATTTGCAAAAATTTTTTTCAAAAAATGCTTGACAAATCCAGAAAAATAGTGTACTATATAGCTAGTGAACTAGAGTTCATGAAAATGATACGAAGGAGGTTTGTTCCATGAAACATTTTATCTGCAGCTTTTTTGCTTTATCGATGTTGTTGACTGGATGCGGTACTTCCGCTGACTCTGAAACAGAGTATGATTTACAGGGAGATGTATTCCGGAAAACACAGTGCATCACGGCAATTGATCCACAATCGGGCAAAACTTTGAAGACCTACACGTCACAAGAAGAAGTCGACGACTTTGTGCAGTCTCTTAAAATTGAAAACTGGGATTTTGAGATTGTTTCAGCCCCGGAAAACGCGACGAAAGCATGTATTTATCAGCTTTCTCAAGAGAATACCGTACATTGGGGTGAGACATCCTCTGATGGCGAGCTACACGATGTGGCAGAAATGATATTCTATCAAAATTCTGACATTGTTTCACTACAAATTGCCGGGATAGAGATTGCGGTAAGCGTGCCAGAAGATCTGGCCAATGCATATGCAGTGCCTTGGCAAGGATCGTGACGATCATGCCTAATTTGATTTTACAAGGAGGAATGATATGAAACCTTTACAGTATGCGGGGATCGGCTGCCTTATGATTCTGAGCATATGGATCACAAAGCACAAGAAAAATGCCCATCAATTTGCCATCGCGGCGGCTCTGTCGTTTGGATTAGGGTCTGCGGCGTTTGGGTTCAAGAGGAAGCTGGGAAATCATATAAGCGTCTAACGCTTGTATCTTTTCGTCCACAAAAATCACTTGACAACAATGGAGAAATTGTGTACTATGAAACTATCCAACTATGATACTGCTTTGCATTGTTCCATAGAAACACCATACTTGACCGAGGAGGAGAACACGCAATGGAATTTCGGGCAAATTATCCCATTTACCTGCAAATCGCAGAAGATCTCAAGCGTCGGATCGTCATCGGCGAACTGAAACCGGGTGACAAGCTGCCATCCAATGCAGAGCTTGCGATGGCATATCAGGTCAATCCCAACACTGTTCAGCGCATCTATCGCCAGCTGGAATCCGAAGGGATCTCATTTTCGAAACGTGGTATTGGGACATTTCTCACTGATGATGCCACGATGCCGAATCGCCTGCGGCAGGAGATCGGTACGTCCGTCAGCAAGAACTTTCTGGCACAGATGCGGACATACAATTTTACCAACGAAGAAATTTTACAGCTGTTACAGGCACAATGGAAGGAAGGAGACATATGCTAAAATTCGAACATGTGACAAAAATTTATGGCGGCAAAAAAGCGCTCGATGATCTGACGATCACGTTTTTGCCGGGACACGTTTATGCTTTAGTCGGCCCCAACGGCAGCGGCAAGAGTACGATGATGAAAGCTGCCGCAGGACTCGTTAAGCCGAATATGGGCAGTGTATCTTATCAGGAACTCCCGATCGGCGTGGAAACGAAAAAACACATTGCCTATATGTGTACCGAGCCGTTTTATTATGACTATATGCGCATTCGCGATGTCGGACAGTTTTATGCAGACTTTTTTGATGACTTTGATGCTTCGAAATTTGCGACACTGCTGCAATTTATGGAACTGACGCCGGAGATGAAGGTGCGTGCGCTTTCTTCGGGCATGGCGGCAAAGCTGAAGATCGCGGCAACACTGGCGCGTCACAGCGAGGTCTGCATGCTGGATGAACCACTCAACGGCATCGACCTGATCGGCAGAGATCAGATCATCCAGAGCATTCTGCGTGCGGCGAATCCGAATGCCACCATCCTGATCTCCAGCCATCTGTTTGACGAACTTGAACCGATCGTCGATCATATTGTCATGATGGAAAACGGCAGGCTGGTATTAGAGGGTGAACTTGAGGAAATTCGCACGCAATATGGGATGTCGATCTCGGATCTTTACCGCCAGCGGTTTGCGTCGACACAGCTTCCGCCGACGGCACCAACATTTTGATTTTGACAGGAGAAGATAGGTATGGGTACTTTATTGAAATACGAATTCCGGCGTTCCCGGATGGTCTTTTTGTCAATCATCGGATTGACACTTGTCGTAGAACTGATCTACTTAATTGGCTGGGGCTTTCATATCGACGTACTGACGAGGATCGGTACGATTACAGGGATCATTTGCGTGGCGCTGGGATCCATGGCAGTGCTGCTCTATGGCGTGATCATGTTCAATGATGATATTTCGAAAAAGCCGGGCTATCTGTTGTTTTCAACGCCCCGAAGTGCGGCACAGATCGTCGGTGCAAAGTTGTTGATGACGCTGTTTGCAATGGTGGGATTGTCGATCTTGTTTACGCTTCTGATCGGTTTGGATATTGCCTTGGCACTGGGCCGCAGTGGGACAACGCTGATCGAGATCATACGCCTGATTGATGCCGGCGTGACCGAGGCAGGTATGGAGGAAGTTATTTTCAATGGCTATAATGCCGTAGGACTTTGCATGTGGATCTTGACTTCAATCGTGTCTTTTGTATTTAACGTGATCGTGGCATATGTGGTGATCGTATTAACGCGGACAATGATGGGCGTACAAAAGGGTCGCACGCTGTTGGCGTTTGTGCTGTGGATCGTAATCATCAACGGGATCAGCATGCTCGGCGGATTTTTCAGCGGATTTTATATGTCGAATTTGGATGAGAACACGGTGATCCTAGCATCTGATTCGATGACGATCGAATTTGTAGATTCAATGTTACAGATGTTATTCCACCCGGCGATGTATCTGCCGACACTGATCTTGTCTGTGGTATGCAGCGTGATCGGCTATTTACTCACGACGTGGATGGTCGAGAAAAAACTGAGCGTGTAATCGGACGATATTCTTGAAATAACCGGATCGGCGGCTTTGTGGGAATCACACAGAGCTGCTGATTTTTTTGTACGGTATGCCATCATGACCGGATCTGCGCACAATATTGCGAATCTACCAAAAAATGCTCTTGACAAACGGCATAAAATCTGTTACACTGAACATGGAATGAAAACGATCTTGCTGCTTAACCCGACCGCAATACCGGCGGTCAGAAAGGATGGTGCGGTGCATGATGCACGCAACCGGTTCGAAGAAAGATTTGTCCAACCACAGATATTATGGTGCAGTTCAGGATGTATTGGAGCATGATTCTGTTCAACTGCTCAAATCCTTCCGCCATCATGTCCATACCACACGATTTCAGCATAGTCTGAATGTTTCGTATTATAGTTATGCGATCTGCCGGCGCTTTGGCTGGGACGCAGTGGCGGCAGCACGGGCAGGTCTGATGCATGATCTCTATTTTTATGAGACCTGTGACTATGACCGAGAAGAGTCTCTCGACGGCACCTCTCACTATGCATCTCATCCGAAGCTTGCGCTGTCCAATGCGGAAACGGAATTTTCTATCAGTGAGAAAGAGGCAGATATGATCGTTCACCATATGTGGCCAGTTGTATGGGAAAAGCCCCAATGTAAAGAGGGGTATGTCATTGCGGTAGTGGATAAGTGGGTTGCCATTATGGAATATCTCGCGCCCTATCTGCGTAGACGTTATGCTGCACAGCCCGCAGAGGTGTCCGAATAAAACCGGGAGCTTGCTGGGCGCAGGCTGAGAGGAGGCGCAGACGTCTCGACCGTACCTGATCCGGACAATGCCGGTGGAGGGAAACACTGACAGGCGATTAGAGCGTACCGTGTCGGTGCGCTCTTTTTGTATCGTTTGTACCAATGTCAAATTTTTCTTAGGAGGGAATATCATGGATACAACGCCGTATTTCTCCGCTGCATGTTGTCGGCTCTATGCCGTCACCCAGCATTGTGATGATCTGTGCAAACAGGTGCAGCAAGCCATTGCTGGTGGCATTACCATGCTCCAGATCCGAGAGAAGGGTTTGGATACACCAGCGCTTGTAAAACTGGCAAAGCCAATCCTAACGCTGTGCCGCGATGCCGCAATTCCCTGTCTGATTAATGACGATGTCTATGCGGCAAAACAGCTCGGTGCGGATGGCGTACACGTCGGGCAGTCAGATATGAACATTTCGGAGGCACGGCGCATCTTAGGCGAAAACGCCATTATCGGCACAAGTGCACATAACGTCGCCGAAGCCGTCCGTGCCGAAAAGCAGGGGGCAAATTATATCGGATGCGGCGCCGTGTTTCCATCGGGCACAAAGACCGATACGACACCGCTTTCTTATGAGATACTGTGCAAAATCTGCCGTAGTGTGTCTATCCCGGTTGTGGCGATTGGCGGCATTACGGCAGACAATGTGCAGGCTCTCTCCGGTACGGGGATCGATGGGATCGCCGTTGTCTCCGCACTCTTTGCGCAGCCGGATATCACGCGGGCGGCAAGGATACTGCGTGCACGTTCGGATTCCATTTGCGGAAAGGAGAAGTGCCGATGAAACTTCACCCAGTCCTGACCATTGCCGGCAGTGACAGCAGCGGCGGTGCAGGCATTCAGGCAGATCTCAAAACCATGACCATGCTTGGCTGTTTTGGCATGAGTGTGATAACGGCGCTGACGGCGCAGAACACAGTGGGTGTCATGGGGATTCATCCTGTCCCGGCAGAATTTGTCCGGGCACAGCTGACGGCGGTCTGTGAAGACATTCGTCCAGATGCCGTGAAGATTGGTATGGTCTATGATGTGCCGCAGATTGAAACGATTGCAAAGACGCTGCGGGAATTAGAACTCTCGCCGGTTGTGGTCGATCCGGTGATGGTTTCGACAAGCGGTGATCCGCTGCTTCGGGAAAAGGCGCAGACGGCGCTGGAGATGGATCTATTCCCACTTGCGGCCCTCGTCACGCCGAACTTGCCGGAAGCACAGGTATTGCTTGACAGGACGATCACATCTCATACAGAGATGGAGTCGGCCGCAAAGACACTTGCGGCACGCTATCAGACGGCGGTGTTGTTAAAGGGGGGGCATAGCGCGGGAGATTGTAATGATCTGCTTGTCATGCCATCTGGAGCATGTACATGGTTCCCCGGTAAAAAGCTTGATACACACAACACCCATGGCACGGGCTGTACATTGTCCTCGGCGATTGCGTCCTGTCTTGCAAAGGGTGAATCTTTGGAGAAGAGCGTGGAACACGCAAAAACATATGTCACAAACGCCATCGGTGCAGGTCTTGTTCTCGGCAAAGGCTGCGGACCGATTGCACATAACTATAGGATCATCGATACAACATCTGAGGAGGTATGAGGTCAATATGCCAACATATGCTACGCAAATGGATGCCGCAAAACAGGGCATTCTCACACCAGAAATGGAAACGGTTGCAAAGGAAGAACATCTCGATCCTGAGCTGGTTCGCGCACGTGTCGCAAAGGGGACGATCTGTATCCCGGCGAACATCGGGCATAAGAGTCTGCATCCTGCCGGCATCGGTGAGGGACTGCGCACCAAGATCAATGTCAATCTTGGCATTTCTGGTGATTGCCACGACTATACGGCAGAGTTTGAAAAAGTGGATTTGGCGCTGCAATTTCACTGCGAGGCAATTATGGACTTGTCCAACTATGGCAAGACCCACACCTTTCGCCAGGAATTGATTGCGCGTTCTTCCGCCATGATTGGCACTGTACCCATGTATGATGCTATCGGCTATTTGGAAAAAGATCTGGCGGATATTAAGGCGACAGATTTCTTAAAAGTGCTTGAAGCACATGCAAAGGAAGGCGTGGACTTTCAGACGATCCACGCTGGCATCAATCGCCGTGCGGTAGAAGCGCTCAAGCGACAGCCCCGCACGACCAATATCGTTTCACGTGGTGGTTCACTTTTATTCGCATGGATGGAAATGACGGGAAATGAAAATCCCTTTTATGAATATTACGACGATGTGCTGGACATCCTAAGGAAGTACGATGTGACGATCAGTCTCGGTGATGCGTTGCGTCCCGGATCGATTGCGGACAGCACGGACGCAGCACAGATCTCAGAACTTGTCGAGCTTGGTGCATTGACCCAGCGTGCATGGGAGCGCGATGTACAGGTGATGGTCGAAGGCCCCGGACACATGACCATGGATGAGATCGCGGCGAATATGAAGCTGCAAAAACGGCTTTGCCATGGCGCACCGTTTTATGTGTTAGGTCCGCTGGTGACGGATATTGCACCTGGCTATGATCACATTACTTCGGCGATCGGCGGCGCGATCGCTGCGGCAAGTGGTGCGGATTTTCTCTGTTATGTGACTCCGGCAGAGCATCTGCGGCTGCCGGATCTCCAGGATGTGCGTGAGGGCATCATTGCATCCAAGATCGCGGCACATGCGGCGGATCTGGCAAAAGGTCTGCCCGGCGCACGCGAACGGGATACTGCTATGAGTCGTGCAAGGTGTGCGGTGGACTGGGATGGCATGTTCGCGCAGGCAATTGACCCAGAAAAGGCAAAGCGTTATTTCGAGAGCCGTCCTCCTCAGGAACAGCATACCTGCTCGATGTGTGGCAAGATGTGTGCGATGCGAACTTCAAACCGGATTTTGGGCGGCGAAACGGTGTCGCTTAAGCCGGAGATTCGTGATTAGAGTTGCCGGAGACAAAAAGCCAGAGTTTTTAGGGGACAGGGCATGGTCTATGCTCATTAGATATCGATTTCGTAAATCCTCCTTGAGAGACTTGCGGGATGCGTCGCATTCGTGACGCTTCGACTACAATATGCAAAATTGGGGTGGGGTGCGCAGTGCGAGTCCGCACAAATTTTGAAAATCCTCTTGACAAATCATATTAAAAAGGATATAATACGAATTAGGAATACGTATTATTAGCGGCGGTGCTCTTAGCTTCGCCACGCATTATGATGAACTTGAAGGATGATTCGAATGAAAAATCGCAATACGTTACAGCGCAGACTGGTGCTGGAAACGGTGCGCCGCATGCACAATCACCCGACAGCGGATGAAATTTTTCGTGAGATCGCAACGGAAAACACTTTGATCAGCAAGGCAACTGTTTATCGGAACTTAAAGATCTTGTCAGAAC
This sequence comes from uncultured Ruminococcus sp., assembly GCA_949291125.1. Classification (GTDB taxonomy): domain Bacteria; phylum Bacillota; class Clostridia; order Oscillospirales; family Ruminococcaceae; genus Ruminococcus_C. The sequence continues at coordinate 14,618 of CASEUJ010000017.1, forward strand.
AGGGCGAGATTCTGCATATTCCGATCCCGAATGGTGCGGATTGTTTTGACTTTCAGACGGCACCGCATTATCATATGGAATGCCGCGGCTGTGAACGGGTGTTTGATGTGGACATGCCCTATCAAAAGGATCTGGAGAAAAAGGTGCTCAACCGCAACGGACTGTTGATTGAATCGCATCACATTGTATTTCAGGGACTCTGTCCGCATTGTCAGGAACAGAAGGCTCTGGAACATCAGAAGAAGACAGGATAAGCAAAATATGGATCGCTATTTCGAAAGGAGTTTTTCTTATGGCTGAACTCAAGGGCTCACAGACTGAAAAGAACTTGCTGGCGGCATTTGCTGGCGAATCACAGGCGTATACAAAGTACAATTATTATGCGTCCAAGGCAAAGAAGGATGGATATGTTCAGATTGGCAAGCTGTTTGAAGAAACAGCGAACAACGAAAAGGAACATGCAAAGATCTGGTTCAAGCTCTTGCATGGCGGAGAAATGCCGGAGACAACTGAAAACCTCAAAGATGCTGCTGCCGGTGAAAATTACGAGTGGACTGACATGTACAAGGAATTTGCACAGCAGGCAAAAGAGGAGGGCTTTACACAGATCGCGGCGCTCTTTGAGGCAGTTGGTGCAATCGAAAAGATGCATGAAGAGCGCTATCGTAAACTGCTTGCCAACATTGAGGGCGATTGTGTCTTCTCGAAGGATGGCGATGTGATCTGGGAATGCTCGAACTGTGGTCATATAGTGGTTGGCAAGAAGGCACCGGAGATTTGCCCGGTCTGCAAGCATCCACAGTCGTACTTCATGGTAAAGGCAGAAAATTATTAAGGCGGTGTCGCTTTAAGCATAATTGCAAATTATACGATCCTCCGCGGAACTTTGGCTTCTCTGCGGAGGATTCTCTTGTTTTGGGTAAAGGGGGGAAGGCTCTGTGCGTGATCGTTTCAATCTGTTAAGCCGTTTTCGTGCAAAGGTGCTGCACAGTGTGATACATATATTCTGTCATTTGCGACTACTGCTTCGATGGTTGTTGCTTTCGGTGTTGCTGGGGCTTTTTGTCGGTCTGGTCGGCGTTGGATTCGTCTATGCGATCGGTCTTGTCACTGATTTGCGTCTGTCGCATCCGTGGATTGTGCTGACGCTGCCGATCGGTGGTGTGCTGATCGTCTGGCTCTATCGGATCTTGCATGACCGCAATGACCGCGGCACGAATATGGTGTTGGCGTCTATCCGGTCGGAGGCAGAGTTGCCGGTGCAGATGGCGCCGCTGATTTTTCTTTCCACGATTGTCACGCACCTGTGCGGCGGAAGTGCAGGACGAGAGGGCGCGGCATTACAGCTTGGTGGCAGTATGGGCAATCTCTGGGGGCGCATCTTTCATCTTGCGGTGCGTGATCGACATGTGATGATCCTTTGCGGTATGGCAGCGGCATTTTCAGCGATTTTTGGAGCACCGATTGCGGCAGCTGTTTTTGCAATGGAAGTCGTTTGCGTGGGCGTGATGCACTATGCGGCACTTGTGCCATGTGCGATTTCATCTCTGACGGCATCGTGGCTTTCCAGACGCCTTGGGATTGGATCTGCAGGCTTTGCCGTGGCAGATGTTCCTGTGCTTGCGGTGATACCAGCGCTGAAAATTTTGCTTCTGGGTGTGCTCTGTGCGGCGATGAGTATTCTGTTCTGCATACTCCTGCACCGGACAGAGGCGTTGATGCAAAAAAAGCTGCCGAACCCATATCTGCGGATTCTGGCAGCAAGCGGAATATTACTGGCGTTGGCGGCATTGACGCACAGTCAGATGTTTTTGGGGCTTGGTACAGGTACGATCACCGATGCAATTGCAGGAAGTGTGGTGTGGTACGCCTGCTTCGCCAAGATGCTCTTCACTGCCGTGACGCTTGGCGGCGGCTTTAAGGGTGGTGAGATCGTTCCTTCGTTTTTTGTTGGTGCAACGTTTGGCTGTCTGTTCGGGCAGATCGCAGAGATCTCACCGTCATTTAGCGCATCGGTCGGGATGGTGGCGCTGTTTTGTGGCGTGACGAATTGCCCGCTGACTTCGTTGATTCTTGCCGCAGAGCTGTTCGGGACAAAGGGCATCCCTTATTATCTGCTGGCAATTGCGGTGAGCTACTTGCTGTCTGGCTATTATGGTCTGTATGGAGAACAGCAGTTTCTGGTATCGAAGTTCACGGACGGCAGTGTGCGGCATAAGACGCGGCAGTTGTGAATATATGTTTGATTATTTTTGCTTTGCCGCCTGTAGATAATAACTGATGCGTGAGAGAACACATTCTGGCAGAAGCTTTGCCGCACACAATCCCAACCGGATCGACAGCCCGGGAACGATCAGAAGCTTTCGGGTAAGTGTGCCGATTACAGCTTCTTTTGCCACGCGCTGTGGCGTTAGAGCCTTGACACGAAAGCGCACACCAGCACGGTCATTGAATGCTGTATCAACCGGCCCGGGACAAAGGACACTGATGGATACACGGCTTTTGGCGTGGCGCAGCTCTTCAGCGATGGCAAGCGATAGGCGCAAAACATAGTTTTTCGAAGCGTAGTAAGAAGAAAAGAGTGGACCGGTTAGGAATCCGGCGCTCGATGCGACGTTTAAGATATAACCGCTGTCGCGCCGACAAAAGTCACGCAAAAACAGCTTGGTCAGGATGTGTAGCGCCCGAATATTGACTTCGATCAGTTCCAGTTCCTGTTCGAGATCGGTCTGTGTAAATGCGCCGAATACGCCGAAGCCTGCATTGTTGACCAGCATATCCACGCGCTTATCTTTGCAGAAATCATAGAGCATAAAAGGCGCTCGGTCTTCTGCAAGATCGAGTGCGATAATTTCTGTCTGGACGGGGAGCGTCTGCTGCAACCGCTTAAGCTGTTGTTCGTTTCTGCCGGTCAGGATGAGTTTCCAGCCACGACGACTTAATTCCCATGCGATCGCTTTTCCGATACCGGATGTGGCGCCAGTGATGAGTGCGAGCATATGCGTCATGTTCCTTTCTGATTTGTGATTGCAGCAACATGCCGGCTGCTGTTTCGGAGTGATGCTGTTATTATGATATCACATCGCCGAAAAATTCGCAAGCGTTTTTTGCGGATGATTCGCTGCGGGATGGTAGAAGAAAAAAATTTCGTAAAAACTATGGACTTCTCTGAAAAAATGTAGTATAATAAAAAAGTATTTGACTATGGCGGTGCGGCTGTCGGCAAATGCCGCAGCAAGACCTGATTTTTATACACCACACCGCTGGAATTTCAATCGGAGGTATATCAATATGTTCAAATGGAAAAAGGCAGCAGGGATCTTGCTTGCTGCTGTGATGGCTGGGTCGCTTGCGGGATGTGGAGAAAGCACGGCATATGCAATGACCATTGACGGCGAACAGATCAATGCTGGTGTGTATATCTACTATTCGTATGCATCCTATGTGGAACTCACGCAGACATTGTCGTCGGAAGATTCAGATCTGGATATCAGCGATGATGATGCAGTAAAGGCAGTGACAATGGATAATGTCAGCGGAGAACAGTGGGTAAAGGATCGGGCGCTGCGCTATTGTCAGGAGCACGTTGCCGTTGAACAGAAGTGCGAAGAACTCGGACTCACACTGGCAGAAGATGAAATGACAGAGATCCGGGATACAGTCGATACATTCTGGGCATCATACGGCGAAACATATGAGGACAACGGTATGTCTTCGGACTCTGTGCAGAAGGTGTTGGAAAACACATATCTACAGGAAAAGCTGTTCCTCTATTACTATGGTGTCGATGGCGAAGAGGGCGTAACGGACGAGGAAATGCGCGATTATTACGTGGAGAACAATGCACGTGTGCGCTTTCTCCGCTTTAATCTGACCGATGGGAACGGTGATGCGTTGGACGATGCCGGAAAGGCAGATATGATGGAGATGGTAGAAGGATATCTGGAAGATCTCGGACAAGCACAAGGCAGCGCAGAAGAAATGAATGCGGCGATGGATGCTGTTCAAAGCGATTATAATGCCTATGTGACCTCAATTTCGGAAGAGGCTGCTGCTGCAACTGCGACTTCCGAAACGGATGCAGAAGGCAATGAGATCGCTGCAACCACAACAACGGTCACCACAACAGAAACCACCACGACAACAAAAACAACAACGGCGGCGGAGGAAACGCAGGAAGATGGGACATCCACTGTAGTTGCCGGAGATGATGCAGAGGTGGAAGAAACGACGACTGCTGCAGATGCGGATACAGAGGAAACAACGAGTGCTGCAACAGATGAAAATGGCGAAACTGTCACGACGACAACAACGGATCCGTATGCGAATGAAACTGTGATCGCACGTGTGACGACCGATGAGGATACCGATGAAGAAGATCTTACATATTCGCCGAACGAGGCAGTGTATCAGTATATCTTTGGAGATGAGATCGAGATCGGCGTGCCGGGGATCGTGGAAGACGAAGATGCCTATTATATCGTTGTACGCTATGATATCACAGACCGCATGACAGATGATGACCTCTGGACAGAGGATACCATTGAAAATACGGTTGCCGATAAATATTGGGATAGCTTTGAAGATATGATGGAAGGCTGGTGCGACGAACAGAATGTCGAACTTAATGACCGCGCGATCAAGCGCTATGACGCGTTTGACATTGAATTGGATATGAGTTCGGCTGCTTATTAATCGCTTTTCTGCATAGTTGATAAGATCCCCACCCGAACGAAAAGAAAGTCGCTTTTCTGTCTGCCGATTGCAGGATCGAAGAGCGGCTCTTTTGTTGAGATTGTATTAGCACTCTTGCGTTTTAAGAATTAGCACTCTCTTATGACAAGCGCTAATTTTCATCTAATTTTCACCAAATTCACTTTTTCTTATCATAAAGCAGGGGTAATATAATACATGTAAACGGAAAAGGGTACGGAAACCGGAAGATGAAATATGAAATTAGTTTTCCTAATCCGCAACTCCGATCTGCAAACAAAATTCAATGTTTTAATCAGGAGGAATGCTTTATGATGACATATTTAACACCGTTTGAACGTACTGGTTATGACCTGTTCCGCTCGATGCGTGACTGGGAAAATGAATTCTTCGGTAACAAGAGCCAGTTGGTTTCTTGTAAGTCAGACCTGCGTGACACCGGCGACAGCTATGTCTTGGAAGCAGAACTGCCGGGATTTACAAAGGAAGAGATCAGTCTGGATATCGAGGGTGATGTGCTGACACTGACAGCGGTTCACAAGGAAAAAACAGATGAGGAAAAGGAAAAGGACGGCACTTATCTGCGTCGCGAACGCAGCTATTGCTCATATCAGCAGAAGCTGGATATCAGCGGCGTTGAGGTAGATCAGATGCAGGCTTCGTATGAAAATGGCATCCTGACATTGACTATGCCGAAAAAACATCCGGAACAACCCGCGACCAAGAAAATTGAGATTCAGTAAATTTGGATACCAAAAATAATCTGCCTATATCTCCCTGTGGATCGATAACCACCACAGTTTACCATAACCCTTTTCAAAAACGTGCAGACCGTTTTGCAGGTGCAGGCGGTCTGCACGTTTTGTTTGTTATAGGACTTCATGCGAATTTGCATCTGTTTGCGCGAGATATGCTTTTAGCGATAGGATCGTGATGGGTATAAATGTCTGATCCGCAATGGTGGGAAAAAAGCTACGCCAGTTTTCGGGGTTGTCAGCCAGCTTGTTTTTTTGCGCATGCGTCAGGCGCTTGCAGTAATATTCAAACTGTGATGCTGCCTGTCGCGTGTCACTTCGCCATGCACCAGCAATGGAGACCGGCGGATGACTCTTGGTATATTTTGCTCCGCCTTTCTTTATGCCGCAGTGCTGGCGGATGCGGCGTGCGAGATCGGTTGTGATGCCCGTATAGAGAGAATCGTCCTGACAACGGAGCATATAGATCACATACATAATGCGGTAAAACTCCTTTTTGATCTGCTTTTTGCACAGCGATTTGGTGTTGCCTTAAGTCAGTACTGCCCGAATTCTGCGCAGTGCCGCCCGGGATATTTGGCTCCTCGAAATATTATAGCATAAAAAATCAAATACCGTCAATCAAACCACGGCTTTTTTGTCAAATATGCCGGAATTTTGCGCGTTTTTCCGTAGAATTTTTCAGAAAAATCCTGTTTACAGATGACTGGATGTATGGTATAATGAATAAGAAAGCGCTGTGAATTGCAACACAGAGGGCTGGAATGATCCATCGTGGTGCATGCAAGAGATACGGCAGTATGAATGGATCTCATTTTCAGAAAGGATTTATCAAGATGCAAACACAAGATACTAAAGAAAAAAATGAAATTGTTCGCACAATGGAAGATGATACCATCACCATTCCAGTGATTGAGATTTTCCGCCAACTAAAAAAATATGTGCTGATCTGGATCGTACTTGCGGTAGTTGTGGCAGGGCTGGTGTTCGGCGGCTCTCTGATCACCTATACTTCTTCTGCAACGCCGATGACGGCAATGGTCGGGTTTTATTATAGTGGCATTGAATCCGGACTTGACCCGAACGGAAACGAGTTTGATGCCAATTCGATCAAATCTCCGGCGGTGATTGAAACAACGCTGACGGAACTTGGTCTGCCGCTTACGCAAGTAGATCAGTATCGCAGTCACCTTGTAATCTCCGGTATTGTTCCGCAGGGAACGATCGATGAGATGACCGCATATCGAAGCATTTTTGAGGCGAATAATTCGATTGAAGCGGCGAAAGAATTGATGAACGTTTCATATTTCCCGACTACGTTTGAGGTACAGTTTACATATTCTCAGACGGATCTGACGCGTGTTGAGGCTGCGGATTTTCTGAATACGCTGCTCGACAACTATAAAACTTATTTCGTTCAGACATATGGTAATAATGAAATGTTCGGCACAACGCTTACGGCGGTAGATTATACCGGATATGATTATCCGCAGGCAATCGATCTGTTTGCCAATACGCTTTCTTCGCTCCAGCGTTATGTTGCCAGTCTTTCTAGCAATGATGATACGCGCTTCCGTTCCACACAGACAGGCTATAGCTTCGCAGATCTGTCAGATGCGGCAAACACGATGGAAACCATTGACCTGGCATCGGCATATTCCTATGTGCTGGGCAACAATATCACCAAAAATAAGACCTCTTTGATCTCATATTATGAATATCAGATTGATGTACTGACGCGTTCGCTGTCAAGTGCAAAGGAAAAGTTGAATTCGATTCAGGACTCCATTGACAACTATCAGAAGGATTCAATCATCGTTATGGCTGGCGCCGATGGCGCAAATGATACCACATTGACCCAGACTTCCGAGGCATACGATGATCTGATCACACAGAAGATCGATGCACAAGCCACGGTTTCCGACTTCCAGAATCAGATCGATGAGTATGAAGCACGTTTGGATGGCGTAAAAAAGACCGCAGTCGGTTCATCAGCAGAACAGGAAGAGGCGGATGCGGAACTCGCAACGCTTTGTGAAAAGTTAAATACGTTGATCGATGCTGTGAATGAGACGGCAGATGACTATTTTGAAACTGTTTCGCTTTCCAATGCATATAGTGTTCTTGTTCCGGCGAGCGGAAGTGTATCGAGTGCCATTTCGGCGGCGTTGTCCGGTATGACGCGTCCGCTTCTGATTGTTGAGGCATTACTGGTTGTTGTATACTTGGTATTCTCAGTAGTTCGAGCATTCATGGTTTCATATCGCAGAGGTAACCATGTCGATCCAAAAAAAGAAAACAAGAAACAGCTTGCACTGGCAGAAGGCACAGAAAATGAAAAAGCACAGAGGTCGGCTGAGGAAAAGGCGAAGAAATAACCAATAATTGACGCAAAAAGTCAGAAATAGAATAATTAGAAAAAATACCGTATAGGCATTTCAAAAATTGCCTGTACGGTATTTTTACGAAATATTGAGGGATGATATTGCGCTGGAAGCAAAAACGACTCAATAGCCGTTCTTGTGTGCACGCACCATGATTCCGAGATAATCACGATAGCTGTAATCGAGATCTACATTGCCAGAAATACCGCTTACAGAACCTGTACTGGAATATTGCCAGATGCCATATTTCGTCTTGGTGTAGTTTGGCTTGGAAACATCGAAGTGTGCAACCCAGATGTCATAGCGTTCTAACACATCTTGCGGCACTTTGGTGTTGAGGAAATTTGCATAGCTATAGAGTGAGATAAAGTAGCCTCTGTTTTCCATTTCAGTGCAGAAAGCTTTTATGATCGCACCGATTTCACTTGAGGACATTGTGGTATGTACTGGCGCTTCAATATCAAATACCAATGGATATTCAAATTGATATCCTTCGATTACATCCGCAAATACTGATGCTTCTTGAATCGCATCTGCTACAGATTCTGCATAACTGAACCAATATGCACCGCAGGCAATGCCAGCGGCTTGTGCGCCCTTCATGTTTTGATCGAAATAAGGGTCTTCCTGGCTGGCGTATTTTCCATAGCCGGCGCGAATTAGTGCAAAATCTTTTCCAGAAGCTTTCACTGCTTCCCAGTCAATGTTGCCCTGATAGCGTGAAACATCGATTCCGTTATAGACCGAAGTTGTTGTGGCTGTCGTAGTAATTTTAGTAGTGGCAGTAGTCGTAGTAGTAGTTGTTGTTGTTGTTGTTGTAACCAAAGTTGATG
>CASEUJ010000018.1 GCA_949291125.1 uncultured Ruminococcus sp.
ATTCGAACCCACGACCTCTGCCGTGACAGGGCAGCGTTCTAACCAACTGAACTACCAGACCATATGGTGGAAACTATAGGGCTCGAACCTATGACCCTCTGCTTGTAAGGCAGATGCTCTCCCAGCTGAGCTAAGCTTCCACGTTATTTTACCGCGGTGTTTTGTTCTGATCACCAGCGACTTATACAGTATATCACACCCTTATTGAAATGTCAAGCGTTTTTTTCAAAAAAATTCAGGTTTGTCAAGTGTGTATAGTTTCAACAATATTTTATTAGACATAATATACAAAATCCAGACGCTTTTCACCCCGTTTCATCTTTAATTGCGCCCATTTTCTCCGCTGCGTGCAAACAGTCGCAGCACTTCAAGGCGCAGCGCATGATTTTCCGGTTTAGAAAGATCCGGATCACTTTTCAGCACATCCCTCGCCGTCTCCTGCACTTCATGCAAGAGCGCAGTGTCCTGTGTCAAGTCTGCAATCTGAAGCGGCGGCAAACCGTGTTGGCGCTCGCCAAAAAAGTCGCCCGGCCCACGCAGTCGCAGATCTTCTTCCGCAATCTCAAAGCCATCGCTGGTGCGACTCATGATCTGCATCCGCATGCGGCAGTCGTCAGTCACATGATCAGTCACTAAGATGCAATAGCTCTGCGCCCTGCCGCGTCCAACTCGTCCGCGAAGTTGGTGAAGTTGGGACAAGCCGAACCGATCGGCATTCTCCACCAACAAAATGGTTGCATTCGGCACATCCACACCAACTTCAATCACAGTGGTGCTGACAAGGATGTCATATGCATGCGCACGGAATGCACGCATGACCGTATCTTTCTCTGCCGCCTTCATTTTGCCGTGCAAAAGTCCCACACGATAATCCGAAAACGCACCTTCCCGGATACGCTGCGCATAAGTCGTTGCAGCCTGAAGATCGTTCTCCTCGTGTTCCTCGATCGCCGCACAGACAATATACGCCTGATGTCCCTGTTCCAGCTGTTGGCGGATAAAGCCATAGGCACGTGTACGCAATTTCCCCGTCACCGCAAACGTCCGAATCGGAAGGCGTCCATTCGGCAGCTGGCGCAGCACGGAGATATCAAGATCGCCATAAATCATCAGCGCCAGTGTCCGCGGAATCGGCGTTGCGGACATGACCAGCTTATGCGGTACGCCGCCCTTATCAGCAAGCATCGCACGCTGTGCCACACCAAACCGATGCTGTTCATCCGTGATGACAAATCCCAGTTTTTGAAACACAACATCCTTCTGAAAAATAGCATGTGTCCCGACCACCATTTGTAAGGTCCCGTCGGCCAGCGCAACATAGACCGCACGCTTTTCTTTTACACGCAGTGATCCCGTCAATAAGCCAACCGTAATACCAAGAGGCTCGAGAAATTCCTTCAGCGTTTGATAGTGTTGCGCCGCCAGAATTTCCGTCGGCGCCATCATGGCACACTGTACGCCATTTTGTATCGCAAAATAACATGCTGCCGCCGCGACCGCCGTCTTGCCGCTTCCCACATCACCTTGCAAAAGCCGGTTCATCGGAACAGGCGCACATAAATCGTGTGTGATCTCCGCAACCGCCTGACGCTGACCATCTGTCATCCGAAACGGCAGCGCCGCAAAATATGGTTCGAGGTCGGTATCTTGCCGCATCGGATAAGCAGTCTTTTCCTGATTTTCTGTGCGACGGATTAGCATCCCAAGCTGTAATTGCAATAGCTCGTCAAACGCCAGCCGCCGGCGCGCTGCGAACATTTGATCTAAGCTTTCCGGGAAATGGATCTGTTCTAGTGCTGTGCAAAGCAACATTAGTCCATGTGCTCTACGCATTTTTTCCGGCATCCACTCAAACGGCTTTGCGCGCATAAAGGCAATCGCCTGTTTGACCGCCTGTGTCAGCGCTTGCAGAGATAGCCCGGTCGTAAGCGGATAAAGCGGACAAATCAGATTTTTGCTGTTGTCAAGCAGCACATGCGGTGCTGTGATCTCTCGTCGCAGCAGATTCCCCTGGATCTTCCCGGACATGCGATACCACTCGCCAATGCGGAGTGCACGAAATCCATAGACATTATTATAAATCACGATCGTAATATCAGAAACTTCATCGGTCGCCACTGCCTTATAGATTGTCATGCCCTTTCGGATATACTGCGGCGCAGATTTATTCACGATCTTCACACGGATCACACTGGTTTCCCCCGGTTGTGTCGCCGCGATTGGAACAGGTGCCGTATAATCGAGGTAATGGCGTGGCACATGATACAGCAAATCATATGGCGTCTGGATCCCAAGGCGCGCCAGCGCTTCGGCACGTTTTTCGCCAATACCTTTGAGCCGGGATACCGGCTGAAACAGTTCATCCATCGGAACAAGTCCTTTCCCCGTGACCAAATATGATCACATCATACTACTTCATTTATTATACCACACATCCAAGTAAAGTCGCAAGCCTGAATCCGGCATGTGTCATTACTTACAGCAATACAAAAGACCCCCCATTTAACTGGAAGGGTCTTTTTGAGATCTGACTGATCCATCTAAAACGTAGATCAGTTGTTATAGCCTGAGATGACTTCGTCAATTACTGCAGACCACTCATCACGCAGCACTGCCCACGAGTCCTTTTCGCCGTTCAGAAGTGCAGAAGTCAGGTTGTTCATGACGCCTCTTGTTTCGTAGGTATATTCACCGTCGCCGTACATTCTGCTGCCCATGCCATAGCCAAAGTCAAATACCGGGGTGATATTGGTCGGATCCTTGTATTCCTGCAACGCATCGTACTGTTCTTCGGTCACATAGGTCTTGAGTTTACCCTGTGCATTGTATTCCGGAATGATCGCCTTTTCCTTGGCTGCATCCTGATACTCATCGATAATCATCGCCATACGCTCGCACTTAATGTACGCCGCAACTGCGTCGCCCTTGTCAGAATTCTTGACCAGCATTCTTGCACCGAAATTGCAGTTCAGGTAATATTCATCTGCATCCGGATCCTTCGGGAATGGCACGATCATCAGGTCGTTTTCTTCCACAAATCCCTCGTCATTGATCTCTGGATCCGGTACATTCTGTACGTTTGAAGTGCCGAGTGCCCAGTCAGCCATGCCGAAGAACAGCGTCGAGCCATCATCTACCAGATAACCATACCATGTCGGATCGTACATGTTCAGGCTCATAATCTGTTCCATGATACCTTCAGCTTCTTCAATCGCAGGGCTATTGATATTATTGGTGAAAGTTTCGCCATCGTAATTGACAAAAGTTTCACCAGTCGACTGTACAATCGCCTGACCGAACCAACCGTTGATGCCATAGCGCGTCTCGCCGTCGCTTGCATTGGTCACAAATGTTTCCATCATTTCCATAAAGGTGTCCCAGTTCCAGTCGCCATCTTCGTACAGTTCATATGGATCATCCAAACCGTTTTCTTCACACATCGAGCGGCTGTATGTGATCAGCAGTGGGTCAGACAGACAATACGGTACAACATAATGACCGCCATTATATTCAAACATTTCAATGACATCCGACATATCCGCCCAGATCTCATCATCAAGATCGAGATAATCGTCAAGCGGCTGATACTGATCTTTTGTTACACCGTTTGGTACTGCATCCCACTCATACGGGAACATATCCACCGGATCACCACCGAGAATACGGTTTGCAAGCGTATCAAACTTGGTGTCCGAAGTACAAGAGATATACTCCACCTTGGCGCCATAATAGTCCTCAAACAGCGTCAATGCCACGCTGCGATCCTGATTATTGGTCGGATTAAGGTCATAGTCTGCAAGCCAATAGATCGTCTGACCCTTGATATCCGGATCACCGGCAACCATTTCTTCCACCTGGCTGAGGTCAACAGCAACATCGTCTTCTTCCTTATACAACGAATCTGCCGAAGAAGACGAAGAACTGCCCTCCGAGCCACTATCGCCGCAGCCGGCAAATGCGCCCACTGTCGTCAGCGCCATCAGTGCCGCAAGGATACGTGTTAGTTTTTTCATGAAAAAACTCCTTTCTGATATCGCAGAACATACTTGAATTCCAAACAAATTTGCGTTTCACGTTCCAATCTCAAGCGCGTCGCTGTACCATTTTGCACAGGACTTCTCATGATCTATTATAACACAAAACGAAAATCCGGTCAAGCATTCCGCCCTCTACATTTTGCATAAATTCTCGCGTCGTTTTTTGACAGTTGCAACACGATCGGTTTTATAGTATAATAAAAACAAAGCAAGCAAACAGGAGGACAAGGATGAAAACCGTTGAAATTTTCACCGACGGCGCATGCAGCGGGAATCCCGGCCCGGGCGGCTGGGGGGCAGTATTGCGCTATGGAACAATTGAAAAAGAGCTGTCCGGCGGCGAACCGGACACCACCAACAACCGCATGGAACTTTCCGGCGTCATTGCGGCGCTTTCGGCGCTCAAAGAACCATGTCGAGTGATCCTGACGACAGACAGCCGCTATGTCGTGGACAGCATTACAAAAGGATGGGTCTATGGCTGGCAGAAACGCGGCTGGATTAAATCGGACAAAAAACCGGCGTTGAATGTTGACCTCTGGGAACAGCTTTTGCCGCTGTTAGAGCGCCATGAAGTAACATTCCAGTGGATCAAAGGCCACGCCGGGCATCCGGAAAACGAACGCTGCGACAGGCTCGCCGTCACAGCTGCAGCCGTCTTCAAATAACAAATACCTTCACTTGATGCACATAAAGAAAGCACCCGCCAGATCCTGACAGGTGCTTTCTTTTATATAGGGGTAAAATAGGGGTAAAAATGAAAAAATGGAAAATGTCTGAAACTTACTTGCGCTTCTTAGTAGCCGTGAATGCACCAACGCCGAGTGCTGCTGCGGCTACCGCACCGAGTGCAACGGCTGCAATGCCAAAGTCACCGGTTTCAGAAGTCGTCGCGTTATTCGCAGTCGAACCAGAGCTGCTACCGCGGGAACTATTGCCACTGGACGAAGAACCACCAGAGCTGCTACCGCCAGACGAAGAACCACCAGAACTGCTGCCGCCGGAGCTGTTGCCGCCGGACGAAGAACCGCCAGAGCTGCTACCGCCGGACGAAGAACCGCCGTTATCCGTCGAAGATTCATCGTCATTCGAAGAACCGTCATTGGTCGAAGAACCATCATTGGTCGAAGAACCGTCATTGGTCGAAGAGCCATCATTGGTCAAAGAGCCATCATTGGTCGAAGAGCCGTCATCAGTCGGTGTTTCTGCTTCGCCATTACCAGCAGAGAGACCACTAACTGTGAAGTTTACAACGATTGTATCTTCCGCTGCCAAGCCGCCATAAGAAGACAAATCTGTTGGGATATCCGAAACCTGCGGATTCGTCCATGCATTGAGCATGTTCACACGGATAGTGGAACCGTTATCGCTGCAACGCAGTGCACCATTTGACGGACCGCTATAGGGGATCTCATAGCTTGTGCCAGCGATCTGATTCACAACTATTGAATCGATCGTAATCGATGCGGTACAACCTTCCGGCAGAGAACCGCTCGATGCGCTCGCGCCCTCCGGGGCAAAAGCGTATGCATTGATATTTGTTTCCAGCATCAGCAGTTCGATAGTACCAGAACCGTTTACCATAGTTGCACTGACGGAATAAGAACCATCCCCGGTGAATTCTACTTCAGCGCCGCCGAGTTCGCCCGGCTTCCACTGTGCATCTCCACCGGCCTGTACGCAAAGGTATGCGCCATAAGGACCCTCATCAGATGCCACAATATTGTCACCATCCCACTGAATCGCAGCGCTTGCTGTCAGCGAAGCCAGCGAAAACGCCGCAACCGCAGCAGCGGAAAATGCTGCAAACGTTTTCTTCATCATCTTCATAAGAAATCTCCTCCTCAAATTAAAAACACAGTGCCGTTGTCAGATGGGCGCACCATGCCACAATGATTTCTATCAATATTATAACACAATTCCATCCCCTTGTCTATATGCAAAATGCCGAAATCCACATTTATTTTCCGTCAAAACCGCCGAAACTCGCACAACTGAGTGGGAATTTTTAGTCGGTCTCCTGCAAAATCTGCAAAACTTCCCGCATCAGTACAAGTGGGTTATCCCGTTCAATCCGCACACCCAGATACGATCTGCCCACACTGGCAAACGTGACTCTACCGCGATATTTCGCCGAGAGCGCCTGGATCTGTCCGGCTGTCGGATGTTCCAGATAAAACAGCATATCTCCGCCGCGCTGGCTGATCTCCATAATACCAATCTTTGCCGCCGCATTCCGCAGCCGCGACACTGTAATCAGACCAGTGACCTCCTTCGGCGGTTCGCCATAGCGATCGATCAGTTCATCGATCAGATCGAGCTCGTCGTCTTGAGTTTGGACTGCCGCAATCTTACGGTACATATCCAACCGCTGGCTCAGGCTTTCGATATAGCGTTCGGGAATGTGGGCATCGATCTGGAGATCCACGGTACACTCCGCCGTCTGCCGAATGGGTTCACCCTTTGCCTCCGCAACCGCTTCATTGAGCATCCGCAGGTACATCTCGTATCCCACTGACTCCATATGGCCATGCTGTCTGCCACCCAGCAGACTGCCTGCACCACGGATCTCCAAATCGCGCAGTGCAATCTGAAAGCCGCTGCCGAATCGGGTGAATTCCCGCATCGCGGACAGCCGTCGCACCGATTCTTCCCGCAGTGCCTTGTCCCGGCGGAAGGTGAAATAGGCATAGGCACGGCGATTGGAACGCCCCACTCTGCCCCGGAGCTGGTACATTTGGCTAAGTCCAAAGCAGTCAGCATTTTCCACGATCAGGGTGTTGACATTGGGGACATCCACGCCAGTTTCAATGATAGTGGTACAGACTAAAATATCTGCTTCATGTTCCACCAGCTTGCGCCAGATCTCCGACATCTCCGCCTCGCTCATCTTACCGTGCGCCACGACAATCCGGGCGTCGGGCAGGTACTTTTGCAGACGCGACGCCGTAAATTCAATGGTTTCCACGCGGTTGTGGATATAGTACACCTGACCGCCACGCTTGAGTTCCCGCTGAATCGCCTGAATGATCACCGGTTCGCTATACTCCATGACATAGGTCTGCACCGGATAGCGATCCTCCGGCGGCTGAGAGATCACGGACATATCCCGGATACCGCTCATGGCCATATTCAGCGTCCGCGGAATCGGCGTCGCAGAAAGCGTCAGCATATCCACGCCAGCGAACATGGTCTTGAACTTCTCCTTGTGTGCCACGCCAAAGCGCTGTTCCTCGTCGATGATCGCAAGCCCCAATGCGTGAAACTTAATATCATCCTGGACGATCCGGTGCGTGCCGATGAGGATATCAGTCTTGCCCCGTTCGACTTCCTTCAGGATCTCCTTCTGGCGCTTTTGCGGTACAAAACGAGAAAGCATCGCTACATTTACCGGAAAATGTTCAAACCGGCGAAGCGCCGTCTGATAGTGCTGCATAGCAAGGACAGTTGTCGGCACTAAAATAGCACACTGTTTCCCGCTGAGAACACACTTCATAGCAGCACGCAGCGCCACCTCGGTCTTACCGAATCCCACATCGCCGCAAAGCAGACGATCCATCGGGCGCGGCTGTTCCATATCCCGTTTGATATCCTCAATGCAGCTGAGCTGATCCTCTGTTTCCACATAAGGAAAACGTGCTTCAAATTCACGCTGAACTTCGTCATCCGGCTCAAAGGCAAAGCCCTTGGTTTTTTCACGCTTGGCATAAAGTGCAAGCAGCTCATCCGCCATATCTTTGACTGCACGGCGGACATTGCTCCGGGTCTTCTGCCATTCCGGTGAGGAAAGGCGATTGAGCTTCACATGGCTGTCCTCACGCGCACCGATATATTTTGACACCAGATCCAGCTGGGTGACCGGGACGTAGAGATTTTCCTTCCCGGCGTATTGAATGGTGATATAGTCTTTGGTAATACCCTCGAGTTCCAATTTCCGAATGCCTAAAAATCGCCCGATTCCATGGAGTGCGTGTACTACGAGATCCCCCGGCCGGATATCTGCCAAAGAGCGGATTTCTTCGCCGCGTCGGTGTTTTTTACGCTTTCTGCCGCTGATTGCCGCATGGGTCTGGGTGATCATGGCGGTTTTGATTTCCGGATAGGAAAAGCCGCCGGAAAGACTGCCCACACGGAGATAAACCATGCCTGCACGCCAGACGCTGTCAGGCTTTGCCATTTCACATAAGATACCGCTCTCCTGCAAGTCCTTTTGCAGGATCGGCAATGTCTTCTCCGTCCCGGCGCATAGAATGGTGCAATAGCCCTGGTCGCAGTAATCCTTCAGATCTTCTGTCAGCTGGCGCAGTTCACCGCCCCACGGTGCGTTCTGGAGTGCATCGATGCTCAGAAGCTTCTGAAATGCGATATGCTCGCCACCCTGTAAAAAATTGCTTAGATACACCTGAAACGTATGCTCCAGCCGTGCCATACAAACCGCCGGGCTTTGATAATAGCCCTCCAGTCCTCGACAGAGTTCACCGGATTCGAGCAATAGCTTATGATCCTCCTGCTGCTGTGCCATCACGCCACGCTGGGCATCAACCACGGCACCATATTCACAAAAACACACTGTCCCAAAACCATAGTCACACACCAGAGGAGGCGTTTCCCAGAACAATGGCGCATATTTTTCGAGATGCGCTGGCATCAATCCGCTGTCAATCCGATCGGCATCGGCATAGAGCTTTTCCTTTGCCACCGGTGCCATTTTGCCGCGCAGGGACTTTGCGTGGGTTCGAATCCGCGCCGCAAGTTCCGAAATATCGCAGAGCATTTCCCGTGCCGGTGGGATCAGAACCGTATCGATGGGATCTGTGCGGCGCTGGGTGTCGGGATCAAAGTGAGTCAGCGTATCAATCGTATCATCCCAGAACTCCGCACGCACCGGTGACTGCATCTGCACTGGAAAAACATCCAGAATATCGCCGCGCAGGGAAAACTGTCCCGGTCCGGACACGCTGTCACTGCGGACATAGCCGCAGGCGATCAGCCATCCAGTCAGATCGGTCAGATCGACAGTACCGTCTCGTTCCAGCGTGATCATATGCGTCGCCAGCATCTCCGGGGACAGGGTCGGCTGTAAAAATGATTCCGCACTCGCCGCGATCATCCGGCACTCACCTTGTTTCATCGCCGCCAAAGCCGCGATCCGGGCGTGTTCATACGAGGTCGTTGCACCTTCTGTCGGCGTCAACACCCACTCTTTTGCCGGGAACAGCCGCGCCGCCGGTGCATCTAGCATCGTATTGATGTCCTCGCACAACCGGCGCGCCTCCACTTCATCTGCCGTCACTGCCAGGATCGTCCCCACATCGCCGGACAGCGCGGCCATCAACTGTGCCCGATGAATCTGAGAAACACCGGTGAACGACACCGGACTCACGCCGTCTGCCTGTGCCTGACGCAGTGCCTGATACGCACTGAGCCGAGAAAACGACGCAGAAAACAACTGCATATCCAAAGCCTCCTTCCTTTTATCCTATGTTCATCGTGTTATGCTTTATGTGTCAGGAACTAAACTGATTCATGGCACGATCCATTTCCCCCTGCACGATCAGCTCCGCTGCCGAAGCCGCATGTTCAAAGGCAGGTTTGAGCGCCGTTTGCTCTTCTTCGGTGAATTTCGAAAGCACCCAGTCTGCCAGATCGTACTGGGAATTGGGCTTTGCACCGACACCGATACGGATCCGCGGAAACTGATCAGCCCCAAGGCATGCAATCAAACTTTTGATGCCATTATGTCCGCCGGCACTACCCTTACGCCGAATCCGCAGCTTTCCCGGCGGCAAAGAGATATCGTCATATAGCACCAGCACATGATCTGGATTGATTTTGTAAAAGTCCGCAGCAGCAGCGACCGCCTCACCGCTGCGGTTCATATAAGTCGCCGGCTTCATAAGTATAACTCTCTGTCCGCCCAGCATGGCTTCGCCACAATCCGCACGAAACTTCATCTGAGAGAAACCGCAGCCACACTTCTGCGCCAGCGCCTCGATAGCCAAAAAGCCTGCATTGTGCCGCGTCCATTCATATTCCAGTCCCGGATTTCCGAGCCCAACCACGATCCATGTGAGTTTGCCATAGACCCTGCCATCACGACCCGTCTCAATCTGACGGAAAATATCCATAATTCCCATTTTGCAATATACCCACATCATGCGGCACCCGGTTGCCCCGATGCCGCATGATTTCCTTCCAATGAAATTGTAATCGCTTTCTTATTCCTCATCATCTGACGGGAACAGCTTGCTGCGCAGCTTTTTCTTGCTGTAGCCTTCCTTCAGCTTGAGATCTGCACGCTCCACTGCCAGCGCATATTCCGGCACATCTTTTGTTACTGTCGTACCAGCCGCCGTGTATGCACCCTTGCCGAGTTTCACTGGTGCGATTAGGTTTGTATTACAACCAATAAAGCAATTGTCGCCGATGACGCAGCGATTTTTGGTCATGCCGTCGTAATTTACCGTCACAGTACCGCAGCCGAAGTTGACCTTTTTGCCTACGTCACTGTCGCCGACATAGGTCAGGTGTGCGATGGCAGTCTGTTCGCCGACGACGGAATTCTTGACTTCCACAAAGTCGCCGATCTTCACGCCGTTTTTCAGATGAGAATTCGGACGGATGTGAACAAACGGTCCTGCCTTTACCGCGTCTTCGATCACCGAATCATATGCCTGCACTGCATTAAGCATCACCTGATCGCCAATCGTGCAGTTTTCGATCAGGCAATTCGGTCCGATGGTGCATTTGCTGCCAATCTTAGTTTTCCCCTTTAATATAGTACCCGGCAGAATGGTGGTCTCAGCGCCGATCTCCACCTCATTGCCAATGATCACGCCGTCGGTGCAGACAAAGTTGACGCCATTGTCCATATGCTGATCGAGAATGCGTTGGCGTGCCACTTCGTTGAGGTGCAATAAGTCTTTGCGCGTATTCGCGCCGAGAATCACGTCAGTATTTTCCGTGCGGTAAGCGCTCGCCTTCATGCCGCGCTCAATCGCAAGGCCGATAGTATCGGTCAGATAGAATTCGCCCTGTGCATTCGACTGGGACAAACCGCCCAAAAGCTCCAGCAGTGACTTTGTGCGGAACCAGTATGCGCCGGAGTTGACTTCTTTAACCGCACGCTGTGCATCGGTCGCATCCTTTTCCTCCACAATTGCCGCAATGCCAGACTGGCTGCGAAGTACTCTGCCATAGCCCTTCGGATCAGAAAGCTCGGCAGTGACAACCGTCACGGCATTTTCCCGCGCCGTGTGCTGTTTTAAGGATTGCAGAATCGTTTCACTGTCCATAAACGGCGCGTCGCCGCAGAGCACAAGCGTATTACCGTCCTCAAACTCACGGATGAATTTTTCCGCCTGCATCACCGCATGACCGGTGCCGAGCTGTTCTGCTTGATATGCGGTGCGATAACGTTCGCCGAGATAGAGCTCGATGTACTGTGCCTTATAACCGGTAACAACACAGATCCGGCTCAGCCCTGCCTTCTCGCAGGCGCGGATTACCCATCCGAGCATCGGCACATCCAGCACCCGGAGCATCGGCTTTGGAATCGCCGCCTTCATGCGATTGCCGTAACCGCCGGCAAGAATCACTACTTGGTTCATCATAATACGTTCCTCCTGTATCATTGCATCCAAAAGGGAAACATCATCTCATCTGTATGCCACCGCATACGTTAGGGAATCACACCATTTCAGATTTTATCATCTCACGTTTTGTCCGGCAGCATTTTTGCCGGCGCAAAACACCTTCTTCTATTATGACAAATGCACGCGCCATTTTCAAGTGTTTTTGTAAAAAATTCTTCAGCAATTGTGATTTTTGTATAAGTTGCCACAAAAAAAGGGGGAGAATTTTTTGAAAAAATGTATAGTATTTTCTTGTGAAATGTGTTATAATAAAAGTACGCCGGTTAAAATCGGAAAAATCACCATATTTTTCCATGCCTGTTTCTCAGGCTGCCGGAGAAATTATCGAAATTTTTATTGGAGGTAGTTACCAATGGCAAAGAAGTATTGTTATCTGTTCTCTGAGGGTAACGCAAACATGAGAGAGCTCCTCGGCGGTAAGGGTGCAAACCTGGCGGAAATGACCAAGATCGGTCTTCCGGTTCCGCAGGGCTTCACCATTTCAACTGAGGCCTGCACACAGTATTACGAAGATGGTCGTGAGATCAACCCGGATATCCAAGCTGAGATCAACGAGTACATTGTAAAAATGGAAGGCATCACCGGCAAGAAGTTCGGCGATAAGGAAAATCCGCTGCTAGTATCCGTTCGTTCTGGTGCACGTGCATCCATGCCGGGTATGATGGACACCATCCTGAACCTCGGTCTGAACGAAGAAGTCGTTGAGACAATCGCAAAGCAGTCTGGCAATCCGCGTTGGGCATGGGACTGCTACAGAAGATTTATCCAGATGTATTCCGACGTTGTTATGGAAGTCGGCAAGAAGTATTTCGAAGAACTCATCGACAAGATGAAGGCTGAAAAGGGCGTCACACAGGACGTGGAACTGACAGCAGACGACCTGAAGGAACTGGCAAATCAGTTCAAGGCTGAATATAAAGAAAAGATCGGCGCAGATTTCCCGTCTGATCCGAAGGAACAGCTCATGGGTGCCATCAAGGCTGTATTCCGCAGCTGGGACAACCCGCGTGCAAACGTATATCGCCGCGACAACGATATCCCGTACTCCTGGGGTACTGCTGTAAACGTACAGTCCATGGCATTTGGTAACATGGGTGACGACTGCGGTACTGGTGTCGCATTCACACGTGACCCGGCAACTGGTGCAAAGGGTCTGTTCGGCGAATTTTTGACCAACGCACAGGGCGAAGACGTGGTTGCTGGCGTTCGTACCCCGATGCACATCTCCGAGATGGAAGAGAAGTTCCCGGAGGCTTTCGCGCAATTCAAGGAAGTTTGCAGCATCCTGGAAAACCACTACAGAGATATGCAGGACATGGAGTTTACCGTAGAACACGGCAAGCTCTACATGCTCCAGACCAGAAATGGTAAGAGAACCGCTCAGGCTGCACTGAAGATCGCCTGCGACCTCGTAGACGAAGGCATGCGTACCGAGGAAGAAGCAGTTCTGATGATCGACCCGAGAAACCTCGACACCCTGCTTCACCCGCAGTTCGACGCAAAGGCTCTGAAGGCTGCTACTCCGCTGGGCAAGGGCCTGGGCGCATCGCCGGGCGCTGCTTGCGGTAAGGTTGTTTTCACTGCAGACGACGCTGAGGCATGGAACGCAAAGGGCGAAAAGGTCGTTTTGGTTCGTCTGGAGACTTCTCCGGAAGACATCACCGGCATGAAGGCATCTCAGGGTATCCTGACCGTTCGCGGCGGTATGACCTCTCACGCTGCCGTTGTTGCACGTGGTATGGGTACTTGCTGCGTATCTGGCTGCTCCGACATCAACATGGATGAGGACAACAAGGTATTTACCCTGGGTGGTGTAGAATTCCACGAAGGCGACTATATCTCCATCGACGGCTCGACTGGTAATATCTATCAGGGTATCATCCCGACCGTAGACGCATCCATCGCTGGCGAATTCGGCCGCGTAATGGCATGGGCAGACAAGTACAGAACCATGAAGGTGCGTACCAATGCAGATACACCGGCTGATGCAAAGAAGGCTCGTGAGCTGGGCGCTGAAGGTATTGGTCTGTGCCGTACCGAACACATGTTCTTTGAGGCTGACAGAATTGCAGCATTCCGTGAAATGATCTGCTCTGACACCGTAGAAGAAAGAGAAACTGCACTGGCAAAGATCGAGCCGATGCAGCAGGGTGACTTCGAAGCGCTGTATGAGGCACTGGAAGGCAACCCGGTTACCATCCGTTTCCTGGATCCGCCGCTCCACGAATTTGTTCCGACCGAAGAGGAGGACATCAAGAAGCTGGCTGACGCACAGGGCAAGACTGTAGAAGAGATCAAGGCGATCATTGCCTCTCTCCACGAGTTCAACCCGATGATGGGTCACCGCGGCTGCCGTCTGGCTGTGACCTATCCGGAGATCGCAAAGATGCAGACCAAGGCAATCATCAAGGCTGCGATCAATGTGAAGAAGAAGCATCCGGATTGGAATGTAAAGCCGGAGATCATGATCCCGCTGGTTGGCGACGTAAAGGAACTGAAGTATGTCAAGAAGGTTGTCGTTGAGACAGCTGACGCAGAGATCGCAGCTGCTGGCAGCGACCTGACATACGAAGTTGGTACCATGATCGAGATTCCGCGTGCTGCGCTGACCGCAGATGAGATCGCAAAGGAAGCAGACTTCTTCTGCTTTGGTACAAACGACCTGACCCAGATGACTTACGGCTTCTCTCGTGACGATGCTGGTAAGTTCCTCAACGCATACTATGACGCAAAAATCTTTGAGAACGATCCGTTTGCAAAGCTGGATCAGGTCGGCGTAGGCAAGCTGATGAAAATGGCAATCGAACTCGGCAAGCCGGCAAATCCGGCGCTCCACTGCGGTATCTGCGGCGAGCACGGCGGCGACCCGTCTTCTGTTGAGTTCTGCCACAAGATTGGCCTGGACTATGTTTCTTGCTCGCCGTTCCGTGTGCCGATCGCAAGACTGGCTGCGGCACAGGCTGCAATCTCTAACAAGTAATCCAAAAGTTATTTTTACCATTTACCATTTCGGAAACATGCATTTCTTCCGCTTTGGATGGTCGCATCACATAGGGCTGCGGACAAGCAGCTTTATCGCGGCATCCGGGTTTCGTTCAAATCCGAAATGATTACGATCCCGAATTGATCTTTCAAAATAAGAAATCGCTCTCTTGTCACGATCGACAGGAGAGCGATTTTGTATTTCTATTTGGTTTTAGAGGAACATATGGAAAAGAGCGTTTGTGAAACAGGCGATCAGGTCAGGTCGGAGAGGTCGAGGATAGGACAACCGGCATCGATAGATTCGGCAGGATAGCCGCTCGGACTAACCAGATCCAGATACAAATTCCCAAGCCAATCCTCATCCACCAGATATGCCAACTGTACCGTTGCGCTTTCACCAGGTGCAATATCAAAAATACCGTTTTTCTCGTGGGTCTGCTGGGTCGCAAAGCTAAAGAAAGAGTTGTCTGCCATCAGATCCCATGTGGTTTCCCAATTATACTCAATGCCTTCGTCCCAATCCTTCACACGCATATTTACAATGTGGTCGTCCTCAAGCTGGAACAACGGCGCAAAAATCCCGACGCCAGCAGACTCTGTACCCGTATTGGTATAGGTCAGTTCCAGCACCAGTACCTGCATGGTCGTAGTTTCTTCTGAAATCACCTCATTCAAAGAATTGATTCCATCCCCACAGCGAATCAACGAACGCTTTGTAGTGATTTTTCCGTTTTTATCCAGATAGCCACTATAATCTGCATCTAATCCAATACAATCGGTGTTGATTCCAGTAAAATCATCCTGCAATGTGGCACTGTTGATGGTGACACTGAAATCGCCGCCATCCATACCACTTAAACCACTTAAATCAACCGTATCGCCGACGTTACACAGGTTCAGATTCTCCGGTTCAAACTGCAAAGGAATTGCCTCATTGTCACCATCTACATTCGGTTCTGCATAGGCATCATCCCACATCACCGCCGTTTCTTCCTCTGTCGGCACCAAGGTTAAGTTTTCTGCAATCTGTCTTGTCTCCTCCTCGCTCATGCCATCCACAAAGAGCTGTGCCACATACAGGGTGTCGGTGAATGCCACCCACATTTCATCATAGCCCTCATCTCTCTGAACATACATGACGGTGTTGCCGCTTTTGGTGGTATAGGTCTGTTGATTTGTTACATATTCAGTCATGGTAGAAAGTGACATCGTGTCCGAAGGCAGCTTCCAGAATATCGGGGTCATAGACTGTCCGATCTTTTCATTTCTGTACTTGCCGTCCTCGCCACAGACAAGTCCCTCCGGCAGCCAACCATAGGAAAGCGACATGATCTGGTCGGAGTCGACAAGATCGCTGCCGGCATCGATCTGGATGGTATTCTGGTGTGGATTCGTCCGAGTCTGCCATGCCTGATAGGCATAATTTGCCGCCACGGCAATACTCGGGGTCAGGATCGCCGCCGACAAGACGCCGGCAAGCAGGATTGTTGTGGTTCGTTTCATTGTAAACCGCCTTTCTGTCGCAGAAGAAATCATCTCTCTTTTTTTGCGTTCATATGCCTGTGAAAATTGTGGTTCCGGCGCGTCTGGAGAGAACGCCTGTTCCACAACTTTTTCCCACTCTTCTCTGTCTTTATACGGAAAATAGTTCTGCATACCTTGTCACTCCTTTGGCTCGCATCATGGATTTTCGCGCGCGTTCAAATCGCTTTCGCACGGTATTTTCCTTCATGGACATCCGCTCTGCGATCTCACGGAACGTTAGTCCTTCGACACAGTGCATCAACACGATCCGGCTGTCCGTTTCGCTGAGCGTCCCCAGCATCTCTTCCAGCGCCGCCTGTTGTTGGGTATAGAGCATCGACTGTTCCAGCGAGTCGATCTGATCCTCCGTTTCCGGCACTTCATAAACCCGTTCGTCCCATGGGGCACGCCTGCCGTTTTCCACCGCATTTTTGCGGTATTGGTCGATGGCACGGCTGCGGATCAGGCGAATGATATACTGCTTCGTTCTGGCGCTCTCCGGCTCGTCAAATTTATCCAGATGGCGCAGCAGATAGCAGAACGCCTCTGACACCGCATCCTCCGCCTGATGTGGGTGGTGCAGGATCGCATAAGCGATATGATACATGGGCTTTTCATATAAGTGATAAAGCAGTAAGATCCGCTCTTTTCTCTGCATCTTTGCATCCATCTCGTTCACCTCCGTCCCGTCCTTTGAAACCGGCGCTATGCATTTTGGAGATGCAATTGAAAGACACCGGGGCAATTGATTTGCCAGCTTACTGCGCAGCAGCTTTCATAAAATATGACGCAGCACTTACGCATTCGTGACGGCACAAGCCAAAAAAAGATAAAAAAATGCCAGGAACCTCAAGATTCCCGGCAAAAATCAAATAAAATCATGTAGAACAAAAGAAAGGAGACAACAAAACGAGTGATAACATCAGAATATACCAACTTGACCCCAAAAACGAGTCAGATATCATCTGATTTACTTATCACTGTATTCATTATACACGATTTTTCTGGAAACGTCAAGAGGTTCGGGGAATTTTTTTGAAAAATCACAAAGTTTGTAGATTTCACACAAATTCATGTTCTTGATCTTATACAATATTTCAAAAATGACTGTCGAAAGAGAAAAAATGGTGTTCATATGTGCGATCTCAGTCGAATGCAGCTTTGTATAACTCGCGTCCGGCGCGGCATACTATTGTTGTACCGCTGTGACCCGATCGGACAAGATCGACACGGCATCGTACAGAAAAGAGGTGGAAAAAACAATGTGGGATAAACTTGCACTGATCCTCCTGATCATTGGCGGTGTTAACTGGGGTCTCGTCGGCATCTTCCAGTTCGATCTGGTCGCCTGGCTCTTTGGCGGCGCAGGATCGTTTATCAGCCGTGCGATCTATATCATTGTGGCGATCGCAGCGCTGTGGTGCATGACCTTCTTGTTCCGAAGAGAGGCACTCACCGATCCAGCAACTGTTTCCGAACGCCGATAAATCCGGATGACAAAGACCGCCGCGTGCCTCTTTGCATCCAAGCTGCCGTCAAAGACACAGGGAAAAAGCGGTGTTTTTGGCGGCGGCTTTTGTTTTTGCCGATGGCATAATCCTGTTACGAAGCCGCATACACTAACACAGAATCATTTTTGTCCACAAGGAGGTAACCCCTTATGCATCCTCAAACACCGGAAGAATATCAAGAAGAACTGATGCGCCTCTATCGCGCTGCCCATCCGGCACCAATGTCCAATCCACAGCCGACACCGCCGGAACCAGAACCAGAGCCGGCGCCGATTCCGCAACCGAGACCCATGCCCATTCCGGAGCCGCAGCCAAAACCAGAACCAACCCCTGTGCCAATGCCAGAGCCAGAGCCAACGCCGATTCCGCAGCCGCAGCCAAAGCCCATGCCGCAGCCAGAACCGGCGCCGGAGATTACACCCGAACCAATGCCAGAGCCTACACCAGTACCCGAACCAGAGCCAACGCCAAAACCGCCATTTGCCCCCCAGCCACAGGCGGAACAGACCGCGATCGGATGGATTCAGGTCATCACACGCATCGCCGGAAATGCCAAAGCTCTGCCCGATGTTTCTGTGACAATTACGAGTACGCAGGGCGACCAACTACAGCTTGAGCGCGTCGCCGTCACTGATGAAAGCGGCGAAACGGAGAAGATCCCGCTTCCTGTACCGGATGCATCGCTTTCTCTCGATCTCGATGAAACACGCCAGCCTTACAGCACCTATGATGTCAGCGTCCATGCACCGGGCTATTACCGACAGCGCAGCGAAAAAGTCCCGGTCTTTGCCGGGATCACCTCGCGGCAGATCTTCTCCATGATCCCTCTTGTCAGCGATTTGCAAACGCCGCCGGAAACGATCGTTTTCCAGAATAATGAGCCTAAATTTTAACAGAGAAAGGCGGTAGAACACATATGCCAGTCGGAGAACCGTACATCCCGGAAAACATCACCGTGCACCTCGGCAGACCGGAATCCAATGCTGAAAACGTGACTGTTTCCTTTCCGGATTACATCAAGAACGTGGTATCGAGTGAGATTTATCCCACGTGGCCGGATAGCGCCATCCGCGCCAATATCTATGCGATCGTAACCTTTGCACTCAATCGCATCTATACGGAATGGTATCGCGCACGGGGCTTTTCCTTCGACATTACAAGCTCCACGCAATTTGACCAAAAATTCATCTATGGCAGAGAAATATTCGAAAACATCGGTCAGCTCGTCGATGAGCTGTTCAACTCATACATCCGGCGGCAGGGCAGTATTGAACCGCTGTTCAGTGCATTCTGTAACGGCACAACATCTACCTGCGATGGCCTTTCCCAATGGGGTACAGTGTCGCTGGCACAACAGGGCATGACACCATATGAGATCCTACAGTATTATTACGGCAAAGATATTGACATCGTCTCGAATGTCAGCGTCCAGACCAACACCCCATCCTTTCCCGGATTTGATCTGGAACTGGGCTATAGCGGTGATCCTGTCCGCACGATCCAGATCCAGTTGAACCGCATTTCACGCAACTATCCGGCGATCCCAAAGATCGGCGATGTTTCCGGTGACTTTGACTATCTGACGCAAGATGCCGTCATCGCGTTCCAGAATATCTTTGGGCTTCCCGTAACCGGCGTTGTCAACGAGGCAACGTGGTATCAGATCGCCTATATTTTCATCAGCGTCAAGCGCTTAGCGGAACTCAACTCCGAGGGTTTGACGTTGCAGGAAGTAGAACAGCAATTCAACGGCACACTCTCGATCGGCATGCAGGGGCAAGAGGTACGCATCATACAGTATTATCTTGCCGTCATCGGTGCCTATTATGCCGCCGTCCAGCCGGTAAGCATCACAGGATATTTTGGTGCACAAACGGAAATATCTGTAAAATCATTCCAACAAGTATTTGGTCTGCCACAGACTGGCGTCATCGATCAGGCAACATGGGTGGCCATGTATGACGCTTACCTTGGCATTGTCGAATCCGTACCCTTAGATACCACCGTCAACGATGTTGCGCTCTATCCTGGGGTGGTATTGCGGGAAGGCACGACAAGCGAATATGTGCGGCTGCTCCAGACCTATCTCTCCTACATCCACCAGACCTTTCCGGAAATCAATGACGTCAATGCCACGGGCTATTTCGGTCCGATCACACGTGCGGCAGTTGTGGCATTCCAGAAACAATTCGGCTATCCGGAGACCGGCGTAGTGGGTGCTGCCACCTGGAACGCCATTGCAAGCCTCTATTCCGACTTAAAATACGGCTTTGACAAACAGCCCTATCAAGCACCGGGCTATACCATTACATGATCTTAGGAGGCAGTGCACTATGGCATATACAGAGCAGCAAAAACAAGATCACATCCGCGAACTACAAGGCTATTTACATAGTCTTTCCCACACCCAAAATCTGCCGCACGTTTCGGCAGACGGATTCTACGGCGTACAGACCGCAGATACCGTACGGGAATCCCAAAAACAAAACCAGCTCAGACCCACAGGGGAAGTAAACTCTGCCACATGGAACGCCATTGCACAGGCACACCAGAAAGAACTCGGTGTGCCGACCTTTGCGGCAGTGGTGTTCCCCATAGGGGTGCAGTCGTATGCAATCGGTGCAAGCGGCACGGAGGTTTTTCTGATCCAAGCGCTGTTAATGGCAGTGCATACTATCTTCCGGTCACTTCCAGCGGTGACGGTTCACGGCACATATGACGACAAAACCAGGCACGCCGTGGAACAATTTCAGGCATTTGCCGCGCTTCCCACATCCGGCATTGTCGATCCCCAGACATGGAATCACCTGCTCGCAGCCTCGGAGACATCATACGTTCCAATAAATCGATAATTTTCTGTAACAAAAAAGGCAGCTGCCGTATTCTACGGTGCTGCCTTTTTCATTTTTCAGCCCTTTGGACGCCCATCAAGAGAGTCTTTTATTCGCCCACTAACGGGAGGGTTCTTCCTTAGTCAATCGGTACGATCCAACCGAATTCATCCGGGATTCTGCCCCACTGCATGCCAGTAAGGGTATCATAAATCATCTGCGAAACCGGGCCGATTTCATTGTTGTTGATGATCATCACCTTGTCGTCCCATTTCAGGTGACCAACTGGCGAGATCACTGCCGCCGTGCCTGTGCCGAATACTTCGGTCAGCTTCCCTGCGTCATAGGCATCTGCCACTTCCTGCATGGTGATGCGGCGCTCTTCCACTTCGATTCCCTTCTTACGGCAAAGTTCCAATGCCGACTTACGAGTAATACCCGACAGGATCGAGCCGGTTTCCAGCGACGGCGTTACCACCTTGCCATCGATCACAAAGCAGATATTCATCGCACCAACTTCTTCGACATACTTTTGTTCCACACCATCGAGCCAGAGAACCTGCGAGTAGCCCAGTTTATCCGCATCGTCCTGACTATGCAGGGATGCGGCATAGTTACCGCCAGTCTTGGCGAAACCTGTACCACCGCGTACGGTGCGGACATACTTGTCCTCCACGTAGATATTGACCGGATCCAGACCCGATGCATAATATGGCCCGGATGGCGACAAAATGATCATAAACAGATAATGTGCGCCGGGATGTACACCGAGATAGGCATCGGTGGCAAAGATAAACGGACGGATATAGAGTGATGCACCCTCCTGATGCGGAACCCAGTCCTTTTCCACCTGAATAAGCTCCGTCAGGCACTGCATTCCCAGTTCCACCGGCAGCTGAGGAATCACCATACGCTCATTCGAACGGTTCAGGCGCTTGAAATTCTCTTCCGGGCGAAACAGCTGAACGCCGCCGTCTGCACGGCGATATGCCTTCAGACCCTCAAATACGGTCTGGCCATAGTGGAGACACTGTGCCGCCGGGCTGATGGTGATATCGCCATAGGGGACGATCTCCGGATCGTGCCAGCCCTGCCCCTCATCGTAGGGCATCACCAGCATGTGATCGGTGAAGATGTGACCAAAGCCAAGCTTGCTTTCGTCCTGCGGCTTTTCCTTTGGTGTTGTTGTCAAATGCTTTTTGATTTCCATATCAAAACCCTCTTTTGGAATCTTTTTGCCGCAGATTTTTGTTGCGATGCATGAATCAACAGTGCAAAAATGCGGCTTTGGTTATTATTATAGCACACTTTTCGCAGAAATGGAATAGGATTTTGCAATTTTTTTGAGTTTTACACAGAATTTTTTTCATTTTCCTGCGAAAAAAAGCGGCACATGATCCGCGGCGGCAACCCAACGCAAAAAACGGCACCCAGTTTTCAGAAACCGATGCCGCCTTTGCGTATATGTGGTAGAAAATTGAGTTATTCAGATTCCGCTGCGCCCTCCCACGGTCCGGCATAGACAGAGTCGACGCCCAGATATTCTTCGAGGGTGATCCCTAAATCATTGATCTCGGTAGCAAGCTCTCTGCCAAGATAGCGGATATGCCACGGCTCATACTGATAGCCGGTGATGTCCTCTTTCCCCTCCGGGAAGCGAATGATAAAGCCGTATTCCGCACAGTGCTGCGCAAGCCATTCGGATTCCGGCGTTTCACCAAAGCTGTCGTCAATGCTATTACAGTCGATGGTCAGACCGGTCTGGTGTTCAGAATGTCCGGGGCGAGCAGAGAAGGTGTCTGCCATCTCCCAGCCATAGAGCTGGGAATAGTTGCCATAGATCGTCACCTGATATTCATAGTCGCGGAAGTCCGAACCGATATAGAGATCAAGCCCTTCTTCTGCGGCAGCCGCCTGCATCACATGAAATGCATCAAGCACATAGTCCTCCAGTCCCGGGTTATAGTCTGCCGGAAGACCATAGGACTTATTCACGATCAAAATGCTATCCACATACGTACAGCCATCAATCACTTCCAAACGACGAACCGTCACCGGGACGCTGGCAGAAACGGAATCATCTCCCTTTGCGGAAACAGTAATTTCACATGTCCCCGCCTGTACGCCGGTGATCGTACCGGCTGAATCGACCATAGCAACAGAAGGATCACTGCTACTCCAGGAGAGGTCATTCGCACTCGCCTGTCCAGTTGTGGACATATTGACTGAAACCGAAGTAGTGCCGCCCTCTAATACCGCCACAAAGCTCTGCGCCATTTCCAACCCCACAATGGTGGAATCGGCTTGATCCACCGGTGTACCATCGGTCGATACAGGATCAGATTCCGCCGACAACGCCGTGGATTCCAGCGAAGTCGTGGCAGTCGCCGTTCCTTCCGCCGAAACGATATTCTGATTGGGCACGATACTCGTCGTCTGCCGGTCGGCAAAAAACAACAACCGCACCGCAAACCCCAAAATGATAAACATGACATATAGTAAGATTAAGATCACTCCCGTTCGTGAAAAACGCTCCCAGAAGCCTTCTTTTGTCCGTCTTGCCATTTTCCCAATCCTTTCTGCTTTCCCCGCATTCCGGCATGTTTCGCTCATTTTCTCCAAATTGTCATAATTTCACCCGGAATCGCGCCTAATTCTTACAAAGTGGTTACATCTCTTGTATTATACCATACTTTTTTCGGTTTGTCATTTGGCATTTTCAACAAATGTAAAAGTCGACTTTTATGCATTATTATGCAATTCTTCCTTTGCTTGTCAAACACACATGGTGTCATTTATGAGATATCACAATTTCAAAGAAAATTGTGATTTTATTCTTGCAATCTTGCACAAACCATGCTATAATAATATGTTGTAAGAACACGATTCAGAACTATACCGATCATTTCACAAGGAGGTTTTTTTCTTGAAACGAAAATACAGACTCATCTCCGTGCTGACGGCGGCAGCGCTGGCGTGTACCGGCACTGTGACCATCAGCACGTTATCACCGATGCAGGCAGATGCAGCCACGGAGTCCATTGAAAGTGCCATGGACTGGGGCACCGTGCGAATCGGTGGCGGCGGCTTTGTTTCCGGCATCGTCACGGGACAAAGCGAAATGTATGCCCGCACCGACGTAGGAGGTGCATACCGCTATGACTATGACACAGAAGAGTGGGTACAGCTATTGGGCGATCTCAACGAGAGTCAGCGAGGCTATCTGAGCGTTGATGCGATGTGTATCGATCCCACTGACGACCAGACCATCTATCTGCTGTGCGGCTGTGCCTATTTCAGCGACGCCAAGACGGCAATCTTCCGCTCTCATGACGGTGGTGAAACATTTGATATCATCGATGTCACCGACCTGATTCAAGTACATGGCAACGGCTATGGCAGACAGTTCGGCGAAGCTATTGCTGTCGATCCAGATAACCCGGACATCATTTACTGCGGCGGCGATGTCACCGCGGGTTCTTCGGCGCTGATTATGAGCGAAGATGGCGGCGATACTTGGGTACCGGTCGAGGGCTATGACGACTTGGGGATGTATACCAACACCATCAACTGGCCGACATGGACCAGCCATAGCGTCCGAGCCCTGACGGCAGATGAATACAACACCCAGAACGGCGTAGGCTCGATCGCCATTGAAAACGGCAAGGTCTATGTTGCAACATCTATCGCAGGCGTAACCAACGTCCACATGGCGGATATTGGCGCAGACAGCGCATTTGAACCGGTCAGCGACGCACTGCCAGCCAACTATTACCCCTCTCGGATCAATGTGGACGCCGACGGCAACCTGTTGATCAGTTATGTGGCTGGTCTTGCTTTTGACGGCAGTGCCGGCGGCGCATATAAGTACAATACCTCCACCGGTGAGGTTACCAACATCTCTCCCACCAGCAATGGTTTTGGCGCAGTGTACAGCGATCCGGACGATGCCAACCGTCTGATCGCCACCACTTGTGGTCTATGGTATTCCCAACTCTGGTATGAAAACGCCTGGGAAGATGAAAATGTCTGCTGGGGCGACCGCTTCTTCAAATCCGAGGACGGCGGCGCGACATGGACAAGCATGACACCGGGCAACCAGATCGGCTGGGGTCAGCCCTTGGAGGCGGAATATCTCCAAAGCGGCGGCTTTGACTGGATCGAAAACAAGGCGATCCACTGGGCAGGGGCGATCGTACTCGATCCCCGGGACGACAACCGGCTCTTTGTCACCTCCGGCAATGGTGTTTTCGCCTGCGACAACACATGGGATACGACGCCAGCATTCTATTTCCACCCCAATGGCATTGAAGAAGTCGTGGCGCTCGATATGACCAGTGTCCCCGGCGGTGCGGCATATTCGGCGATCGGCGACTATGACGGCTTTGCACATACCGATGTCAATGTGCCCGGCGAACAATACCAGCCGAATATGGGCTCGACCGGTGCGATCGCCTATTGTCCGCAGAATCCGGACGTCATGATCCGTATCGCTGAAAATCAGAACGATACTGCACCAGGCTTTTACACCCTCGACGGCGGCGAAACCTGGACAAAGATGGCAAACACCCCTGGCGGCAAGACGGCAATTACCCAGCTTGTAGACGGCTCTTACCGATTCTTCAAAAGCAGCAGCGACAACAGCACCGCCGTGGTCTACTCCGACGACTATGGACAGACCTGGAGCGATGTGGGCGGCATTGCCACGGCATATGGCTCAAAACCCACCTATCTGCTGGTCGAGCCGGATCAGCCCAACATCGTCTACGCGTATGTCACCTATTACAACTCCTCCTGGGGCTATTCCAAGCCTGCGGCAGAGTTCTCCGATGCACATTATACTCTTTATGTCAGCACCGACTATGGCCAAACCTTTACTGGCACTGACGTTGCCATGTATGACCAGTGCGATAGTGCCGGCAGAATCGCTTATCTCAGCGAGGGCACGCTTGCACTCGCGGCAGGATGGTACGGCGCATATATCGCAAGCGACTATGGCAAGACCATCACCAAACTCGACAGCGTCTATTACTGCAAGACCATGGGCTATGGCGCGCCGGAACACAAGGGCGACCCGAATACCTTATATATGTATGGTCAGCCGACAGAATCCGACCCCGAGGGCATCTATCGCTCGACCGACAGCGGCGAGTCTTGGGTGCTCATCAACCAACACAATCTTTATGGCGGTACTGGTAACGGAAACTTCCTGGTCGGCGATATGAACGAATTCGGCACAGTCTATATGTCCACCGTCGGCTGCGGCATTGTCGTCGGCAAGCTCACGGATGCAGATGCACCATCGAAACCTGTAACGACCACCACAACCGCACTGATTACGACAACCGATGCGTCGACTACGACAACAGAACAAGACACCACAGCAGGCACAACAAGCACGGATGACAGCGCAGAAACGACCACAGAAACAACAGTCGTATCCAAGCCTGATGACACAACGACATCTCCCGCGGATACGACTACAACCGATATCGCAACGACCGAACCGGATACAACCTCAGCAACGGACAATACGACCTCATCCAGTGTACAAGAGCCTGACTTTAACTCGCTCTGCGGCGATGTTACCTTAGATATGACCATCAACATGTCTGACACGGTACTTCTGAATAAACGTGCCGTCAACCTTGTCGACCTGACGGAAGCGGGCGAAGCCAACGCCGACTGTAACAAGGATGGCGTTGTCGATGGTGAGGATGCCATGATCCTACTGCGCTTCTGCGTTCAGTTGATCGATCATCTTCCATATACCGAATAAAGGACGCTTAGAAGCTTTGTAACCGGAACACATCCAACACAATCGATCCAACTACACAAAAATGGCTGCTGTACCGCCAGATGGCGATAATACAGCAGCCATTTTGTGCGCCTTGCGCAAAATCGTTTTCAATCATCCGATCCATTTCATCCGGCGAAGTCCATCCGGGATCAGAGCCAGCGCCGTAAAAATGGAATCCGATGTAATAGCCAGATCGTTACAAACGAACAGAGCATAACGCCAAGCGTCACAAGGACAACCATCGCCGTACCGCCATGGGCATACGGATCAAACCCGGCATAGACCATCACTGCCTTCAAAAACAGCATGTGCACCAGATAGATCCCGAACGAACAGCCATCGATCTGACGCAACACCACATCGAGCCATTTCGGAAGCGACCGCGTTCCAGTTGCGGCAATGCCATAGATCCCGGTCGCCTGTAACACGATCAGCGGAAATGCATAGCTCGTAAGCTGTCCGGAGAGGCGTTCCCAGCCGCCACGTATACTCAGAACAGTAAGTAGCCCCATCAAAACCGTTGCCGTGATTGCCAGAATCGCATAGACCCAACGCGGCAATTCGACCAGTTTCCGGGCAATCGCATCACCCAGAAACAAATAGAGCGGATAAACACTATAGACGCAAATATAAAACGCCGTATCTCGCTCGACCATCGTCTCAAAAAACGGCACAAGCGACAGAAAGACAAGATACACCCCCATCAGATAACGTGCATCCGTCCGGCTGAGCGCCGCCGCGACCTTGCGGTAAAACGGTAAGAGCAGATAGAGCGCGATCATCAGGTAAAGATACCACATATGCGCCCAGCCGCCACCGAACACAACTTGTTTCAATCCATCAAGGAGCACTGACGGCGTCAACGGTGCGTTCCCGAACAAGCCATCCGACAACGCAAAGAGCAGCGAAAAGATCACCAACATCACCACCATACGCGGAATATACCGCCCGAACAATCTTCGATACGTCACCTTGCGCGCCGGGTCAAGCATGAGCGTCCCGGTGACCATCACAAAGCACGGCACTGCCCAAAGCATCAGGTTGCGCACGGTCAGCGCGATCGTCTGGGATGCCGCATCTGGTGCATAGGCAAGCGCTGCATAAAACGTATGTAATACCACGATCGCAAAACACGCCACTGCACGCAAATGCGTCAGATAGCCGATCGTTTTCTGCTGTGCCGCCATCAATAGAACAGTCCTTCATCCCCGATACAGCCGTCATTCGGGTCTGCGGGCGTTTCTTCGGCTGCCGGTGCCTGTGTCGCCGGAACAACTTCTTCGACCGGTGTTTCTTCTACTGGCGTCTGCTCCTGTTGCTGCACTTGCTGTTCCTGCTGTACTTGTTGCTGCTGTTCCTGCTGTACTTGTTGCTGCTGTTCCTGCTCTGCCTGTTGCTGCTCCTGCTCTGCCTGTTGCTGTTCCTGCTCTGCCTGCCGTGCCTGTTCTTCTTCCTCCGCAAGTGCCCTCCAATAGTCGATTTCATCCTGATGAGTGTTGACCTCTTCGTCCGTTTCCTCCGAAGTATAGACAAGATATGCCACGCCTTCGTCTGCGTCATAACAGATTTTGCCCGATGTCATATCGGCAAACGGGAACGCATGGAGCTCTGCAACCATATCGCCCTCCATGGTCAGCGTCAAGGTATAGTCGGGTTCTTCGCCGTCCTCTGCCGCATCCTGTGTGGTGTCATAATAGAGGATCCGGGTTTCTTCTGCGGCAAAGGGATCGTCCTCTTCGAGCATGTTTGCGGAATAGTCCTGTGAACCGCCGATAGAGATCGTGATCGCCGTAATCGCGGCATCAGTCGCATTGGTGAGTTCGATTGCATAAATACCCTCGCCCTGTGCCGGTGTGCCGATGGATTGGAAGGATTCTTCCGGCTGTTGTGTGGTCGCCGGTTCGGTTTCTGCCTGTGTCGGTTCTGTGGTCGGCGTTGCAGTTGTCACTGCCGTTTCAGTCGGCGCAGGACTACTTTCTTCCGAATCCTGACAGCCCGTTAGGACTGCACCAGACATCACCAGCGCCAAGCTAAGCGCCAGAACATGTTGCTTTTTCATAATTTTCTTACACTCCTTGTTGTTTTCAATCGCTCATGACCGACCCTTTGACATAGCGCCATGTGCCGGATTTTCCATAATAGATCTGATACCCATCTCTGCCGGTTTCATTGGTAAAATCGGGGTCAAAGACATAAGTTGTCCCATCGATGACGATCTCGACCCACGAATGTGCCCCGAGTCCGCCGCTTCGCAGCGGCACCTGACCTGAGATCTGATATGCCGTATAGCCAAGCTCGCGTGCCATCTCACAGAACACTGCCGCCATGACATAACAGTTTCCCTTGCGGTTGTCAAAGCCATAGTTGGCATACCATACGGTCCCGACATCTGCCGTCTGGGGCATATCGGCGGTATGGCCATAATAGGTCAGACCCGCCGCCCAGTTGAACGCACTTCTGAGCGATCTGCCGATCTGATCAAGAAGCGCATCCGCCTTTGGATAGACAATCTTCTGGGCAACACCGTCCGCACCAATGACGTAGCCGTCTCTTTTCGTATTGGTGAGCATCACACCGTTTGACTGGAAATAATAGCGCTTTCCGGAAATAGTCTGCCAGCCGGTCTGCATCTTGCCGTTGGACGCGAAGTAATAATAGCTGCCATCAAAATTGCGCCAGCCGGTCAGCATTCTGCCTTCACTGTCAAAGTAATAATAGGCATTATTGATATTCTGCCAGCCAGTGCACATAATGCCTTTGGCATTGAAGTAATATTTACTGCTGCCAATGGTCTGAAAGCCGGTCTGCATCTGACCATCCGTGTCGAAATAATACCGATATCCGGAAATGGTCTGAACGCCGGTCTTCATCTTGCCGTCGGATGCGAAGTAATAAGTGAAGCCGGAGATCGTCTGAAATCCGGTTGCCATTTTGCCGTCCGTGCCGAGGTAATAGCGATTTTTCCCGACGGTCTGCCAGCCGGTACGCATCACGCCGTCATCACCGAAATAATAGGAGGCATCGCCGACCCGAGAAAATCCCGTACGCATTCTGCCGCTGTCCATAAAGCAATAGCGCTTGCCGTCGATCGTCTGCCAACTGGTACGCATCTCGCAATTTTCGCCGAAATAATATAAAGCGCCATCAATGTTGCGCCAGCCAGACGCGATCATACCGGATGCATCATAATAGGAAACCGTTTCATCGGCAAAGGTGCAAAACCCGAGATGCTGATAGCCATACTCGGCATCGAACTGATACCGGACATCGTCAATGAGAAGCTCTCCGCTACACTTACCGGTGTCTTCGTCGGCGTAATAGCGATAGCCGCCGGCTTCGATCCAGCCGCTTTTGAGTGCGCCGGTTTCCGGATCATAATAGCGGCGTTCGCCATTGACGGTACGCCAGCCGGTCTTTTGTGCGCCGGTATAGTCAAACAGGTAATAGACACCATCGATTTTCTGCACGCCGGTAAGCGCCTCACCGGTTTCCGGATCATAGTAATAGCGCAAACCGTCCACTTCCTGCCAGCCCGACCACTTTTCGCCGTCCGGAAGCTGTGAATCCGTGGTATCGGTCGCAAGTGGTACGACGCCATCCTCTGTTACATCCGTCACCGCAGTCGCAACCGGCACTGTTGTCACAGCCGCCATATCGGACGCGGCATGTGCTGTCCACGAAAATACGAGCGTGCTGATCGCAACAACGCCCAGCGGGATCGCCGCAGATATCCATTTGTTTTTGTGCATATCAATCACCCGAATCCTTTTCTGATCTGCCAATGTGCCGACATCCTGCAATGTTCCGGCATCTGGCGTCATTTGATCATATCCATTCTATTTTCTATTGTACAATAAACCCAAATTCCTGTCAAGCATTTTCCCAAAAATCATCGTACCGTGCATTCTGTTTTCCCTACTATGAATAGTATCAGACAGTGCCCGGATCGTTGTGTGTCACATTGTTCACCCAATGTGTAACAACGTTCACCGACATGTTCGCAATGCGTGTCACATTGTTCACCCAATGTGTAACAACGTTCGCCGACGTGTTCGCAATGCGTGTCACATTGTTCACCCAATGTGTAACAATGTTCGCCGACGTGTTCGCAATGCGTGTCACATTGTTCACCCAATGTGTAACAACGTTCGCCGACGTGTTCCAACTTGTTACACAGAGAAAGAGATAGAATTAGAGTTAGAGACAGAGAAACAACCAGAACAGAAACCCGGAAAGCCGCAAAGGCGGCAACAGCGGCAAAAAATTGAATCGATACCCTTGACTTCCGGCGCTTTGGCTGGTACAATCCATAGTGAACCTCTCCGAATCTTGTCGTATGGGCTGGTGTTGTCCCAAAGAGCTTTGGCAGATCGGAATGCGGCGCAGGATCAGATCAGATACGCTTTTTTCGGAAGGTGGTTTTCTTCTTCAAAGAAAGCAAAAACGAGAACATCGTTTTGACAAAGACAGATCAAACGCAGGAGGATGTGATCATACATGAAAGAATGGATCTGTGCGGCATGCGGCACGCTCGGCAGCCTTGTGATCCTCGCCCTTGGCGGATGGGATGTGGGATTACAGGTTTTGCTCTGGTTTATGGCGCTCGACCTTTTGACAGGACTTCTGGTCGCAGCAGTGTTTCATCGTTCGGCAAAAAGCGAAAACGGCAGACTCGACAGCCGCCGGTGTTTTCAAGGGGTCTGCCGCAAGGCTGCGATACTTCTGATCGTTGGTGCGGCACATGCGATCGACCTGTTGCTGGGGAGCGAGATGGTACGAAACGCCGTCTTATTCGGGTTCTGTGTCAGCGAAGTGATCTCCATTACGGAGAATGCCGGACTGATGGGGCTGCCGCTTCCGGCGGCGTGGAAAAATGCCATCGCCGTTCTCAGCCGCCAAACAGACGGCAACACCAATGATGATCAGAACGGCTAGAAATCTTCTCCATAAGATATCACGCACCATTCCCACAAGCTGTGACAGCGGCGATGTGTAACTATATTAAAACCGGATATACTATCCAGTGGAAGGGAGATGATCCGGATGCACACAAGGCTGGCGATCCTGCGGCTAGGGATGGTGATTTGTTTTGCGGTGGCGGCGGTCTATCTGGCTTGGCTGATGCAGCGCTCAGAACTAGTGGAAACCGCCGCACAACAGGGATCTTACACCTGCACCGTCGGAACGGCAGAGGGCACGATCTATGATCGCAATGGCACACCGCTGGTGAATGCGGCAACCACCTGCTCTGCGGTAGTCTGTCCGACGCCAGAAGCAGTAGAGGCCGTTTTGCCGCATGTTCTCGATGCCGTTTCTTTTCTCGAACAGGTCGAACAGGGGCGGCCGTTTGTCTGTACGGTGAATACGGCGGAAATCGACTGCGACGATGTCACAGTGCTGGAAATTCCAAAGCGCTATAGCAACCACCAGCTCGCCCAACACCTGATCGGCTATACAATGGAAGGGGAAGGCGTAACGGGGCTGGAATATGCTTTTGATAGCGTGCTGCGCGAAAACATTTCTGAATGGAGCGTGACTTTTGCCGTCGATGGGACAGGCGGCGCACTCGCCGGCGAACCCAAACAGGTACGCTATGGCGCAAATCCCACTTGGGGCGTTGTCACAACGCTCGATGCCCGAATCCAGCGAATCTGTGAGACAGCCGGGCAACAGCTCGAAAAAGGATGCATCGTCGTGATGGATGTAGAGAGCGGAGATATCCTAGGGCTTGCAAGCTTCCCGTCCTATACAATCGATACTTTGGGAGATGCGCTAAATGACCCGGACAGTCCGCTCATTAACCGCGCCTGCTATGCCTACCCTGTGGGATCGATCTTCAAGCTGGTGACAGCCGCCTGTGCCTATGACGCCGGGATCGCATATCAATTCCAATGGGACTGTGACGGCGCGATCTCCATCGGCACCCAGCGCTTTCGCTGTCACGATCTTGCCGGACACGGCATGCAGAACATGCTCCTTGCGATGCGCAATTCCTGCAATCCCTACTTTATCGCCCTGAGCCAGGAATTGTCGGGGCAATCGCTTCTGGACACGGCATCTGCGCTGGGATTTGGCACAGAGATCAGTCTTACCGCCGATCTCACAGCATCGGGCGGCACGCTGCCAACACTCGAACAGTTAACGCTTCCGGCAGAACGCGCCAATTTCTGCTTTGGGCAAGGCGTTTTAACGGCAACACCCTTACAGATCGCTCGGATGACCTGTGCCATTGCCGGAGATGGGGCACTGCCGCTCGGAAGGCTTATTCGGGGCGTAACGGAAAACGGCAGAGAAGTCTTATCGGAACAGAAGCCTGCAAAAGCCTCCGGCATTTCGGCGGATACGGCGGCGTTTCTGAGAAATCTCATGTGTTATACGGCGGCGGACGAAGATTTTGCCGGAAGCGTATCCAGCTTTTCCATGGGTGCGAAAACCTCGACGGCACAGACCGGACGGTATGATGCAGACGGCGAGGAATATTGTCATGGCTGGGTGACGGCGTTTTTCCCGGCACAAAAGCCACAGTATGTGGTGACAGTACTGGCGGAAGACGCCGGATACGGCAATGAAACTGCCGCACCGGTGTTAAAAGAGATCGCCGCCGCAATCATGGCATAAGCGTATACGCATAAAAAGATCCCTCCCCCGGGCAATACACCCGAAGAGGGATCTTCTCACCATATTATGGCGATTTCTCAATAGGTTTGCGCAACCGATGTGTCCTCATTCTCATAGAAATACACATCATTATGCTGAAGCAGCGTTTCGTCCTTTTCAATCGCCGCATCCACCGGAAGCCGCAGATAAAACGTATCGGTTTCCCAGTCTTCGGCGCCTTCCTGATAATAAGGCGTGATCCACAGGTCGATATAGGCCGTGCCGAGGGTCATATCTGCATCTCGGAGATAGGATGCGATTGCCTGAATCGCAGGGACATCGGCTTCGAGCGTGGTATCGAGGTAGGCGTCCATCGTCGTCTGTGCAGTGCCGTTTGCACGATGGAGATATGCCGTCGCGGAAAGCGAAAACGGTGTGTCTGCCTGCGTGAGCAATTCAAGTGCGCGATCGGTCAGCCCGGATTCCTGCTGA
The DNA here is from genome assembly GCA_949291125.1 of uncultured Ruminococcus sp. Lineage (GTDB taxonomy): Bacteria > Bacillota > Clostridia > Oscillospirales > Ruminococcaceae > Ruminococcus_C. The sequence continues at coordinate 33,433 of CASEUJ010000018.1, forward strand.
TAGGCGTTGAGCTTGTCATAATAGATCTGAAGCGTATCCGGCGTGATCTCTGCACTAATGGGACAGTCGATCTCCAACGTTTCGCCAAATTCATGGAAGGTATACGCCAGCGTCACATCGCCGCCATAACCCACGGTCATATAGTCATAGAGCGTATCGAACGGCACTGTCTTCAACTCTGCACAGTAGCTGTCGTAAATCTCCTGCACATCGTCTTCCGTCAGCCAATCGCTGTTTCCATTGCCATAGAGCATCAACGAGCCATCGACCGGCGTAGGAGGATTACGCCATGTATCGGTATAGGCCGTTTCCTCGCGAAGCTGTTCCATCAGCTGATTCATGTTCTCGCCGGAGATATAGATGCGGCGCTCAAATTCCTTGTTCCCGGTACGGATCACGACACGCATACCGGTATAGGTTTCCTGACCTTTTCCGGAATTGTAGGAATCGCCGCCGTAGTATTTTGCATAGTACTGTTCCGGATCTTCGTCCCAGGTTTCTAAGTTTTCCTGTAAGGAATAGGACACCAGCGTCACGATCGTCGGGTCGGTCAGTTCGATCTCACGGCTTGCAAGCCCTACATAGCCGGCATAGTTGACATAGCCGCTGGAAATATCCATTTCATAGGCAGTACCCTCGATTGAAACGCTTTCGATCTCGCTTGCCGCCGGACGCAGGGACACAATCTGCTGATACGACAGATGCATACCCAGCAGCAGTGCGCCATTGAGTACGACCACAACGCCAAGCCCCGGCAGCGCCGTCAACAGGTTGCGCCACTTTTTCGTGGTAATCAGCTCATAGACAAAGTAAATGAGCAGTGCCACCAGATAGAGCACCATGTATTCAAACCAACTTCCCGATACTGCCATGCCGTTGCTTTCGACGTCGGATGCGAATGCACCGGTGACAAAGACACAGTAGATCATGGTGACCAGAATGCGGTAGATATGCTGGAACAGACGACTCGGCGCAGACTGACCGGCAACCTCACTCTTACGGCGGCAGAACAGCACCGCGCCGATCACGAAGTAGATTAGTGCCAACACGAATGTGTAGAGGAGCGAGGTCACGCTCGGATCAAATACATCAGATCCGGATCCGCCGTCGAACGGCGCAGTCACCAGCGAAAACGACAGGTTATTGCCGCCGCTAAGTCCATGGGAATCGTTTACCATAAACGGAAGATTACCGATGAGAATGTTCTGTAAAAACAATACACACAGCCGCGGGAAAAACATCACAATGGCACTGAGCAGTACATTGGTAAAAAGCGTACCGCTCAAGGACATCCCCACAAGTGTTCCTGCCATCAACAACACGGAGATCGACAGGACAGAGAGCGTATACGGCAAGATCGTATCGTATAATAGCGTGATCTGCGACACAATGGTGCAGGCAATTGTGGAAACAAGGGTACTCGATACAATGAGAATCAACATCCACGCCAAAATCGCAGCGCTAAAGCTTAAATAGAGCGAAATGCGCTTATGCGGCATTGCGTGGTACAGATCCGATGCCGCACGGCTGTTGAGGAATCGAAACAGCACCAACGTCATACAAAAAGCAAACGGGATCGTCAGAAGCATCAGGAAATTACCCTGCCATGCGCTATAGATCTCGACGGAGTCCCAGTCATAGCGTTCATGTGCCTGTACCCATATGTAAAGCGGCACTAGGATCGCCGCAACATTCATGACAACGGTAAGCAGGATACCCATCATCTGACACTGGCGAAATCCCTCGCGAAACAGCCCCAGCGTCTGTCCAATTTTCTTCTGGTTCATTTTGCTGCGCCTCCCCTTGTATGAAAGTAAACCACGCCGAATATGGTTGCCAACGCCAGAATCAACAGCAATAGCAATAGCGAACCAATCGTCTGGCGGCGTGTTTCCCGTTTCTGATCCAACGACAGATAATATTTCTCACGCTTTCTCATCACGATTTCCCTCCTGTTCTCCGGTCAGCTCCTGTAGGTGGAACGTGTAACCGAGCGTTTCCATTTCATAAGTAAAGACTTCTTCGAGCGTCAGCGGCAGGACATCCAATAGGATCGGCTGCATCGCAAAGAGTTTTGCAACGATCTCGTCGCGATCGCCGCTGACAATCATATTCGCGACACTGCCGCTCTTTTCAAAGTGGGAGATTGCGATATCCGCAAACTTGGATTTGTCATAGTTTTCGGCAAAGGCAATCTGAATCTTGAACTGGGTGGTCTTGAGATCTTCGATATCGCTCTCTAAGACAAGCCCACCCTTGTGGAGCAGCGCCAGCTGGTCGCAGATATCCTCCAGTTCCCGAAGCGAATGAGAGGTGATAATGGCAGATGCGCCGCGCTCTAAGACATCGTCACAGATCAGGCTCTTAACAAAATTGCGCATGACCGGATCAAGTCCATCAAAAGTTTCATCGAAAAAGAGATAGTCCGGGCGGCAAGCCAGCGCTAAGATCGTCGCCGCCTGACGACGCATGCCCTTTGAAAACTGCCCGAGCGACTTTTTCTGCGGCAGCTCTAAGCGTTTGCAGAGCGTGCGAAATCGCTGCGGGTCAAAATCCGGATAAATGGCACGATACATCCGCTCCATGCGCATTAAGTTTGCACCGCCGAGAAAATAGAGTTCATCCGGAACATAGGCAATGCGCCGCTTGACCTCCGAGTTATCCCAAACCGGCTTACCATCGATGAGAATCGTACCGCTGTCCGGACGATAGACGCCGGTAAGGGCACGCAGAAATGTGGACTTCCCGGCGCCATTCGAGCCGACCATACCATAAATACAGCCATCTCCGATGGTGCAGGTGACGTTTTCAAGTGCGGTAAAATCCTGAAACCGCTTGGTGAGATTTTTGACTTCAATCATGACGGATCTCCTTCCTGAGATGATGCGGCAGACTGTGCAGTGTCGGCGAAGACCGCTTCGATACAGGCACAGATCTCCTCTTTGGTGATGCCGGACATAGCAAGTTCGGTGACAAGTGCGGATAGATCTTTCATTTTGGCACGTCCTTTCTCACGCAGACGATCACATGCATCCATGCAAACAAAATAGCCCTTTCCGGGAACAGCTTGGATCAGTCCACGGCTGTCGAGTTCGTTGTATGCCTTTAAGATGGTACGCGGATTGACCGAATTGGTCAGAGAAACGCTGCGCACCGATGGGATCTGACTCCCCGGCGTAAGCACATTGGTCAGAATAAAGCGCTCGACTTGTTCAATGATCTGTTCATATACCGGCAGGCGTGACATGGGGTCAATCTGAAACATGGCAAAACCTCCATTTCGAGAAAAATTTGAATTCAAATTTCGGATAACCGCCTTTTGCGTTGTATGCGTTATGCGTGTTGTAGTATTGATGCAACACATAAAGTATATCACTGCACCTCCCATCTGTCAAGCGGTTTCACAATTTTTGTGAGATTGCACAATTTACAGCGTTTATTTTTATGACAATCGCCAGAAAGGATGAATCATATGATCAAATCTTATGCAGTTAGCGACACCACTCAGCTCACCGCCCATTTCAAGACAAGCGAATTTCGCTGTAAATGCGGCAAAAGCCACGATACACTGATTTCCAGCGAACTGGTGCAGATGCTGGAACAGCTCTATGCTGCACTGAATTGCAGCAAAATCATCGTCAACAGCGGCTATCGCTGTACAAGCCACGACAAGGCAGTCGGCGGCTCTGGCAGTGGGCAGCACACCAAGGGGACGGCGGCAGATGTGGTGTGCTATGGACAGGACGGCAAGCCCATTTCCAGCAAGATCGTCTGCTGTAAGGCGCAGGATCTGGGCTTTGGCGGCATTGCCAATATCACTAGTGCCTATACTTCCACACATTTGGATGTACGCACCGGGTCAAAATGGTACGGCGATGAAACGAAGGGGACAAACACCGTAACAAGCGATTTCTACAGCTATTTTGGGATAAAAAAAGCGGCAAACAGTTCCGGTGTAAAGGCGAAGGGCATTGACGTCTCCAAACATCAGGGCGAAATCGATTGGGACAAGGTCAAGGCGTCGGGGCAGGTGGACTTTGCCATGCTCCGTGCCGGATATGGCAAAGAGTATAGCCAGATGGATCCACAGTTCGAACGCAACTATAGCGAGTGCAAGCGGCTGGGGATCCCGGTCGGGGCGTATTGGTACAGCTATGCCACGACTATCGCAGAGGCAAAGCAAGAAGCCGCTGTGTGCCTGTCTACACTGTCCGGGAAGTCTTTTGAATATCCCATTGCCTTCGACATCGAAGAAGAAAAAAGCCTGCAAAATGTGGATGCACTTTGTCAGGCGTTTTGCGGCGCGTTGGAAGATGCCGGGTATTATGCGACAATTTATACGTTTAAGTCGGCGCTGGAATCCAGCTTGGGTGCGGAAACCAAAAAGAAGTATGACATATGGCTGGCGCATGTGGATGTGGAAAAATCCAGCTATACCGGGAATTATGGCTTATGGCAATATAGCTGGAAAGGAAGTGTGCCGGGGATTTCCGGAGATGTCGATCTGGATTATGCGTATCAGGATTATCCAGCGATCATGGCAAAAGCTGGTCTGAATGGCATTTCTGGAGATGTCGCCACAGTATCTCAAAGCGACCCAACAGATCGTGAAAATTCGGACACGCTGGAGAAGATTCTGGAGCATGTGGCGCGTATTGATGAGAAGTTACAGTAGTACAAAAAAGAAGGCATTCACCTCTGACACAAGCCGAAGGATAGCGTCCATTACAAGAAAAAACACGCAGTCCCGGGCACTTTCTGCCATCGGAACTGCGTGTTCCTTTTTCACTGGTTGGAGTAGCTGGATTCGAACCAGCGGAATGACGGAGTCAAAGTCCGTTGCCTTACCACTTGGCTATACCCCAGTCGCTCGCCACGCCCTGAGATGCGCTGCGTTATGCTGTGTTTATTAGTATACCATACCCTGCCGGATTTGTCAAGCGCTTTTTTGGAGTTGTTTGCAAGCCGGTAAAATGATATGCCACATCTGCCATGCGCGTCAATTTACACAAAACAACTTGACTTAATAAGAAAAACATGGTACAATAGAACAATACGAAATTGTTCGTAATCAACACAGGAGTTTCCGGAAAAATGCGGTATTTTGACAATTTCCGGGAAAGAAAGGAAATGATGTTATGAGAAAATGGCTTGCAGTAATTTCTGCGGCGGTGCTGACATTCACCGGCTCGGCTGCGGCGATCCCTGCACTGACGACCGACGCAGAAGCAAATGCCGCGTACAACTACGGCGAAGCGCTTCAGAAGTCGATGTTCTTCTATGAAGTACAGCAGTGCGGTGAGCTTCCGGAATGGAACGAAGTTACGTGGCGTGACGATTGTATGACCAACGACTTTGTGCCCGGCGGCTGGTTCGATGCCGGCGACCACCTGAAATTCACTCTCACGAATGCCTATGCCGCAACCATGCTGGGCTGGGGATTGCTCGAATACGGCGACGGCGTAGATGCCGTGGGTCAGCGTGAACTCTACGAGAACAATCTCCAGTTTGCACTTGATTATCTTGTGGGGTGCGACCTGGGTGATGAGATCGTATATATGATCGGCGATGGAGCTTTTGACCACGTCTGGTGGGGTTCTGCCGAGGTGTATATGGCAAAGTTTGAACTGATGACCGGTGAAACCGAACGCCCATATTACACCTGCAACGACAGCTGTATTGAAGCACAGATGGCGGCGGCTCTTAGCACCGGCTATCTCTGTTTCAAGGACTCTCAGCCGGAAAAGGCGGAGGAATATCTCGAACACGCCAAAGCATGCTTCGAACGTGCAGATAACAATCGTTCGATTGGTGACGACACGGCAGAACACTCATATTATAAGCCGTCCACCTTCTACGACGACCTGTTCTATGCGGCAAACTGGCTGTACATGGCGACCGGTGATCAGAGCTATCTGGATCTGTGCGAAAGCGACTATATCCCGAATCTAGATAAAGAGAGCCAGTCTACGGAACTGAAATACACCTGGGGACACTGCTGGGATGATACAATGCAGGGCGGCATGCTGCTCTATGCCATCAACACCGGCGATGCCACCTGGAAGACCCAGTTCCAAAAGCATCTCGAATACTGGACAACCGGCTATGGCGGCAAACAGATCACCTATACGCCAGATGGTCTGCCGTGGCTGACGAACTGGGGCAGCCTGCGGCATGCGACAACGACAGCCTTCCTTGCCTATGTTGCAGTGGATGAACTCTTTGCCGATGACCCTACCTATAGCCAGAAGTATACGGATTTTGCCGACAATATCATGAACTATGCCTTTGGCAATAACTCCGCCGGACGCAGCTATGTGGTCGGCATGGGCGAAAATTATCCCCAGGCATGGCATCACCGCACTTCCAGCGGCGCATGGAATGACAAGTGGACGAACATCGGTCAGACCGAGGGCGACGATGCTAAGCCGCATGCACATATCCTCTATGGTGCACTCGTCGGCGGTCCCGACCAGAACGATGGCTATTCCGATAAGATCAGCGACTATCAGTACACAGAAGTTGCCATTGACTATAATGCCGGCTTCACAGCAGCACTTTGTGCGATGGTAGAGAAATACGGCGGCACATCCGATCCGGACTTCCCGCCGACAGAAACGCCGAAATGGGATGAATTCTCGATCTCTGCGTCGATCAATCAAGCGGCTTCGACTTACACAGAGCTCAAGGTCTATGCGCTCAACCACACCGCATGGCCAGCAAGAGTAATCACCGATCTCTCTTATAATTATTACTTTGACATCACCGAACTGGTTGATGCCGGTATGTCCATCGACGATGTTTCGGTTCGTGTCGGCTATGACCAGCATGCATCTGACAAGGGTGTGATCTCGATCTCTGATCCGATCCAGTATGACGGCAATATCTATTATGTCAAGCTTTCCTTTGCAGATGGAAGCGTCGTAATGCCGACCGGGCAGTCAGAACACCGCAGCGAATGCCAGTTCCGTATCTCCATCCCGGACAATATCCAGGGTGTGTGGGATCCGACCAATGACTATTCCTTTGAAGGTCTGGTACAAGGCGGCGAAGATGCGATGATCATTACCGACAAAATCACCATGTATGATGGCGACACTCTGATCTGGGGAACTGAACCAGACGGCACAACGCCGGATGACATCGTCACGACAACACCGGCAGAAACCACCACCGCCGCACCGGATACCACCACAGAAACCTCCACAGAAACCACCGCCAGCGAAACGCTGTCCTCTGCCAGTAGCACTACACAAGAAACTACAGATACGACCGGGACAGAAAGCACCATGGCAACCACAGAAGTGACGACAACAGTCACAACAGTATCGGTTTCTACCACAGCATCCACAATAGCTACAACAGAAACCACAAGTTCGTCGCAGAGCGGCAACAAACCCGCGCGGCTTTACGGCGACATCAATCTCGATGGCAATATCAACATGTCTGACACGATCCTTTTGAGCAAACGTTCGCTCAATCTGGTCGATCTCAGCGAAGTAGCAGAAGCAAATGCCGACTGTGATCTCGATGGCAGCGTCACCGGAGATGATGCGATGATCCTTTTGCAGTTCTGTGTGCAGATCATTGAAAAAATCCCGATCACGCCCGGCGCGTAAGCGATAAAAATCCTTATCCGTCTAAAACAATTGTGCAACATGCCAAGCGTGACAAAAAAGCGCCTCAAGATTCAGACAGTTTGCATATGGACAAGAACGCATATTTTATGTCATAATTATGAGTGAGAAGTTGTATATAAATGCGGCTTTTCAATGTACAAACTTTGTAAATCTGAGGAGGAAATTCTTATGAAGAAAATGAAAAAGTTGGCAGCAGCTGTCACTGCACTGGCAATGGCATCTGTTTCGGCAATGTCGATCGCATCGTGGAATGTTGCTGCTGTTGATGGTGAAACAGAAGCTGAGCCGTATTCCGCATGGCTGAATCTGAATGCAGGCGGCAGCTGGTTCTATGGCAATGAAGAAGGTATGGGCGAAATGGCTTCGATTCCGGGTGTGGACGGCGATGGCACATATACTGCAACACTTGTGATTCCAGAAGACTTCGGCGGCACAGATTCGATCTCCTGCTTCTATCTCTCTACTGATATTAACGCATATGCATATGTGGAAGACGGTTTGAATCCGTGGGAATCCGGAACAGCAAACGTTGTAGTGGATTCGATCACGATTGACCATGCCGCAGACGGCACTTCGGAAGATATCGCATACAACGGTCCGTCGGAAGGTGCACTGTTCAAGGAAAACAACGGCACTGACCTGCGTGTCAATATCTACAATACATGGACAAATCCGAGTATTACGGATATTTCTGAAACACTGCCGACTGGTCTTTTTGCAGGCGATACCCTTTCGGTTACTTTCACTGTTTCTGGCATCAATGCGCCGTATGACAACGGCTTTATGCTCGGCGATGTAGACAGTAATGGCGCTATTACCATTCAAGACGCATATGCTGCATTATTGGCGTATGTTGCAAGTACAGCTGGCTTAGAAACTGACTTGACTGATGCACAGACAGCAGCTGCTGACATTGATGGAGATGGCGTTATCACACTTAGCGACGCATATAAGATCTTGGTTTATTATACAACCGAGGCGTCAGGTGGCGTACCGAGCTGGGACTAAATAGGATCTCTGGCATTCCTACCTGAAAACTTTACATGCAAAAATACAAGCAGCTTTCCCCTTTCCGGGATGGCTGCTTTTCTTATTTCAAACAAAGCCTTGAACCGCTGCAAAAGAGCCTTTCGTATCCCAGAATCAGTCGTGAAATATAGAAAAAAGACTTGACATTTTCGAGATTTTATAGTAAAATAATACAAGTTCGTATGATGAAACCAGAACGGCGGCACAGCATGCCGCGAAAGAAGGTTGAGAATGAAAAGGATATTTTCAAAATGGCTGTGCGCCCTGATCCCGCTTGGCATTGTGGCGGCCGGCGCACTGTTCCCCAGCACGATGTCCGCCAGTGCTGCGGAGTCCGAACTAACCGTTTCGACTGCACAAACCGCCGCCACAGAGGTGGCGACCGGTACAACATCGCTTTCCGGCACATGGACCACGACTGACAGCAATAGCTCCTGTTATGTATATGCCGATGGTTCATATGCCGTCGGCATGCAGCAGATTGACGGCGTTTTTTATTACTTCCAAGAAAACGGCGAAGCTCTGACGGGCTGGCAGATGATCGATAGCGTCCGCCATTATTATATCGCTGAGAGCGGTGCAGCTGCCACCGGCGTCTATGAAGTCGATGGGATAGAATATCTGTTTGACTACACCGGCGCGCAAAAAACCGGATGGCGCACTATCAACGGTGTGCGGCTCTATTTTGACCCGAAAACCGGCGAACCTGTAAGCGGCTGGGTTGAGGCGGGCGGATATCGATATTATGTCGATGGCGGGCAGGGAAAGCTGTTTGGCGAAGCAACCATTGACGATGTACGCTATCTGTTCGATACACAGACCGGCACGCAGACGCTGGGATTCTGCAAATTTTCTGATGGCACCGTTTCTTACTATGATGCCGCCGGCACAGTCCAGAGCGGATGGCTTACGCTCGACAGCGGTACATACTATTTTGACAATGCCTACCGCATGCAGACAGGCTGGCAGATCATCGGAAAGAAATCGTATCTCTTTGCAGAAGACGGTGCAATGTGCACCGGCTGGCAGGCACTTGATACCGGCGTATATTATTTTGGCACGGATGGCGCAATGCGCACCGGATCGCAGACCATCGACGGCAGTAAGTATTATTTCGCCGCTGATGGATTGATGCAGACCGGCTTTCATGCCATTGGCACAAGCCGCTATTACTTCGCCGCTAATGGCAAGATGCAGACCGGCTGGCAGACCATTGGCACAAGTCGCTATTATTTCGCCGCTAATGGCAAGATGCAAACTGGCTGGCAGACCATAGATGGCAGTAAGTATTACTTTAATTCTGACGGTAAGATGCTGACCGGCACACAGACCATCGATGGCAAAAAGTATACCTTCCTCGCCGATGGGAAACTTCGCATCGTCCGGGTTTGCCTAGATGCCGGGCACTACGGAAAATACAACCAGAGCCCGGTCAACAGCGCATATTATGAATCGGATATGTCCTGGAAACTCCACCTTTATCTCAAAGAGGAGCTGGAGGCATATGGCATTGAAGTCATCACGACACGCAAAAATCAGGCGACCGATTTAGGACTAGAAGAGCGCGGCAAGACGGCAAAAGGATGTGACCTGTTTTTAAGCATCCACTCCAACGCCTGCAACAGCACTTCTGTAGATGCCCCACTGGCATGCTGCTGTATCAGCGGCACTATGGACACGCTCGGGCAACAACTCGCAGACACGATCCACAAGGTCATGGGCACCAAACAGAGCGGCACGATCTGGAAGCGCGTCGGACTCAACGGTGACTATTATGGCGTTCTTCGCGGCGCGGCAAAAGTCGGCGTACCGGGCATTCTGCTCGAACACAGCTATCACACCAACCCCACTGCAACAAGCTGGCTATTAAGCAATGACAACCTCAAACGCATGGCAAAGGCAGAAGCCGCAGTGATCGCCGCATACTTCGGTTTCACGTAAAGCGATTCTATTTTAGATATGACAAAAGCACCGTACCCCCCTACGAAAAGGTACGGTGCTTTTTTGTGTACGGATTGACACTGCGAACGCTTTACACCAGTGCCGTATGTGCCGCCTTTGTCCGCTGACAGAGCATTTCGTGTAATACCACCATTGCCGCAAACATGACACCAAGATAGACCGGAAAAACGCCAAGCCCGATATGGTTGGCAACCCAACCGAACAAGGGCGGCAGCGAAAGCGTACCGATATATGCCGCCGCCATCTGCACGCCGATCACAGCCTGAGAATGCGCAGCACCAAAATGCGCCGGCGTCGCATGGATGATACTCGGATAAACCGGCGCACATCCGAATCCGATCACGACGATCCCGGCAAGCGTCAGCATCGTCGGGAGCGGAAGTAGACACAGACAGATCCCGATGCCAATCAGAACTTCTCCGATGCGGATCATATTGGCATCTGAAAATTTCAGCGTGGCAAAACCACTGATACCTCGCCCGACCGTAATGCCGATAAAAAACAGACTGGCAAAGCGTGCGGCTGTGACCGGATCAATGCCTTTTTCTGTCACGAGAAAGCTCGATGCCCAAAGGCTGACGGTCTGTTCCACACCGCTGTAGAGAAAGAAACAGAACATCGCAGATTTCGCCCCGGGGAGCATTACGATCTCACGCAGTGACAGTGCCTTCTCCGGCACAGGCTGCGTCGATCCTGCCGCCGCAGCCTCAGGCTTATGCGCCGTTTTGCGGACAATGCGCCAAAGAGGAAGACTCAGAACCAAAATCGCAGTCAGGATGATCTGAAGCACACTGATGTTGCGATAGCCATCGTTCCATACGCCAGTGGTCATGGCGGCACTCATCAGGTATGGTCCGATAATCGTCCCGACACCCCACATACAGTGCAGCCAGCTCATGTGTTTACTCGCATAGTGAAGTGCGACATAGTTGTTGAGTGCAGCATCGACACTACCTGCGCCAATACCATAAGGAACCGCCCAGAGGCACAGCGCAAGAAAGCTGTGGCTAAGAGAAAATCCGAAGAGCGCCGCCGCCGTCAGAAAGACGCTGAGTGCCGTGACAACGCCTGCACCAAGTCTACGTGTCAGGCGATCGCTGAACAGACTGGAGATCACCGTACCAAGTGCGATGATCATAAAGATAATGCCGGAATAGGACATCGGAACGCCCATTTCTGGATAGATGCTCGGCCACGCCGCACCCAGAAGGGAATCGGGCAGACCGAGACTAATAAAAGCAAGATAAATAATTGCCAGCAAGAGAGAAACCATAGGTCACACGCTCCTTTGAGCAAATAATCGCAGATATGCCAAGATATTGTATCACATCCGCATATGCTTGTCAATGCATTTGAGCCACATTTCACACGATCTTTTCTGCAAATTTTATGAGTAATATCGTAAAAAGCGGCGGCGCATCCCTATCGAACAGGGAACGCCGCCGAGATCAAATTGATATAGCGTTTTGTCATGCACCGGTTCAACACTTGACGCGATCTGGATCGCCATGCTATAATGATGCAAAAGGCAATCACATCACGTATAATCATGTTCCAACCAGATCGACGCCGTACATGTCGGATCCGCTTTCTGGATCTCTGCACAGAGATACGCCTCGATTTCCTCCTCCGTATAGGAACAAGAAAACGGCATGACCACATCAAACACCAGACGCTTGTTTTTCTCGCCCGGCACCATTCGGAAATCATGAAGACTCAACGCCGGATCAAGCGATTTCAGAATCTGCTGTGCAAGCGCCCGATAGCGGTCGACCTCCACATTATTGAGTTCAATCGGATCCATGTGAATCGTCATGCGAATGCGCATAGTTTCATAAATTTCACGCTCGATCATATCGACAATGCCATGAATCGTCACAAAATCGGCGTCGCTGCGCACTTCAACATGACAGCTGCCGATCTGGTTACCAGCGCCATAATTGTGAATCAGAATATCATGAACGCCCTCAATGCCAGGTTTGGAAAGAACCAATTCCTTGAGCTTTTGCACCACTTCCGGTTCTGCCGGACGACCGAGCAGGTCGCTTACGGTTTCGCGGATGATATCGACCGCCGACTTGAGGATCACCAGTGACACGCCAATACCGACAATTCCATCGACTGGCGCATCTGTTACCAACGATGTCACCAGTGCCAGCGCTGTCACGCTTGTGGCAATGGCATCGTTACGACTGTCCTTGGCGGTAGCAAGCATCGCCGTGGCGCGAATCCGTTTTCCGAGCACTGTATTGAAATACATCATCCAGAACTTTACGCCAATGGAAAGCAAGAGTACCAACAGCGTCACCACATGAAATACAACGGGCTGTGGATGCACAAGCTTCTCTACGGCATTGCGCAACAATTCAAACCCCATCAGCGCAATGATCACGGAAATGCCGAGTGATGCGAAATATTCCATTCTGCCATGGCCAAAAGGATGTTCTTTATCTGCCGGCTTTGCCGCAAGGCGATAGCCGAACAGCGTCACCAGACAGCTTGCACAATCCGACAGGTTATTGAACGCGTCCGAAACGATCGCGATCGATCCGGAAAGCGTTCCAACGGCATATTTGATCAGAAACAGCAGGATATTACAACAGATCCCGATGATACTGCTGCATGTGCCATATACCTTTCGTACAGAAGCGTCATTGGCATCGGGGTATTTCCCATGCAGCCATTTTCGCAGCAAAATTTCGATCAGTCGCATTTTTTGCGCACCTCTTTCTTCTTTCTGATAAACAGAAAACGATACCACACCATGCCGCCGGGCGCACGTTACAAAACGCCGATCCGGGCGGCATCGCCTGAAATTTTTACACGGAGGACTTATATGAATTGGCAATCCAGATTTCATAAAGCCGTCACCTTTAGCTATGACGACGGCAACGAACAAGACATCCGCCTTGCGGCACTCTTTGACCGCTATAACTTAAAAGCTACCTTCCACGTCAACACGGGGCTCAACCGCGACAACAGTGCATGGAAATATGGCGACATATGGGTACATCGCCTCAACCTTGCCGAATGCCCGGAAGTCTATCGCGGACATGAGGTTTCTGTCCACGGCAGTACACATCAGGATCTGACCGCGCTCACGCCTAATGCGCTGTATGAAGAACTCAGCCGCGATATCGATGCCATCACCCAAATCTATGGCATTACACCGGTTGGGCTGTCCTATCCGTACGGTGCGTGGAACGAATCCGTTCTGGAACAAGTCAGCTTACTCGGTCTGCGCTATGGCCGCGGTACACACAGCACGCACAGCTTTGCGCCGCAGGAAAATCTCCTCGCATTCCAGCCAACCTGTCATCACGACGATCCGGAGATCTTTCAGCTGGCGAAAGCATTTCTTGAGAGCGACTCCGATACGCCTCAGATCTTTTATATCTGGGGGCACAGCTATGAACTCGATGGCAAACAGCACTGGGATCATATGGAACGGCTTTGCAACATGTTGGCCGGCAGGCCGGATATCTTCTATGGTACAAACCGTGAAGTACTGCTGACATAATCCGGATGAGCGCACCGGGAGCTTCTCCTATTGTATGCAGTTCTCACACAAAATGAACATAACAGATGCAGCAAAAGCGGAAAAAGGCGCGATCGGGATGCGTCTTTTCCGCTTTATGATTGATAGGACGCCGCAGGAGCGCATGTCTGCGTCGATAGATGATCGGCAGCAAGCCATGCTTCGATCTCATGCCACTTTTTCTGCGTCAGTGCCACACCATGCGCATAATAGTCCCGGATCTTGCCATGATCGCCGGTAAACAACGGGATCGGCGCAATCTCCGGCCGCAGCACAAACACACGCTTTTCCTGCACCGCACGCTGCATCTGCTGTACCTGTGCCTGATATTCCCGGGTGCGTTCTAAGATCGCCGCATAAAGCGCCGGATACTTCTGCGCATAACATTGCCGCAGCAGCAGCCGGAATTTCCGATAATCCGTCGGGCGACAACCCGGCGCGCCCGTAAGCACCACCAAAACTTTTTCACAGCCGGATTCCAATAAGTGTGCAAACGGGATCGGCGCCGCAATGCTTCCATCCACATAATGGGCATTATCAATCTGCACCGGCGAACAGATCACCGGAAGCGCACACGACGCCATCAGTGTCCGGAAGAGATGCCTTTTGGTGCCGTGAACGGAGAGATACACCGCCTTGCCCTCCTCACAGCGTGTTGCGGCAAAGTCCACATGGATCGCTGAGTCAGAAAACGCTGCGAAATCTGTGCGTTCAGCAAAGCTTTTCGCCATACGCTCCAGATTCAGAAAACGGCCGGTCTGTAACATGTGCCGCACGCCGAAATAGCGCTCATGCTTCGGAAGCGTCATCATCTCAACCACTGTGCCGCATTGATTCGCATAATAGCTCAGCGCACAGCCAGCCCCGGCAGATGTCCCGGAAATCGCCGCAGCGTCAAAATGATACTGCATCAGCTGATCAAGGGCGCCCGCAGTAAATGCACTGCGTTCTGCACCGCCTTCGAGTGCGATTCCGATCATGACGTTTTATCCTCCTTTCCGGCAAAAACAATCGTGCAGCTGCGCCGCGCCCCCAAACAGCGCTGACCACACCACCATTGATCAAGAAAACAGTGTCGCGCTGCCGCAACACTGTTTTTCCGCCATTGGTCTGAAAGCTCCATCCGACTGCACTCATCACCGGCACTGCCCGGATGCGCTTACTTTCTTCTTGAGCGATTCTTCCGCTCGGTATTGCGCTTGATATCACACATGCGCTCTTCGCTGTTCTGCTTAAAGCGCGATAACATGTCCTCAAACGTCATCTCAGACGGTGCCGCCTTTTTCTTCGGCTCATAGACATTCGGCTTGACCGCACGATCTGGTCGCCGCGGACGACCGCTGTCCGGCTGTCCGGATTCATTCTCAAGTGCCTGCTTGATTGACAGGCTGATTTTACCCTGCGCATTGATCCCGATTGCCTTGACGCGTACCTGCTGTCCCTCTGTCACAAAATCACGAATCTCGCTGACATAACTGCGTGATACCTCAGAGATATGTACCATTCCCATCAGCCGCTCGCCATCCGGATTGTGAATGTTAACAAACATGCCATAGCTTGTAATGTTCTTTACTGTGCCCTCATAGATTTTTCCGATTTCGACCTGCATTTCACGCATTTCCCTTTCTATGCCTGCCACACCAGGCAGACCTGTTAATTTCTGGATGTATCATAGAACCGGTATTCATCCGGATAAGCATAATTATACTCTTCTCTCGCAAGCCGTTCCATATAGCTGTCAATATCCCCACTGTCCAGGATGCGTTCCAGATCTTCATTTTCCGCAGTCAGGTTTTCAATCTGGCTTTCTAGCTGTGACAGTTCCGTTTCTTTTTCCGCAATGTTCGATTGAATGGAAACCACGCTTACCGTACAGCCCACGATCGCCGCAACTACCGCCGTCCGGCTGATGAGCCGGAAGAGCCAGCGCGACTGTTTTGGTTCTTTTTTCTTCTTCGCCATGCTCGAATTTCCTCCTGTCTGCACTTGCTTTTCTTATTATACAACATTTTTCGCTGCTTGTTCAAGGGCAAATGCAAAAAAACTACCCGTTTTTTGAAAACTTCGGCGAAATGGCTAAATTTTTTGCGCATCAGCACGCAAATCCGCACAAGCACGTGGAGCAGCGGCATAAATATCCGGCGCAGCACACGTCCGACAAATTCCAGCACACGCCGCAGAACCGGCACGACACATGCCCCGAGCGTACAGCGATAGACCAGAAACCCGAGCGCACTGCCAAGCACATAAAAGCCACGCATTTCACCACGCGCCAACACCACCGCAAAGCACATCAGCGCTACGCCCCACAAGAGCAGAAACACCACATCTTCCAACATCACCGCAATCTTTCCATGTGGAACCAATAGGCGCACTGTGCGCAAAATATCAAAACAAAGCCCCAGCGGCACCCCGAGCAGCACCGCACAAAGCAGCAGCCGCGACTGTTCCGGGACGGTGAAAAATGTTTCAAGCTCCATCATCGAAACAGCTTCCCCAAAAGCGATAAAGGACCGCGTCTGTCACGCTCGCCGTATTGCAGCGACCAGATGTCCCCGGTGATCGACATATCGCCGCTTTCCACACTGACGTCGTTAATATGCAGCCCCCTGCCTTTGATCGTCAGTTCCCCATAAGTCGTAAACAGATTGATCATCCGCTCGTCAAAGCAGTCGACATCCGTTACGCCAGAAAGCGACAGCTTTTCCCGGTTTTCCAGAATCAGATGGTGGGGGCCGGTCGGTGTGGGCAGATTTTTTTTCATCTTCTCATTCCTCCTGTTTTGGCATGCTGTTTTTGCGATCGTGATCCAGTATATGCGGCAAAATCGTAAAAAATCACCAGACCGGCACGATTTTCTTTGTGAAATATTCCAAAAAAATTCGCTTGCAATTCCACCAGGAATGTGGTATAATATTTAAGATATTGATCAAATGCGGCGCCGCCATGATGCGGTCTTCCGCTGTAATGCTGTATGAGAGGAGGAAATATATGAGTATCCCTGAAATCATCATCGGCGCTGTCATTTTGGTGATTTGCGTGGTTCTGGTGATTATCTGCATGATGCAGGAACAGAAGCCCCAGAATGCAACTGCTGCACTGACTGGTGCCAGCAATGATTCGTTTTATGACAAGAACCGTGGGCGCACCAAAGAGGCACGTCTGAAGAAGATCACATTTTGGTGTTCACTGGTTTTCTTTGCGTTGATTCTGTTTATGGATATTGTGATGCCTCTGATCACGAAGTGAACGATTGGCATTCCTTCCTGTATTCCGCCGCTTTCTTTGCAGTCTGCGAGAGTGCGCCGGAATACAGGATGTTTTTTTGAACATTACCGGACAAAAGTTCGGAGCATATATACCCGATATCGATCAAATCATAATACAAACAGATATCAAACATGCAGAACACATCAAACGTCGGCGCCGCATGGAACGGCGGCGAAGAAGGGAAGAGGTTTATGGCAAATACACCATTCGGCGGTACAGAGAGTGTAGAAGGATACCGCAGTAAAATCATAACAATCTTAAAGAAAAACGGACGTTCGCCGCTGTCAGACCGCGAACTTGCAACAAAGTGCCGCACCAACCGAGGCGGTGCAGCCAATTTCCGCAAGGCGGTGGATGCGCTATGTCATGAGGGCATCATCTGCGAACGCCGCCGCGGCTATGTGCTGTCTTCGCTCATGGGCTATTTCCCGGCGACGATCGTTCGCCTGAGCCGTACTTTCGGCTTTGCAAGACCCGAAGAAGAGGGCGCACAGGATGTCTTTATCCCCGGCAAATTCTTACAGGGCGCCATGGTCAAGGATCGCGTTCTCATTGGCAACATCCCATCTCGCAGCGGTAAGCCGGAGGGCGAAGTCCTCGCGATCTTAGATCAGGCGGACTCGCGTCTTGCCGGCGTTATTATCGACGAAAACGGCAAGCTCATGTTCCGGGCAGATACCATGTCGAAAACACCGCTTCAGATCCAGCGCAAAGACAGCGTCATCTATCACGAAGGAGAAAAGGTTCTGGCAGAAGTTGTCTCTCGCGGTCAGCGTCATGCTGAACACAGAGTCAAGATCGTATTCAGCTTTGGCATTGCCACAAGAGCCAGTGTCTGTGCAGAATCCATTGTGGCAATCCATGGCGTAGAAACCCAATTCCCGGAAGAGGTATTAAAACAAGCTGAAAAACTTGCCAATGCACCGATTCCGGAAGAAGAATATCAAAAGCGTCTTGATTTACGCGATACGCCAATTTTCACGATCGACAGCGCGCATTCCAAGGATCTGGATGACGCAGTTTCCATCGAAAAGACTGCAAATGGATTTAAGCTTGGCGTTCACATTGCTGACGTTTCGCACTATGTTCAGCCCAAAACACCGCTTGATGTGGAGGCCCTCAACCGCGGCACCAGCATCTACTACGCAAACCGGGTCATCCCGATGCTGCCAGAAGCACTCTCGAACGGGATTTGTTCGCTCAACCCTCAGGAGGACAGGCTGGCATTTTCGGCACTGATGGAACTCGATGAAAACGGCGAGATCGTGAAATATGACTTCCGCAAGACGGTGATCCGCTCGGCAGTCAAGGGCGTTTACAGCGAGGTAAACGAAATCTTAGCCGGCACGGCTGCGCCGGAGCTGCTGGAGAAATATAAAGAGGTTCGGCACATGATCCCCCTGATGGACGAGCTTTGCGACGTTCGTCTGCGGGAACGCAAGCTCCGGGGTGCACCGGAACTGGAAACCGCCGAAGGAAAGCTGATCCTCAACGAAGAAGGCGTCTGTGTCGATGTCAAAGCGGCAGAGCGCGGTAAGAGTGAATGCATCATCGAAGAAATGATGCTGCTTGCCAATGAAGCTGCGGCAAAGATGGCGCGCGAAAAGAATCTTCCCTTTGTCTATCGTATCCACGATAAGCCGTCCCCGGAAAAGATCGAAAATCTTGAAAAAATTTTGCTGCGTCTCGGCGTTGAAGTGCCGGTATTTACCAACATCCAGCCGCGTCACTTAGCACAGATTCTCGATGGCGCACGCGGTACCGATCTCTATCCGGTGCTGAATGTGATGGTGCTGCGTTCTATGGCAAAGGCGGCATATGCGGCAGAGCCGATCGGTCATTTTGGTCTGGCGCTAAAAGACTATGCCCACTTCACCTCCCCGATCCGCCGCTATCCTGACCTTGCCATTCACCGGATCCTGAGCAGCTATTGCGAAACGCCGGATGCCGGTGCCATTGACCAGAGATACGCCGCTTTTGTTGAGCAAGCATCAACCCAGTCAAGTGAAACAGAAGTCCGCGCAATTACCATTGAGCGTGACTGCGACGACTGTTACAAGGCGGAATATATGCAGCAGCACCTCGGCGAAGTATATGACGGCATTGTGGCAGGCGTCACCGACTTTGGCTTCTACGTGGCGCTTCCAAACACAGTAGAAGGACTGGTACACGTGGCTTCTCTGCCGGAGAGCGACTGGATCAATGACGACAGCATTGCGTTCCGGGAAGAACAAGGCACCACCAGCTATCGCCTCGGCGATACGGTTCGGGTACAGTGTACGAAGGTCGATATCAACAGCGGTAATGTCGATTTTGCACTCATAGAAGAGGGCAATGAATCGGCATAATGTCAAATAAAGGAGCAACCCGATATGACACCACTGCAACAACAGCTCTTTGCCCTTGCCGACCCGGGCTATAAGGCATTTCATGTAAAGCTCATTCCCAACATACCGTCAGAGCGGATCATCGGCATCCGAACACCGGCTCTGCGCAAGTTCGCAAAATCATTTGCAAAAACACCGCAGGCACAGGAATTTCTCATCCAGTTACCACACCGATATTACGAGGAAAATAATCTCCACGCCTTTGTCGTGGAAACCATCCGGGACTTTGATACTGCTCTGATGGAAGCCAACCGGTTTTTACCCTATATCGACAACTGGGCAACTTGTGATATGTTTTCTCCCAAAGTATTTTTGCGGCATCCGGACGAATTTTACGAACAAATTCGCCAGTGGCTGGAATCGGATCATCCCTATACCATCCGCTATGGAGTAGTACAGCTGATGCGACTGTTGGAGGGGCACTTTTTGCCGGAAATGCCGGAGCTTCTATGTCAGATCTACAGTGAGGAATATTACGTGAATATGGCGATCGCCTGGTATTTTGCCACGGCGCTGGCAAAGCAGTACGATGCGGCTTTGCCCTATCTACTGGAACATCGGCTTACACCATGGGTACACAATAAGGCAATCCAGAAGGCAATTGAAAGCCGGCGCATGACGCCGGATCAAAAGTCATTTCTGAGAGGGCAAAAGGTGAAATAAAAAGTTGATGTTTTGCACGGTTTTTTTTCAAAACCCCTTGCAATATTTCCCGTTGTATGCTATGATAAAACCATACAGCCGACCGTTTGCTGTCGGCTGTTTTTTGTACGGAACGCGATGTTCCCATGGCCGTACAAAAAGCACGAAAATCACATGCAAAGGAGATTACTACCCATGCAGTATGGTTACTTTGACCTCAAAAACAAAGAATATGTCATCGACCGCCCGGATACTCCGGCGCCCTGGGTCAACTACTTAGGCTCACCGGAATACGGCGCAATGATTTCCAACAACGCCGCCGGCTATAGCTTCGTCAAGTCCGGCGCAAACGGCAGAATCATTCGCTTTCGCTTCAACTCCATGATGGCGCTGCCGGGACGTTACATCTATCTGCGCGACAACGATACCGCAGACTATTGGTCGGCATCGTGGCAGCCAGTAGGAAAGCCGCTCGACACATACAAGAGCATTTGCCGTCACGGAACCGCTTATACTGTTATTTCCGCAGAATATGCTGGTATCTCGTCTGAGGTAACCTATTATGTGCCGATCGGCAAAACTTATGAAGTATGGCGCGCTGTTATCACCAACAACAGTGATAAGCCTCGGAACCTCTCCACCTTTGGCTTTGTGGAATTTACCAACGACAACAACTACGAACAGGATCAGGTCAACCTACAATACACCCTGTTCATCACCCGTACCAGCTTTGAAGGCAACAAAATCCTCCAGCACATCAACGAAAACAGCGGCAAGGATGAGACCGGCTCGAACCACAGAGAACGCTTTTTCGGCATGGTCGGCGCGCCGATCACTGGCTATAACGGCAACCTCGACAGCTTTATCGGGCCGTATCGCACCTATTCCAACCCGATCGCGGTGGAACAGGGCAAGTGCAGCGGCGAAATGAACTATAACGCCAATTCCTGCGGCGCACTCCAGAGCGATATCGTACTCCAGCCGGGCGAATCTAAAGAGATCATCTACGTACTCGGTCAGAAGGACAATGCACAGGCAAACGAGATCCTCGCTTCCTATGAAACTCCCGGTCAGGTAGACAAGGAAGTCGAAGAGCTCAAGGCATACTGGCACGGCAAACTCGAAAACTTCCAGGTAGAAACTCCGTCGGATGCCTTCAACAACATGATCAATGTCTGGAACGCATATCAGTGCTTTATTACCTTTATCTGGTCGCGTGCGGCATCCTTTGTCTACTGCGGTCTGCGCAATGGCTATGGCTATCGCGACACCGTACAGGATATCCAGGGGATCATCCACCTCGATCCGGAACTGGCTGCGGACAAGATCCGCTTTATGCTGTCGGCACAGGTGGACAACGGCGGCGGACTTCCGCTGGTGAAATTCGACCACAACGCCGGACACGAAAATACACCGGACGATCCGGAATACGTCAAAGAAACCGGCCACCCGTCCTATCGCGCAGACGATGCGCTGTGGCTGTTCCCGACCATTCAGAAGTATGTGGGCGAATCCGGCAACAAGGCGTTTTACGATGAAGTCATCGTCTATGCAAACGGCGGCGAAGACACGGTTTACGACCACTTAAAGCGTGCAATCCGCTTCTCGATGGAACGCCTCGGCGATCACAACATGCCGGCTGGTCTGCATGCAGACTGGAACGACTGTCTGCGTCTGGGCAAGAAGGGCGAATCCACCTTTGTGGCATTCCAGCTCTACTATGCGATGTCCATGATGCGCGATCTTGCGGCAGAACGGGGCGATCAGGATTATATTACATACTTAGACAAGGTACAGAAGGCACTGGGCGAAGCACTCGCAAAGTGTTGGGATGAAGATCGCTTTATCCGCGGTATCCGTGAAGACGGCGTTGTCGTTGGCGCAAAAAATGATCCGGAAGCCTCCATGTGGCTCAATCCCCAGAGCTGGAGCGTCATCTCCGGCTTCGCCTCTCAGGAACAGAGCGACAAGGCTATGCAGTCAGTTGCCGATATCCTGGATACGCCGTATGGCGCAAAGCTTCTCGATCCGCCGTATATTGACCACTATTTCGACGGCGCACTGATGCACATCTTCAACCCGGACACCAAAGAAAACGGCGGTATCTTCTCGCAGTCCCAGGGTTGGCTGATTTTAGCAGAAAGTCTTTTGGGGCACGGCGATGCAGCGTTCCGTTATTTTGAAGAAAGCTCGCCGGCATCGATGAACGACAAGGCAGAACAACGTGTACTGGAGCCGTATGTACACGGTCAGTTCACCGAATCCACTGCTTCTCCGTATGCAGGACGCTCACACGTACACTGGCTCACCGGTACGGCATCAACGGTTATGGTTGGCTGTGTGGAGGGTATCTGCGGTATGCGCCCGGATGCAGACGGTCTGCACATCTGCCCGTCCATTCCGTCGTCATGGGATGGTTTCCAGATTGAAAAGACCTTCCGCGGCAAGAAACTCTCGATTCAGGTCAAGAACCCAAATCACGTACAGAGCGGTGTAGCTTCCCTGACCCTTAACGGCAAAAAGCTGGAGGGTGACTATGTACTGGCAAACGAACTGGTAGAACACAATACGATTGAGGTTATATTGGGCGCATAAGGCGCATCAGTAATAAACACGATACAAGCTATCGCCGCTATGCCCTATCCACAGGCGATGCCCAGAAGCTTTGCGCCGAAATACAGGCACAGATGACGATATCTTAAGACCAAAAAGGCTGTTGCAGTTTGCAACAGCCTTTTTATATATGTGTGGAAGTAACCCTCACAGGAAGAAAGCAGAATCAATATTTTTGCGCTATTTTTACCCCTGCCATGATGTATCATATTCGGAAGTCACGCCGAGGTATTCCTCTAGCGTCAAATTGTATTTCTGTATTTCCTTTGCCGTTTCCTTACCCACATAGCGGATATGCCATGGCTCGTATTGATAGCCCGTGATATTTTCCTTTCCTTCAGGAAATCGAATGATAAAGCCGTATTCGGCACAGTGCTGTGCCAGCCACGCCGCCTCTGGTGTTTCGCCGAACTCGTCATTGATGGTGTTGCAGTCAATGGTCAAGCCTGTCTGGTGCTCGGAATGTCCAAGACGGGCAGAGAATGTATCCGCCTGTTCCCAGCCATACAGCGCACTATAATTGTTATAGATCTCCACCTGATAGGCATAGCTGCGATAGGATGAACCGATATAGATATCCAGTCCTTCCGCTGCCGCATCCACAGAAAGTTCCTCAAACGCCGTTTCCGCGATTGGCTGCAAACCAGGATCATAATCCTCGGGCAAGCCATAGCTCTTGTTCACAATCAGAATGCCGTCCACATATGTACACCCCACACACGTTTCCAACAATCGCACCGCAACCTGAAGGCATGCATCCTCAGACCGGAGCTGACAAGTACCCTGTCTTATTCCGGTGACAAGTCCGGTGTCATCGACTGCGGCTATGGTTTCATCGGTGCTGTGCCAGTCACCAGCAATGGAAAGCTGTGCCGTTTCACCTTGTAATACGGCGAGAAATCCGGTTGCTTCCGATTCCGACTCTGATTCGGCATCGACAGAAGCCTGCGGCTGATTGCATGTGTGCGGCAAAAACAACAACCAAACAGCGGCAAGAATTGCCGTAACGCAAATCAAAAGCGTCCCCCACAATATCCCACAATAGATCCCTTTGCCAATCCGATACTGCATGTGTTTTCCCTTTCTGCCACTGTGCTCCCTGTCATCAGGATGCAGTATAGATCACATCTGTGATCTTTTGCCCTTGTACGTCGGGATCGCTCTGATCATAGTCATACGTACACCGCGTCATGACGATTTCGGCGATCTCGCTTGGTTCGATGGGTTCTTCGTAACAGATCATATTCGTCAGTTGTGTACGATCCTCGCTGTACCACCCATAGAGACCGCATTTCACTGTTTCAGCATCTTCCTGTTCCATCTTCGAGGTTTCGTCGATAAAAATCTTGCGCCCGTCTTTCAGCGCCAGCTCAAACATCACCAGATGATCGGCATCGCTCCATGCAGAAGGGTATGTGATCTGCGTAGAAAGCGTTTGCAGACAGATCTTCACTTCATCGCCATATGTCGTCGCGATCGGTTCTGCTACCGGAAAATCAAGTGTAATTTCGGCATGCCATGTGCCTTCTACGGCAGGCTGTGCCTCCTGAAAAAGCACCGAATACTTCTCATCTGTCAAACGGTCATAGTCCTGTTGCTGCCAGAATGCCTCCCATGTATTCACTTCAAACTCACGCGGAAGCTCACCGCGATCCAATGCTTCTAATCCCGCTTCACCGTAAGTCTGTTCCACATAATCTCGTTGCCACTGTTCCTGCATCGCGATAATATCGTTTTGGATCTGAACGCATGTGTCATTGGTGTAGAAATTACGGAACGTGATGTCGAGCGTCTTGCCTTGCAAATCCGGCTGGGTGAGAAACAAATTGAGATAAAACAGATCCGGGTCGCTTTTATCCGCATAGATGGTACAGGTCTGTCCGGCATAGGAGAGCACCTCTGATACACCGCTCTCATCGACAGCAGCATATTCCACAAGCGGTGATGTCACGCCCGCCGCAAGCGCCGCATCGCCCGAACGACGGATTGCAAAACTCAGCATGGTCTGGCTCTGATCGCCATACATTCCAAGCAAGGTAAATGTCACATCTTCATTGGTGCTGTCAAATGTCACTTCCGGCGTCAGGACAAGACCTTCCAATTTTTCGGAATTCTGCGGCACTTCTTGGGTGAAGATACTGCGAAAAAATGCACCCACGCCATCATAGCCCGCTGCCGCAGAATATACGGTGATGCTACCCATAGCAGCAAACAATACGGCTGTGATCCCGGCAATCCAGCGCGTCAGCACAAATCGCTTTTTATGCGCCTTTGGCTGTACGCCGGTTTTGGCATAGACACGCTGTTTTACCGCGTCGATATCTGCCGATCCTGTACCAAGACGGGGCGTGCCGAATTTCGCTGCGTCATACTGGTCAAATAACTCATATCCAGATAGTTTCATGGCGTTACTCCTTTCTTCACTTTTGGAAATCGGATCATCTGCATTTCCGGTGCATCCTCGTAGGAATATCCGCGTGAAATGAGTTCCTGCTGAAGCTTTTTGCGTGCGCGACACATACGCTGTTTCACGGCAGACTGACTCATATGTAGATCCTCTGCGATCTGGCACACGCTTTCATAATAGTAATAGTAGCGCACTAAGATCTCGCGATCCTTAGCCGAAAGTGCACACAATACATCACGCAACAGTTCCGATAAGAGCTTTTGATCGATGGTGCGTTCTACATCATCGCCGGAACAGATCTCGATATATTCCTCAATGTTTTCGACTTCATGATAACTGCGAATGCGGTTTTTGGCACGATTGCGTGCCACTGCCGCCAGATAACTGCTGAGCTTGCCGCTTTGTATCTCGTGGGCGTGTTCCCACGCCGTCACAAAAACGTCGGCTGTGACTTCCTCCACATCGGCCTCTGAGAGATACCGTCCGATGATATTACGCACGATCACCGACACATACGGCGTATATTCCGTAATCAGGGTTTCGAGTGCCTGCGGTTTATGCTGGCGCAGACCGCGAATCAGATTTCGCTCGTGCATATTCCATTCACTTCCTTTCTGACGGGGTTGAACGCGTTCTACTATAAAAACACACAAGAGGATGGATTGGTGACATCAATCCTAAAAATTCCGCTACACATGTATTTTATCTGCAAAGCCATTTCTGAAGCAGAGTATAACATGTCCCTATGCCGCCTGTCAATGCCATATTCCATTCCCGAAGCAACGTAAATACATATGATCCCATTTTCGATTGCATTCCCCAAAAGAATGTGCTATAATAGAGGCATCCTCAAGCCGAAAGGAGCATATCATGGATATTTTACATACGACGCCGCGTGACGACGGCTTTTCCATGCCGGCAGAATTTGACCGTCATGACGGATGTCTGATGATCTGGCCGGTGCGCAGTGATTCGTGGCGCAGCGGCGGCTGGCCGGCACGCAAGGCGTTTGTTGCCGTCGCCAGTGCGATCGCACAATCGGAAGAAGTCACCATGCTGGTTGATCCATCCCAGTATGAAACTGCACGCGTCATGCTGCCGCCACAGGTGCGTCTGGTCGAGATGCAGACAGATGATGCGTGGGCACGCGATGTGTGCCCGACCTTTGTTCGCAATGCCGCCGGCGAAATCCGCGGCATTGACTGGGGGTTCAACGCATGGGGAGGCCTTGTGGATGGGCTTTACTTTCCATGGGATCGCGACAACCATGTGGCACGCAAGGTCTGTGACCTCTACCGCGCCGACTGTTACGACTGCCGCGATTTCATCTTAGAAGGCGGCAGCATTCACAGCGACGGCGAAGGTACGATCCTCACCACCGAAAGCTGTCTGTGCAGTGCTGGACGCAACCCTTCGATGTCCAAAGATCAGATCACGGACAAGCTCTGTGAAACACTTGGCGCATCGCGTGTATTATGGCTGCCGCGCGGCATCTATGGCGATGAAACAAATGAACATGTCGACAACATCTGCGCCTTTACTGCACCAGGAAAGGTCGTATTGGCGTGGACAGACGATGAAACCGATCCGCAGTATGCGCTCTCCAAAGCATGTGAAACTTATCTGAAGCAGCAGACCGATGCACACGGCAGAACGCTCACCGTCACACGCCTTCCGATTCCGCAGACACCGGTGTGCATCCGGGAAGATGAGTGCGATGAACTCGATCTCTGGGACGGCGAACCGACCCGGACGCCAGACGAACGCCTTGCAGCATCGTATGTCAACTTTTATCTTGCCAATGATGCGGTGATCGTGCCGCAGTTTGATGATCCGATGGACACAGCGGCGTGCGAAATTCTCGCCGCACAGTTTCCGGATCGCAAGATTATTCCCATTGCGGCACGGGAGATTCTGCTGGGCGGCGGTAATATCCACTGTATCACCCAGCAAATTCCAAAGGGAAAGAGGAGGAGCTTTTATGCGTAATGTCAAAGTTGCAGCCATTCAAATGGCATGCACACCCGATGCAGAATCCAACCGCCAGACTGCAGAAGCGATGGTGCGCGAAGCTGCGAAAAACGGCGCGCAGATCATCTTGCTGCCAGAGCTTTTCGAAACGCCGTATTTTTGTCAGGAACGCCGCTATGCATCCTATGACCTTGCCACGCCGGTGCAGAAAAATCCAGCGGTTCAACAGCTTCGCAAAGTGGCAGCAGAATGTGGCGTGGTGGTGCCTGTCAGCTTTTTCGAGCGCGACGAAACAACGCTCTACAACTCGATCGCCATGATCGATGCTGACGGCAGCCTAATGGGCGTCTATCGCAAAACCCACATTCCCGACGACCACTTCTATCAGGAGAAGTTTTACTTCACCCCGGGCAACACCGGCTTTTGCGTATGGGAAACACGCTTCGGGAAAATCGGCGTGGGGATCTGCTGGGATCAATGGTTTCCGGAAGCTGCGCGCTGTATGGCGCTGATGGGCGCCGAAATGCTCTTATATCCGACGGCAATCGGTTCTGAACCTATCCTCGAAGTGGACAGCGCGCCGCACTGGCAGCGATGTATGCAGGGACATGCCGCGGCAAACTTAATGCCGGTCATCACCGCAAACCGCGTTGGTCTGGAGACGATCGAGCCGGATGAGGAAAACCAACACCAGTCCTCCTCGCTGCAGTTCTATGGGACAACCTTTCTTACTGACGGCACCGGTGCTGTGATCCAACAGCTGGATAGAGAAACACCGGGGATCGCCTATGCCGACTATGATCTGGACACACTGGCAGAGATGCGCATGAGCTGGGGCGTATTCCGCGATCGCCGCCCGGAGTGTTACGATAAGATCACATCTTGAGCCGGCGTTTGTACATGCGTACCGCTTTGTAACCGATGCGGAAACATACGGAATTTGCACGCATTTTTACCAATCACACTTTCAATTTTTGAAAAAGCAGATTGCGTACTCTCAAATACTTTGTGCAAAATGACGAAAATCCAGACTTTTTTAACGAGATGCCAGAAAAAAGATTGACACCGCCTTGAAATTTCGTTATAATATTCAGTGAGTAATGACAAATCGATTACAACCGGAAACAGATTTTTGAAATAAAACCGTAAGGCTCATTCAGGTGCATCCGACACCGCGTGCATCTGGGATCGAGAAAGGACGTGAGACCCTTGGCACACCGATTGCAAAAGGCACTGATCGCACTTACCGCTGGCGCTGCTGTCATCCTGACATCGGGCGCGATTGCGGTATCCGCTGCGGACATGCCTGTCGCGACATTGAATCGTTTTATCATCACCGAAAGCGGAAACCGCGTGCTTACCGGAAGCGTTGCCGCGGATAGCATCACACAGGACGGCTGGTACGTCGCAGATGACGACAGCCTGTATTATTATTACAGCGACGGTAGCTTCGCACAGGAAGAAACCACGCTTGCAGACGGTTTCACCTATGTTTTCGCTGCAGACGGCGCATTAGAAACTGGCTGGCAGACGGTAAACGGAATACGCTATTACTACCATGAAGAAACCGGACAGCCGGTATTCGGATGGATCTCTTACCTCGGCGATCGTTATTATATTGATAAAACAGCCGGTAAGCTCTCTGGCGAACAAACCATTGACGGAACACGCTATCTCTTTGACGAATATGGCGCAGTACAGACCGGCTGGATCACATTTTCTGACGGTAAGCTGTTTTACTATTCCGAAGATGCCGTCATGATGACCGGCTGGATGACGCAGGATTCTGCGACATATTATCTCACCCCGGACGGTGCAGCAACCGGCTGGCAGACAATTGGTGAGAAGACTTATTATTTTTCTGCCGCAGGCGAAATGCAGACCGGCTGGCAGGTCATCTCCGACAGAAATTATTACTTCGGATCGGATGGCACGATGCAGACCGGCTGGCAAACCATCTCGGGCAATCACTATTACTTCGACACAAACGGCACGATGCAAACCGGCTGGATCACAGTGAACAACGCAAAGTATTACCTTGGTACAGACGGCAAGATGCGCACCGGTTTCCAGACTATCTCCGACAGGAAATATTACTTTGGTGCAGACGGCACGATGCAGACCGGCTGGCAAACCATCTCGGGAAATCGTTATTACTTCGGATCGGATGGCACAATGCAGACCGGCTGGCTGACAATCGACGGCGCAAAGTATTATCTGGGAACAGACGGTAAAGTACGAACTGGCTTACAGACCATCTCCGGCAGCAAGTATTACTTTGGTACAAATGGCACGATGCAGACCGGCTGGATCACAACCGGCGGCAGTTCCTATTATTTCGATCCGTCTACAGGCGCTATGATCAACAATGGATATGCACCGGTTCAGTTGAATAATGTGCCGGATTACAAGCAGTTTGATGAAGCATGGGCAAATAAAACCATTACATATTCCACCATCGGTAAGGTCGGCTGTCTGGTGACGAGTATTGCGATGAAATATTCCTATGAATCGCACAATCGCGTCAAACCAGATGAGATACTCTCACTTCTGACATTCAGCGGTGACAGCCTTCAGTGGGTTTCTTTCTCCGACCTCGGCTATACCATGGAACAACCCAGCAGCGCACTGACACAGTCCGTTATGCGGAAGATCTACACACAGCTGAGTGCAGGCAAGCCAGTAATCGTCGGCGCAAAGAATTCCAGCGGCGGCCAACACTATGTCGTTGTCACCGGCTATACCGGATCCTCCGATTCAACGTTCTCCAGCTCGAAATTTGTGATCAATGATCCGGGCTCCAGTACGAGAGATACACTCGATGAATTATTTGCTGTGTACAGTTCTCTGTACATGATCGTATATTAGAAAGCAATGAGTTTCCCCGCAAAGACATTGCGGGGATTTTTGTTGCCACTAAACGGTTCAAGCACAAATTCGTTGAACACCACGCCAATCGCTGCGCCGAGTGCCTCAGGTATTGCTTCAAATAGCATAGCAAGTGTCAGTGGAATAAACAGGAAGTATTCCACCGAAAATTCCATCATGCCCACCTGAAATTTTGAAATCAGTTTAGTAAAGCTGTTGCCAGCCCATACAGCGCTATTGTCAGAACAAACACCATCAGCTTTTGAAATGGATTTGCCATTTGTATTTGTCACAGCCATTGCGATACCCTCCTAAAAGTTTTGATAGCATGCGATTCGGATTATGCGCTGCGCATCACAGGCACGCCTCGTTCAAGCCAATATTACAAAAGCTACGTGAATTCTACAATCACATATACGTAAAATGTTTGTTGGATTTTCATATGCCGGGTGAGCTGTAAGAGAATCCAACATTGCTAAAAGCAAAAGGCGCAGAGCTGCACAAGAATGCAGCTCTGCGCCTTTTGGAAAATACGAACGAATTCCTCTGCTGTCGAATCCCACATGGTCTGTTGATACACGGCAGCCTCCATCTCAGCGTGAGTTTGCTTGCTCAGCAAAAAGTATTTGTGCTCAAAGCATAGACTAAGGGCTTGTTCTTGAAATAGAAGATCATATCGATTATGGTAAAAACAAATTTCCTGATTTCATCCAGGAAATTACCGGTGACGATACTAGCGTAGGCATTTTGTGCAGATCGCGGCATGTCTTCTATTGCAATCACATGTTGTCACCTCCCATTTTTACTCTTGCACGGTGGATTCGTAGTTATAGTTTGCGATTTTGGTGCTAACACAGTCATGGAACATGGTGTCCAAGTCGACATAACCGTCAAAGGTATACGCCTCAGCGCCCCAGAATGCATCATAGCCAAAGGTGCTGTCGATGCGATTGTCCGGCATATTTCCGGCACTGAGATCCACAGAAGTAGTACCATCTGCCAACAGCAGAATATCTGTAAAATGATAGTAGGTATAATAGGTCTCCGTACCCGTAGACTGATGCTCCAGGTCATCCGCAGTAATACCGGTCATATTCGCCGTCACCTGATAGATACAGTAGATCTCGTTATAGGGCTGTTCTAAAAACCCCTCTTTGGGTGTCAGGAAGTAATAACCCAAGAAATCCAGCTGTCCCAGACTATTGCCCTCTGCCCATCCGGCGCAGTCCGCCCGAATACTGTCCTCCGCTTGCGACAGCAGCTTGGTCAGCATATCCTCTGGAATCTGATCCAGACTGGTGACATATGCCGACAGTCCCTCTACGGTATAGCTCTGCTCAGTCTGGGTCAGAACAATGCCATACTGCTGAGCTAGCTCGTCCTCTGTCATGCTATATTCTGGCGCTGCTGTCACGGTGACAACATCTCCGTTGGAAAGATTTTCAGACATATCTAGGGTGTACTCGATGCCATCCACTCTGCCGGCGCTATCGATAGACGCCGTGGCATAGGGGGCAATGCCCTCAAAGGTTACATTCAGTTTTGCAAAGGGATCTACTTCCTCCACTTCTTCCAGCCCCGAAACCGTTTCGGTCACTTCCTCACCTACCAATTCAAAATCATAGTCTTCAAATTCATCGCTGTCGATGCTGATGGTAATGGTGACTTCGTCCCCATTGGAGAGATTCTCCACTGGCGAAATCTCATAGCTGACCGCATCATACAGCGCCAACTCCAGCTCAAACTGTTCGTCCTCATCCAGACCTTCGCATAGATCGATAGCGTCATCAATCCAATCGTAGGATTCATCCAAAGATGCTGTACCGTAGCCGTTCATGCCACTGTATTCCACCTTCAGACCACTAGTGACGCTGACCTCTTCTTTTCCACACCCAGTCAGCCCAGCACACAGGCACACCACCATAATCCCTGCTAGGATTTTCTTTTGTTGCTTCATAATTTGATAACTCCTTTTATCATTTTTGCGGATTCCGCAGGTATAGTATAACACATTTTAGCCTAAAAGTCAACAATAATCGATCTAAAAATCAGAAAACAGTAATATACAGTTGTGATAAACTAACACTATATTCTGACAGGAGGGTTAAAAATGGTTGAATTCGGGACAATCTTAAAAGAACTGCGTCAGCGCGCGGGCATGACGCAAAAACAGCTTGCAGACCGGTTGTGGCTGTCAAAGGCAACAGTGAGCTATTATGAACAGTCACTGCGTTCGCCTTCGCCAGAGGTTTTAGTCAAGCTGGCAAGGGTGTTTCATGTCACAACAGACTATCTGCTTGGCATCGAACAAAAAAAGCAGACGCTGGATATCACCGATCTGCCGGACGAGGATATCCAACTATTAGAAGACATGATCTCACTGCTGCGCAAGAAAAATCTGGCGTGCCACAACAGCGCACACCTTTCCAACACAGAATAGTCAAACTTTCGCTAAAAATCATCAAACACAAAAACCAGTGCCATCGAGCGCGTTATCCTGCGCTGAGGCACTGGTTTTTCTATAAATAACTATTGCGTGATTATCATTTTCTCCGCATAAGACCCACAATGCTCCCCAGTACTGGCACTGCTGCCGAAAATCCTACTGCCGTCAACAATTCCGACCGTGTCAGCAAGACAGTGGAAAAAATCGTACGGAGCACCGGTACGCACAGACACGCTGCCAATACCAAAAGCGATACCACCACCGCGCCGACCAACCATAGATTATTGCCATAGTGCATGGAGAAGAGCGTGCGCTGCTCAGACTTACATTCAAACACATGGATCAACTGAGACAGGATCAGAGTACAAAGCGCCGCAGTACGTGCCGCTTCCAATGTGCCCCCCATCCGAGCCACAGTGGTAAACGAACCGAGCGTACAGATCCCAATCAGAATCCCGCGCAGGACAATACGCCCCATCAGTCCATCAGAGAAAAAGCTCTCGTCCGGCTTTCGCGGCGGTTTTTGCATGGCCTCGGGTTCCGGCGGCTCCATGCCGAGGGCAATGGCAGGAAGTCCATCCGTCACAAGATTGACCAGAAGCAGCTGAGTGGGCAACAGCACCACCGGCATCCCCATCAGAATCCCCAAAAACATGGTCAACACTTCTCCGATGTTGCATGAGAGCAAATAGCGCACAAACTTACGAATATTCGCATAGACACATCTTCCCTGTTCCACGGCATCCACAAGCGTTGCAAAGTTATCATCCGTGAGTACCACATCTGCCGCCTGACGCGCCACATCGGTGCCATTTTTACCCATGGCTACACCGACATCCGCCTCTTTGATGGCAGGCGCATCGTTAACGCCGTCACCTGTCATGGCGACGATCTTGCCACAGCGCCGATAAGCACGCACCAGACGCAGCTTATGGGCTGGATTCACCCGGGCGAAAACAGCATATTGATCCAGACACGCATCCAGTTCCCGGTCACTGAGCCGATCCAGTTCCTCGCCGGTCATAGCGCGTCTGCCGCGCAAGAGTCCTGCCTGTTTTGCGATGGCAATGGCGGTATTTTTATGATCTCCAGTAATCATGACAGTACGGATCTTTGCCTGCGCACAAGTGCGGATAGCAGTACGTGCGGTCTCTCGCGGGGGATCGAGCATACCGGCTATTCCTAAAAAGATACAATCCCCATTCTCCTCCTGTCGGGCAAACGCCAGAACACGCAGCGCCCGATCGGACATGGCTTCGGCAGCCTGAAATATGGCAGAACGCACTGCGCCAGACAGTGCCGCAGTTCGATTTCCTTGCATCCAGAAGCCGCAGCGCGACACGATTACATCAGCTGCTCCCTTCCAGTATGTGCAGCAGCCCGCGCCATCCGCAACTGTCACCGCCATACAACGTGTTTCACTATCAAACGGTTCGGTGTGGCGCACCGGATGTGTCCGCAAAAGGGCATTACGTGAGATGCCGCCCTTTTCTGCCGCCACCAAAAGTGCCACTTCGGTGGGATCACCAGTAGCTTGCCATATACGCCGGTTTTCACGGCTTGTTTCAAGCTGTGCGGTGCTGCAAAGTGTGCCGCAGATAAGCAGTTCACGCAGTGCCGGTTTTGCGGCGGTGTCGGTGGGCTTACCCTCTTGCAGAATCGCACCAGCCATCTGTAAACCTGTTCCTGTAACGGAAAAACATTCCCCACCGGCAGAAATTTCGGTGACCGTCATACGATTTTCGGTTATTGTCCCAGTTTTGTCAGAGCAGATGACACCGGCACATCCCAGCGTTTCCACACTGTGCAGGCGATTGACTAATGCGCCGCGCTTCATCATCCGGCGCACCGCCAGCGCGAGTGCGATCGTCACTGTTGCCGGCAGACCCTCTGGGATTGCGGCAATGGCAATGGTAATACCGGTCATGAGCATATCAAACACCGGCTCGCCCCGAAGTACCCCGGCAAGAAATACTGCTATACAAACCACCAGACACAGTAGTGCCACAACTTTTCCAAGTCCTGCAAGCCGCCGTTGGAGCGGTGTCATCTCTGGCTTGACATCGCCAAGCATCTCCGCGATCTGTCCCATCTGGGTATGCGTGCCGGTGGCAATAACTGTGGCTTCGCCACTGCCACGGAGTACAGCGGTACCAGCATAGAGAATATTGCAC
This sequence comes from uncultured Ruminococcus sp., assembly GCA_949291125.1. GTDB lineage: Bacteria > Bacillota > Clostridia > Oscillospirales > Ruminococcaceae > Ruminococcus_C. The sequence continues at coordinate 68,380 of CASEUJ010000018.1, forward strand.
TTATGTAGCGCATTGTCCGTATCATCTGGATCACTGACGGATTTAGGTACTGCTTCAGATTCTCCCGTAAGAATTGATTCATTGATCGAAAGTCCTGACGCTGTGGCAAGTGCCGCATCCGCAGGGATCTGATCGCCTGATTCCACTTGGATCCGATCGCCCCGTACCAGCTCACGCGCTGGGATCGTCTGCCACGATCCATCCCGACAGACCGTGGCGGTGGGTGCTGTAAGGCTGCGCAATGCCTCTAAGGTCTGTTCGGTGCGAAACTCCTGCAAAAACCCGAGAATGGCGTTTAAGAGGACGATCAGAATGATCGTGACAGCGTCGGTAATCTCCCCGAGCAATGCTGAAACAGCAGTTGCCGCCAAAAGGATCAACACCATCACATCCCGAAACTGCCCCAGAAACATCCGAAGCGGATGTGGACGCGGCGCTGTGGCGAGTTCGTTTTCTCCATCCTGGCGCAGACGCTGTTGCGCCTGTGCTGTGGTAAGTCCAGGCATAGAATCCCCCTTCTTTCTGCATGTGTTTTGGTTTATGTATATGCAGACAAGTCGGAAAGCATGACCCGACGAAACGAAATCGCATTGGTCTTTGCCCAAGTACAAGACGGCTGTCACATTTTTACAAAGGCGCTTCTCTTCTGTTGTCAAAATGAATGCGCTTATTTTACAATATGATGCTGAACATGTAAAACAATTTTTGTGCAATCCAGAATGGCGGATGATTCTGAAAAGGACAAAACGATTTTTGACAACACTTCTATCGCTATCAATCTATACTGTTTGCTCATTCGCCACCGTTTTGTTTCTGTCATAAATGACAATACATATCAATATATCACTAATTATGTTCCAGTTTGTTTGTTTATATTGCTATTTTTAACAAATTTATATTGACATGACGGTCTAGATTGTGGTATACTAAATGTATAGAACAACCACAGTTACCGTAGCGCGAAAGGAGAAACTAAAGCGCACAACGGTAGATATTCAGACCGCACCGAATCCGAAGATACTGAACGAATGTAAATTGATTTTATTTACAAAAGGAGTGAAACCATTATGAAAAAGACGACAAAAAAGATCATGTCCGCCCTTTCTATTGTTTTGATGATGTGTTTGTTATTAAATACCGCCCCAATGAAAGCCTCGGCTGCTATTCTTGGAGATATTAACGGCGATAATACGATTAATATAAGTGATGCTATCGCCCTTGGGCGCTATTTAAGCGGTCAATATACACTAAGCGATTATTCCATATCTGATTTGAATGTGAATTATGTCATTGATGTAGTTGATCAACAAATACTACTGGCTTTTTTAGTAGGGATCATCGATAGTTTGCCATACAGTAACTAAAAAAGGGGGGGTAAATTATGACAGTTCAACTTTTAAAAAAATTTCTTTGCTTTACACTTGCCTTTTGTGTTATTATTGCTTGGATCTTTACTTTACCTTTACTTTATGTAAATGCAGAGGGAAGAAACACCTCCATCTCATATTACAAACATACATATTCAACAAACACTACAAGTACATATACGCTTTCTCAAGCAAACACAATAACTCCATCTACACAAACAAGAACCTCTTATCCGGATAATCGGTATATAGACACCGATTCATCGGTTGTGCAAATATTAGCTGGAGGTGGTCAGGGAAGCGGATTTATCATTGATGATCATATAATCGCCACCTGTGCGCATTGCGTATACAATAATTCTTCCGGTTCATTTATTTCTTCTATCAGCGTTAAAATTTTTTCCGGAAACAACTTCACTACGCCCGCATTAACTTGCTCACCCATTTCCGCACATGTGCCAGTTCGATATCACGTAAACAGCGGTGAGTTTGAACAATCGTCCTTTGATTATGCGCTTTTGTATGTTGAAGAGGACTTATCCAGTTATGGTGCTTTTGAATTGGGCGTTATGCGTGACGCTTTTTTAACAAACGCTGGATCAGTTATTGCAAGCGGATTTCCCGGCATAGTCCATGGTAGTGAAAATGTCAACAATGCGCGCTATTATAGCACAGGACAAATGGGTGTATTTGATGTTGAGGATTCAATTGAAAAGTATCCTTCATCATGCGACCAACGATTTCATGCGACTGCAGTTATTAGCGGAGGTGACAGCGGAGGACCAGTTTATACTGTTACTGAATTTAATGGAATTACATATCATACGGTAGTGGGAATTATAACCGGTGGAACATACACGATTCCATCGCAAACTGGCGATGGTACATATGGTGTGAGAATAACATTTGACTTGCTTCACTTTTATCGAAATAACCCATACGTTTCATAGAAAAGGAGACAATTTTTATGAAAGTACTGAAAAACTTACTCGCCGCCCTCGCTGCAACGACACTGGCATTATCCTTCGCCGGTTCTTGGCAGACAGGCGCATCCTATTATATTGACACCCATGATGCCGGCTACGGTGTATTATCAAAAATGCCAGAGGGCTGGGAAATTGAAACGCAGATCTTAGCAGACGGCACAATCGAGACGGTGAAATTCCAGTCAAGTTCCCCAACAAACCGCTATGTTGTCCGTATCACACCGGACGCCACATGCTTTCAGCTATATGAGGGGTTCTATGCCCTTCAAGTGACGCCCACTGATGTAAATGCCTTCTTGGAGGTAGTAGACAACAACTACGATTTCATTCCACAAGAAGATGGAAGTTATGTCCTGTCCAGCACAGACAACACCACCGGTACTATTGGCTGGCAGGGATACTACTCTTATTGGAGTCAAGAAGAAGCCACAGCCATTGCACAGCAGCTACTCGATGCTTCTGTCGCCCAAGAAGTTACTCTGTTACAAGGCTATTCTGAATACGACCGCTTGCAGGCTTCCTTTGCGATTCGACTTTTCTCAGAAGCCGATCTGACAGAGGCGGATTTTGCCGGGCTGGGAGAAGGCTGGGACATCGATCTTTTCACATATAACGGCGTAAATGTAGAATACCAGGGCGTAGATATATGCGGGGGCAACAATACAGAAGCGTGGCTCTACCAATTTTTGTACTACAGCTTGACTCAGGTAGATGGTGTTTATGCAGTTGATCTGGATCCATGGTATTTTGCATTCACCAGTGACATGCAATACAGTGCAGGGGAAGTGATCACTGCCGATATATCGCATCCTCTCACCTATCTCCCCGGCGACCCGGACAACGACGGCAAGGTCACCATACAAGATGCTTTCCATACGCTGATCTACTATGCAACTGTCAATGCCGGTAATCCTGCGGCATTCACCACAGGTGATGTCGCCGATGCAGAACAAGCGGCATTTACTGCGGCAGATGTGGATGGCGATGGCACAATTACCATACAGGACGCATTTGCGATTTTACGATATTATGCGATGGAATCAGCTGGGCTTGTGCCAAGCTGGGAAACATAATCATTCATTCCCCGTCCCTTCTTCCCGAACCGTATCATCATAACAGCGGCGTACACCTTTTTCACTTGGTATACGCCGCTGTTATTGACATGATATTTTTTCACACTTATCGTTCTAAGATCTGGCTGCGATCCGGGCCGTTGCCGATCATGACCACTTTGCATTCGCAAACTTCTTCGAGCCGTGCAATATATTTTTTACAAGTCTCCGGAAGATCTTCATATCGCTTACAGCCGGAGATGTCCTCATCAAAGCCCTCAAACTCCTCATAGATTGGAGCGCAATCAGCCAGCGATTCCAGCGCCGGTGGGAAATCCTTGAGCACCGTGCCGTCAGGCTTGCGATAGCCTACGCACATCTTCAGGGCGCCAATGCCACTCAAAGTATCCAGCTTATTGATCGCCAGTCCATCCAAGCCATTGGTGCGCACCGAATGGCGCACGATCACCGCATCAAACCAGCCGGTGCGACGCGGGCGACCAGTCGTCGTGCCGAATTCACCGCCCTTGTTGCGGATGGCTTCGCCGGTCTCGTCGTCCAGTTCGGTCGGGAAGGGACCTTTCCCCACACGAGTGGTGTATGCCTTTGCCACACCGACGATATTGGTAATCATCTTCGGCCCAACGCCAGTGCCAATGCAGGCGCCCGCAGAGATCGGGTGGGACGAGGTGACATACGGGTATGTACCGAAATCGATGTCCAGAAGTGTCGCCTGTGCACCTTCGAACATAATGGTTTTACCGGCCTTATTCGCCTCATAGGTCAATACCGATACATCGTCCACATATTTTGCCAGCCGCTTGCCATATTCGATATATTCTGCAATCACAGCGTCAAGGTCAAAGGCTTCGCCGCCGTAGACTGCGGTAATAATCTTGTTTTTCAGCGTACCGGTAGTCCGTGCCTTTTGGGCAAAAATCTCCGGATGTACCAGATCATAGACACGCAGACCACAGCGCTCATATTTATCCATATAGGTCGGACCGATGCCGCGCTTGGTTGTCCCGATATCCGAATTTCCCCGGAACTGTTCCGACAAACCGTCGAGCGCAATATGCCACGGCATTACCACATGAGCACGAGGATCAATGCGCAGATTTGCGGTAGAGATGCCCCGGGCTTCCAGCGCATCGAGTTCCGATACAAAATCCTTCGGATCGAGCACAACGCCGGCACCGATCAGGCACATGGTATCCGGATACAAAATCCCCGACGGAATCAGGTGAAGCTTATACACCTCACCGTTGTTTACGACAGTATGACCGGCATTGTTGCCACCGGTGGCACGAACCACCACATCTGCACGAGATGCCATAATGTCAATGATTTTTCCTTTTCCTTCGTCGCCCCACTGCGTTCCGACGATAATATTTGCAGGCATGATCATTCCTCACTTTTCCAAATTCCAGAATTTGCAATTGCAGCTGACACTGCATCATACTATTCTATTATAACAGGCTTTGCAGAGAAATGCAATAGAATTTGCAGATTTTTTTGATTTTTGTCGTTTTAACACCGATCATCACAAGAATACGGCCGATGATCGAAAATAGGTTGCAGATACTTTCGTTTCGTGCTATGATACATACAGGAGGTGAAACACATGAAAATCCAAATCAAACTCGACCCGGCGTACCCAGAACCGACGGTGTGGATTCTCACCGAACAAATCACCGACGAAGTCACCGCCCTATTACAGCAAATTGAGGCACCACAGAACTCGCCGCTGGTGGGATATACATCCAGAAACCATGCCGTGCTGATCGAGCCGGAGCAGTTGATCCGATTATATGGCGCACAGCAAAAAGTATACGCCAAAACACCCCAGGGAGAATTCACACTGCGCCATCGGCTCTATGAACTGGAACAACAGCTCAATTCCAAACAATTTGTGCGCATCTCACATTCTGAGATCGTCAATCTCCGCTACATTCAGCGGCTTGACCTAAGCATTGCCGGCACGATCGGAATACACCTAAAAAACGGCGATACCGCCTATGTTTCAAGGCGGTATCTGTCGAAGATAAAAGCGATCCTACGACTATAAAAAGGAGGTTTTATAGATGCGAAATACAATTTTTTTGCGCGCACTTTCCGGCGCTCTGATCGGCATATGCCTTTCTCAGATCATTGCACTTTTTATCTCTTTTTGCATCGGAGATGGAAGCTTTATTCCCTGCGCACCGATCTGTATCGATCGGTGCGGATCAGAGCTTTCCGGCGTGACTGTCCAGTTTTTCCTTTCCGGGCTGCTTGGCGCTGTCTTTGGCGGTGCATCCGTAATCTGGGACGTAGATCACTGGAGCATTCTACGTGCCACTGCGACCCATTTTCTCACCACTGGCATCATATTCATTCCAGTATCCCTGCTGCTGGGCTGGTGTGAGCCAAATCTTACTGGAGTCGTCTATTATACAGGCTTCTACGGCGGCATCTATCTGTGCATCTGGATCGGAAGCTACCTGTCCTATCGACACCGGATCCGGAAAATCAACGAGGCGCTGGACGATGCGTCTCAATCCGACTCTTAATCATCCAGCACCACGGCCTGGTTGTACATCCGATTGAAACGATCCTCAAAGATGGTCAAATCATACTCCGTCAGTCCCACCAGAGGGTCACACACAGTGACGGTGCTTTGCGCCAGATCATAGCCGCACAGCACCAGACAGTGCTCATTAATCAGAAAAACCGCATCCTTACCGTCGTCTGTCGTCCAATAATAGCGCTCTTCGATGTCATCCGTCATATCAATGCTTGCCCAGATAATCACTGGTCTGCCCTCCGCCACCTCCCAGAGCACCTCTTCTAGGATGCTGCCAGTCAGATTATAGACGTGCAGACTAGAGCCCATGTCCCGCAAAAAATTCTCTGCCGTTTCCACAATCACCGGCGCATAACAGCCCCATGCATTTGCATCATAAGGCGAACCTATAAAGGCCTCGCCAAAGGTAGCGGTATATGCATCGGCACGAATCAGATACTCGTCCGCCATGGTGCACTTATCCACATCATAGCCTAGAAAGTTGAGCACCATGGTCAAGGACGTGATCTCACACCCGGTGGGAAGCTCCGGCAGCTGTAAAATTGGCTCTACGTCCACATAGGCAGACTCTGGAATTTCCCCCACAGCTCTGACATTAACTTCGGTGGTCACCACTGGCTGAGACGCCACCGCCTGATACGTGATCTGAGTGGTGGTCTGGGCGGGAGTAGTTATCTCCTCCTCCAAATCCTCAGGTGAGATAGAAACCCCTGCATCCTCTACCGCAGAATCCCTGCTGCACCGGACAATCAATGTCACAATGCCAATGAGCAAAATCAACAGCACATAAAGTGCCCTGCGCCGCCGCTTTCCCAGCGTCTTTTTTGAAACCTTTGCCATGCAGGATATCTCCTCTCTATTGTTTCTATCGTGTTAACTGTACTGCTGCGGTGTCACGATCTTGCAAGTATACGGTGCAAGCGTACATATGCCGTGTTCTGTCGTATCGTTGAGAAGATCGGTATAAGCCTGGTCGAGCGGCAGATGTTTTGTCTCTGCACTGAAATTCTGCGCAAAAATCAGCTTTTGTCCCTGCGCCGTTTCACGCCAGGTCAGGCTCACACCATATGGCACTGTCGTCTGCATCGCGCGTTCCAATCCCAGCTGGCGCGTCAGCATGTCATAAAAATCCAGGAAAAATCTACTTTCTGCTGTGGCACACAGATGATATGCCACACCCTTGCCAAAACGATTGCGTGTCAGCGCTGGCATATCCTGATAGAAATCGCTTTCGTATGTCGCCAACACTTCGCATGTGGTCGGGTGAACGATCTCGCACAGTTCATAGAGTCTATAGCGCTGATTCTGCCATGTCATGTGGTTTTCTTCGCCGTCAAAGAGCCCGTCAATTTCCTCGACCCAGAACCCCATTACATCGGAGAGCTTTTCTTCCGTCGCCTCGCCCAAGAAGCATAGATCATTTTCATCCACCACACCGGTAAAGCAGGTAGTCACCAATGTGCCGCCCTGCGCGACAAACTGTCTGAGCTTTTCCTGGATTCCGGCGCGGAAGAGATAGAGCATCGGCACAATCACAAGCCGATATCCATCCAAGTCGTATTCACTATCCACAAGGTCGATATTGATGCCATTTTCCCAAAAATAGCGATAGTTATTCTGCACCGCCCCGAAATAGTCGATGCCGGCATTACGCGGTCCGCGGCACTGATCCAGCGCCCACTTGTTTTCCACATCGTGAATAATCGCCACCTGCACCGGTGTGCGACTGTTGTAGATCAGATCAGACAATCGTTCCAGTTCTGCGCCGACTTGCGCAACCTCCCGGAATGTCCGGGTATGCTCTGTGCCAATGTGAGAAATTACCGCCGAATGAAATTTCTCACAGCTGCCGCGGCTCTGGCGCAGCTGGAAATACTGTCCGGAATCCGCCCCATGGGCAATGGCATTCAAAACCGAAAGCTTGTGCATCCCCGGCTTTTTCAGCTTGCTCACCGGGTGCCAATTGGTGGTGTTCGGAGTGCATTCCATCATCAAAAACGGTTTTTTCTGGATTGAACGCATCATATCGTGAGTCATGGAACAGCTCTCCGCCGCCCAGATCTGGGAATTCGGCTTGTGCCATTCAGGATAATTGTCCCAGGAGATCACATCCAATGCATCCCGGAATTTGTAGTAATTGAGCTCATAGGTATAGTGCGTCATCATGTTGGTAGTGACAGGGATATCCGAATTCACTGCCTTGACGGCATCGATTTCCGTGCGCATAAAGTCAATGGTTTGTTGCGTCACAAACCGCCGCCAATCGAGGACAAGCCCGTGGATAGACGTTTCTCCTAAAGGTGAAGGACTGTGGATCTGGGACCAGTCGGTATAGGTATGGGACCAGAAGTGCGCCCACCAAGCACGATTGAGTGCATCGAGTGTGCCATATTTCTTCTGCACCCACGTGCGAAACGCCACCTGGCACAATTCGCAGTGACACTCGCCGCCAAATTCATTAGAGATGTGCCATAAGATTACCGCCGGATGGTTGGCATAGCGCTCTGCAAGCCTTGTGTCGATGATACGCACACGCTCGCGATACGCCGGCGAAGTGTAACAGTGGTTGTGGCGTGCACCGAAGAGATTTTTTGTCCCGTCGGCATTCACCCGAAGCACCTCCGGGTATTTTTGTGCCAGCCACTGGGGTCTGGCGCCGGAGGGCGTTGCGAGGATGGTATAGATCCCGTTCTGATAGAGCTGGTCGATGATCCTGTCCAACCAGTCGAAGGTAAAGTAATCTTGCTGCGGTTCTAAATTCGCCCAGGAGAAAATGCCAAGGCTGACGCAGTTGATATGCGCTTTCTGGAACAGGGCGATGTCCTGGTCTAAAATTTCCGGATGATCCAGCCACTGCTCCGGGTTATAGTCGCCGCCATGGAGCAGGTGGGGGAATTTGGGGGTCAGGGGAGAAAATTTGGGTTGCATGTGTTGGTTCCTCTGCTTTCTAATAGAATAAGACGACGCCGATCCTGTCTGTGGAGATAGCGTTTGGTATCATAGTTCCTCCTATCTTAGACTTCTACCGATTCCTTTGACGCCTGACTGACCTTTCGCACCGGTGCCGACATGCGTCGGCGGAAGTCTGATTCGCCCTTACCGATGATCTGTCGCGCCAGCTGATAGATGTCCGTGGCCTGAGATTCCAGAGCGGCACACCGTCCGGCATCGCTGCTGACCTGGGCAAGTTCCGCCAGCGAATGAGAAAATGGCAGCGTTCGGGTGTGCTTCGACTCACGCAACACCTCTCTGCCAATGTCATTAAACGCCAGAATACGACCATAGGACGGATACCGCTGGATATCGGCAGTACGGATATCGAGCAGCAGATGCAGCAAAATCCGACGCAGCCGCGCCATGGGATAGCGCTTGGTCTGGATCGATTGCAATAGTTCTTCGAGGGATGCCGAGCGCTTGGCTTTATACAACCGATATTCCAGCCCCTGTCCGATCTCGGCAATGCTGTGCATCTCGTCCGGGTCGGTAGTGCGCAGTTTATAGAGGATCAGCCGTTCTAAATATTGCAGTGATCCGACATGTCCGGCTTCCTGCGCACTTTTCAGCGCATGCCATGCATATGATGGCATCATCCGGCGGCAATCACCGCCTTCCACGAAATACTGACGGATATAGGTGGCGCTGGCGGTGCCGTCGGGAGATTGCCCGGCGCTATGATGACCTGCGCCACGCCGCCGGATCGTGACCGGACGGATCGGACTTTCGAGTGCTTCCAGTGCATTGATATAGGCAATCGCAAGCGTATTGTTCGGCTGACGCAATACGGCGGCTGTATCCGCGCCGTAAAGCTGACCCACCATCTGTGTCAGCACTTCTGGATAAGAGTAGCCAGAGCGCAAAAAGTCCTGCATCACATCGGCATACTCAGTTTTACAGATCCGGCATGCCTGTGCCGCCTGTGTCAAAAGTCGGATATCGCCGCATTCACTGCCGAAAGAGATCTCATCTACATTCCCTAGCGCCGTCAACAGCGCTACGCCGCCCATCGCAAAATTTTCTGCCGGTGCGAGCGCATACGGAACAGGGAGCTCAATTACCAGGTCTACCCCCGCCTGGATCGCAAGTCTGGCGCGTGTGAACTTGTCCAAAATTGCCGCATCGCCGCGCTGAACAAAATTTCCGCTCATGACCGCGACGATCGCATCCGCACCGTTCGCGCGAATGCAGGAAAGGTGATAGAGATGACCGTTGTGGAGAGGATTATATTCGCAGATAATACCGCTGATTTTCATGGTACAACCTCCTGAATTTATGGTAAAAATGAAAAAATATCAGATTTATGCCGGAATTTTTCGCAAACCTCTTGCAATTTTCGGAAAAAAGCTTATAATAGAATATGGCTGGGTCAATACACATCACCCCGGTCTATGAAATATCACGAGACAGGGTGTACGGCGTGACGGACGCGCTCCGGAGCTTTGTCGTACACACCAAAAAAGGAGAAGAAAGTTTTATGATTATTCTTGTTGTCAATGCAGGCAGCTCATCGCTGAAATACCAGCTCATCGACATGAAGGATGAATCGGTCATTGCCAAGGGCAACTGTGACCGCATCGGCATCGATGGCCATCTGAGCCACAAGACCGCAAGCGGTGCAACAATCGAGGAAGATTGTGCATTCCCGACACATGCCGAGGCATTTGAGCGTCTGGTACAGGCACTCACCACTGGCGAATGTGCTGTCATCAAGAGCATGGACGAAGTCTCCGCAGTCGGCCACCGCGTGGTACAGGGTGCTGAGATCTTCACCAAAACCACACTGGTAACCGACGAGATTATCGACAAAATCGACCAACTCCGGGAACTAGCACCGGTACACAACCATGGTCATGCACTGGCAATGTGGGCATGCCGCAAGATCCTGCCTGATGTGCCGCAGGTAGCAGTGTTCGACACCGCATTCCACCAGACCATTCCGCAAAAGGCGTTCATGTACGGCTTCCCGTATGAAGATTATGAAACCTATCATGTCCGCAAATACGGCTTCCACGGTACATCCCACCGGTTTGTCACCGCGAAGCTGGCAGAAATCATGGGCAAGGATTTGAAGGATCTGAAAGTCATCTCCTGCCACCTTGGCAACGGTTCTTCAATCACTGCTGTTCAGAACGGCCAGTCGATCGACACCACCATGGGCTTTACACCGCTTGACGGCGTCTTGATGGGAACACGCTGTGGTGCAGTTGATCCGTCTGCTGTCACATATGTAGCCGGAAAACATGGTTTTGACGTAGCACAGATGGACAGCTATATGAACAAGAAGTCCGGTCTACTCGGTATTTCCGGCAAGTCCTCCGATTTCCGCGACATCACAGCTGCTTCTGAATCCGGCGACAAGCGCGCGACGCTGGCAAAGGACATGCTCGTATACGACATCAAGAAAGACATCGGCGCTTATGCTGCTATTATGAACGGTCTGGATGCTGTGATCTTTACCGGTGGCATCGGTGAAAATGCACCGAACTGCCGTGAGGAAGTCTGCACTAACATGGAATATCTTGGCATCAAGATCGACAAGGAAGTCAATGACTTCAAGGGACAGCTGAGAAAAATCTCCACACCGGATTCCAAAGTCGAAGTCTGGGTCATTCCGACAAATGAAGAGCTTTTGATCGCACGCGACACCCTCGCGATTATCAACCAGAAATAAATCCCGATCCATCGCAAAGATCATTACAAGCAAAGGGCGTTCTGAAATAAACGGCGTCTTTTGCTTTTTTGCATGTGATCGACGCCAAAGGAGCGCTTTCTATGCAAAATTCTCACATTCCAAAAGCACTTGCGGCGCGTAAAAACGCCTATGCGCCCTATTCCGGATTTTTGGTCGGCGCTGTTCTCGAAACCACCGACGGCAAATGTTTTTGTGGCTGCAACATTGAAAACAGCTCATTCTCCATGACCATCTGCGCCGAACGTAGCGCCGTTTTCGCTGCAGTTTCACAGGGGTATCGCAGTTTTCGCCGGATCACCATTGTCGGCGGCAAAACCGACCATGACGCAGAACACATTCCCTGTTATCCCTGTGGCGCATGTCTACAGGTTCTGGCGGAATTCTGTCCGCCCGATTTCCCCATTACGCTAGTCGACGGAGTGCATCCACTTTCCGAGCTGATGCCGACGGCATTTCAACTTTGATCCAATCGCTCTTCGGCCTCAACAACTGTGATATTATCCAATTGACTGCGCAGGTTTTCCACCACTGCACGGCGATATTCCAGCCGCAGCGCCGCCTGTTCCTCCAGTTCCGCAGGAGAGAGCGGCGTTACGCGTGATTTCCTGGCGAGTTCACTGATGCGCTCCAATTTTTGTGCATTCATGCATTTCACCTCCTGGTGGATATTCCGATCACAATACTGCAAAATGTGCTTTCATTCGCCGAACTTCTCCGGCTTGTCCCATTATATCACACTTTTCTGGTAATTGCAAGCACAGCAATGCGTAAAAATACAATAGTGGCTTTCTTAATACCATGATCCAGATAAAAAAGATTCTGGAATTGTTGCAAAACCACTTGCTTTTTTCTGCGAAAACTGTTATAATAAGAACTGAGCAGAACACTATGTCCTGCACTATCTTCACGGAGGTGAAATACGTATGGCATATAAAATCACTGACGCATGTCTGAGCTGCGGCAGCTGCAAGGATGAATGTCCGGTAAACGCAATTTCTGAGGGGGATACTCAGTATGTAATCGCAGAGGATCTGTGCATTTCCTGCGGTTCCTGCGCTGGCGTATGTCCGGTAGATGCAATTCAGGCTGACTAAACGCGTACTTAAGCGGAAAAGGCGCTTTTCGGGGAAGGCAGGGAATCTGTCATATCCCGTCGAAAACTTGTCTTTTAAAAGGCTGCCCTGCTTCGGCAACAGATCAGGCCGGATCATGGGCGGCTTTTTTCATACACAACGCCGTCTGCTAATGGCGGCGGCAATCTTTCGACAACAGAAAGGAATGGAAAAAGCATATGAACAGAACCCTCATCAGATGGTGCAGCTGGATGCTGGGCGCCGCGTTGGTTCTGACCGCAGTCGGCTGCGGCAATCAATCACAGGGCACGGTACGCGAAGCACAGCAGACAGAAGCGGCTACCGAAAAGCCCGCCGACCTTTATCATGGCAGCATGGGGGAGGAAGTGACGCAAAGCGGCGTTCATGCAACGCTTGACCACGCCTATCTCTCCTCCTATACTTTTAATGATGGCACACAGGATCTCGGCGTAATCTTCTATCAGATCACCATCACAAATGACACAGAAGAAGACCTCTCGGTAAACTTTATGTCCAATAGTTTCTTTATGGTGGCAGACGGTGAAGCGTTCCCCTATTCCGGGTTGCGTTCCGCGCGCATGATCACGCGCCAGTTCGGCGAAGATGCGGAATATTTCATCGACGATATTGCACCCGGCGAAACCAGACAGGGCTACGTCTATATGGAGCTGCCTGCAGACTTTGAAATGTCACAGCTCATCTATTATCCGGCGGCAGGCATCGGCGACAGATCAGTAGCATACTCCTTCGAGATCGCACGCGAGGATTTAGAGCCGGCACCCGATCCGGTGACACCATTTGACGCAGAGTAAGACCATTTAAGCGCTTATTTCCTTGCATGGCAAAAGCGCTGTCAATTCAGCAGGTATGGATCATTCATCCACTGCTGAATTGACAGCGCTTGTTTTATTGTTTTGGTATAGCGATCACTTCGGATCTGTATCTTGCTTTGCTTTTGCCGCATCCTGTGATGCCTTGAGCTTTTTCAGACTCGGCCGCATCACAACATACGCCGTTGTGACAAAGACCACCGTAAAAATTACGAGAAATCCTGCAACTTGGATCCCTTTCGATACACCACTGTCCTCTGGTTCCTCTGCCTGTTGTGTTTGTTCCGTGGCGGATTCTCCAGATGCCCACACAGGCTGTGGTATCGCCATGCCACTTACCAATATCCCGGCACACAAAACACCACAAACAAGATTTTTCCAATCCAGCATATGCCTTCACCCATGCAGCATCAGCTCAATGTAGACGACGGCATTGTGCCCGACATATTGCTGTTGTGTTCGAGATACGCATCGTTCTTAACGATCTTGACATGATTGTATATATCCATACCTGTACCAGCCGGGATCAGCTTACCGATGATAACGTTTTCCTTAGTACCATACAGATAGTCGGTCTTGCCACGAATTGCTGCATCAGTAAGTGCCTTTGTAGTTTCCTGGAAGGAAGCCGCCGACAGGAAACTGTCGGAGCTGGATGCCGCCTTGGTAATACCCTGAAGCATCGGCTCGACCGTCACAAAGCCAAGTTCGGTTTCACCGGCATCGATGCGCGCCTGAATGCCCTCGTTGATGTCCATCACTTTACGGCGTTCTACCATCGTACCCGGTAGCAAATAGCTGCTGCCCGGATCATCGACCTTGACCTTACGCAGCATCTGGCGTACAATGACCTCGATGTGCTTGTCGTTGATGTCAACACCCTGTAAGCGATAAACCTTCTGTACTTCGCTGATGATATAGTCCTGTACCGCCTGAACACCTAAAATATTGAGGATATCGCCCGGGAAGACGTTCCCTTCGGTCATGCGTGTACCCTTTTTGATATATTCGCCCTCACGAACGCGGATCTTAAAGTTATAATGAATCGGATATGCCTCTGTTTCACCGGTTTCCTCGTTCGAAACAAGAATCGTGCGTGCATTCTTGACTTCTTCGATGTGTACCACACCATCGATACGGGAAAGTACCGACGCATTCTTCGGGTGGCGACTCTCGAACAATTCTTCGACACGCGGCAGACCCTGTGTGATATCCTCCGCCGATGCCACACCACCGGTATGGAAAGTACGCATCGTCAGCTGAGTACCCGGCTCGCCAATGGACTGTGCCGCAATGATACCGACAGCTTCGCCGACGAAAACAAGATTGCCGTTTGCCAGGTTTGCACCATAGCACTTTGCACAAACGCCCTGTTTTGCTTGACACATCAGAACCGAACGGATCTTAATACGTTCTACGCCACAGTCAATAACCTTCTGTGCATCCACATCTGTCATCATCCGATTCTTAGAAACCACCAATTCGCCGGTTTGAGGATCATAGAGATCCTCGACCAGGTAGCGACCGACCAGACGCTCGGACAACTTTTCAATCAGCTCGTTGCCGTTGCGAATCTCATAGATCTCCAGACCGTCAGTTGCACCGCAGTCCTGTTCCCGAATGATAACATCCTGCGATACATCAACCAGACGACGGGTCAGATAACCCGAGTCCGCTGTACGAAGCGCCGTATCTGCCAAACCCTTACGTGCACCACGGGAGGAAATGAAGTATTCCAGAATATTCAAACCTTCACGATAATTCGAACGAATCGGCATTTCGATTGTCGCACCGGACGTATTCGCGATCAGTCCGCGCATACCGGCAAGCTGACGGATCTGGGAGATACTACCACGCGCACCGGAGTCTGCCATCATGAAGATCGGGTTATAGCGATCCAGGCCGTTCTGGAGGGCAACTGTAACATCGTTTGTCGCCTTGTTCCAGATCTCAATAAAGCGTTTGGACTTTTCTGCTGCGGAAATATAACCGTATTCATACTGAGTCGTGATCTCAGCAATTTGTGCATCCGCATTTTCAATGATCGCCTTTTTCTCCTGCGGAATCTTGGCATCGCAAACCGCAACCGTAATCGCAGCCTTCGTGGAATACTTAAAGCCCGTTGCCTTGATTTTATCGAGCACTTCTGAAGTAGTAGTCGTGCCGTGGATCTTGATGCAGCGGTCGATGATGTCGCCGAGCTGCTTTTTGCCGACGAGAAATGCTACCTCAAGGTCAAACTGTTTTTCCGAATTGGTACGGTCAACATAGCCCAGGTTCTGCGGAATATTTTCATTGAAGATCAGTCGACCGACGGTACAGTCGATGAGCTTGCTCACGCGCTTTTCTCCGACATCCTTGGTAATACGCACTTTGATCTTGGCATGGATGGAAACATCGCCTTCATGATATGCCATCAGCGCTTCGTTGACATCGCGGAAGACCTTGCCTTCACCCTTTTCGCCGTCGCGTTCCATGGTTAGATAATACGAACCCAGAACCATATCCTGCGTCGGAACAGCCACTGGACGACCATCTGACGGCTTGAGCAAGTTATTTGCCGCCAGCATGAGGAAACGTGCTTCTGCCTGTGCCTCTGCGGAAAGCGGCAGGTGCACCGCCATCTGGTCACCGTCAAAGTCGGCGTTAAATGCCGAGCATACGAGCGGGTGAAGCTTGAGTGCACGACCCTCTACCAGTACCGGTTCGAATGCCTGGATACCCAGACGGTGGAGCGTGGGGGCGCGGTTGAGCAGAACCGGATGATCGTGAATGACATTTTCCAGCGCATCCCAGACCTCAGGCGATGCACGATCGACCATTTTGCGTGCGCTCTTGATATTGGCAATCACCTTGGTATCCACCAGACGCTTCAGAACAAACGGCTTGAATAGTTCGAGCGCCATTTCCTTCGGCAGACCGCACTGATACATCTTCAGCTCCGGTCCGACAACGATAACTGAACGACCAGAATAGTCAACACGTTTCCCCAACAGGTTCTGACGGAAACGCCCCTGCTTACCCTTCAGCATATCCGATAGCGACTTCAAGGCACGGTTATTCGGACCGGTCACCGGTCTGCCGTGTCTGCCGTTATCGATCAGAGCATCGACCGCCTCTTGCAGCATACGCTTTTCATTGCGAACAATGATATCCGGGGCATCGAGTTCGAGCATGCGCTTTAAGCGGTTGTTGCGGTTGATGACACGTCGATAAAGGTCATTCAGGTCAGATGTTGCATAGCGTCCGCCGTCGAGCATGACCATCGGACGCAGATCCGGCGGAATGACCGGCACAACATCGAGGATCATCCACTCCGGGCGATTGCCCGATTGGCGGAATGCCTCTACGGTTTCCAAACGCTTTAAGAGCTTGACACGCTTCTGACCAGAACTGAGCCCCGCCAGCTCAGTTTTCAACTGTGCCGAAAGTTCATCAAGGTCGATCTGTTTGAGCAGCTTCTGGATCGCCTCAGCGCCCATTTCTGCGACAAATTCGTCGCCATACTTTTCCCGATAGGAAACATATTCCGTTTCAGTCAGAAGCTGTTTCGGCACAAGATCCGGCACATTGCCCGGATCGAGCACGATAAATTTGGTAAAGTAGAGCACTTCTTCCAGACGCTTTTGTGAGATCTCCAGCATCTGTCCGATTCTTGACGGTGTGCCCTTGAAATACCAGATATGTGACACCGGTGCCGCAAGTTCAATGTGACCCATACGCTCGCGGCGCACCTTTGCGCGTGTCACCTCTACACCGCATCGGTCGCAGACCTTACCCTTAAAGCGGATCTTCTTGAACTTACCGCAATGGCACTCCCAGTCCTTCGTCGGCCCGAAAATACGTTCGCAGTACAGGCCATCGCGTTCTGGCTTTTGTGTACGGTAATTGATTGTCTCCGGACGTTCTACTGCGCCGTAAGACCACTCCCGGATCCGTTCCGGTGAGGCAAGACAAATCTTAATGGACTCAAACGTATTAAATTCCAAATCATTACCTCCCATGACATCTATGAGAAAACGGTAAGACAAAGCAAGCAAATGCTCTGCCCGCCGTCAGTATTTGTGCATCCATATCGCAGGCACATGCCTGCGGCCTTCGAGTCTGGATCAGAACAGATCGTCGTCATCATCATCTGCACCGAAGTCAAACAGTGCGTCGCCGTCTGCATCGTCAGCGCCGGTCGAAAGCGGATCATCCTCGTTGGACAGATCATCCGGCGAATCGGCATCTGTAAACGAAAGTCCGGCATCTTCCATATCTTGATCCACACCCTCGTACAACATGGTATCTTCTGCGTCATCCGCAAAGGACACCGGCTGCGGGATAATGTTGTCATCGTCGTCAAAGTTGGATTTGAGGTCGACTTCTTCCTGATTGCTGTCGAGAACCTTGACATCTAGACCGAGCGACTGCATCTCCTTGATGAGTACCTTGAACGATTCCGGAATACCTGGCTTCGGAACATTCTGACCCTTGACGATCGCCTCATAGGTGTTGACACGTCCTACGGTATCATCAGACTTGACCGTCAGGATTTCCTGAAGCGTGTATGCCGCGCCGTATGCCTCAAGTGCCCATACTTCCATCTCACCGAAACGCTGGCCGCCGAACTGTGCCTTACCGCCAAGAGGCTGCTGCGTTACCAGTGCGTAAGGACCAACAGAGCGCGCATGGATCTTATCGTCTACTAGGTGGTGAAGTTTCAAGTAATACATATAGCCGACCGTAACACGGTTATCAAACTTTTCACCTGTGCGTCCGTCATAGAGCGTGAACTTACCGTCCTCGTTCATCTCGAGTGCCTTCGGGTTAATGACCTTTTCCATCGGTTTGAGTTCAAACGGATCGTTACGATGCGGCGCATTGCGCTCGTTTGCCTCACGGAAGCATGCACGGATGTCATCTTCATGTGCGCCATCGAATACCGGCGTCATGATGTGCCAACCCAGTGCCTTTGCTGCCATACCGAGGTGGACTTCAAGAACCTGTCCGATGTTCATACGCGACGGTACGCCCAAGGGGTTCAGGACGATATCAAGCGGCGTACCATCCGGCAAGAACGGCATATCCTCTTCCGGAAGAATGCGCGAAACGACACCCTTGTTCCCGTGACGACCCGCCATCTTGTCGCCGATGGAGATCTTCCGCTTTTGTGCCACATAACAGCGCACCAGCATATTGACGCCTGGCGACAGCTCATCGCAATTTTCACGGGTGAAGATCTTGACATCCACGATAATCCCCGACTCTCCGTGCGGTACACGCAGGGAGTTATCTCGCACTTCGCGTGCCTTTTCACCGAAGATCGCGCGCAATAGACGTTCTTCTGCGGTAAGCTCGGTTTCGCCCTTTGGCGTTACCTTTCCGACCAAGATATCGCCGGCATGCACTTCCGCACCAATGCGGATAATACCGTTTTCATCGAGATCCTTCAGCGCATCGTCGCCGACATTCGGAATGTCGCGTGTAATCTCTTCCGGACCGAGCTTGGTGTCACGACATTCGATCTCCAGCTCTTCAATGTGAACCGAGGTGAACACATCCTCACGCACCAGACGCTCATTCAGAAGTACAGCGTCTTCATAGTTATAGCCTTCCCATGTCATAAAACCGATAAGTGCATTTTTCCCCAGCGAAATTTCGCCGTCTGCGGTCGCCGGACCGTCTGCCAGAACCTGTCCTTTGGTGACCCGTTCGCCAGCATCGACAATGGGCTTTTGGTTGACACAGGTGGACTGATTTGAACGCTTGTATTTTTGCATGCGGAAGCGATAGGATTTATGATCATCGCCCACCATCACAATTTCATCCGCGGAAACCGCATCGATTACGCCATCGCAAGGCGCCAGTACGCAGACGCCGGAGTCCACAGCAGCCTTATATTCCATACCCGTTCCAACAAACGGACGTTCCGTCTTCAGAAGCGGCACTGCCTGACGCTGCATGTTTGACCCCATCAGCGCACGGTTTGCGTCGTCGTTTTCCAAAAACGGAATCATAGAAGTTGCGACAGAAACAACCATCTTCGGGGAAACGTCCATAAAATCGACACGATCCGCTTCAATTTCCAAAATCTGGTCGCGGTATCTACCAGCAACCTTAGCGTTTGCAAAGTGTCCATCTTCAGTCAGCGGTTCATTGGCCTGTGCTACGATATAGTTATCTTCCATATCCGCCGTCATATAGACTACTTCGTCGGTGACACAGCCGGTTTCCTTATCTACTCTCCGATACGGCGCTTCAATAAAGCCGTACTGGTTGATGCGTGCAAATGTTGCAAGATACGAAATCAGACCGATGTTCGGACCTTCCGGCGTTTCGATCGGGCACATTCTGCCGTAGTGCGTATAGTGTACGTCACGCACTTCAAATCCGGCACGATCACGCGACAGACCGCCAGGACCGAGCGCCGACAGACGACGCTTATGTGTCAATTCCGCCAAAGGATTGTTCTGATCCATGAACTGGGACAGCGGCGAAGAGCCGAAGAATTCCTTGATCGCCGAAGTCACCGGACGGATGTTCACAAGCGCCTGCGGCGTAATGACGTCCATATCCTGTGCCTGAATGTTCATACGCTCGCGGATCACACGTTCCATACGCGTAAAGCCGATGCGGAACTGGTTTTGCAGCAGTTCGCCGACAGAGCGGATGCGGCGGTTTCCGAGATGGTCAATATCGTCAACCGTTCCCACACCATCGCATAGGTTCAAGAAGTAGCTAATTGTGGCATAGATGTCATCGAGAATTATGTGCTTAGGCACCAATTCGTCTGCGCGTCTGCGGATTGCGGTGCGCAGTTCATCTTCATCGGTACAGCTGTCAAGAATCTCGCGGAGAATGGAATAGCGCACCTTTTCGCTAATGCCGAGTTCTTCGCAGTCAAAGTCCACATAACCACTGATATCAACCATGCCGTTACCGATGATCTTGATCTCTTTTTCCACAAAGCGGATCTCACTCTCGCCGTTTTCGTTTTCGAAGTATTCCTTCGTTTCCACGGTGACATACGCTTCCTTGATGCCGGCTTCCTGCACCTGAAGCGCCTGATCAAAGCTGAGTGTCGTGCCAGCATCAAAGAGCAGTTCCCCTGTCGCTTCGTCAATGATCGGGCGGGACAATACATGGTCTGCCAGACGACTCGCGAGTCCCAGCTTCTTGTTATATTTATAACGTCCAAACCGGCACAGATCATACCGTCTTGCGTCAAAGAAGAGATTGTTGAGGTGTGCAAGTGAACTTTCCACCGTCGGCGGTTCACCCGGGCGCAGCTTTTTATACACTTCGATCAGCGCCGCATCGGTGTCCTCCGTCTTATCCTTCTGAAGGATCGTCTGGTTGAGGCGTTCATCGTCGCCGAACATCTCGCGGATCTCTTCGTTGCTGCTGATTCCCAATGCACGAATAAACGCCGTCAGCGGAATCTTGCTGTTTTTATCGATGCGGACATAAACCACATCGTTTGAATCCATTTCATATTCCAGCCATGCGCCGCGGTTCGGGATCACGGTCGCTTTGAAGAGGTCTTTACCGGTGCGATCCTTTTCTGATGCATAATACACACCCGGAGAACGCACAAGCTGTGAAACAATGACACGCTCAGCGCCATTGATGACAAACGTACCGCTTTCCGTCATCAGCGGGAAATCCCCCATATAGATCTCGCTTTCCTTGACTTCTCCGGTTTCTTTGTTCCACAGGCGTGCGGTCACACGCAGCGGCGCCGCATATGTGACGTCGCGTTCTTTACATTCTGCGATGGAATACTTCGGCTTATCCTCGATTCTGTAATCGGTGAAATTCAGAACCAGATTGCCGTTATAATCCGTAATGGAAGAAACGTCATTGAAAACCTCTTTGAGTCCCTTTTCACGGAACCAGTTATACGAGCTTTTCTGCACTTCGATCAGATTTGGAATGTCGAGGACCTCATTGATCTTCCCGAAGTTCATGCGCACGTTTTTTCCGCACTGCTTTGGCGTAACTTGCACCATTGGCAAAAAACCTCCTTCATGCTCTTTGCAGGACATAGCTTACATAAAATCCGCCTGTCTGAGTGAAACTTTCTTTTTTTCAAAATTTCAGAATCCTCTTGACAGGCGTGGGCGGAATGTGGTATACTATTTTGCTGAAATATACAATTTCACATTACGATACATTTTATTATTATATAATACACCCACATTTTTGTCAAGTCCTTTTGATAAAGTTTGTAAAAAGACCTCTGTTTTCCACAAAAGCAGCGGTCTTTTTTAGTTGTTTTGCTGATTTTGCATAGTTCGTTTCCGAGAAGCAGATCCGGGCAAAAAATATGGTTTACTTTTTTCTGAAATCGTGATATACTTACTATACAATCTTTCTTCGCGGAGGTGTGCGCACTTATCATGTTTACTGTCATCAAAAGCCTTGGACTATTCGGACTTAATGCATTTCCCGTCGATGTCGAACTTAGTATCAGCCGCGGCAGTCCACAGTTTGAAATTGTCGGTCTGCCCGACGCGACGGTTCGGGAAAGCCGCGAACGCATCCGTTCTGCACTCGGCGCAGTGGGTGTTCCGATCCCGCCACGGCATATTGTTGTCAATTTAGCGCCCGCCGACATTAAAAAAATCGGTACAATGCATGATCTTGCCATTCTACTTTGTATTTTGGTCGGTTGCGGTCAAATTGATCCGCAGCCGCAAACATGCGCTTTTATCGGCGAAGTTTCGCTTTCTGGGCATGTGCGCAGCGTCAATGGCGTCCTGCCCATGGCGCTTCTGGCGGCACGATGCGGTATCGAGACGCTCTATGTTCCGGTGGAAAATGCCGCAGAGGCATCCGCAGCAGACATTACAGTCTATGGCGTACACCATATTTCCGACCTGATTGCACATCTGCGCGATGAATCGTTGATTCCAAAACAAACGCCGTATACGCCGGCTGCAGAGGAATATCATGAAACGCTCGACTTCGCCGATGTCAAAGGACAGCAAAATGTGCGCTACGCCCTGGAGATCGCCGCATCCGGCGGACACAATGCTCTAATGATCGGCAGTCCCGGAAGCGGCAAAAGCATGCTCGCCAAGCGCATTCCAACGATTCTGCCGGAGATGACCCGCGCGGAATCGCTTGAAACCACACAGATCTATTCCATTGCTGGCATGCTCGATCCCAAGCATCCGCTGATGACACGACGTCCGTTTCGTGCGCCACACCACACAATTTCCGGTGCGGGACTAGTCGGCGGCGGTGCGATCCCGCATCCCGGTGAAGTGTCGCTTTCCCACAATGGGCTCTTATTTCTCGACGAGCTTGCAGAATTTGACCGCCGGACGCTTGAACTCCTGCGTCAGCCACTTGAAGACCACATTGTCACCATTACGCGTGTTTCCGGAACCGTTTCCTACCCCTGTTCGTTTATGCTGGTCGGCGCCATGAATCCATGCCCTTGCGGTTATTTCGGGCATCCGCGCCGAAAATGCACCTGTTCGCAAAATCAGGTGCGTAACTATCTAAACCGCATCTCCGGACCGCTGCTCGACCGCTTTGATCTGCACATTGAAGTAGAGCCGGTTTCCTTCGACGACCTGTCTGCGACAAAAAAATCTGAGGATTCGGCATCGATCCGAAAACGCGTCTTTGCTGCGCGACGCATCCAGCAGGAGCGCTTCCGGGATTCGGGGATCTTCTGCAATGCAGCGATCCCCGCAGGAAAACTACAGCAATACTGCCCGATCGATGATGACGCCGGCGTTCTGCTGCGTGCTGTCTTTGATAAACTCGGACTGAGTGCTCGGGCTTATGACCGCATTCTGAAAGTGGCGCGCACAATCGCTGACCTTGACAGATCTGAAGTCATTCGGAAAAACCACATTGCCGCGGCAACTCAGATGCGCAGTCTTGATCGAAAATACTGGACACAATAACAACGCAGCCGTTCATCCGCATCAGACACAATCATTACAAGAAAGGATC
This sequence comes from uncultured Ruminococcus sp., assembly GCA_949291125.1. Classification (GTDB taxonomy): domain Bacteria; phylum Bacillota; class Clostridia; order Oscillospirales; family Ruminococcaceae; genus Ruminococcus_C. The sequence goes on from CASEUJ010000018.1 coordinate 91,924, forward strand.
TCTCATGAATCGAACATATGCGCCCGCTAGACGGCGCAAACGCAAAAAAGAACAGAAGATGTCGCCGCTACTGCAATACTGGCGGCGGCTGGATAAGCCGCTGATTCTAGCGACGGTGCTGCTTTCTGTGCTTAGCATCCTTTTGCTCTACTCGCTCTGGATTTGCAACGTTTCCAGCGCCGTGAGCGCCAGCCAGTACCGCACCCAGCTGTTTTCCACCCTAATCGGCATTGTATGCGTTCTTGTCCTAGCGGCGGTGGATTATCACAAGATCGTCCGGCTATGGTTCCTCTATGCACCGGTAGCGCTGATTCTTACGCTCCTATGCTTTACGCCATTGGGACACCGGCGAGCCGGCGCCGATGACCAGGCATGGCTCAATCTCGGCTTCATCCAGTTTCAACCATCAGAGCTGTTAAAGCTGGTATTCATCCTGACCTTTGCGCTGCATTTGGCAAAGGATGAAAAGAACATGAACCGACCGCTGCACATGCTGCTGTTATGCATCCATGGTGCGATCCCGACCGGATTGATCGCACTTCAGGGGGACTATGGCACAGCGATTGTTTTTGCTGTGATCTTTCTGGGGATGCTCTTTTCTGCGCGCATTTCATGGAAATATATCTTAGGATTCATGGTCGCAATCCCGGCGGCGCTGATCGCCGTGTGGAACTTTGTCCTCGGCAGCACACATAAGCGGCGTATCCTAGTACTGCTCCATCCCGGCACAGATCCGGAGGGTATCGAATACCAGCAGGATCTGGGACTCCGGGCACTTGCCAACGGCAAAATCTTTGGCGTCGGATTGTTTGGAAACCAAGACGACTATGTCGCTGTTCCGGAAATGCACAACGACTTTATCTTTGCCCAAATCGGACAGGCACTCGGCTTTGTCGGTGCGATCGCAGTCGTCTGTGTGCTGGCGTTTTTATGCCTGAAGGTGTTATACGACGGCTATTTTTCCAAGGACAAGCTCGGCTCATTTCTCTGCATCGGCGTCTTTTCGATGCTGCTGATCCACTGTATTATGAACATTGGCATGGTGCTGAAAGTTGCGCCGGTCATCGGCGTACCACTTCCGTTTTTGAGTGCAGGCGGCACAGCAACGCTCAGCATGTATATCGCGCTGGGATTCGTGATGAGTGCATATAGCCATAATGACAAGCGTTATCGCATATTTGAATAAAAAAGGTGGTAACATGAATGCGGCGTAGTATTATTGTATTATGGTGTGTAATCTATGCAGTCTGCATCGCTATCACGGCGGCAGCATTTTTTGTGGGAGACACACCGGACTGGAAACTGTTTTCTAAAGGAATGGTTTTACTGGTCACGCTGACCTGTGTGATCTTTCTGCCAAAACGCCTTGTAAAACGGCACAGTGGTGACGGGTTTCTGATCCTCCAGCAATATCGCAATGACTATCCGGACTTATTGAGGAATCCATATCCGGACAGCCGCCGAAAAAAGCGCATGCTGGAACAAGCGATTATAGATCTACACCTCGACAGATATCGTCAGGCGATCCACGCCTTCGATCAGCTTGCCGCAGAGAATGATTCCCGGGCAGAGGATCGTGTGACAGTGCTCTATTTCCGGGGACTATGTCAACAGTGTTCCGGCAACTACATAGCGTGTGCCGACGACTGGGAAGCGGCGCTGCAGGCGATGCCCACAAACGCCATGATCTGGGAGAATCTGGGTACTGTCTATTTTCTCCATCTTGATCAGCCGGATAAGGCGGAGCGCTGTTATCTGACCTGTCTGAGCTATGCGCCGGATCGTGCCGAAACACATGCAAGTTTTGCAACATTCTATTACCTGAAAAAGAATGATCCCCAAAAAGCCATTTCCTATGCCTCCCGAGCACTGGAATTGAACCCAGAGCTATTCCAAGCGATGAGTACGCTGGCACTCGCATGGCGTGCACTCGGAAATCGGGAAACATCACAGCATTACCGCGACATTTACGCATCCCATTTCCCAAATGATGCTGCGGGGCTTGACGCCATGCTTCAATCAATCGATTGATCCGACGCAATCCTGCTATAAGGAAATATTTAGAGCTACAAAACCTCAGCAAAACATACGGCTCTGAGAATTCGTTAGAACTGCACAACTCAGAAAAACAGATACCCGGGGATAATTATTCTTAATGTGCTTCCCGCAAAATGACCGACAGGAATCGAATACGCCTGTCGGGTCTACTTCATTTCTGGACGATGCCTATGCTGTGAATTTCCTTCGGAAAACCACGAGCAATCATATCCACCATAATGCCAAAAAATCTATGTTTTTTGAAAGAAAGTGCGAGTACTTGCATATGCTATGGATATAGTCTATGTAAAACAGGAGGCATTTTTCTATGTGCGGTATTACCGGAATGATACATTGGAAACAGGATTTGCGTCAGCAGGAATCTCTTTTGCGTCAGATGCAGCAAACACTAAGGCGGCGCGGTCCCGATCAGGAAGGCATTTTTCTGTCGGAATGCTGTGCATTAGCACATACTCGTCTAGCGGTGATCGATGTGGCGCGCGGCAAACAGCCCATGGAAGCACACGTCGGCGGCGAAACATACACCATTGTCTACAACGGCGAAATTTATAACACCCAAGAGCTGCGCGACCAACTGATCCACGAGGGTGTAACATTTCAAACGCACTGTGACACCGAAGTGATCCTACAGGCCTATGCCAACTGGGGTCCCGATAGCGTCAAACAGCTCAATGGCATTTTTGCCTTTGCCATATGGGAACACACCGCCAAACGGCTTTTTCTCGCACGCGACCGCATCGGCGTCAAACCGCTATTTTACGCAGAGATCCCGGAGGGACTGGTTTTTGGTTCCGAGATCAAGGCACTGCTTGCGCATCCGGATGTGCCGCACGAGATCGACAAGACCGGTATTGCAGAGCTGATCCTGATGGGACCGGGCAGAACGCCGGGATATGGAGTCTTCCGCACTGTGCGCGAAGTCAGGCCGGCATACTGCGGCTATTATACACAAGAGTCGTTGCATCTTACGCCGTACTGGACGCTGCGTGCAAAACCGCATACCGAATCCTTTACCCAGACTGCCGAACATGTACGATATCTGGTGACAGATGCCGTGCGGCGCCAGCTGGTGTCCGATGTTCCGGTGGGAACATTTTTATCGGGCGGTCTGGATTCCAGCCTTTTATCCTCTCTGGCAAATCAGGAATTTACAAAGCGCGGCGAAACGCTAAACACATTCTCGGTCGACTATCGGGACAACGACCGATATTTCCAAAAGAGCCACTTCCAGCCGACAAGCGATCCTGTCTATATCCGATCCATGGAGCGCTATCTCGGCAGCAATCACCACTGGACCGTACTCGACACACCGGCTCTGGCGCAGGCACTCTATACAGCAATGGAGGCGCGGGATCTGCCGGGAATGGTTGATGTAGACAGTTCGCTTCTATTATTCTGCCGGGAGATCCGAAAAGACGTCACTGTTGCACTCTCCGGCGAATGTGCCGATGAGCTTTTCGGTGGATATCCCTGGTACCGTGATCCGGATGTACGCCGGGTCAATGGATTCCCATGGGCGCAGAGCACCGCATATCGGGCAGGTTTCCTGCAGCCTGAAATTGCCGCAGAAATGGACGCGCAGGAATATGTCCAAAGCGCCTATGAAAAAACCATTTCTGAAGCCGAAAAGCTGCCCGATGATTCGCCTTTAGAGGCGCGAATGCGGGAAATGATGAAGCTTAACCTTGACTGGTTCATGCAGACGCTCCTCGACCGCAAAGACCGGATGAGCATGTACAGCGCGCTGGAGGTGCGCGTGCCGTTTTGCGACTATCGGATCGCGGAGTATCTCTATCATGTACCGTGGGAATACAAAGATTGGAACGGCTATGAGAAGGGGCTGCTGCGCACAGCAATGCAGGACTATCTGCCGCCGGAAGTGCTCTGGCGAAAGAAAAGTCCTTATCCGAAAACGCACAACCCAAGCTATCTGAAAGCCGTATCCGACATGCTGACGGCGATCGTAAATACACCCGATGCACCCATATTTCAAATCGTGCGGCGCGAGAGTCTGGTACGGCTTCTGGAAAGTGAAGAATCCGTACAGTGGTATGGTCAGCTCATGACACGACCGCAGATCATGGCGTATTTTATACAAATGAACGCATGGATGGAGCGATATTGCGTACAGGTGAAAATATAGCGTGTGTTCCCAAAATTCGATCTGTATTCTCCGATCGAAAACAAGAGCACTCCCGGTCAGAATCCCACGACCGGGAGTGCTCTTTGCATTTCATCAGGTTTGGTTCACGCATCGACGCCGCTGCAAATGGCATACAATTCACGTTTGGCGTACCCTGTCTGTGATGCCACGATCCGACAGGCCTGTGTGCGCTTTTCTCCGGCGTCTACAAGACGCTGTACCATGACAACGGCTTCTTCGAGCGTCGGCTTTTCCTGCTCTGTTGGTGCTGCGCCAGCAACCACCAGCACAAATTCTCCTTTCGGAGGCTGAAGGTCATAATACGCCACAGCTTCCAAAAGCGTCATGCGCCGCACTTCTTCGTGGAGCTTTGTCAGCTCCCGGCACAGCGAGATCTCGCGATCGCTGCCGAAATACTGTGCCATATCTTTCAACGTCCGGCAGAGCTTGTGTGGCGCTTCATAAAAGATCATCGTGCGCATTTCATGTTTCAGCTGTTCGAGATGTGCGCTGCGCTGGTTCTGATTGACAGACAAGAATCCCTCAAAAGTAAACCGCGCCGTATGCTGTCCGGACGCTGCCAGTGCAGCGATCGCCGCCGACGGACCAGGCACAACTTCAATGGGGATGCAAAGACTTTGACACAGCGCCACAAGCGGTTCGCCGGGGTCAGAAATACACGGCATGCCAGCATCTGTCACCACACCACAGCTTTCTCCTGCTAAGATTCGGTCGGCAATGCGCTGCGCAACGGTATTGCCGCTGTGTTCATGATAACTCACCGTAGGTGTATGGATATCGTAATGAGATAATAGCTTACGCGTAACACGAGTATCCTCCGCCGCGATAAAGTCCACTTCTTTCAGCATCCGCAGCTGGCGCAGGGTGATGTCCTCTAAGTTGCCGATGGGAGTGCCAATGATGTATAATATTCCGCTCATGATGCGGCTCCTTTCTGAGGGGTTGGGTTGTTTTGCTCCAGAGGTGGAGCTTTACATCGTATGGTCGGTATGTATCGCGTTTCCATCCGCCACGATCCGCAACGGCAATACATTCAAAAATGGTTTTCCGCCAGCTCTGCCCTCCAATAAAAACAGCCATGGTGCTGCATCTGGCGCCTTCGCCACAAATTGCAGCCGCTTCGGCTCAATACTGTTTGTGCGCATTGCATCCATGGTATCCGCCAGCCGTTCCGGGCGGTTGCAGACACAGAGCCTACCACCAAATCGCAACAGCCGCTTTGCCGCAGTACACACATCCCCGATGTTGCACAGGATCTCATGCCGTGCAATCTTCTGCGCAGTCAGCTGACTTTCAATGCCTGCCTGATACGCTTTATAGGGAGGGTTACAGGTGACAAGATCCAGCTTTCCCAGCGGTGCACCGTCCCAGAGCTTTTTGAGATCCGCACAGATCGGAACCAATTCCGATCCAATCGACGTGCTCCTTTCGATGCCGCGTCTGAACTGATCGATCGCCTCGGGCTGGATGTCCACACCATAGATGATCTTTGGCGGATCGCTGCGCTGCATCAACATCGGGACAATGCCGCAACCCGTCCCCAGATCGCACACATGTTCCCTCCTTCGATAGCCACAAAACTGGGTCAGCAAAACGGCATCCGTTCCGAACCGATGCAGCATGCTGGTACAGACAACGAGTCCCGGTGCGATTGGCTCATAGGACAGCGCATATTTCATATATTCACGCGATTCCATCAGAAAAACCTCCGCATGTCCCAGAGATCGGTCACATGTACCGTTGCCGTCGCCTTCATCTTCTCCCAGTCGCCGTCGCTAACCGGATCGTATACGCCGACTGTGAAAAAGCCAGCCTGTTTTGCCGTTTCCACTGCATGGAGTGAATCTTCTGCCACTGCAATCTGCCGTCTGCCCAGATGCAACCGCTTTGCCCCTTCGCGGAAGATTTGTGGATCGGTTTTGGAAGCGCCGATCTCCTGTTCTGTGAGGAGAAACTGCATGCGATTCCAGATCCCATGGCGTTTCAGCGCCGCCTCCGCTAGTTCTCCGTAAGTCGCTGTCGCCACGCCATAGTGAATACCCTTATTGTCCAGCCAGTCCAGAAGCTGAATAACATGCGGCTTTAGCGGCAGCGTTTCGAAATATGCCTGCGCCGCCATTTCTGACACCAGCCGTTTCAACGCATCCGGCGTACACGGTAATTCAAATTCATCCACAAAATAGCGTGACGATTCACCGATAGACATCTTCCGCACGATCTCTGTAATGCCGGTCGGCGCAGGTTTGCCATAGTGCGCAAAGATCTGGCGATCAACCTGTGCCCACACACCAGTGGAGTCGAGCAATGTGCCGTCGAGATCAAAGATCACGCCTTGTAAGGTGTTGTGTTCCATAGATGCTCCTCTTCATGAAAACAGCGGGAGCGCATATGACGCCCACCGCTGTGGTAACTATCAAACTTTTGTTCAAACGATCGTAAACCGTGGTCGATTATCGCGGGATGTGCCGATGAAGATCGACTTCGGCATTGCCCAGATACTGCCGTCCGACTCTTTGCGGTAAACAACCAGTTCTTCCTGTGTTTCTGCATGACGTACCGATGTCTGCATCAACACACAGATCGAACCATCAAGCAAGTCGCGATATCTTGCGCCTTCTTCCAGGCGTGTCGGCTCTGGAATCGAGATTGCCTCTTCGACTGTTTCCGTGTTATTGACAATATCATCCTGCACCAAGATCATCTGCGAAAACGGCTGGAGTGTGATATGTGCGTTGCCATTTTCGATTTGCACCGGTTGACCGCTAATCACGTCCACCAGCGATGGTTCTCCGGTCTGGAACCAGAACTCGCTGGGGGCATCCTCTAAATTCAACGCCACATAGACCGTTCTGCCGTCCTGCTCCTTGGCAAATAGAAGCTGACGATTGCGTACTTCTACCGTACGGTAGGCGCCGGTACGCAGCGCCGGATAGGCGTGATAGATTCTGCCGAGCTTCACCAGATGGCGATAGAGGTCGAGGTTGCCGCTGCGATCCAGTTCGCCAAGATCCAGACATGGCCGCAGCCCATCGTCAGAGTTATTCTCATGGCGACCCGTAATGCCATATTCACTGCCGTAATAAATCGACGGGATGCCCGGCATGCCGTACATCAGGGTATAGCAAAGCGGCAGATAACGCTGATCTACCAACGTGCTTGCCAAACGGTTGACATCATGGTTATCCACAAAGTTATAAAGCGCCGTGCCCTGATAAATGCCGCCGTTACCGAACTGACGATTGATACTGTAGTTGATCTCGAAATAATTCTTGTCGTTATGAGAAGAATAGATCCCCTTATAGCACTCGTAGTTGGTGACGCTGTCGAGCATCTCCGGATTTGCCCAGCGCTTATAGTCGCCGTGGATAATCTCGCCCATCAGCCAGAATTCCGGATTGCGCTCTTTGCAGAAGTTGTGGATGCGACGGAAGAAGTCAAAGTCCACACAGTCCGCCGCATCAAAGCGAATACCATCGATATGAAACTGATCAATCCACAGTCCTACAGCATCGATCAGATAATCACAGACCTTCCAATTTTTCAAATTCAGCTTAACCAGATTATAGTGACCGTTCCATCCCTCGTACCAAAACGGATCGCCGCACGGACTCTGACCTCCGAAATTCAGCCCGGCAAACCAATCGCAATATTCCGAAGCCTGCCCTTTTTCCTGTACGTCCTTGAATGCCCAGAAATTTCTGCCAACATGATTAAAGACGCCGTCGAGTATAATACGGATGCCGTTTTGATGCAGCTCTTCGCAGATATGAGCAAACATTTCATTGGTACCCAGTCTGCGGTCGATCACGCGATAGTCCGTCGTATCATAGCCGTGTTCCACCGATTCAAACACCGGTCCGAAATAAACCGCATCCACCCCAAGCTCTTTCAGATGCGGAATCCACTCAAGCACTTTTTCAAGCCGATTGACCGGCTCGCCACCCTCGTTGAATTTTGGCGCACCGCAGAACCCCAGCGGATAGATGTGATACATCACAGCGTTTTCATACCAACTCATAATTGCTTCCTCCTACACTTCCATATGTCAATATCTCCCGGGAGATTATTTCGAAGACCCTTCCAGATAATACGACGCCTCCATATCGGCCACACTCACCGCCAGCGCAAGCGGAAACATCTCCAGCGCACGCCCCACACTGTTTTTGTCTTCGACACCGGAAAAGCCCATGTGATATCGGATCGCAAACGCCTCCTCCCGCGTCAAGCGCATAAATCCCTGGATCATATAAACCGATTTTTCCCCGTGACCATAGGGCAGTGCATCCCGGATTGTATAATAAGGCACACGTTCCCATACGCCCTCTGCATTTTTCGCATTGCGATAATCCACCGCATAAAAGTTCACTTTACAAATATCATGGAGCAGCGCAACGATCGCGATAGATTCTTCCGTGTAATCCATGCCATAAAGCTCTTTGGTGCGCGGACGCGACAGATAGTCCCTCAGACATGCATACACATTCAGGCTATGCTGCACCAGTCCCCCTTCATACGCACCATGATAGCGCGTACTGGACGGCGCAGTAAAAAAATCACTGGAATCCGAATCCAGCCATTCTAACAGCCGATCTGCACCACGCCTCGTGATATGTTCCTGATAGGTCGCGATAAATTCTTCCCGTGCCGACATCGGCAGCCACCTCCATTTGTCACATTGATCCCGGCATTCCCGGAAATCCGGACAGCAGCATTCCATCCGAATATCATGCGAACTTATTATATCATATTTTTGGGAGATTGGCAAGTGTGTTTTCGCTTTTTCAAAACAAATCGTATTCACCATATCCCGAAGCAGGAATTTTCGCTTTCCAATATGTATTTCTCGCCTTTTTCTACAGATAATCCGGGTTTTGAACCAGAACTGTTTTCCACAGCTCTCCCGGGTTTTCCACCCGACTTTCCACAAAGTGTGGAAAACAAAAAGTACGGATTTTCGATAGAATCGCACATTATGTTACAATCTTTGCACAATCAGGAGAAATGTGGTTGCAATTCAGGAACATTTAAATTAAGGCTGTTTCTGATTTGTCATTTTTTCTCCCCAAAGTTGTGGAAAACCATGTTGAAATCTTGGGGAAATCCAAATCAACAGGAAAAAGAATCCGACAAAATCCGCGAAAATTCGCGCTTTGTTTTTACGTGGAAATGTGGAAAGTGAAACGTGGATAAATCGGAAATTGTGGGAAACACTAAAGGCGACACCGCACAAGTTCTGACGCCATCGGTTGCGTCCGCTGCGGTGCCGTCTTTTGAATTCGCAGAAGTTCTGCAAACCAGCATGCGAGGTGAAATCATATGAAAAAAGTACAGCTTGCTGCGCTTACCACAGCGGTTTTATTGGGCGCATCGGCGCTGACCGGCTGTGGCAATCGAAATGACGATATGCAAAGCAGCAATGACAGCAGCATCTCTGACAGTAGCCGTGACGACAACAGCGGCGGAGTTGTAGAAGATATTGTCACAGACGTAGAAGAAGGCGTAGAAGACATCGTGACAGATGCCGGCGATGTTGTCGACGATCTGCTCGGCGACGATGATCACGGTGATCAGACATCCACACGGGACGATTCCTCCCGAAACACTACAACGACTTCCCGTACAACCAGATAACACATCGGCAGAGCTGTCAGCAGAAATGCGGCAGCTTTGTTGCTGTACATAAATCTGTAAAACAATCACAGTAGAAACCAACGGGTTTTCATACCTACGACGCTCGTTTTGCCGTCATTCCTGCCGCGCGGCGCACCGCAATCGCAAACATAAACGCCAATATCATCGATACGCCATCCTTCAGAAGATATGGCGCAGAAGCCGTCAGAAACGCTGCCAGCGGTGTTGCACCGGAGATCAGCGAAAACTGGAATACCCCCGGAATATGGCACGCCGCAAGTCCGGCAGCGCTGCACAGAACGCAGAGAATGCGGTTTTTCACACAGGGCGCTTTTTGCAAAAGCGATGCCCCGAGTCCGCAAAGCATTGCCATCGGCAAAAATCCCCAGAGATAGCCGCCAGTAATGCCGACGAATTTTGCAAGCCCACCAGTAAAATTGGAAAACACCGGCACGCCCACAACGCCGAGTGCCAGATAAACGAGCACCGCGGCAGTGCCATGTTTCCATCCGAGAAAATAGGCGGCAAGCGCCACTGCAAATGTCTGTAATGTCGCCGGCACACCGCTTGGCAAGGGAATGCTGACCTGAGACAACACCGCAAGCACTGCGGCAAACATAGCAATTTGTACAAGGGAAAGAATGCGTTTATGCTGCATGATAATCAGTCCTCCTCAGTCTATTCGTCAACTTAATTTTTCTAAAATAAAGTTGACTCATTCAGATTATAGCATAAGAGGACAAACTTGTCAAGCGATTTCCTCATTTTTTAGGGCAATACTGCACAATGCCGTCAGACGGTCTTTGTGCGGTATTGCCCTAGCAGGGATGCACGCAGAGCGTACAACAATGCCCCGGATTACAAAATACTGCTTCCGTTGATATACATCTTAAATTTCTTATCAAAAAACAGCGCCGCACGCTTACAAAGCAGCATGCGTTCCATAAAAATCTCGAAGTATTCCAGAACCGAAGAAATTTCCGTGTCGATTTTCAGATCGAGTACAATCGATTTCTGATCGTCACTGAATTTCAGATCCGCATACTCCACAGCGTAGTTGACCCGATCGTGAATATCGAAGGTCATAAAGTCCGTGTTGCGCACCCGGCTGCGGCGGACATCGGTTTTGTCAGCTAAGATCAGTGCCGCCGAGATCGCATCAATCGGCTGTGCCGTACCCTCATCATGGTTGCCGATGGCAGAGATGATCGAACAGATCTCATCCACCGGCATTTCTAACCGATCGAGAAGACGAAACGCCATGACAGCGCCGCTTTGGGCGTGGTCGATGCGGTTGATGACATTACCGATGTCATGGAGAAAGCCAGCGATCCGAGCAAGCTCTGCTGTTCGCTGGGGATAACCCAGCGTTTCCAAGAGCATAGCGGCAGTGTACGCCGTTTTTTCCACGTGAGCAAACGAGTGTTCCGTATAGCCGATGGCTGCCAACGCCATATCGGCACGGCGAATGTACTCCCGGATATCGGGATTTTTGCGGATATAGGCATAAGTTACGTGACTTGGCATATATGCTCCTTTTGGTCAGATATGAAAAATCCGGGATGTGCTATGTTCTCTCACACCCCGGATCAAATGAGTATTAGATCATCATTTCTACACGCGCTCACGCATCACAATTTTCCGGGAAGTAGACCCGATACCACACTAAAAACATATACAGCGTCCATATCTTCCGGCTGTTGTCGGCCTTACCAGCACGGTGGTCGTCCAGCAGATGCACCAGCTTTTCGGTGTGGAAAAAGCGCTGTGCTTCGCTGCTTTCAAAACGCTCCCGGACAGTGTGATAATAAGTGTCCTCTTTGAGCCAGACGCGGATCGGTACCGGGAAGCCCAGTTTTTTCTTGGCAGCCGTTTTTGCAGTCTGCGGCGGTGTATCCTTCTTTGCCGCAAGTCGCATCGCATATTTCGTGATATACGGCGTCTTTTCGTCAGTAATCTCCTTGCGTGTCACGCGATAACGCGTCGGGATCTGCTCGGCCAGCGCCATGACCTCCTTATCCAAAAACGGTACCCGCAATTCCAGGGAATTTGCCATGCTCATCTTATCGGCTTTCAGAAGTATATCCCCAGCCATCCACATGTGCAGATCGAGATACTGCATCTTGGTCACATCATCCTGATCCTGCACCTTGTCATAAAACGGCTTTGTGATCACCGTCGGATCGGGTGCGTTGGTGCGGATTTTCAACAACGATTTGCGCTCTTCCGGCATGAACATATAGGCGTTGCCAATAAAGCGTTCTTCTAAGTCCTTGCCCTTGCGCACCAGGAAATTGCGCCCTCTGTGTGCCGGCATTTTTTCGGCAAGGTGTCCGATGCCCCGGCGCAGGCTCCGCGGCAGCTTATCATATGCCGATCCGCCCGGTTCGCTGTAGACATTATAGCCGCCGAAAATCTCATCTGCGCCCTCACCGGACAGCACTACCTTCAGCTGCTGGGACGCTAAGTTGCAGACAAAATACAAGGCGATTGCCGCCGGGTCTGCAAGCGGTTCATCCATGTGGTATTGAATCATGGGCAGCTTTTCCCAATACTCTTCCGGCGTGATAACTTTGTTATAATTTTTCTTACCAATGGCTTCGGAAAATCCCTTTGCCCAGCCGATCTCGTTATAGCGCTCATCTGTGCCAAAGCCGACGGTAAAGGTCTTATCTACATTTGCAATTGCTGCCACATAGCTGGAATCCACGCCACTTGAGAGGAACGAGCCAACCTCAACGTCGGCAATCTTGTGGGCTTCGACACTGTTGTGGAAGGTATCGGAGATGCGGTTGACCCAGGTGTCTAAGTCCGGCTTTTCGTCCGCCTGGAAGTGGACATCCCAGAAGCGGTGCATCTCGAATTTGCCGTTCTGATAGGTGAAATAGTGCGCCGGCGGCAGCTTATAGACACCCTGGAAAAACGTCTCATCACACGGCGAATACTGAAAGGTCAGATAGTTTTCGAGTGCGGTGGTATTGAGTACCTTCTTAAACTTCGGGTGGCACAAAAAGCTCTTGATCTCCGAGCCAAATAGGAAGGTGTCTTCCATCTGGGCATAGTAGAGGGGCTTGATGCCGAAAAAATCCCGGGCGCCGAAGATTTTCTGTTCCTTCTTATCCCAGATCACAAACGAGAACATGCCGCGCAGCTGCTGAAGCAGATCGGCGCCATATTCGCGATAACCGTAGATCAATACCTCTGAGTCGGTCTGGGTGGCAAAGTGATAACCGGCGTCCATGAGCCGTTCACGGATATCCTGATAGTTATAGATCTCGCCGTTATAAACCAGAACCAGATTGCCATCCTCACTGTAAAGCGGCTGGTTGCCGGCATCGGAGACATCGATGATGCTCAGGCGGCGATGCCCTAAGGCGATGTGTTCATCGATGTATGTGCCCTCTGCATCCGGTCCGCGGTGGCGGATTTTGTCCAGCATCTCCTGGAGAACCTGATTGGAATTGTCAATGGTATTGGTGAATCCTACAAAACCACACATAGAAAAAACTCCTTTCTGCTTTGCGGTGGGATAATGGGTTTCGCCCTTGCGAAAATCCCAAATCGTTTATCGCCGGCGACATTTACAAAGTAATGTATATACCCCGGTCAGAACAAGCACTGCGCCAACAAGTACAACATACATCATCGGCACAGAAACCGAATGGTCAAAACAATGAATCTGACAGCTCATGTTCTCTTGAAGCGTGTCGATTACTTCTTGGGGGACGTGCTGGGCGTCCATTTCTTCCCAGATACCCCGCATCATGTGGTTGCGTGTCAGCGTCGTGCCATGGTTCCCCGGAAAAAGGGAGAGTCCATTGCGCAGCCCTTCGCCATAATTGGAAAGCGGCATATAGGCGCCGCACAAAAAGCCGTATCCGGCGCTAATCGTTGCGCTGACCGCGGTAATCTGTCCTTGGCTCTTTAAGAAAAAGTGAATCACCGAGGAGAGCGACGTGCCAAACAGCGTGAGTAATATCACATCCAACAACACCCACAGCACATCCCCAAAGGATAGATACCACCCCACGACCGCCAGATAACAAAATCCTGCGGCAGTCAGTACCAAAATCACCGTCAGCGCGGCAATCACCGAGGCGCAATAATAACTCAGCGCCAGCGTCGCATTTCGCACCGGTGCAAGGGTCAAATCTTTTCGGGCACCGGTAACCTTATCCTGTACCATAACCAGATTGGACATAAACGAAACCGTCACGCAGCACACGGAAAAGAGCGAGGACATCAGATAGCTCCCCACACCCCCATTGATTAAATCATCGGAAAGCGCCATCTTTTCCCGCAGTTCCCCGAAAAGCATATCCCGATAGACATCCCCCAAAAACGTCACAAACAACACCAGCAAAATCAGGGGCGTAATCAAAGAGGAGAAGAACATCCCCTTATCTTTAAAATATAATTTGGTGTTGCGCTGAATCAATGCCAATAACATCACTGCGCACCCCCTGTCAAGCTTTCTGTGTTGCCGCCAAAAAGACGTCGTCCATCTTCCCCTTATAGACTTCATAGTCGACAAAGAGCGCCGGGTGCGCCGCAATCAATGTTGTCGCCTCCGCGGGGCTCGAAACGGCGATGCGATAGCTGTCTTTTTTCCACGGAGTATAGGGTACACCAAGGGTGCGCACCTGTTCTTCTGTCACCTGGTAGAGCATGATATAATCCTCGGCGTATGTATTTTTCAGCGCCAAAGGCGTTCCCTCGGCGACGATCCTGCCGCTGTCCAAAATCACCACATAGTTCGCCTGTGCCGCCTCTTCCATATAGTGGGTGGTGAGAAAGATGGTCATGTGCTGTTCCTGGCGCAGGTGTTCTAACACTTCCCAAAGCCGCGTGCGGGTCTGAGGATCTAAGCCCGTGGTGGGCTCATCTAAAATCAAGATTTCCGGCGCGTGGAGTAGTGCCCGGGCAATGTCAATCCGTCGGCGCTGGCCGCCGGAGAGTTTTCCGACGGTTCGGTTTAATAAATCGGAAAAACCGAGCAGCTGCGCCAATTGCGTCAGACGCTCTTGAAACGCCTCGCCCCGAATCCCATACAGGGCGGCGCGATATTTTAGATTATCTTTGACCGAAAGCGCCCCGTCTAAAACGGATTTTTGAAACACCACGCCTAAAATACGCTTAATTTGATCGGGATTTGTGTCAACATCCGCCCCGCCTACCTGCACCCTGCCGCCGTCTTTGGCAAGCTGGCCGCAGAGGATTGAGATCGTTGTACTCTTTCCGGCGCCATTAATGCCAAGAAATGCAAATAACTCGCCTCGTTTCACACGAAAGCTAAGATCGCGGACGGCTTCGACACTGCCGAAACGCTTGCAGAGGTGGTCAATTTTTATGATGTCACTCATGGTGTTCATCCTCCTAAGTGGGATGGAAATGTTTTTGCTGCGAGTTCCCCTTGCATTCTCCGACAAAATCCTGTATAATGATAAAAGATACAAGAACCTATTCGCAAAGTTTTCTACAAGGAGGATCACAATGGCGAAAAAGAAAAATCTGCGCCGTGTCGACAACATCCACAAACCAAGACCGTTTCTGCGTTTTCGCTTCCGGGTCGTGGTGTTCTTCTTTATCGTATGCCTGCTTGCGTGTCTCGTGTACTATATGATCCTGTGCAATGCAGACCCCAGTCATGTGATCACCGGCTAAGATTATTGGGTCGGTGGATCTACAGGCATTGCCGTCGGCAAAAATGATCCTGTCGCTTCGTCATAGGCATAGGCGGCATCGACCGGCGGTGTATCATGGGTCAGAAGCGACGCAAGTCTTGGCTCAAGTTCCAGCGCACGGGACGTGGAAACTAAAAGACTGTTTTCCGGGTTAGCAAGTTCTAAGCCGGTTTCGCTGCCCTCTAACAACTGAAAGCCAGTATCTCTGGCATCCCAAACCGCAGCGTTGCGCAGCACCAGCCGAATCTTACCGCTTTCATAGGCACGCCGGGACAGAAAGACCAGACGCGGCATCGTAGTTGTCTGCTGTGTCATGACCATCCGATCCCCCTTTCCACATTTTTGTACTCTTTATTATATCGTAGTCTACGCAAAAATGCAAGGGTAACTGAATATCGTCCGGCTGAAATGGCAACATGCACAAATTCCACAGAAAAATACTTTCGAAAATTGAAAAAAAACCGGAAAATTTCTCTTGACAACGTTCTTCGCTTTATGTTATAATTATCCTTGTACTGTCAGAGAGACCGGTTATAATCTTGCGCAATGCCGGCAGTGCAGTCTGACCCAACTGCCCTCTGCCTGGTTCTCGTTTTTAGAGAACGAGATTATTTTTTTGATAGAATTTATATGGAGGAATGAAACTATGGCAACAACAATGCCGAAGGTCAATGAGATTGACCGCAAGTGGTATGTGCTGGATGCTGCTGGTAAGCCGCTGGGACGCGTTGCGGCTAAGGCTGCACATCTGCTCCACGGCAAACACAAGCCGATCTATGCGCCGCATGTGGATTGTGGAGATTATGTCATCATCATTAACTGCGACAAAGCAGTTCTCACCGGCAACAAGCTGGAGGACAAGTATTATTACTGGCACACCGGCTGGATCGGCGGTCTGAAGAAGACACAGTATAAAGTTATGATGGAAGAAAAGGCAGACCAGGCGATGATGATCGCTGTCAAGGGCATGCTGCCGCATAACACTCAGGGCGCAAACCAGCTCAAGCGTCTGCGTACCTATAAGGGTGCAGAGCACAAGCAGGCTGCACAGAAGCCGGAAGTTTGTGAGTTTTAAGGGAAAGGAGCAGAAGATATGTACGAATCGAAAGTAAAATATTACTACGGCACCGGCAGACGGAAGCACTCAGTCGCAAGAGTTCGTCTGTATCCGGGCAGCGGCAATATCACCATCAACGGCAGAGATATTGACGAATACTTTGGTCTGGACACCCTCAAGCTGATCGTGCGTCAGCCGCTGAACTTGACCGAGAATGTAGACAAGATGGATATCATCTGCACCGTTACCGGCGGCGGCGTTACCGGTCAGGCTGGTGCAATCCGTCACGGCATTTCCCGTGCACTGCTGGTTTATAGTCCGGAACTGCGTCCGGTTCTGAAGAAGGCTGGCTTCCTGACTCGTGACCCGAGAATGAAGGAACGTAAGAAGTACGGTCTGAAGGCTGCACGTCGCGCACCGCAGTTCTCAAAGAGATAACAAAGCTTCCGAAAGGCATCGCATTTTCGGCGATTTCCCAGATACAAGCTATTGCAATGTAAGACACTCTGTCGTTTTGGCGGCAGAGTGTTTTTTTGGGCTGATAGAAAAAATAAACTGTATTGCTTTTATCAAATGGTGGACATACCGTATGTCGATGTGGATGACGAGAACTTTACTTTCCAGAAAAAAGCAGCATTGTGAATACTTTGTTCTGCCATCTTTTCGCCTATCTCTCTTTTCTTATTGTAACCTATTCAAGAACGATTGCGGCACAACACAATGGAATCATTTGTAGGACGATGCCTTTATTGACAAACAACATATGATATGTTATAATTATCACAACGATCACACTATGTAATGATTTTGCGCACTTTTTTGTGCACAGTCAAAAATGTAAAAAAGTTATTACAACACCGCACAAAGCCATCTGGTATTCTATTTTTGCGGTGTTACCTTATGATTCTAAGAGAAAACGTAAAAATTTGGAGGAAATCATGGTATTTGGTGCGATATTAGCAGGCGGCAAAGGCTCACGTATGGGAAACTACACCATGCCGAAACAATTTCTGCCCATTAACGGAAAACCGATCATTGTGCATGTCACAGAAAAATTTTTAGTGCATCCCGAAATCGACCGTGTCGTGATCGGCGTCAATCCCGAATGGCATCAGTATATGGAAGATCTGATCGCAAAATTTTTCCCGGATCAGAAAAATCTGATCTTAGTCGACGGCGGCGCCGACCGAAACAGCACGATCTATAATGTCATCTGTGAGATTCGCAAGATCCACCATGACGACGACGATGTCATTGTGACGCATGATGCGGTGCGGCCGTTTGTGACAATGAAGATGATCTCAGAAAATATTGCGCTTGCATCAAAATACGGCGTGTGCGATACGGTAATTTCTGCAACGGATACGATCGTCTATTCGGACAATCATGAGTATATCACCGATATCCCGATCCGCAGCAACACATATCAAGGACAGACCCCACAGAGTTTCCGGATCAAACTATTCGAAGAAGTTTACAGCCAAATGACAGAAGAAGAACTGAACATCGTCACAGACGCATGTAAAATGTTTATGCTCAAAGGACACAAAGTTTATCTGGCAAAGGGACACGTTTCAAACATTAAAATCACCTATTCAGATGACTATAAGACAGCACAGTATATGCTCGGAAATATGACAGGAGAAGAAACGCATGATTAATCACTTGTATCGGCTGACCAGCCCTTTCCTGGTAGAACGCTGTTGCGAGACATTGGATCTTTCTGATGGCGACCGCATCATTGTCCAGCCAAAGCGCCTTTCTATCTGTAAGGCAGATATGCGGTATTATTTCGGACAGCGTGATCCAGAGGTTCTCAAAAAACGGCTGCCAATGGCACTGATCCATGAGGCATGCGGAGAAGTACTGTATGATCCGAAGGGCATTTTCCCGACGCACAGCAAAGTTGTACTCCTGCCAAATGAGGGCGGCAATGATTCATTTTATCTGGAAAATTACCGGCTCGATTCGGTCTTTCGTTCCAGCCGTGCAGATGGATTTATGCAAGAACTGGTTTCGCTCGATCCAGCGCATCTCGTCACATATCAAAAAGAAAATTATGACGATGTCTTCGCTTTCACGGAGTTTATCAGCGTCGGCGTACACGCGGTTCATGGCTTTCTGGATATTTCTCACCCTAGACGCGACCGGATCTGTGTCTTTGGAGATGGTGCGTTGTCCTATGTGGTATGCAGCGTATTGAAAAAAATGCTGCCAAAGACGAAAATCGCCGTCATGGGAAAGCATCCATCCAAACTGCAATATTTTAACTTTGTTGATGAAACATATAACATCAATTATCAACGCGATCTCCCCATATTTGACCATGCATTTGAATGCACCGGCGGCGCAGGCTGTACCAAGGCGATCGATCAGATCATTGATATCATTGCGCCACAGGGCACGATCATGCTGCTCGGCGTCAGTGAAGAACCCGTGCCGATCAATACGCGTATGGTGCTTGAAAAAGGACTGACAATGCTCGGACGCAGCCGTTCGGGGAGAAGCGACTTTGAGGACGCCGTCAATCTGCTTGAAACAGATCGCGCCTTTGCATCTCGTATGAAACACATGGTTTCGGAACGCGTGGATGTGAATTCGATCAATGATATCAGCAAGGCATTTGATCTGGCAAAAACTGCTGATTTCAAAGTAATCATGAATTGGTGCATGTGACGATGTTTACCGCACAGGAACGCGCATTTCTGACACGGGAACTCATTTATTTTTACCGCAGCGGTGTGCTTGGACTCTCCTCCCTTTCAAAAGGGCTGTGGCATTTGTGCCGGCGCAGAAAAAATACCCGATCCAGCCGCACACAGACGTATATTGATCTCTATACCAACCCTTCGGCAGCCATCGCGGCGCTATACGAAAATGCAGAGCTCTCGTTCGGGACATGGAAAAAATGCGCAGTCGCATGGCTGAAATTCTGCATCCGCCGCAATCGGATTCCCCGGGATCTGAGCGGCACCCCCTATCCATTCTTTTACGCGGAATTTCTGGATCATTTTGAAGCCGCATTTGCAGCACAACAGCCGCCGGATGAAACTGTTCAGCGTGACTTTTTGCGGGTGTGCGCGGCAAGAGCAGAATCAAAATTCTTTTTTCCCATGTTTCTCTCCACGGCGCAGAGCGACAAATGGAAAGATCGCTTTCTGCATCTTCTAGCACAGGTGGAACTCCCACAGCTGTTAACATGTGACATTCCGCCGGTATTTCGCCGCTATTTTCTTGCCATGCGGATCAACGGTCAACTGACTTCACTACACACCGGACACGATGGTATTGCCGTCTATGCCGGTCAGACGCAGATTTTACAGGAATCCGCGATCCGGATCGTTTTTCACACAATCCGGCTACAAGAGTCCGTTTTTCGGCTCTCAGCGATCGTAAAAGCAGGCGCATTTCAATATATGGGCATTCCAAAACTATATGCAATTTGTAACAGAAAAAAACGCATAGAGCTCTCACTGTCCGAATCGTGTACAAGCTATGATCAATCATTCGAAAAAACGGCATTATATTTCGCATTCCGCTTTTCTTGTGATCCGGCACAAGTACGAACACTTTCATTCCAAGCCATTCTTTGCGGCGTTTCCTGTCCGGTGCAGTGCGAATTTGCACAAGGCACGCCGCTTTCCGGTGCATACCATAGTTTTATCCGCGAAAGAATACAGATCTCATTTGTGGAAAACCGCTTTACGCTTACCGCTGTCTCTCCGCAGGCACAAATGGAATTTCAACGGGAACGGCTTGCACTCCTGCCAAAACGCAGCGAAACATATCTCATCCGAACCAAAGTCGCTGCACTTGAACAGGAGCACACCCGCATCTGGCTCTATTCTGACTATGTTTCTGTATCAGAAGACAACGGATTATATCAGTTTTTGCATGATATCGAAAATCGCGACGGCATCATGCGTTATTATATATCCGGTAGGTCGGATACAGCACATCATCCGCTAATCCCGGAACATCACCGCACACAGATTGTGCCATTTGGCTCATTACAACATAAGATCTATTTCCTTGCAGCCGAAAAGATCCTTGCGGCATTTGTGGATGCACCGCAAAGTCTCATTCCATTTTCGCCCGAAGCATTCACAGATCTATCCGATCTCTATCATGCCCAGATCATTTATTTGCAGCATGGAATCCTCCATGCACACATCCCATGGCGCTATGCACCGGTTTCACCACATTTTCATGCGGATCAGATCGTCATTTCTTCTGCATTTGAGCGCAGAAATATGATAGAAACTTACCATTTTTCAGAAGATCAGCTGATCGCGGTTGGAATGCCGCGATATGATGTAATCGTGCGCAAGCGTGCCAATCAAGGAAAGATCTTATTTGCGCCTTCATGGCGTGCACATGTACAAGATGTCACACAAACCGCATTCTGGGATGGCATCATACAATTGGTGCAATCGCCGCAGCTACACGCATTTTTAGAAGAACACGATCTATTGTTTGAACTCAAGCTTCACCCGATGCTGGCGCAGTATGGCGCACAGTTCGCGAGTGAAAGTTCCCGTGTACAGCTGAAAACCGACACCGTACATCCGGAAGAATACGATTTGTTTCTGACAGACTTTTCTTCCTACGTATTTGACTTTGTTTATCTGTCCATTCCGGTCATTTACTATTTCCCGGATGTAGCAGACTTTATCGCAGGCAGGTATCAATACCGGCAGCTGGATCTGCCGCTGGAACAAGGATTCGGAAGACTGCTAACGCAGCCGGATGCGGCAGTGGATGAGATCATCCGCATTGCGAAAAATCATTTTGTTCCTGATCCTGTATATCAAAAGCGGATGCAGGAATTCTTTCTGCCTTTGCATGACTGCCGCGAACAGTTGTATCGCCGGCTGATCCAATGAGGAGGTTCTGATATTTTGGAATTCACCAATGAAACCATAGATGAAAAATTACTGGAAAAACAGCAGAAAATCCAGGCACAGATGCAAGCGCGACATGAGGCTATACAGAAAATGCACAAGCTCGGTCAACCATTTGCAGAAATCACAGAGATCACATTCAAGCGCATTATTCTGCACATCCATGGAAAACTACACCACCTTGATCCTTCAAAGCAATATGGAATCCGGTTCGTTACACCCGAACGGGATCGGATGTTCTATCCGGATCATTTTAATGTAACAGCGGACGGCACATTTTCGCTCTCTTTGAACATTATGTGCTCCAATGATGAACAGCCACTGCAAAATGGCAGATATAGTCTGGTGCTCTTTGAAATCTATTCCGGGCATCGTGATGAGATCGGCGCTGTGCAAACCCATCAAAATGCCATTTCGAGATATGGGACCAATCTTTATCGCGAAGAATTTGACAATACTGGTCATGTAAAACAACGGCAATTTTTGACGCATGAATATCCGGCTTACCTCCATGAGGCACTATGTCATCTGTGCGACAATACGGCAGAAAATCCATGGAACTTCAAGGTAAACAAAACGAAAGTCAGCTGGCTGCGCGTAGTATCCCAAGAGGATATGGACAACGCCCAATACTATCTTGACGTCAACTATAAGCCCTATGCCAATTACGGCGTGTTATTCCTTCACCACCGACAGAGATGGGAAACGTGTAAAAAATTCTTCATCACTGCCAAGCAGAATCTGGCAAAAGATGTATCCGATCTCAAGCTATTCGTCATGAAAGCTCTCAACCGTCTATTCCGTAAATTCGCCAAGCGAAAAGGCAACATAATTCTGTTTTGTTCTGCATCACGCGCAGAAATCGGCGGCAATGAAAAATTCATCTATGACCGCATGATTGAACGTGGATTAGATCAGAAGTTCCAATTCCGCTTTGACTTCAAGGCAAGCATCACAACAAACCGCTCTATTTGGCAGATGATCCGATTTGACTATTATCTCGCAACCTCTGATGTAATCGTACTCGATGACTATTACCCGATCATTTATGATATGGACTATGACCCCAGTGTCAAGGTGGTGCAGGTATGGCACGCATGCGGTGCATTCAAAACAGTTGGGTTCGAACGTATCGGCAAAAAAGATGCTCCGCATTTCAACTCCAAGACGCATAAATGTTATACGCATGTGATCGTCAGCTCGGAAATTTCTGCGCGGCACAATGCTGAGGCATTTTGCATCTCAGAACGCAAATTTTATATCACCGGCATCCCGCGCACCGATCTGTTTTTTGACAAAACATATCAAAAGGAAACGACTGAAAAAATGTATGAAGCGTTTCCTGCATGCAGGGGCAAAAACAAAGTCTATTTGTATGCTCCGACATTCCGCGGTGCAAATGCCAACGATGCAACTTTCCCGTTCGGTATGATCGATTTGGAAAAATGGGGTAAGCTGCTTGAAGAGGAAAACTCTGTTCTGATCATCAAAATGCACCCCTTTGTGACCAGACGCGTTGATATTCCAAAACAATATCAGAACAGAATTTTTGACGCCGCCAATTATCGTGAAGTCAATGATATTCTGTTTATCGCCGACGTTCTGATTACGGACTATTCCTCTGTGATTTACGAAATGTCGCTTCTGAATAAGCCGATGATTTTTTATGCATTTGATCAACATTCCTACGAAGATTCCCGTGACTTCTACGAACCATATGAAGATACAGTACCGGGCAAGATTGTACATGACTTTGACGATCTGCTCGAGAGCCTACGCAATGACGATTATGAATTCGAGAAAATGGACGAGTTTGTCAAGAAAAATTTTTCACACACCGACGGCAAGTCTACCGACCGTGTGATCGATCAGGTCTTTTTAGATATTCCGGCAGACGACACCCATCGGGAAGAAGTCGATATGACAGGCAGGGAGAAACTTACTATCCAGCAAAACAAAGGTGATGAAAATATTTCACAAAAAATGATCTGCAGCATATAATATAATAAAATAAAGCACACTTCCATATAACTTTGCCCTGCCTTGGTATCGTAGTAATACCAAGGCAGGGCGTTTTCTCTGTAATTCGTTTTTGTTGGACTTATCTTCACTGCTTTGTGCGATATATTCATCAGTCACAATGCAGCAACGATACAGTCAATCTTACCCTAAGATTCCGAATGTTCCATCTTCGGATTCGACTACCAGAATCTCAAGCTGACTCATCAGTGTAATAGTATTTCCATCGCCGTCTTCTCCGAGCATCGTCAGCGCGATGTCATAGATGGCGTTAGAATGTGTTTCCAGTTCTGTGACAAAATCATCGCCCAGTGCCTGAGCATAGGCATCGAGATAATCACCGACAAAGTCCGTTCCTTCATCATATTCATCCGCAAGTGCCTCTTCTGCCAGCGACATGCTGATCGATGTAATGGTATAATCCTCAGTGCCGGCATAATTCACCAGTGCCTGATGATATTGTTCAAAATCTACTTCAATGCCGTAGCCATACTGTTCCTGCAACAGCGCATCCATAGCCTCGCGATAAATCGGATTGATCTGTGCCAAATAGAGATCATAATCCTGACTGTCGATGGCATAGAAATACATAGCGATCGTATTCGCGAGTTCGGATGGGATCTCCTCATCGAATGAAAGCTGATACGGCGTTTTATTTTCAAGCGATGTAGTGCCCGAAGCAACTGCGGTGTTGCTATCAGTATCATCTGTGCTTTCTGTCATGCTTGTTTCCGCGGCGGAATCCGATGTAGACGATTCGTCATTCCCACACCCGACACATGCGCCAAGCATTCCGAGCGCGAGTAAAAGTGCAGCCGTAGCTTTCCATTTTTTCATATTTGATCACAGTCCCTTCGCATTACGAGATTTCTTGTACAGTAAATCCATTTTCCTGTGCCCATGTCTCGATCGCGGCGCCAGCCGGACAGAGGATCATCGTATCGAGCGGCTCACTGCCCTCGATCAGTCCCCAACGGTCATATTCAAGCGATGGATTCCAGATAATGAGCTGTGCCATTGCAGTACACCCGGTAAATGCCTCTTCCTGTACCACCGAAACCGTCTCGGAAAGCTCAATGCTTGTCAGCGAAGTGCAACTTGCAAATGCCGCACGACTGATCTGAGAAACGGTCGTCGGGATCGTGATGTCAGTCAGCGAAGAACAATCCATAAATGCGCCCTCGCCGATTGCTGTGATCCCTTCCGGGAGTACGACGCTTGTGATATCCCAATTTGCCTCAAAGGCATGATTCGCGATTTCCGATACGATATAGCCATCGAGCGTTGCAGGCACCTCAAGACTTTTTTCTTCGCCGGTATAGCCGGTAATGGAGATCGTACCATCATCGTTGACTTCGTATGTATAGCTGCCGTCAGCAGCCACACTCTCTTCGGTCGAAGTTTCCACTGCTGCTGTACTGGTCATCTCGTTCGTTGCAACAGAAGAATCTGCTTGGCTGGTTTCCTGGTTAGAACAGCCGGTCTGTAATGTGAACGCAGCGGTCAGAAGTGCCGCCCAGAGTGCTTTTTTCCAAAAATGTTTCATCTTCATCATTCCTCTCTGATTGTGGGATTGACCCCATTGGCAATCGGCAGATCTTTTCAACATGGTTGTGAATCGATCCTATGGGGGAGTATGCTTGGGTTTCGATCCAGAGATCCTACTGGATCGAAACAGAACAAAAAACCATGTCTGCGGTCTATTTTTACTTTTTTCCGCGCATTTTGGCACGCGTCTGATTGTTTAAGATCTGCTTGCGGATGCGCAGCGACTTCGGAGTGACCTCTAGAAGCTCGTCATCTGCCAGAAATTCCAGACAATCCTCCAGACTCAAATTGCGCGGCGGCACCAGACGCAGAGCATCGTCGCTGCCGCTTGCACGGGTGTTGGTCAGGTGCTTACGTTTGCAGACATTGACGACAAGGTCTTCCGCCTTCGGCGATGCACCGACAACCATGCCCTCGTACACCGGCACACCCGCACCGATAAAGAGCGCGCCGCGTTCCTGTGCATTAAACAGACCGTAGGTGACGGCTTCGCCGGTTTCAAAAGAAATGAGTGAGCCGGTGTTGCGGCGCGGGATATCCCCCTTATACGGTGCGTATTCCCGGAAGACGCTGCTCATAATGCCCTCGCCCTTGGTATCGGTCAAAAACTCGCTTTTATAGCCGAACAGACCGCGCGACGGAATGAGAAACGTCAGGCGTGTGCGGCTACCCTGGGGATGCATGTCTTGTAATTCTGCCTTGCGTGCACCCAGCTTTTCCATAACAGAGCCCACACAGTCTTCGGGCACGTCAATCGAAAGTTCCTCGATCGGCTCATAGCGTTTTCCGTCGACTTCGCGATAGAGTACACGAGGCGTTGAAACACCAAGTTCATATCCCTCTCGCCGCATGTTCTCGATCAGGATGGACAGGTGCATCTCACCTCTACCTGCCACACGAAAGGCGTCAGTACTGTCAGTTTCGGTCACACGAAGCGAAACATCGCGCAAAAGTTCACGCATCAGGCGATCGCGCAGTTGGCGTGAGGTGACAAATTTGCCCTCTTGTCCGGCAAAAGGGCTGTCGTTGACGCTGAAGGTCATCTCCACTGTCGGCTCGCTGATCTTTGTAAATGGCAACGGCTCAAAGGCATCCGGCGCACAGATGGTGTCGCCGATGGAGATATTCTCAATCCCGCTAATCCAGACGATGTCGCCAATGGTAGCGCTTTCTGCCGGAACACGCTGAAGGCCCTGAATCTGAAGCAATGAAACGATCTTATTACGGCGTGCCTGATCCGGCTCGTGATAATTGCCGAGCAGCACCTGTTGTCCCACCTGAATAGTGCCGCGGGCAATTCTGCCAATGCCAATTCTGCCAACATATTCATTATAATCGATTGAAGAAATCAGCATCTGTAGCGGTGCATCCGGGTCTCCCTCAGGCGGATCGATATAAGAGAGAATGGTATCGAACAATGGCTTGAGATCCGTGCCCGTGGTGTCCGGGTCGGTGCTTGCAGTGCCGGCTCTACCGGAACAATAGAGAAACGGCGTATTTTCCAGCTGTTCCTCGCTGGCGTCGAGATCCATCAGAAGTTCTAATACTTCATCCTCTATTTCATGCAGACGTGCGTCCGGGCGGTCGATCTTATTGACCACCACAATGATCTTCAGGTTCATCTCGAGCGCCTTGGAAAGTACAAAACGTGTCTGCGGCATCGGACCTTCTGCGGCATCAACCAGTAACAATGCGCCGTCCACCATGCTCAATACGCGTTCGACCTCTCCACCGAAGTCGGCATGTCCCGGAGTGTCAATAATGTTAATCTTGACGTCGCCATAGCGCACCGATGTGTTCTTGGCAAGGATCGTAATACCACGTTCGCGCTCCAGATCATTGGAATCCATCACGCGCTCAGCCACCGCCTGATTTTCGCGGAATACGCCGCCCTGCTTTAACATCTCGTCAACCAACGTCGTCTTTCCGTGGTCAACATGGGCGATAATGGCAACATTTCTGAGATCCTCTCGTATCATATATTCTTCCTCTTTCCTGTGCGGCACTGACATGCAAGTGCGGCAGTTTTTCCCCGCGCCGTCTTTGCACGCGTACACTTGAATTTTGGTCTACAAGCATACACATGGGCTAAAACAATAAAAAACAGGTAAACTCCCGAAGAGTCTACCTGTTCTTTGGTGGGGGAGGACGGATTCGAACCATCGAAGCATAAAGCAACAGATTTACAGTCTGCCCCCTTTGACCGCTCGGGAACTCCCCCAGAAAACATATGTATGTTGTAGAATATTGGAGCTGGTGGACGGACTTGAACCCCCGACCTGCTGATTACAAATCAGCTGCTCTACCAACTGAGCTACACCAGCGCTGCAACGTTTATTATTATAGCACAGCTTTTTTTGCTTGTCAAGCTTATTTTTTTATTTTTTGTTTTCAAAAGAATTTATATCGAAAATTATCACAATTATTTGCATTATGCCTTTCTATCAGAAAATCAATTCTGTTTTTCTGAAAAAAAGAATCCAGAGAAAATGAAAATGCAGCATTTTTCCATTCCGGTGCAAAAATAAGAATTTTACTGTGTGCTGCCGAAGCGACACACAAGGCTTACGTGGATCTATCACGCAGTTTTCATGAAAAAGAAGTTGCATTTCCACTAGGGATATGGTATAATTTATAATATGTGATGTCCGGCGCAGGTGCGATCTCGGACATAGTACCCCGGATACAGGTATCTTCTGAATCACGGGAACCGAAGGAAAGTGAGGCACGCTTATGTGTGGAATTGTGGGATATGTCGGGAAACGAAACTGTACAGATGTTTTGATGAACGGACTTTCTAAGCTGGAATATCGCGGCTATGACTCAGCCGGGATCGCTGTGTTCCAGGATGGGAAGATCACGGTGGCAAAATCAAAGGGCAGACTGAAAGACCTCGAAGAAAAAATGAAGCATGAGGGCAGGCCGTCCGGTCAGGTCGGCATAGGCCATACCCGCTGGGCAACACACGGCGAGCCATCAGATGTGAATTCACATCCACACAGCGGCGGCAGAGTTTCAATCGTTCATAACGGTATTATTGAAAATTACAAAGAATTGAAAGATTATCTGGCGGCAAAGGGCGTCACTTTTGACAGCGATACGGATACCGAGGTTGTGGCAAAGCTTTTGGACTATCGCTATAACGGCAGCCCGATCCAAACGATCTCGGAAACAATCCGCGATTTAGAAGGTTCCTATGCGCTGGGGATCATCTTTGCCGATCATCCACACCAGGTCTATGCAGTACGCTGCGAGAGTCCACTGATCGTGGGTGTGGGCGAGGGCGAGAGCTTTATTGCGTCCGACGTCCCGGCGATCATCGAGTACACCCGGAATTATTATCTACTCGAGCATGAAGAGATCGCGGTGCTGGGCGACGATGGCGTACATATTTATGATGCATTCGGCCAGCCGGTGAAAAAAGAACTAAAAACTGCCGATTGGGATGTAGAGGCAATCGGTAAGGGCGGCTTTGCACACTTTATGTTAAAGGAGATCCACGAACAGCCGACGGCAATCCACAATACAATTTCGCCGCGCATCCGCGACGGTCTGCCAAATCTCGAAGAGTGCGGCATCACGCCCGAGGTGCTGCGTGCATTCCGGCATATCCATGTGGTGGCGTGTGGCACTGCCATGCACGCCGGAACCGTTGGAAAATATGTCATCGAAAAACTGGCACGAGTGCCGGTGACGGTGGATATCGCATCGGAATTCCGTTATCGGGATCCCCTAGTGGGCGAAGGCGATCTGGTTATCATCATCTCCCAGTCCGGCGAAACCGCAGACAGTTTAGCCGCCATGCGTCTGGCAAAAGAACTTGGCGCAAAAACGCTTGCAATTGTCAACGCCATGGGAAGCTCAATCGCACGAGAAGCCGATATGCTCATCTACACCCACGCGGGACCGGAAATCGCTGTGGCTTCTACCAAGGCGTATATGGTACAGATCGCAGTAATGTACCTGTTTGCCTTTGAACTGGCGCTTGCAGTAGGAAAGATCGATGAATCTCAATGCCGCAAACTTGTGACGCTATTACAGCAGACACCAGACTGTATCACCGGCATCTTAGAGCACAAGGAACAGATGCAGTATATTGCCTCTTCCCTCATCACCGCCGACAGCCTGTTATACATCGGCAGAGGGCTGGACTATGCGCTGAGCATGGAAGGTTCATTGAAACTCAAGGAGATCTCTTATATCCACTCCGAATCCTATGCGGCAGGAGAACTCAAGCATGGTACAATCTCGCTGATCACAGAAAACATGCCGGTCATTGCCGTTGCTACCCAGACAGCACTACGGGAAAAAACGATCAGCAATATCAAGGAAGTCAAGGCGCGCGGCGCAAGAGTGATCCTCATCTGCCGCGAGAGCGACCAGATCGACCCGGAAGCTGCCGACCTGAAATATGGGCTGCCGGATTTTGATGACCTTCTGATGCCGATGATCGCAGTAGTGCCGCTCCAGCTGATCGCATATTACACTTCCGTACTCAAAGGCAACGACGTGGATAAGCCACGCAATCTGGCGAAATCCGTGACAGTCGAATAAATGGAATCAGTAAAGGAAATCAGAAAACATGAAACGAAATCACATTACTTTATGGATGACACTTCTTGTGGCTCTTGCCGCCTCGCTATCCCCTACGGAACTAACGGCATCCGCCGAAGACAGCACCGCTGTGGATGAAAGCACCACGCAGGCATACGACAGCGAATCCTCACAGGAAGAAGAACACTTTACCAGCGGTGACTTTACCTACATACCCAACGACGACGGCACTGCAGTACTCTATCAGTGCATCACCGAAGAAACAGACCTTGTTGTTCCGGCGGAACTCGATGGCTATACCGTGACAGAGATCGACGGCGGTGCATTTGTCAATCAGGATTCAATCGTGACGCTGACGCTGCCGGAAACGATCGAGTTTATCGACGACTCGTGTTTCTATGGTTGCAACTCGATTGAAGAATTTATCGTGGCAGAAGACAATCCCGCATACATGACACAAGATGGTGTGCTGTATTCATCAGATGGACAATATCTGATTGCCTATCCGACAGGACTTGATGCAACGACATTCACCATCCCAGACGGCGTAATAGAGATCTGGTCGTCGGCATTCGCAAATGCACCGCTGACCTCGGTGGTGTTCCCGGACAGCTTGCTCTATATCGATGACTGGTCATTTGCTTATACACCGCTGACGTCGCTAGAGCTACCGGAATCGCTGTTAGAAATCGGCAACGATTCATTCATCTACTGCAATGGGCTGACGGAGATCACATTTCCGTCGTCGCTTGAGATCATCGGCGCTGAAGCATTTGCTGCATGCGAAAACCTCGCGGAGATCGAGTTACAGGATGGATTGCAGACGGTAAAAATGTCCGCATTTGCCGGCACAGCCATGACGGAAGTCACCATTCCGGCAAGCGTGACTGCCATCGGATTTTCGGCTTTCGGCTATGAGACAGATACTGTAACGCAGGTGGAAGACTTTGTCATCTACGGCACGGTCGGTTCACAGGCACAGACTTATTGTACAGAAATTGATGAAGAAAACGACTATGAAAACCACTTTGTATTCCGCAGCGTCATGACCGAAGAGGTGGATACCGCATCGAACACTGTGCAGGCTATTGAAGAAGATACTGCCTTCTGGCAGACATATGGAAAATGGATCCTGATCAGTGCCGCGGCGCTGGCAGTATTGATCATCGGCGTTGTATTGGTGTTCAGCGGCAGAAAGAAGGCGAAAAAAGACTCATCCAATGAGGAGACAAAATGAACAGGCTCTGGAAACTCGCAATAGCAACATGGATCTTCTGTTCCGGCATACAGATCGCATTGCCGGCATACGCCGAAGAAAGCAGCAATGCAGAAGAAAGCGGTATTGTGATCGACACTTCAGATGATCTGGTATATGATGTCTTCACTTATCACCAGACAGACGACGGGAACGGCATTGTCATCACCTCCTGTGATACTGCGGCAAGCCAGATCGAGATCCCAACGGAAATCGATGGCATACCGGTAACAGAGATCGGCGATGCGGCATTTATGAGCTGTAACTTTTTGACCACGATCGAAATTCCGGAAGGGATCGAAGTAATCGGCGAAAGTGCCTTTGCCTCTTGTTCCATCTTATATGAGGTGACATTGCCGGAGAGCTTACGGGAAATCGGTCCGGGTGCATTTGAATCCTGCACGACACTTTTGTCCATAGAGATCCCTTCGTCGGTGACGACGCTGCCGGATGCCCTCTTTTATGGATGCAGCGTTTTAGGGAACGTAACGCTTCCTGACACACTGCAATCAATCGGAAATGAAACGTTTTATAGCTGTACAGGTCTAACAGAGTTCACCCTTCCGAAAAGCCTGACTTCCATTGGCGACTATGCATTCCAGAACTGCCAGAAGCTCACTGGCATTTCAATTCCAGCGGCGTGCAGCCAGATCGGCAGCTATGCCTTCGATGGCTGCCAGGCATTGACAGAGATCATGGTGGCACCGGACAATCCGGCCTACACATCGCAGGATGGCGTGCTCTTCACCAAAGATGGCTCGGTTTTGATCCGCTATCCACAGGCATATGCACAGGCGGATTACACCGTACCGGATAACTGTACAAAGCTCGAAAACTGGAGCTTTATCGGCTCGACCACGCTTCAGGCGATCGATCTGAATCAGGTAACGGAGATCGGCGAGGACTGCTTTTATTACTGCACCAGTCTTGCATCTATCACGATTCCGGAAGGTGTGACCACACTCGATGGTGCGGCGCTCGCCTATTGCATGGCACTGACAGAGATCACACTGCCCTCAACGCTGGAAACGATCGGCGATCATTGTTTTTATGCCTGTACGGCGCTGGAGTCCATCACAGTGCCAGAGGGCGTAACAACGATCGGCGAACAGTGCTTCTATAACTGTGCTGCACTCAAAGAGATTTCGCTTCCGTCCACCATAACAGAAGTCGGTGATATGGCGCTTGGATACTATGATTCGTCAGAGACTAGCCAGATGGAGCGCATGGATCAGCTTGTGATCCGCAATGGTGGCAGCGACGCCGTCCGCGACTACCTTAACCGGTGGGAACACGGCGAGAGCAGCATTGCTGTGTGGCTCATTGCCGGCGGTGTGGTGGTGATACTGGCGGCCGGTATCATAACGCTTGTGCTTATACGCCGCAATCACAATCGCATTCGACCCACAAGCCGCCATGCGCCGGAACGCGGCACACATGGATCTGCGAAAAAGCATCACAAACGATAATATTTGTGTAAAGCAACTCTAGTGCCGGTATCATACCAATCCGGCGGAAAGGAAACAAAACATGAAGCAGAATAATCGTAGCATGGGAATGCTGCGAACCGGGATAGCTTTGCTGACCAGCATCTTGCTGACGGGATTTTGTGCAGTGATGGCTGCGCCGGGTCTTGTCTGGGCAGAAGAGGAAAGCGAAAGCACCAATACTTTTGATGACGGCACGCTGACCTATACGATCCTGAACAATACTGATGTTGCCGTAACGGCGTGCAGTGATGCGGCAACCCATGTCAGCATTATGCCAAAGATTGATGGCTATAATATTGTTTCGATCGGTGAAGAGGCATTTGCACAATGCAGTTCGCTCCAAGCCATCACGATCCCGACCTCCGTCACAGAAATCGGAGATGCGGCATTTTACGGATGTACCAGCCTGACCTCTATGACGATCCCGGACAGCGTGACAGAAATTCCGGCAGGATGCTTTTTCAACTGCACAGCGCTCACGGATCTGACGCTTGGCAACGACACCGTTTCGATCGGTGATATGGCATTTGGCTATTGTACTTCGCTCAAAGAAGTAACACTGCCAGAAAGCGTGGAAACGCTTGGCGATCAGGTGTTTTATTACTGTATTGCACTAGAAACGGCAGAGATCCCGGAAAATGTGACCGCTCTCGGCAACTATACATTCTATGGCTGTATGGGTATGACTGAATTTGTGATTCCTGCCACGCTCGAAGATATCGGCGCAATGACATTCATCGGCTGCCAGTCGCTCGAAACGATCCTTGTGCAGGACGGCAATCCGAATTATACGGTACAGGACAACACCCTATATAATACCGACCAGACGATCCTCTACCTCTACCCTGCCGGACGCACGGATGCCGGATTTTCCATTCCAGACGGAACACTTGTGATCTATGCCGGCGCATTTTTCTCCGCCACACATCTCGAACAGGTGACATTCAACGATGATCTGCAATATATCGGCGAAATGGCTTTTGAATTTTGTACATCGCTCGATTCGGTCACGATCCCGGAAACTGTAACAACCATTGGCACAACGGCTTTTTCTGACTGTACGGCGCTTTCCTCTGTGACATTTGCCGGTGCAGATGAAGAAGACGGCGGGGAAGGCGATGCGCTAGAGATCGGCGACTATGCATTCTTCTGCTGCGATGCACTTTCAGAAGTGCGTTTACCAAAACGTGTTTCTGCGATCGGTGACTATGCCTTTGGCTGCACTTCACCGGAAGAAGACGCAGAGGTAGATGAAGACGATGTGATCACAGTCAATTCCGATTCAGGCACAACGCTTGAAATCATAGCAGTAGATGGCTTTGTGCTGCGGGGATTCACTGGCGCAGCATCGGACTATGTAGACAACTGTGAAGTTAAGGTGAATTTTGACTCCATCAACTTTGACTGGACAGCATTCTTATTCTATGCCGGCGTGGCCGTTGTGATCGTGGTTGTCGTATTTGTGGCGGTACGTATTGTCAAACACAACATGCTGACTGCCGAAGAGCGTGCTCGCCGGAAAGAGCTGGCAGAAAAGCAGGCAGAAAAGGTCCGCCCGGACGACGGCTATCGCGGAATCCTCGAAGAAACGGATGCAGAAGATGATGAAGCAACAGAACAAGTGGCATCCTATGAACAGACGCTGACACATGCGAGTCTCCACCAGATTGGGCACGCATCTGCGGTCGAAGATGACACAAAATCCGCAGCCGATCCAGAAGAACAGACGAAAGAATAACCACACATTCTCTTCAATTATAATAGCCAAGCCGCTGTACCTTATGATTCGTATAAAAGGTGCAGCGGCAGTTTTTGTATGATTTTGGCTTGCAATCTATCTGAGATTATGGTATAATGAAATACAAATTCGGACAACGGAGGAGATGCATTTGAAAATCCAGAAATCTGCAGAAGATTATTTAGAAACCATCCTAATCTTGTATAATCGCAATGGAAGTGTTCACGCCGTTGATATTGCAAATCAAATGGAATTCTCCAAACCGAGCGTGAGTATTGCCATGAAAAATCTGAGAGAAAACGGTCTGGTCGCCGTAGACGAATCAAACGCAATTACCCTAACAGATGCCGGGCGCAGGATTGCCGAAAAAATCTATGAACGCCATCTGCTTCTGACCAGCTGGCTCGAAGCGCTCGGCGTTTCGCCGAAAACTGCCGCAGAGGATGCGTGCCGCATGGAACACGTCATCAGCGAAGAGAGTTTTACGGCAATGAAAGCACATGTTCAGCATATGCTTGTAAAATCCAATCAACCCATAGAAAAAGAGGAATAAACTATGCTTAAACGAATTGTAACCATCCAGGATATTTCCTGTTTCGGAAAATGTTCCCTGACGGTGGCATTGCCGCTGATTTCTGCCATGGGTGTGGAAACGGCTGTGATTCCGACAGCAGTGCTTTCTACCCACACCGGCGGATTTACCGGATATACGTTCCGCGACCTAACCACCGATATTCCGGAGATCACGGCGCACTGGAATAGCCTGAAGCTCCACTTTGATGGTATCTACACTGGCTATCTCGGCTCACGCGAACAGGTGCAGATGGTGGCTGATTTTATTGACACCTTTGGCGAAGAAAACACCCGGATCGTGGTCGATCCTGTTATGGGCGACGCCGGAAAGCTCTATGCCGGATTCACGCCGGACTTTGCTTCCCAGATGCGCAAGCTTTGCGAAAAGGCAGATGTCATCGTCCCGAACCTCACGGAGGCAGCACTGCTGCTTGAACAGCCCTATATGGAAGCATATAAGGAAAAGGATATTACAACCTATCTGCGTGCGCTGACGGATCTCGGATGCCGTACGGCAGTGCTGACGGGCATCCGCTATGACAATACTCATCACGGTGCAGTTGCCTATGACAGAGAAACAGACACATTTTGCAGTGCATTCCGCAACCATGTCCCAAGAGCAATGCACGGCACGGGCGATGTCTTTTCAAGTGTACTGTCTGGTGCATTGGTGCGCGGGGCATCGATGGAACAGGCACTCTCCATCGCGGTCAACTTCACCGCAGACACCATGGAGACAACGCTGCCGGATCTTGAAACTCTGCCGCATGACCAGGCACCGTGGTATGGCGTGGAATTTGAAGCATGCATGGACAAGCTTGTGGCATATACCAGACAGATCACCACAGATACTGACTGATCCGCGATTTGCCACTCCCCCTAATCGGGAGTGCATGCAATGATCAGATAAAAAGCAGCCCTCTTTCCCAGACGGC
Source organism: uncultured Ruminococcus sp. (assembly GCA_949291125.1). Classification (GTDB taxonomy): domain Bacteria; phylum Bacillota; class Clostridia; order Oscillospirales; family Ruminococcaceae; genus Ruminococcus_C. The sequence continues at coordinate 127,534 of CASEUJ010000018.1, forward strand.
TGCTTTTTGCATAGGCAGCTATTCGGATTGTTTCCACTTAAAATGGGGAGGAGCTGTTGGAAAGATCGCACCATTTGCGAAAATTCTATTGAAATTTTCAATGGCTTATGTTATAATGATAGCAGGATCATGGGGAATATTGGTTCGAAAGGAGTGATCTGCATGCTGCGTGCCGGCGTTTCGACGGCATGTCTTTATCCGCGTGTGGTCGAAGAAGCACTTTATGATCTGGCGCTTGCTGGCGTAGGACATGTTGAAATTTTCATCAACACCCATAGTGAGCTGCGCACCGGCTTTATCGATACACTTTCAAAACTCATGCGGCGATTTGAAATAACCTGTCATTCGCTGCATCCCTATACCGGTGAGATTGAGCCAATGATGCTCTTTTCCAATTATCCACGCCGCCTTGAAGATTATCTCGAATACTGCCGACTCTACTTTACGGCGATGCAGCGCCTTGGTGCAACAATCTTTGTGCTCCACGGCAATAAGGTTCCGGCTTCGTCCATGAACACGGCGCTCTATTTCGAACGTTTCCTGCGGCTTGTAGAGCTTGGAAAAAGCTATGGCATTACGGTGGCGCAGGAAAATGTCGCACGTTGTACCAGCGCGTCCCTTTCATTTCTCAAACAAATGCGCGATGCGCTCGGTAGTGATGCAAAATTTGTTCTTGATATCAAACAAGCGGTACGTGCCGGCGAATCCCCAATGACAATGCTGCGTACCCTCGGCAGCAGCATTGTGCATGTCCACATCAGCGACCACGGAGAATACGGCGACTGTCTGCCCATTGGAAAAGGCAGGTTTCAGGTCGATGCATTTTTGCAGGAACTCGCACGCGTCAGCCCGGATTGTTCTGTCATCCTGGAACTATACCGCAGCGGCTTTTCCGACCTGCCAGAGCTTGTAAGCAATTATACGCTGCTGCAAAGCCGGATCCGTGCAGCAGAGAAAGGGGCGAGCAAAACATGAATTGTCCATATTGTGGGGAAGATGATACCCGCGTCATGGATTCACGTCCGACGGAAACTAAGATCCGCCGCCGCCGGGAATGTGCACGCTGTGGGAAGCGATTCACGACCTATGAAGTCGTAGAACGCCCACTTCTAATGGTACAAAAGCGCAACGGATCGTTCGAAGCATTTGATCGCGATAAGCTCATGATCGGCATCCTAAACGCCATCAAAAAGCGTCCGGTGAGCGCAGAACAAATCGATGCGCTAATTGATCGCATGGAATCACAATATGCCAATGAAATGCGCAGCACTGTGACTTCTGTGGAGATCGGCAATGCGGTGATGGAACAGCTCAAGGCGATCGATGCCGTTTCATACATCCGATTCGCCTCTGTCTATCAGGATTTCACAGATGTGGCTGGATTTATCGCGGCAATCAGTGCCCTCGATCCGCCGCCGTCCGAAAAATCCGTCTCAAAAAAACTTCAAACCAAAGGAGATCATAACTATGTCAAAAAATCTGAATGATTATCTGAACACACCCGATCAATCAACCATGTATGACACCCAAGACATCCAGAGCAATAAGATCTGGGCGGCGCTGTCATATGTGGGCATCTTATTTATTCTGCCACTTCTGGTCAATGGCGGAAGTTCGCGCTATGCCAAATACCACGCCAACCAGGGTTTTATCCTGTTTTTATTCAACATCATTTGTATGGTTGCCGGTGCAGTGCTTGGCTGGATCCCAGTGGTTGGCGATATCATCTCGCTGGTGCTGCCGCTTGCGGTACTGGCACTAATGATCCTGGGTATCGTCAATGCTGCCACCGGCAAGGCAAAGGAACTGCCGTTTATCGGTGGGCTCTTACATGTCTTTGACAAATAAACCATTCAACTTTTTTGACACCAATCCGACAGACTATCTTGAATACGGCTTTGCATTTCGTGCCAGTTCTCTCTCGTGGGGACGTGCACGGCGACAGGCAGGCGCATCGATCCAGGCAGAAGAATCGGAGATTCGGCAGGCGGCGGAAGACCAGCTATATCTCTGTGAAAAGCTGCGCAAATGCGCTGCGGCGCTGATCGTGTTTGGCATTCTGATGAGCTTTCGCCTGCTTGCGGCGGTGCTAAAGGCAGATCGTCTCCCGTTTTTGCCGCTGGTGTATCTGCCAGTGATGATTGGTGTGTTGATGTTTCCTGCGACGCGTTGGTATGAAAAGCACTACAACCGGCAGTGGAAACAAAAGATGACGAAACTCTATTACGGCGCAATGCACCAAACCTACCGCAATTTCAGCAAACAGCGACAGGAGGCTGGCGTGCCGGAACAGTGCCCCCAGATTGATGTCCTTCACCATGAGACAACAGATTCGGATAACGGCGAAACCTGGTTTACCAATACGTCGCTTTCGATCTGGCGGCAGGAAGAGCAGCTGTGTCTAATGGACGACGAACGAGAACTCATCTGGAAAATTCCCATCCGCGCAATTCACGAAGCCGATCGCATCGAACGGCGCGTCGGACTCGCACGATGGAATAAAGGTGATGGCCCGTTGCGCGGCTGGGTTACAAAAGATCGGGACGCAGAGATTATCACAGAGGACACACCCTATGAAATTTATGGACTCACATACAACGCTTCTGGTACGCGCGTGACAATTCCGGCGTATTATCCGATCGAGATTGGCGGGGCAGCTGTGCCGCTTGTGCTGCTTGTGCCGGAATATGACATCGATGTTCTGCGGCGGACATTATGATCCTTTAGGGGTTATCTGACACCGTATACAATGTCTGTGTATCCCGGGTTATCGGGTCATATCGAATCGCACCGATCAGTTGATCCGTATCGCTCAGAAGCAGTTCTGTGCGCCATGTATCTACCCCATTGTCTTCCTGCGATGTAAAGGTATAGCGCGTTGCAGACTCTCCCAGATGCGTCATCAGCGGCAACCCTTGAGAATCTTGCATTGCGGCATATTCTTGATATGCGCCCTCTGCCGTGCCCGGGAGACGCACCGTTTCGGTCGCAATACAGACTGGTTCGGGAACGCCCTGTGCCTCTAAAAATGCAGCGCGTGCTGTCCCATCGGCAAGTACGATCGGCACCGGTTCAGTATCTTTCTGCAGTGACACCAAACGACATAGCCATATACTTCCCAATGCAAACCCCAAAATTCCCAAAATCAATACGCCACGTCTTCCCATGCCTGCATTTTCCTCCCCTACAGAATTTGTTGTGGTATGTATATGCGGACAAACCGGAAAACAGAACCGCCAGAAAGAGGTGATCCCCCTTATGCGCTTAGATCAGTTTCTATCCGCCCGAACCATGTATACGCGCCGTCAGCTGCGCCAGATGATCCAGAATGGGGCAGTAACTGTCGACGACATAGTAGTCCGTCAGGCTGGTCAGACAATCCAGCCGCAGCGCCAGCGGATCTGCCTTGAAGGCAAACATGTGCCAGGAGATACTTATTTGTATATACTGCTCAATAAGCCCCGGGGCTATGTCTGTTCCGCACATGAACCGGGACAGCACATTGTCTTCGAACTGATACCGCCAGAACTGATGCGAAAAGATCTTCAACCCGTCGGTCGGCTTGACAAAGACTCTACTGGCATGCTGCTTCTGACCGATGACGGCCAGCTCTCGCACCAGATCACCGCCGCACGCAGCCACGCAGAAAAGTATTACGTCATTGAGCTTGCTCGTCCATGGGAGTCGTTCTATGCACAGCGCTTTGCAGACGGCATTACCCTTGCCGATGGCGCACACTGTATACCGGCGAAGGCCGCATGCATTCCCGGGACAGAAAACAAAGTGCTCGTACAGCTCCATGAAGGGAAATATCATCAGGTGCGGCGCATGATGGCGGCGCTTGGCAATCATGTTCAATCGCTGCAGCGCATTGCCATTGGCGGACTGATTTTGCCCCCGGATCTGCCTTGCGGCGCATGCCGAAGGCTCGGTGATGAAGATATCCAAAAAATCTTGAAAAGTCGGAGCGATTTTGCAACCATGCTACAAATTCTAAAAAAAAGTTCGTCATAATTGATAAATGTAACCGCAGAAATTTGGGCAATAAACGACTTGAAAATTGTTTTATAATTTGGTATGATTATATTGTCACCGAAAGCGGATCCGCATGAACCCCAATGCGATTCGCCGGATCGGAAAATCTGTTTTTAGGAGGAACTGCACGAATGGCAAGTTTATCACTTCGACATATTTATAAGAAGTATCCGGGAAACGTTGTTGCAGTAAAGGACGTTAACCTCGAAATCAAGGATAAGGAATTTATCGTACTGGTTGGTCCTTCTGGCTGTGGTAAGTCTACTACGTTGCGTATGATCGCAGGTCTGGAAGAAATCTCGGAAGGTGAGCTGTATATCGGCGATCGTCTGGTCAATGATATCGCACCGAAGGACAGAGATATCGCCATGGTATTCCAGAACTACGCGCTGTATCCGCACATGACCGTATTTGACAATATGGCATTTGGTCTGAAACTGCGTAAGGTTCCGAAGGATGAGATTGCAAGAAAGGTAGAAGAGGCTGCAAAGATCCTCGACCTGAGCCACCTGCTCGACCGTAAGCCGAAGGCGATGTCCGGTGGTCAAAGACAGCGTGTTGCGCTGGGTCGTGCAATCGTTCGTAACCCGCAGGTGTTCCTGCTTGACGAGCCGTTGTCAAACCTCGACGCAAAGCTCCGTGCACAGATGAGAACGGAAATTGCAAAACTGCATAAGAAGCTGGGTACGACCTTTATCTACGTAACCCACGACCAGACCGAGGCTATGACCATGGGTGACCGCATCGTGGTTATGAAGGATGGTGTCATCCAGCAGATCGATACCCCGCAGACCCTGTACGAGAAGCCGGGCAACAAGTTCGTTGCTGGATTCCTTGGCTCACCGCAGATGAATTTCGTAGACGCTGTTCTGAAGAAGGCAGATCACTACTACGTTGAATTCGGTGCAGAAGCAACCAAGACTTCAAAGGCTGTAAAGTATCAAATCGAGATCCCGGCTGCAAAGGTAACACCGGCTCTGGCAGACTATGTCGACAAGGAAGTCATCCTTGGCATCCGTCCGGAGGCACTGCACGACGATGAGATGTTCCTGTCGAATGCAACCACTGGTATCATTGACTGTACAGTAGAAATTACGGAAATGATGGGTGCAGAAACCTTCTTGTACCTCAACTGTGTTGGCATTCCACTGACAGCACGCGTTGACCCGCGCTCGACTGCACGTCCACAGGATGAGATCAAGATTGCGCTTGACCCGAACAAGATTCACCTGTTTGACAAGGACAGCGAAGTTACTATTATTAACTGATCATTTTATATTTTCGATTTATATTCTGAAAAAGGGTTGCCGTTTTGTGCGGTGACTCTTTTTGCATGAAATTCTAACATAAATGCCCTTTCCAAATCATCCCTGACTTGGAAAGGGCATTCATATTTTATTTTAGCTTGTATTCGCATAACACCATCTTACAAACATTTCTTCTGTGTGTATGCTGTGAATCACCGCAAGCCTTACTCCGTTGCATCTGCCGCAGTTTCCAACGCCAGCCGCATCATATCCACAAACGTGGTCTGACGCTCTTGTGCAGTGGTGAATTCGCCCCGCAGTGGACAATCAGAAACCGTCGCAATACAGAGCGCCTCTTTCCCAGCATATGCCGCATTCATATAGAGCGCCGCAGCCTCCATTTCTGTCGCAAGCACCCCCATCTTTGCCCATTTTGGCAGTGGGCTCGGCTCGCAATAGAAACAGTCAGTCGACAACAAATTGCCCACATGTACTGAAATGCCAAGACGTTTTGCCGCAGACACCGCTTTCTCAAGTAGTGCATAGGATGCAATCGGCGCATAGGTGCCAGGCAGTCCGAACTGCGCCGCATATTTGGAATCAGTACATGCCGCCTGACCCAGCACAACATCGCGCAGCTGGATTTCGTCAGAAACGCCACCGGCAGTACCTACACGCAGAATGCGCTTTACGCCGTATTCATGATAGAGTTCATAGGAATAAATGCCGATCGAGGGCATGCCCATGCCGCTGCCCTGTACAGAAAGCCGCACGCCGCGATATGTTCCCGTATAACCATACATTCCGCGTACGGTGTTGTAACAGACTGCGTCTTCCAGAAATTGTTCTGCAATAAACTTCGCCCGAAGCGGATCACCCGGCATCAGGACGGTTTCGGCAATCTCACCGGGAGATGCCGCGTTGTGTGGGGTTGCCATAGTCAAGACCTCCTTGTTTGCGTTTCGTTATATGGAATCACCGACGATGTCTGAGCTTTTGCAGGGTCGGAATTACCTCGCTGAAATTATATGCCACCATAAAGACAAGCCCGACAGCAAGAATCAGGATCCACAGCGGCGGCGCATCAACGACCACAATGCCAAGCAGGAACAGAATGCCAGTGTTTGCAACAAATTTCGCATGATTTACCGGAAACGGCACATAGCGTCTGGCGTCCACAATTCGAATACAATAGCTCACAAAATAGCTGATGAATGTGGCGATCGCGGCGCCCATAATGCCCCAGAGATAAATCATCACAATATTCAGCACCACATTTACCACTGCTGCCACAAGACTTGTCCAAAACGAGTGTGTGGTGTGCTGTGTGGCAGTGTAGATACTGCTCAAAAACTGGTTAAAACACATCATGAGTACGCCGATAATCAACACCGGCGTATAGCGAAATGCCGTGGCATACTCCGGATATGTATCCGAATTGATCAAAATATCCGAGAGCACCCGCACAAATACGATCAGGAATGCACTAGCAATGAACATAAACGACTGGTATGCGTCAAAGATGCGCTGATAAAAATGGCTGCGGTCTTTAGAGTTGTTCTCCTCGATCGCCGACATATTCCATGCTTGAAAAAAGATCGTTGAGATCGTTGAGATCAGGTTCGGGATCTTAGTCGAAACACCGTAAATACCGGCAGCCGTTTCACCGACCAGTCCGCTCGGTCCCGGCATGTAACGGATGAAAAGACGATCAGAAAAGCCCGTTACGAGCCAGAGCAGTGCCGATGGAATCAATGGGATGGAAAAGCCCAGCATCATCCGTGTGACACGCTTATCAAGATAGCGCAGCCGGAAAAACTGCGGCAGCCCTGCCACTGCCCAAAGAAAAATCCCAGAGAGCAGGTCGGAGAGAATAACCGAGATCATAAAGCCCGTAACACCCAAATGGAATCCAGCGATAAACGTCACGTTGAAGATAAAGAGCGTCAGCGTCGCTAAGATTCCATCCACGGCAAATAGCTTAACCAGTCCCCTGGCGCGGACAAATTGGGATGCAATTTGGCGGAATCCGGATGTGATGCAATAGATCACTAAGAGCGCCACATACCCTTCGGTATAGGGCAGAAACATCAACAGCGGCGACAGCACCAGCAAAAGCAGAATCCCCATGGCCTCAACCACACAGGCAGAGGTAAAGATCTTACGATTGTCATAATTACGGTCTACGCCATAGCGGATCACAGCCTCTGCAATAGAGAATGTAATAATGGGGATTAAGAAATTTGCCGTCAGTTCCAGCAGCTCTTTGGTACTGTTGTCACTCGGATTGATATTTCCCGTATAAAGTCTTGTCAACAATAACAGCAGGATCTTAGAGCCGAATGAGCCGATCGCGAAAATTAAAGTGTTCGAAACCAGCTTCTTATATTTGTTCATGAGAACCACCTTTCTGTATTCTCAGACGATTGTGAATACAAGTTCTGCACGCGAAAACGCGTAGATTCCCTTTTATTATAACACAATTCCGCCTTAAAAGAAACCTTTTTCTGACTTTCTTCGAGAAATGTCGTAAAACTGTTGCATTTGTATAAAAATAAGATCGTTTTTTTGTTGAATCCTACAAACTTTTTCATTACTTGAATTGGAATGCAACATTCTGATGCACAAAATTGTATCTGTTATGAAGGGATTTTCCTGCCTGATTGCAGAATTCGGCGGCAGACGGAAACAACGATGTGTAAAAGGAAATGCACTTCGTCATCTGCCACCGGAACAGAAAGGATACAAATTATGGGATAGGCTGCGCGGATTATGCACAGCCTACCCGATATTTGTGTATTCACAGATAAATTGCTTGCAATTCGATCGGATTTCATGTTATAATCAGAATCGAGACGCAAAAAAGCTGCAACACAGAAAGATGGGAGGAAATACGACATGCCGCAGGAAGAGATCGACTTTGCACAGTTTTATGCGCGGCATGTGGACGCCGTATACCGGCTTTGTTATATCCGAATGAAAAATCAGATGGACGCCGAGGATCTCACACAAGAAACCTTTGTCCGTGCCATGCAGCAACCACTCCACCGGTGGGAATCGGATGAACACGCCAGAGCGTGGCTCATCGTCACCGCCTCGAATCTCTGTAAAAATGCTCTGCGCAATTGGACGCGCACAAGACGAAGCGATTTCAAGAACTGGTCGCCGCCCAACGAATCGGCAAATATGGCAGAACATCAGATGCGCCAAGAAGTCTTGGAAGCTGTGATACGTCTGCCCGATCAATATAAAACTGTGATCTATCTGTTCTATTATGAGGGCTATTCCGGCGCAGAGATCGCCGAGCTGCTCGGAAAGAAAGAATCCACTGTGCGTTCGCTGCTGCACCGCGGCAGAAAACGCCTGTCCAAACTTCTGGGAGGTGAATCGGATGACAAAGAATCATAACACCATGCGCAGTCAAATTCGAAATGCGCTCGAACCGATCCGACCTGATACAGATGCAAGAGAACGCATGTATCATGCAATCCTGAAGAGCAGCGCACAGCAGGTCAAGCCAAAAAAGCCATGGTATCTGCGATGGCAGGTCAGTGTCGGAATCGGTGCGGCAGCGATGGCTTGTGTGATGATGGTCATCTTTTCTGCACACACCCGACTGCCGCAAGATAGCACACAACAGCTTGAAGTTCTACCGCCGACTGTCACAGAACAGCAACCCGATATTCCGGGCACTGAGGTAACGCGTCATACACAAACACAAACCATCGCTATGACAACCGATACCGCGCAATGCGAGTCGACAGTACAAGCCGATGCATCCGTACCGCCGTCAATGGAAACGACACAGGCAGACCGCGATGCACAGCCCATTACGGATACAATGGCACACATGCAAAACAACACCGAACCAGCCGGCATGACAACAAAATCATCTCCGACACAAACGACAAATGCGGCAACGCAAACTGAGCCCCATCATGCACAGCATCCGGAAACATCCCCACCCGGAACGACAATGGCATCTGCAACCGGTGCAACAGATACAACAGTAGCTGTCACTGAAACGGCTCCGGTCACACAACCAACAAGCGCCCAGACAGAACCAGTAAACGACGCCCCGCCGATCCGCCAGAACATCTATCTCTACAATATGCTCACATGGGACAAAGCACGCTATCAGACAAATTATGAAACCGTAGATAGCAGTACACTCACCTATCTGGGTGCTGGCATAACAGACGGAAAGGACGTCAGTGATACGTATACTGTGCTGGTATATGAAATCGAAGGCGTTGATCCATCAAAGGCACTTGCAGTGCAATACGCCGGTGAAAATTGTTATTATCGATTTACGCTGTTGTAATGATTCACATGCTGTTCCTCTTATAAAAAAGTCACCTGACTGTATGCATGCAGGAAAATTGCAGCCATACTGTCAGGTGATTTTTTATATTTTGCCGTCTTCAGGACATCACTGCCTGGAATCCTGCTTCAAGATCCTGAAGCAGGTCGTCAATATGCTCGGTTCCAATCGAAAGACGGATCGTCATTGGAGAGATCCCGGCATGATGCAATTCAGATTCGGTCATCTGTGCGTGTGTGGTAGACGCCGGATGGATCACCAGCGACTTGACATCCGCCACATTCGCCAAAAGCGAGAACAACCGAAGCGATTCCGTGAATTTCTGTGCCTGAGTCCTTGTACCGCGCAGCTCAAATGTAAAGATCGAGCCGCCGCCGTAGGGATAATAGCTGTCGTATCGTTCCTTTTCCCTGCCTGTGGAAAGAGAAGGATGATTGACACGTGCCACCATCGGATGATCCTTCAGAAACGCCACGACTTTCAGTGCGTTTTCCACATGCCGCTCGACACGAAGCGACAGCGTTTCCAGTCCCTGTAACAACAAGAATGAATGAAATGGCGAGAGCGCTGCACCGGTATCACGCATCAGCGTCGTGCGCAGTTTCATGATATAGGCAAGGTTTCCACATGCTTTCGCAAACACCACGCCATGATACGATGCATTCGGCGCAGTAAGACCGGGAAATTTGTCATTTTGCATCCAATCAAATGTTCCGCCGTCAATCACAACGCCGCCCATCACTGTCCCATGCCCACCGATAAATTTGGTTGCCGAGTGTACGACGATATCTGCACCGTGTTCAATCGGCCGAAAGAGAAATGGAGTTGCAAACGTGTTATCCACAATCAAAGGGATGCCACTTTGATGCGCGATCTCCGCAATGGCGTCAATATCGGAAACATCGGAATTCGGATTGCCGAGCGATTCCACAAAGACCGCTTTCGTATTCGGCAAGATAGCATCAGCAATGGACTGTGGATCGTGCGCATTGACAAAAGTCACATCGATCCCAATCTCCTGAAATGTGTGGGCAAAGAGGTTGTATGTGCCGCCATAAATCGTCTGCGATGCAACAATATGATCACCTGCCACCGCAATATTGCGTATCGCATAATCAATCGCCGCAGAACCAGATGCCGTCGCAAGTGCAGCTGCGCCGTTTTCAAGCGCCGCGATCCGCTTTTCAAAAACATCTGTTGTCGGATTCATCAGACGCGTATAGATATTTCCCGGTTCTTCAAGCGAAAAGCGCTTTGCCGCACATTCGGCACTCGGAAAGACATAAGATGTTGTGGCATAGATCGGGACAGCACGTGCATCTGTCGTCGGATCCGGCGTTTCCTGACCGGCGTGAAGCTGTTTGGTTTCAAAATGATCGGTGTTGGATATCATAACGGGATCGTTCCTTTCTGTGAAAAAATTGCAGCATGTCTGGAGTAAGACTATTGTGCCCCTTTGAAACAGGACTTATACGCTTTATGTATGCTCTGACTTGTATTATAACATATAATTCCTATAGTGTCAATAGGCTTTATATAAAATTGCAACGTGTCGCGGTAGGGAATTTTCTCTTGACATTTTTCGCTTTTTCCGTTACAATATCATATAGATATCCACAGGCAACACCGCACAAAGAGCGCCCAAGAGCTTTGCGCGCTGTCGCCTTATCGGATGCCCCAATCTTTCACAATCAAGGGAGAATCATCTATGCTGAAAAATGAACAGAAAAATATGGATCAGATCGTGGATCTGTGTAAGTCCCGTGGCTTTGTCTATCCCGGATCGGAGATCTATGGCGGTCTGGCGAATTCATGGGACTATGGTCCGCTCGGTGCGGAACTGAAAAATAACATCAAGCGCGCCTGGTGGAAGCGTTTTGTCCAGGAATCGCCGTATAATGTCGGACTCGATGCCTCGATCCTCATGAATCCGGAAACCTGGGTGGCATCCGGTCACCTTGGCGGCTTTTCGGATCCGCTGATGGACTGTAAAGCTTGTAAAACTCGTCACCGCGCCGACAACCTCATCGAAAACTTTGATGGCACGAATCCTGCAGGCTGGTCCAATGATGAGATGATGGCATATATCCGCGACAAAGGCATCACCTGTCCGAACTGCGGCAAGGCGGACTTCACCGATATCCGTCAGTTTAACTTGATGTTCAAGACCTTCCAAGGCGTCACGGAGGACTCGAAGTCCGAGCTGTATCTGCGTCCGGAAACAGCACAGGGCATCTTTGTCAACTTTGCCAACATCCAGCGCACCACCCGGAAAAAGCTGCCATTCGGCGTTGCACAGATCGGAAAGTCCTTCCGCAACGAGATCACACCGGGCAACTTTATCTTCCGTGTGCGTGAATTCGAACAGATGGAACTCGAATTCTTCTGTAAACCGGACACGGATCTCGAGTGGTTCCAATATTGGCGCGGTTATTGCCGGGATTTTCTACTCTCCGTTGGACTGACGGAAGAAAACTTGCGGCTGCGTGACCATGAACAGGATGAGCTGTCCTTCTACTCCAAGGCGACCACGGATTTTGAATACCGCTTCTCCTTCGGCTGGGGTGAACTCTGGGGCGTCGCAGACAGAACCGACTATGACCTGACCCAGCATCAGACTCATAGCGGCAAGTCGCTCGAATATTTTGATCCAGAAACAAATACAAAATATATTCCCTATGTCATCGAACCGTCACTGGGCGTTGAACGTCTGTTCTTGGCAATCGTCACCGAGGCGTATGACGAAGAAATCGTCGATGCGGAGAAGAACGACAAGCGCGTGGTGATGCACTTCCATCCGGCACTGGCACCGTTTAAAGCTGCTGTGTTGCCGCTTTCAAAAAAACTCAGCGAAAAGGCACAGGAAGTATACACCATGTTGGCAAAGCACTTCCCGGTCGACTTCGACGAAACCGGCTCAATCGGCAAGCGCTATCGCCGTCAAGACGAAATCGGCACGCCGTTCTGCATCACCTATGACTTTGATACTTTGGAAAAAGACAACTGCGTCACCGTCCGCGATCGCGACACCATGGAACAGATACGTATGCCGATCGACGAACTGGTAGAATATCTCAGCAAGAAAATTGCATATTGATGCATTCTTACAAATGAAATCAGAGGGTGCTGTATGGCAATGTACATACAGCACCCTCTTACGCAGCACTTACGCTGGTGCGAGAACAGGGAATCGGGGCACTAACTGCACGGACTTTGGGCGAACGCCTTAACAGCTCTGCCAGACCGATCTTCACCGTGTTTCAGAATATGGAAGCAGTGCGCCACGCCACAGTTGATGCCGCCAAATCCATCTATGCCGCCTATGTCAGACAGGGGCTGCAGCAAAGGGACATGCCAGCCTTCAAAGGCGTAGGGATGGCGTATCTCCACTTTGCTGAAGAAGAACCTGAACTGTTCCGGCTGTTATTTATGACTGGATGGCAAGATGCGCCCCCTATGGGACAAATTCTCCCCCAGATCGAGGAACACTATCCCCAGATTCTGGCATCGATTATAGAGGGATATGGTCTATCTCACGTTGATGCTGAAGGGCTATACCGCCACCTCTGGATCTACACCCATGGCATTGCGGTGTTGTGCGTCACCGGCCTATGCCACTTTTCCCATGCGGAGATGGGGCAGATGCTGACACAGGTATGTCGTGCAATACTTCAGGATTATCAGGAGGGAACAATATGATTCGGATCGATGGGATCACCAAATCTTACGGCACCCGGGAATTTCCCCAGCCGGTGCTAAAGGGCATTTCCACCGAGATCGCCGACAGCGAATTTGTGGTGCTCTTAGGGCCCTCCGGCTCCGGCAAATCGACGCTGTTACACATTGTCGCCGGACTGGATACCCCCGATAGCGGCAGCGTCTGGTACGGCGATACCGACATCGCCGCCCTTTCAGAAAAACAGCGCACCGACTTTCGCCGGCGACACATCGGCTTTGTCTTTCAGCAGTACGACCTATTACCTCACATGACAGTAGAGCAAAACGTGCGGATGGGAGCAGACTTGGTACAAAATGCACAGTATTCTTCCGTCATTTCCGCCGTGGGATTAGGGGAAAAGCGTCATGCCTATCCGGGGGAATTGTCCGGCGGCGAGATGCAGCGGGTGGCCATTGCCCGGGCACTAGCGAAAGTACCAGAAATCCTCTTTCTGGACGAACCCACCGGGGCACTGGATGAGGCGACCGGACGCCAGGTATTGGCACTGCTCCAACAACTCCAACGAGAACAGGGATGTACCATGATGATGGTGACCCACAATGGTCACATCGCCGACATGGCCAATACGGTACTCCACATCAACAGCGGCAAGATCGTCTCTTGTGAGAAAAATCCCTCTCCCAAGTCAGCAGATGAGATCGGATGGTGAGGAAAATGGTCATAGGAATTCGGGATGCCATCCGGCGTGTCAGCATTGCCATTGTAGCCGATTGTGCGGTGCTGGTGTGCACCATGTTCTGGAACTTTTACCTGGATATCCAACAGATCGCCGATCAGGTGCAGCCGGGTAAGCCGACGGCATTCTATACGGCGCAGGTGGCCACGGCGAAGGTAGTGTGCCTGCTCAGCGGCGGCTGTCTCTTTGCCACAGCGGTGGTGCTGTTGGTGTTTGAGATTCGCCGCTATGTAGACAGCCGCAGCCGGGAACTGGGGATCTTAAAGGCACTGGGCTATTCTAGCTTGTACATTGCCCGGTACTTTTGGGTATTTGGACTGCCGGTGCTGGTAGGCGGAGGTATCGGCTATCTGGGAGCATGGGGACTGATGCCATGGTTCTACCAGCTGCAAAATAAGAATCAGATCCTGCCGGAGATCGGGATATACCTGCACGTGGTAGTCCCGGTGTGTCTAGTGGTCGTGCCGGCGGTGGGGTTCGGTGCGCTGGCAGTGGCATTTGCTGGGCTGACCCTGCGAAAGCCTGCGCTGTCCCTGATGCGTGGCGGCGCACCAAAGTTACCGAAGTATCCCAAGCGCCGCCGAAACGTGCGCCGTTCTTGCCCTTTCTTGACAGAGCTGAGACGCCACACCTTGCGCAGTCGAAAGCTGTTGGCGTTTTTCGTGTGCTTCGGCAGCTTTTGCTTCTCCGCCATGACTCAGATGTCCACCAGCATGTTAGACTTATCCAGCGCCATGATGGGCGGGATGATGCTGATGATCGGGTGGGTATTGGCGACGACGTCGCTATATCTGGCAATTTCCACCATTGTCCGAGGCAACCGGCAGACCATCCGCATGATGCGAATTCTCGGCTATCCGGAAGCGGTGTGTATCCACACAATTCTCGGCGGCTATCGGCCACTGGCGTATCTAGGTTTTTTGATGGGGACGATTTATCAATATGCGCTGCTGCGAATCATGGTGGACGTGGTATTCCGGGAGATCGATGGCGTTCCAACGTACACGTTTGATGTGCCGGTGTGCCTAGTAAGCCTTATGTGCTTTGGGGCATTATATGAGGGATTACTGTACGGCATTGCAAGGCACATGCAGCCCCTTGCAACAGAAATTGTTCCATAATTTATATTGCAACAAAAAGCTTGTCCAGCATCAAACGCTGCACAAGCTTTTTTCAAATTCGGTTGTGTTTAATTGTATGAAATCACACCCTCTCAGGATGCTATCGCCTCACAAAGGGCTTCGATCAGACCATCGGTACGCCAGACGTAGTTCACCCGGTCGTACTCGCTGCCGTTGTCCCAGAAATAGGTGGCAATGCCATAGTCGTGACAGATCCGGGTCAGGGTTTCGCTGAACAGCACCCGGCTTTCCACATCGGTGGACACCATGCCATACTCACCCACGATAACCGGTACACCCTGGCTGACAAAGTTCACGTTCATCTTATCGATCAGTCCCTGCATCCGGCTGATGTCTGCGTCAGTGCCCCAGGTGCGTTCTTCGCCGGTGATGCAGAATTGATACGGCGTGTAATAGTGGACAGAGACGATCAAGTGGTTTGCCGGATCGTCTGGCATCTGAAACTTTTCGTCGCAGGTCATCTCAATGTCTGTCCAGTACCCGGCGATCAGAAGATGGCGTGTGTCGTTATTGCCGCCGCTTTCGCGCACCAGATCCACAAAGTCCTGATTGAGGGTACCCAGCATCTCATAAGCACGCGGCTCTGCCACGGTGTCAAATCCCACCTCATTCATGGACTCGAAAATGAGTTTTTCGTCATAGCCTGAGAAGTAGGTGGCAATCTGCTGCCACACCTGTTTGTATTTGGTGCGGACGTCCTCAAAACCCGGCGCATCGGTGCGAATCCAAGCGCCGAAGTCCGGATCTCCGCCGCCATCGTGGTGGATATTCAGGATCACATACATATCCCGATCATAGGCATAGTCCACTACTTCTTGTACCCGTGCCATCCAGTCAGGATCAATGGTGTTGTTGCCGTCGTCGCTGAGGTGATCGCGCCAGGTAACGGGAATGCGCACTGATTTCACACCGTCTGCCTTCAAATGGTCGAACAGCTCTGGAGTGGTGCGAACATTGCCCCATAGGGTCTCGTCCACCTTCTCGCCCTCTGCTGGGGTCTCGTTGACGATGCCATCGCCATCGCGGTCTGCCGCACAAACGTCAAGGGTATCGCCTAAGTTCCAGCCGACACCCATATCCTCCACCAGTGCCTGGGAGGTCATGTCGGTGATGGTATCGGATTTGCCGGCAGTTTTGGCAAAGTTGCCACTGGATTCGCCACAACCCGCTGTCATCAGCACAGCCGCCGTCAATAGTACTGCCGCCAAACGCCGAAGCCCAAGGAATTTTATTTTTTTGTGAGTCATAGGGTTGTCCTCCTGTGGATCATAGCGGCCGCAGCTCTGGTCGGTTGGCAACGCTGTCTGCCTGAGTGATGGGACGGATAACCCGACAGGGACTGCCTGCGGCGAAGGAGTGAGGCGGAATATCCCGGGTCACGACGCTGCCTGCGCCGATGACACAGCCCTCGCCGATAGTCACGCCGCCACAGACGGTGACATTGCTTCCAAACCAACAATCACTTCCGATAGTAATAGGCCTACCGTATTCCAAGTCATAGAGCGAGCCGTCGGGACGCGTACGCTGATTGCGTTCTCCCGGCAGCATGGGATGAACCGGTGCGGCCAAGGTACAGTTGGAGCCAAAAAAGACATTGTCGCCAATGGTGATGGGACAGATGTCCAATACCGTAAAGTTAAAGTTGGCATAACACCGTTTGCCAAAAGTGGTATAGATGCCATAGTCAAACTGGATTGGTCCTTGCAGGAATGTCCCTTCGCCCCGGTGGGGGAGCAGCTGGTCGAGAATGGCCGTACGTGTTTCAACATCAGTGTCATAGGTGTCGTTATAGTCTTTGGAAAGCCGGTGCGCCGTAAGGCGCTGGCGCTCTAATACCGGGTCGGTAGGGTCATATAGACGCCCGGCAAGCATGTTTTCTTGTTGGGTCATAGTTTATTCTCCTTTGGGGTTAGCGGCTCGATCTTAATCTTTCGCTCTTTCGGCAAAAACAGATTCCGCAGCCGGATGGTATAGCGAATCGATCGGCAGTTGAGCACATTCTGAGAATAATTGTACTTTTCCATAAGCAACTTTAATTCCCTCTTGTGGGATTTGAGTTCTGCGTCCTTCGCCTTTTCCGCAGATTGAAGCTGATCCACACGCAACTTAAGCTCTGCATGTTGCCGCGAAAGTCTGTCGTTTGCCTGCTTCAGTTTGGTACAGCTGGTTCGGAGTTTCGTCAGATCCTGCATAAGCGTTTTTTGCTTTTCGTGATCTGCTTTTTTCTGCTTGGAACACTGATCGCGTGTGCTTTTTGCCTCATCCTGATAGTAGCAGACAGAAGCCAGCATCCGGTTTGCAATTTCTCTGCCGGTACAGATGGCCGCCGGCTTGAATTCATTGTGTACGCTGTTCTGCGCAAGCATATCATCGAGCGGTGCATCTCTACGATCGATATCGTCATCATAGATGGTTTGCATTCCATTCTGATGCAGAAAGCGAAGAAAATGCAGAAAGTTTTTGCGCTGATGCTGTTCGGGCGCGTGAAAATTCTGTGCGGCGATCATCGCCCAGATGTCCGGATATTGCGCCAATTGACATTCATCGATGGCATTTAGCCCATGAAACGCAGCAACCTCACGCATACGCACATCTTTAGTAATCATTAGCGATGGTGTTCCGGCAAGCGTCGCAGCAATGTTGCCGTGGAGACGTGTTCCAAAGACAAAGTCCCGGGTGCGCAGAAAGTCCAGCCAGTCGTTTTCATTGACAAAAAACCGCACACGATTCTGAGCATACATTGGATGGCTCAACGAATCGGGATAATCGCTTTTTTGAGCGACAGTTTCTTCCGCCTCGGTGTCCCACGCTTGTTCCCGATAGATCTTATCATAGTCCACACCCCAATACACCGTCTTCAGTTCCGACACCAGCTGTGGAATGAATATGATATCCGAAAACTGTGCGGCGCTGCGCTCAACAAAACGAAGCGTCTGTGCATCCGTGTGATATGTCGCATTATATGCTACGCGACAGTCCGGATCAATTACCGTGTCCCGAATCGCCAGATGCGTCCCGAAGGTGTACATAGAAGGACAACCGATTACCGTAAAATGACGCCCTTCGGCAAAGCCCAGATATTCTAGAAACTGGGCGGTAACGGCACCACGCACCCCGATGATCGCCGATTTTTCCAGTACCGCGCCCACAAAGGCACGCGCATCGTCCTCAAAGCCGAAATCATGGGCGGCAAGCTTTTCCTCTGCACCGGCCTGTACGCCTACACCAATGATGTAACAGGGAATGTTTAGCTTTTTCACCAGTGCCGTAAGCCCACGCATTTCCTTGAGAAAGGGTGCACGAAAGGCATCCGCCAACGGAATCACAAAGCCATCATATTCTGCATTGATCCGGTCGATCTCCTTATCGCTGTAGTGATAGCGATAGCGCGTCGGCTCAAACAAAACGTCCTTGTCAGTAACCAGGGTGCGGAGAATGGCGTTTAAGTAGAGAAAGTTCCCCACATTCGAGCCCATGAGATTGCGGTGGAGATAATCCACGGTTTCGAATTGTTCGGTGGGCAGTCGCCCGCCGCGGATTAGATAACGTTTCATGGTCTATACTCCTAAGTGTTGGAGAAGCTACCAGATGGCACTTAATTTTTCATCTCAAAGTGCTCGCCCAGCATCTCCTGATTGGCATCTAAAATCGGCTGGATACACTGTTCCACGAATTCTTCTGTCTGCTGTGCGCTGCGGCCGGTAAAGTTTTCCGGCTGTAAGATCGCATCCAGTTCTTCCCGAGTGATCATAAAGATGGGATCGGCAAGAATCATTTCGCACAGATCATTTTCTAAGCCATCTTCTTTCACATGTTTACCGGCAATCATGGAGTATTCCCGGATCTTCTCATGAAGCTCCTGGCGGTCGCCGCCCTTTTCTACGGCGTCCATCATAATGTTTTCCGTCGCCATAAATGGCAGTTCCCGCATGACGCGCTGGCGGATCATCTTAGGATATACTACGAGTCCGTCGGTAACGTTGAGCATGATGTTCAGGATCGCATCCACGCCTAAAAATGCCTCCGGTACGGAAATCCGCTTGTTTGCCGAGTCGTCCAAGGTACGCTCAAACCACTGGGTGCCGGCAGTAAAGGCTGGATTCAAGCTGTCAATCATGACATAGCGTGCCAGAGAGGTGATCCGCTCACAGCGCATCGGGTTGCGCTTATATGCCATAGCTGATGAGCCGATCTGCGTCTTTTCAAACGGTTCTTCCATCTCCTTAAAGCTCTGGAGCAGCCGCATGTCATTCGAGAACTTGCTGCAAGACTGAGCAATGCCGCTTAAGGTCGCCAGAATCTGGGCGTCTACCTTTCGGGAATAAGTCTGACCAGATACCGGCACTACGCCATCAAAGCCCATTTCGGCGGCGACCTTTTTCTCAAGCTCCTTGACCTTATCGGTATCACCTTTGAATAATTCCATAAAGGATGCCTGTGTGCCGGTCGTTCCCTTCGAGCCCAACAGCTTGAGATTTGCGATGCGGTATTCCAGCTCTTCCAGATCCATCAGCAGTTCGTTCATCCACAGTGTGGCACGCTTGCCGACTGTGGTCAGCTGTGCCGGCTGAAGATGGGTATATGCCAGCGCTGGCATGTCCTTGTATTCCAGCGCGAACTTCGAGAGATTTGCCAGCACGTTAATCAACTTGCGGCGGACAATCTGCATGGCGTCGCGCATAATAATGACATCAGTGTTGTCTCCCACATAACAAGACGTGGCGCCTAGGTGGATGATGCCCTTGGCGCCCGGACAAACCTGGCCATAGGCATAGACGTGGGACATGACATCATGGCGGCGGCGCTTTTCTTCCGCCTCGGCCACGTCATAGTCGATGTTTTCGATGTTGGCCTCCAGCTCGTCCACCTGTGCCTGGGTCACCGGCAGGCCAAGCTCCATTTCCGCCCGTGCCAGCGCCACCCAGAGCCGACGCCAGGTTGTGAACTTCTTATCGGCGGAAAAGACATACTGCATCTCTTCGCTGGCATAGCGGGTGCAGAACGGACTTTCATAGCTTGTGGTATTACGCATAAATTTGTACCTCTTTCTGATTTCATGAGATATGACGCATTGGCGCAATATCTATTGTATAGTAAGATTATAGCATATTCCGTCGGCGTTGGCAAGACATAAAATCTAAAGTCGGATGGAAAACAAAACATTTTCCACAAAAATGCTTGCCAAACCAGAGGATTTTATGATATAATAGGAAAAAGTATCTGTGTATCCCGAAACGCACAGAAAGGAAGGAACGATCTACATGAAAAAATACGCAAGAACAGCACTTTGCTGTTTGCTCGCGACAATACTGATGACGCCTCTGATGGCATGCGGCGGCACAGAAGAAAGCGATACCACGCCGAAAAAAGACATGGCGACCGAAACGCGCGAATCCCTCGCAGAACTTGCCAAGACAGATGAGCGCCTGACCGGTGAACTCGAAAACAAGACCATCAAGTGGCTGTCGGACTGGGATATCAACTCCGATGACACTGGCAAAACCACGCCAATTGAACTTGCGATCTTTCAGGAACGCTATGGCGGTGAAGTCGAGTGGTATCAAACGACCTATGGCGCACGCTATGACAACTTAGCGAACTATATCAACAGCGACGAGGGCATTGACTTCTTCTACGGCGGCAACTGGGATGCATTTCCGAAGGGCGCAGTACGGGGGATGTTTGTGCCGTATGACGACTATATCGACCTGGATTCTGAACTGTGGGCAGATGTGAAGGATGCAAATGATGCCATGATGTGGGATGGCAGCCACTATATGGCGGTGGTAGACGTCACCGGCGACTATTGTGCGATCATTTATAACCGCAAGACCATTGATGAATACGGTCTGGAAGATCCGGCAGAGCTGTTTGAAGATGACGAATGGACATGGGATGCCTTTGAGGAGATGCTGTCAGAATATGTGGATACCTCACAAGAGCGCTACGGCATCGATAGCTGGTACTTTGAGTCGGGTCTTTCGGCATCCACCGGCGTACCATATATCGGCATGGAGGATGGTAAACTCGTAAACAACCTGCGAAATGAGGCGATCGAAGACTATCAGAACTGGATGTATGGGCTGTGGCAGTCCGACTATATCGCGCTTGGTGTCGGCGACTATGGCTGGGAATCACGAGACTATTACATTGGCGAAGGAAAGCTCTTATTCTATCCGTGCGGTCTGTGGGCACTCGGAAACTCCAAAGATCAGTGGTCGACAACCTTTGGCGAAGATGTATTCTTTGTACCGGTACCGCGTTATGAAAAGGCGGATGAATATTATATGCCGACCAGCGTCAACGCTTATCTCTTTGTGAAGGGCGGCGACAACCCGGAGGGCGTCGGGAAATTCCTCGACTGTTTCCGGTTCAGCAAAATCAGCGAGGGCGCACAGGCGATCAGCGACCAGCAATTTATCGAGGACTACGAATGGACCGACGAAATGATCGAGATGAAGAACACCATGAACGAAATGGCGCTAGAGAATCCGGTGTTCGACTTCTATAACGGCATCTCCACCGACATGACCAAGGTTCTCGACAACAGCGAACATGGCGTGCGCGCCACTTCCCGCGGTACGCCGTGGAACGAATCGGTCAACGCCATCTATGATCAGGTACAGGGTTATATCGACGAGGCGAATGAATCGCAGAATTAAACCGGTATCTGAAAAGACAATTCCACTGCAAAACAATTATAAAACAAGCAGCCATCCGGATCAACGGGCGGCTGCTTGTTTGTTTATAAGCCTGAATCTTTCAAAAATCACTGGCTGCGATATCCGGCAATATATGCGCGCAAATGTTCGAGATAGCGCTGTGCAATCGGACTGAGCGGCTGGCCAGCAGGATGAATATAACCGATTTCCATTTCTTCATCACTCTCCAGCGGCAGCGACACAATGTCTGTGCCATTAAGGTCACTGCTGAGAATACCGGAGGAGATTGTATAGCCATCGAGCCCGATCAGAAGGTTGAACAACGTAGCACGATCAGAGACGATAATACTCTTGGGGCTTTCGTCCGTACTATGCAGTTCCTCAGAGAAGTAAAACGAATTATTGACACCCTGATCATATGTCAGCCGCGGATATGCGCGCAAGTCATCCCTGGACACCGATGTCTGCCCGGCAAGCGGGTTACTCCGGCTGACAAAGACATGCGGCTTTGCAGTAAATTCCGGGACAAATTCCAGATCATAGTTTTGCAGGATACGAAGCAGCACCTCTCGATTAAACTTGCTCAAAAACAAGATCCCCAATTCACTGCGCATGGCGCGGACATCTTCAATGATATCATGTGTGCGCAGTTCGCGCAGAGAGAATTCATAGCGATCCTGTTCATATTCCCGCACCAGTGCCACAAATGCATTGATCGCAAAAGCATAGTGCTGTGCCGAAACCGCAAACACGCGCCGGATCGGCTGACGATGCTTATAGGTCTGTTCCAGAAGCTCCGCCTGTTCCACAACAAGACGTGCATAGGAGAGGAACTTCGTCCCCTCTTCAGTGAGTGTCACACCCTTGCTGCTCCGGTGAAAAATGGAAATCCCCATTTCCTGTTCGAGTTCAGCAATGGTCTTTGACAAACTCGGCTGCGTAATATATAGCTTTTGTGCTGCCATAGTCATGGAACCACATTGTACGATCTCGATGACATATTTGAGTTGCTGCAGCGTCATGCTATTTTCGCTTCCTTTCTCCTATGGTGAATGCCGGACGATATCCAACGCCGATCATCGCGATAAAAGCCGGATCAAATTGACAGTTTCGCGATACATCCGCGCGGACATGCCGTTACGCACAGACCGCAGGACTTACATGCATCATAATCAATAATGGCAACACCGTCTTTGACATGAATCGCATCGAACTTGCACGCCTTTTCGCACTTCTTACAACCGATACAGGAATTGCTGCAACTGCGCATGGCAATCTTGCCAACATCATGAGAAGAACAACGTACATCCACGCGCTTTTTCTCATCCCGCAGTTCAATAAGATGATTTGGACAGGCTTTTGCACACTTACCGCAGGAAACACACTTTTCTGTGCAGAACACCGCAATGCCATCGCGAATGGAAATGACATCGTAATCACACACCGCAATACAGTCGCCCAGTCCCAGACAGCCATCCGTGCAAAGCCCCGTGCCGCCGTAAAACCGCTTGGCGGCAGCACAAGTCTGAATGCCGTCATAGTCCACTTTCCGCGGTGCAGCCGCACAGATCCCATGACAATGCAACACCGGTACTTTTCTGGCCGCCGCAGCGACCGATACGCCCATGATCTCACCAATGGCAGACGCTGCATTTGTGCCGCCTGGCAGACAGGCGTTCATCGGCGCACCCTGATTGACGATGGCATCGGCATAGTCGGCACAGCCAGCATAGCCGCATGCACCGCAGTTTGCGCCCGGCAGCGACTCGGCAATCTCCGCCGCACGCGGATCGGTTTCCACGGCAAACACCTTTGAGATCACCACAAGTAGTATGCCGAACACCAGCCCCATCGCCGCAAAAATCAGAATCGGATAGAGATATGCCATATTCTTTCTCCCTCCTTCTTATTGTCCGAGGCCGCCAAAGCCCAGAAAGCTCATGGACACGATCGCCGCCGCAATGAGTGTTGCCGGCACGCCGCGGAATAACGCAGGCGTTTCTGTTTCGGCGTCATCCACACGCGAACGAACACCGGAAAAAATCACCATTGCAAGTGCAAAGCCCAGTCCGGAAAAGACGGCGTTTACAAGCGACTGACCAAACGTATACCCCTCGTCGATATTCATAATCGTCACACCCAATACGGCGCAGTTTGTGGTGATCAGCGGCAAATATACGCCCAGCGTTTTGTAAAGCGGCGGCATCAGCTTTTTGATCACCATTTCCAACAGCTGTACGAATACAGCAATGACGAGAATAAACGCCACTGTGCGCAGATATTCAAGCGATAGCGGCACTAAGATGAAGTAATAAATTGGATAGGTCAGCAGCGAGGAACACAGCATCACAAAAACGACTGCCGCGCCCATGCCGATACTGGAATCCAGCTTTTTCGAAACGCCCAGAAACGGGCAACAGCCGTAAAATTTCGACAATACAAAGTTGTTGGTCAAAACAGCGGCAATGATAATCGCAATATAAGTACTCATGCGTCCGCCTCCTCACATTTTGCACCGCACGCCCCAGCATGGGGACAGGATGCGCAGCCGATGGTCTTGGGCGGTTTTTTCTTTGACAGTGCACAAACCACAGCAATGACAAAGCCCAGCACCAGAAATCCGCCGGCAGGCATTACAAACAGCGAGATCGTATGCCCCGACATGCCCGGGATCGTAAGCCCGAACCAGCTCCCGGAGCCGAAGATCTCACGAATGCTGCCCATGAGAAAGAGCGCGAGCGTAAAGCCCAGACCCATGCCTGCACCGTCAAGGGCAGACGCCAGAACGTTGTGCTTCGAAGCAAACATTTCGGCGCGGCCTAAAATGATGCAGTTAACTGTGATCAACTCTAAGAATGCACCGAGACTCGTATACAGCGACGGTACAAAGCCATGTACCAAAAACTGAATCATAGTTACAAACGATGCAATGATGACGATATAACACGGCAGCTTGACCTGCTCCGGAATTACCTTTCGCAGCAGAGAGATCACCACATTCGAACAAATCAGCACGAACATGGTGGAAAGTCCCATGCCTATGCCGTTGAATGCACCGGTCGTCACCGCAAGCGTCGGACACATACCCAGAAGTCCCACCAGCGTAGGGTTCTCTCGGATGATACCCTTCAAAAATTCTCTTCCATAGTTCATGTGCTGCTCACCTCCCTGTTGCTGGCAACGGTGTCAATGGCACAGGACACCGCTGCTTTCAGGCCTCGCGATGAATAGGTCGCACCGGAAATGTTATCAACGCCTTCTACTGACGCAGTATCGGATAGACCGATTAAATGATCGAGGAGCAGCGCCGGTTCGGACTGAACTTTTGTCCCGAGTCCAGGCGTTTCGGTCACAGAAACGAATGTCACGCCGGTAACCGCACCCTGTGCATCCACGCCAACGATCACCTGAAGGCCGCCCTTGTTATAGCCGTCTGCGGTAACCAATACCGCCATTTGTCCCTTTTCGTCCTGATAGAGCGCCGTGGCTGTCGCTCTGTCATGATCGGCAGCGGTAAATTCGGCTATCTCCGTGAAATTCCCGGCATCAGGAAGCTGCTGTAAGCTCGACTGGATCGCATCGGCTTCGGCGGCTGCGATCTTATCCTCCGTCACTGCGTTTGCGACCGCGAGGATACCGCAGCAGATCACACAAATGAGCATCAGTACCAGTGGCGGTAAAAGCATCTTGCGAACCGGCATTTTCGATGTATCAGCCATGTTGTTTCGCCTGCCTTTCTTTCGGTTTTGCGCCAAAAGGCTGTGTTGCGGTAAATCGGTCAATGTACGGGGTCAACAAATTCATCAGCAGGATTGAGAATGAACATCCTTCCGGCATGCTGGCAAATTCACGAATGACAAAAGTCAATACCGCACAGCCGACACCAAAGATAAGCTTTCCCCTTCCGGTGATGGGCGTTGTGACATAGTCAGTCGCCATAAAGAAGGCGCCGAGGATCACACCGCCACTGAGTAGCGCATAGGGCACCGCTATCAGTTCTCCGCCAGTTAATAGCACATAGATGAGTTCTAACACCGCAAGACCACCCAAGTATGCCACCGGCGTGTGCCACGAGATCACGCGCATCACCAACAGAAATGCACCGCCAATCAGCAGCGCCAGCGCCGAAGTTTCTCCGAGCGAACCGCCGATATTCCCGAGGAATAGTTCCAACAATCCGGCATCCCTTGTCACAAGTGGTGTTGCGCCGGTAACGCCGTCCACAAGGTCGCCGGTCGTAGAGAATACGCCGAAATACGATAAATCCCGATAGGCAAACGGCTTGACCCATGTAGTCATATCACTGGCGAAGCTAAGCAGCAGAAAAATGCGTCCGGTGATCGCCGGATTCGCAAAGTTACAGCCCAATCCGCCGAAGAGCTGTTTCACCACCGCTACGGCGAAAATACATCCAACCGCAGCCTCCCAAAGCGGCAACGTTGCTGGCAGGTTCAGTGCAAGCAGCACACCGGTAAGCAGCGCACTGCCATCGGAGATGGTCACGTTTTTTTTCATCAGCTTTTGACAGACCAGCTCTGTCAAAACACTGATCAGTCCACAGAACAGCACCAGAAGCAGTGCACGCAGCCCGAATACGATCGTCCCCGCAACGATTGCCGGTACAAGCGCCACGATCACCAATAACATAATGGACTGGGTCGTTCTGCCACCGCGGATGTGCGGCGATGGGGACAGAGTAAATTTTGATGACATCAGGTTTCTCCCTCCTTTATCTTTTGGTCTGCGCTGTATAAAACGCCTTGGCAAGCTGATTTGTTTCTGCCACCGGACGTTTTGCCGGACAGGCATAGGTACAGCAGCCGCAATTCATACAGAGCATGACCTTGTTTGCTTCCAGTGCAGCCGTGTCTTTCCGTCGAAAAGCTTTTGCGATCTCCGTGGGCATCAGTCTAAGTGGACATGCTGCGATACATCTACCGCAGTGGATGCAGGCGGATGCTTCCGGCAATGCAAAGTCTTTGGAAAGCGCCAGGATCGCGTTATTCGCCTTGAGAACCGGGTCATCGAGATCGGGGATGGCGACGCCCATCATCGGGCCGCCATAGAGCAGTTTTTTCACCCGATCCAGATCACACTGCGCATATGTCAACACATCCCGAACTGGCGTCCCGATGGGGACAATCACATTACAAGGCTTGTCCACAGTGTCACCATCAACGGTAAGCATACGGCTAACCATGGGCATACCGGTCTGGAAATAACGACTGACGAATGCCACAGACGAAACATTCATGACAATTACGCCTTGATCTGCGGGAAGCTGGCCCTCCATGACGATGCGGCCGAGCGTATGGTAGATAATGACCTTTTCTGCGCCCTGTGGATAGAGCGTAGGTAGAACGCAGACGCGGATCTCTGGATGCGACGCCGTGCGTTCGGTCAGAAGACGGATGGCTTCTGGCTTATTCTTTTCAATGCCAATGACTGCCTTCGGGATCGAAAGGCATCGCATCACCTGCAAGATCCCATCGATAACCTCGTCCGGCGCTTCCACCATCTGGCGATTGTCAGAAGTGATATACGGCTCACATTCGGCGGCATTGATCAACAAGGTGTCGATGCGTTGCTGTGCCGCAAGCTTGACATGCGTGGGGAAGCTCGCGCCGCCCATGCCCACGAGTCCGCTTTCGCGGATCACGGTCAGAAAATCGGTTTTGTCATAAATCACCGGTGGATGAATGCCGGGACTGACAGTCTGTGCGCCGTCGGATTCAATCTCGACCATAGGACAAGTCGTACCGTTAGAGGCGCGATACGTGCCGATCGCCTTGACTGTCCCAGAAACACTGCTGTGGATAGGGGCAGAAACAAAACCGGTGCTATCACCGATTTTTTGACCGACCAAAACAGTGTCGCCGGGTTTTACAAGCGGCGAACAGGGAGCACCAATGTGCATCTGCATCGGGATGCGCACCAATTTCGGCAGCGGGAGGGGTGCGCTAGCGTAGGTTTGTGTGTTCTTGTGGTGTGCCAGACGGACACCATGCAATTTTTTCATAGCATAGCTCCTTTCTGAAGGGAAGATTTTGATGCCACGGAAAAGGAGATGATTTGCGCAAACATTCAAAATCCTCTTTTCATTTCCGAAAAAATATGATATAATAAATACTGGACTGTGCCGAATTCCATTACACGGCGCTAGTCAGCGAATACTACTTTATTATAAACCATTTTACCTGAAATGTAAATTGAAATTCGTTGTCTTTTTTTCATGAAAACTATGAGTTGTGTTTGAGTTTGTTTTTTCAAGAATAACCAATAATGTAAAATTCATTTTTAACATTTGTGAAAGAAATGAACAATATTTTATCGCGAGGAGGCATATGCCATGCAAAAAGCAATGACCATCACTTATGAAGTAGGAGAAAATCTCTATCTCAACATCACCAACCGCTGTCCCTGTGCATGTACATTCTGTATCCGCACCCACGGTGACAATGCCTATGGTTCCGAACCACTTTGGCTCGATCATGAGCCGCCGTTGGAAGAAATCTGTGCAGCATTGGATCAGCGCGATCTGTCCCGCTATCGCGAAATCGTCTTCTGCGGTTTCGGTGAGCCAACAGAGCGACTGGAAGTATTACAGCAGACCGCTGCATATGCCAAGGCACATGGCGCAAAGTCAATCCGCCTCAACACCAACGGACTTTCGGATCTCATCCATAGCAAGCCCACTGCAGCGGCACTCAAAGGCTATGTCGACACCGTTTCCATTAGTCTGAATGCCGGCACAAAAGAGGGCTATCTTGCGGTGACGCGTCCGAAATTCGGCGAAGGGGCATTCGATGCTATGCAGGCATATGCCGTGGATTGCAAGGCATATGTGCCGCAGGTCATGCTGACCGTAGTCGATGTATTGTCGCCGGATGAAATTGCAGCATCACAGGCACTTGCACAAAAGCTTGATATCCCGCTGCGTGTGCGGCGGTATGACGGCTGAGCGTTACTACACGAAGCACTCGCATCAAAACCCCATCCCGAAACTTGTATTTCATTATGCACAAAGGAGCAATCACCTTGAATATTACGCAAAAACTCGCAGACGAATTCCAGTTAACCCCCGAACAAATCGACCGAACCATTGCCCTTCTGGACGATGGAAAGACCATTCCATTCATTGCACGATATCGCAAAGAAGTCACCGGCTCGCTCGATGACCAGGTGTTGCGTACGCTCGATACGCGGTTGCAATACCTGCGCAAACTCGAACAGCGTAAGAATGAGATCATCTCGGCGATCCATGCACAGCAAAAGCTGACGCCAGAACTTTCTGCCCAGATCGAAGCCGCACAGACGCTTGTCGAGGCAGAAGATCTCTATCTTCCCTTCCGCCCCAAACGCAAGACCCGTGCATCTGCGGCGATCGCACGCGGTTTAGAACCGCTTGCACACCAGATCATGACGCAACAGCCCGGCACAGACCCCGAACAGGCGGCTGCGGCTTTTGTGGATACAGAAAAGGACGTTACCGACATTGCCACGGCACTACAGGGTGCAAAGGACATCCTCGCCGAAGAAATGGCAAATGATGCAGATGTGCGCAAACAACTGCGGCGGCTCTGTCAGATGACGGGTTCGATCGAATCGCACGCCACCGACCCGGAGGCGGAAACCCCTTATCAGAACTATTACGACTACAGCGAACCCATCCGTAAAATCGCCGGACACCGCGTCCTAGCGCTGGATCGCGGCGAGCGCGAAGGCGCACTCAAAGTGAGCGTCACGTTGCCCGAAGGCCACGGTACATCCATTGTAATGCACAAGTTTGTGAAAAACGACGCCCCATGTGGAAAACTGGTGACAGAAGCAGCAGAAGACGCCTATCGACGGCTGCTCTTCCCGGCAATTGAGCGCGAAACACGCCGCAGCCTTACCGAACAGGCAGCCGCAGCCGCAATTCGTGTGTTTGCGTCTAATCTGCGTCAGCTTTTGATGGCATCACCGCTCAAGGGACAAACTGTATTAGGCGTCGATCCGGGTTATCGCACGGGATGTAAGCTTGCGGTAGTAGATGAAACGGGCAAAGTGCTCGACACCGGTGTCGCATATATTACGATCGGATCTGGCGCAAAGCTTGAACAGGGCAAGGAAATCATCCGCCGGATGATGATCAGTCACCATGCCACTGCCGTTGCCATCGGAAACGGCACCGCTTCCCGCGAGGCAGAAGCGGTTGTGGCAGAGCTGTTACAGCAGTTTCCCTATCCTGCGGCATACATGGTAGTGTCCGAAGCGGGCGCGTCGGTCTATTCCGCCTCCAAACTCGCCGCAGAAGAGTTTCCAGAATACGATGTATCCCTACGCAGCGCTGTTTCCATTGCGCGGCGATTACAGGATCCGCTGGCAGAACTTGTGAAGATCGATCCGCAGGCGATCGGCGTAGGACAATATCAGCACGACATGCCAAAGGCAGAACTGACAGCGGCGCTCGACGGCGTCGTCGAGGACTGTGTGAACCATGTGGGCGTTGATCTGAACACAGCGTCACAGTCACTTTTATCCCATGTTTCGGGCATCAGCCAGACACTTGCGAAAAATATTGTCGCATACCGCACCGAAAACGGTGCATTCACCGACCGCAGGCAGCTCAAAAAGGTGGCAAAACTCGGCCCGAAAGCGTTTGAACAGTGTGCCGGATTTTTGCGTGTGCCTGGCGCGAAAAATCCACTTGACAACACCGCAGTCCATCCGGAGAGCTATACTGCGGCAGAAGAGATCCTGCACCTGTGCGGTTTTCAGCTTGCCGATCTCGAAAACGAACAACAGCGCAACACCATCCCGACGCTGATACAGCAACACGGCATGCAACAGATCGCCACACAGACCGGCGTAGGTGTACCAACAGTGACGGATATTGTCAAAGAACTCACAAAGCCCGGCCGAGATCCGCGAGACGAACTTCCACCGCCACTAATGCGCAGTGGTGCCGTCATGGAACTCAAGGACTTAAAACCGGGCATGGAACTTGTGGGCACTGTGCGCAATGTCATCGACTTTGGCTGCTTTGTAGATATTGGTGTACACGAGGACGGCTTAGTGCACATCTCCCAAATCTGTGACCGGTATATCAAACATCCGCTGGAGGCAGTAAAAGTCGGAGATGTTGTCAAGGTACGCGTCCTAGATGTCGATCTAAAACGCAAGCGCATTTCCCTGACCATGCGACAGAATACAGCAAAATAAAGGCGACAGCCGAAAATTTTCCTATCTAAGCGCCGACCCGAAGTGTGGTCAGCACATGTATTCACAGGAATCCATAAAAAGCGCAAGCCCTAGGGGAATCGTCGAAATTGCGCAGTTCTACAAATTTTACAGTTACAAAACAGGTAACTGAAAAAGCTGATTTCTCGAACTTTTCCCCAGAATATACAGCACTAATTTGAATCATCAACGACGTCAGGCACAGACAAAAAATCATATGAGCAAAAAGCCGGACAGCTTCCCTTAGGAAAGCGCCCGGCAATTGATCATGCGCATTGCACTGTTTTCGGGATCAGTCATAGTCCTCATCCGTTTCAAGGTGGCGGCTACGGGAAAAATTACGCTTTTTCGGAGAACGTCGTATCGTCGTCGATCCAAACAGATCTGCAAGAATGCCACTGGATCTTGTGCTATGGCGATCAGCAAGCTCTTCCTCAATGAAGTCATCCTCATCTTCTTCATCAAAGTCAAAATCATCCCATTCAAAATCATCAGGCATCGTTCATTCCTCCTTACTAGATCTCAATCGACAATGACAACCGGCATGCCGATGACTGTTTTTTCATAGATTTTCGCCGCCATATCAAGCGGCAGGTTGATGCATCCATGAGAACCATTGGTGAGATAAATATCGCCGCCATATGCGCTTCGATACAGGTCGTGTAAACCAATGCCCGTGTGGTCGATCGGCATCCAGTAGGAAACCGGTGCTTCGTATCCCTGTACTTCATATGTACCAAGAACAACATCGCGATACTTAGCGCGGATCTTGAAGATCCCTGTGTTCGTAATGCGTGATGGGTCGGAGGCAAGTCCGGTCACGACGTCGGTATCCAGATAAAGTTCACCGTTGACATAGAACCATAGATGTTGTTCACTAATATCGATCTCAATGTACGTGCCTTCTTCAAAGACAGTACCATCCGAGGTATGCGGTCGGAATCCCGCCTGTACCCATTCCGGCTCTGTGGTAATGCTCTCGCCATCGCGGAGATATTGCTCGATCATGTCTGCGGTGGCCTCGACATCTGTCCGCCAGCCGTAAGTGCTGGTCGGCGTCAGCGTCACCTGTACCGGGCCGTCCGCAGTGGAATCAAATGTGCGTGTATAGCCATCTGAACAGAAGGTGTCATATGGATCTGCGATATTCTCCTGCACCCACTGCGCCGCCGCTTCTTTATCGAGGCTAAGCGTGCCGTCATCGTCAAACGTAATCCAGTCCATATAGGTTTCGTGGTCAAGTACAACTGTGCCGACCGGATCGAACAGTTCTTCGCGATTGGTCATATCGAAGGTGATCTCTACTGTGCCATACTGTTCATACAGCGACAGCACATCCTGAAGGCTTGCTGCAGTGACTGCCGCCTTCATATAACAGCCACTGGATACCATGTCGATCGTCGTAGCCCCGTTACGAACTTGTTCTAAGGTATAATCCGACAACACTTCTGTATCGACCATATTGCCGTCATCTTCTTTTTGGATATAGAAGTTGCCGTTTTCATCTTCTTCGATCGATGCATCAGTTGGCGGTATATTGCCCCAGTCGTATGCCGCAATCAGACTTGCAAGATCATCTTCGGAATAGGTCTGATCCAGTGTGACCACATATTCACTGGTGGTGAACAGCTTTGAGAACCACACCGCATGACTTTCCTCGATCTGATCAAAGGCATCATCCGGCACAGATGACTCACATCCAAACGATGCACCGTTGAAAGTGATCTTTTCGCCGTCTTTGGTGACAAATGTAACACCCATGTCATCGGCAGATGCAACAACAGTGGCTTCTGCTTCATCGCGGGTCATGCCGCTAACATTGATGCCATTGACAATGGTATTCGGTAGATATTTGCCGCTGTAAAATGCCATACCGCCAAAATAAAACAACGCCAGAATCAGAATAAGGACAATGCCGACGATCAGAAAGATTTTTTTCAGACTGACAGGATCGCGCCGTGCCGCCGGTCGAACACCAGCTGGTCTGAACGAAACGGAGGGCGGCGGCGGTGTCGGTCTTTTCGGCGAGGATTGCAGCTGTGAATGTTTTGCTGCGCTGCCGGAAGACGCCGATCGCTGTGATTCCATCGATTCACGAATCTGACGCGCCTTGTTCATATTTGCAGGATTCAAAGAGGTGGCCGACGCACTGCCGCCTTTCCCAGAAGACGCTGCGGCGTAAGCCGGAACTGGTTCGGACTTCTGTTGAGCTGCTTGTTCTGCTTCATTTCTTGCCGCAAGCGAAGCGCGGATCTTCTGTCGCATCTCTTCTTTGGTCAGCTGTACCGGTGCATCTGTTTGTGCGCCGGATCGTCCCGTATTTTGTTTCAAATCCTGATTTTTCTGATTCAATGCCATCGTCCCTTTCCCATACGCTTTCATTCATTGCTATTGCAAATTCTTACCCACATGCCAAAAAACGCCAGAAGAAGATCATCGGTTCAAATTCGACACATACTCCATTCTAACTTCTATTATATCCGGCATAAACACCTTTGTCAACAGTTTTCGCAGCCGAAGCGCAGAGAAAATGAGAATTGTAAACATTTTCATCGATTTGTAGTATTCCCTTTATAAATGTCTGCGCTTCTTTACCATATGCTTAAAAAGTAGTTCCTATGACATCGGCAAGAAGACGCAAATATTGTTTCGTTTGTTGAAAAAATATAGTTAGATTTATGCAAATTGCACATTGACAATACCTGAAATTAGGACTATAATTAAATCAGCATTATAATGCTGTATTTATGAGAGTCCCGGATCAATCAAGCCGGTCGATAGGGTCATATCATGAATCTTCGGTGATACTTGTAGCACTTGCCGGAGATTGGGATCTTGTATCACATATGTAAACAGGCTTGTATGTTGTCTGTGGAAAATCCGCCGGTGCGATCTGCGCACCAGATCGCATCCGTATTTCCAAAACGATATGGAATACAACCGGGTGCGATCGTTTACTGTCGCAAAAAAATGGCGGAAGGATCACTTAGGAGGAATGCATTATGAAGGTAAAAAAATGGGGCAGAGGTGTCCTTGCGGTGGCAATTGCAGCGACAATGGCAGTATCTGCAATTCCGTCGGTGTCGGCTGTGACATTTGATGCAGCAGATACGGCGAAGAATCTGGTTGCAGCAAACAGTGCGTCGGTAGAGCTGATCGCGTCTGCCGGCGTGGCCGAGGCGGCATATGCCGAATGGGGCGCAGTGGCAGGTGCGACCGGCTATAATGTCTATGTAGACGGCGAACAGATCGACAGCATGCTGATCCGTCAGTACCCGGATCGTTTCCGTGCAGACGCCGTCGGTCTCAAGGCAGGCAGCCATACGATGAAGATTGTCCCGATCATTGATGGCAAAGAAGTCGGCACAAAGGCGGTAGAGACTTCTATAAGCGTGACGGCGCATGATAGAAGTGGGTTTGGCTTTGTCAACGGCACTTCATCCGGTGCGTATAATGATGACGGTACCTTAAAGAGCAATGCAGTGGTTCTCTATGTCACCGAGGACACCAAAGACACTGTAACCATGGATGTTGTCACCAAAAAGGACGGCACCACCGAAACATTCACCGGCATTCAGAACATTCTGAACGCCATCAAGAGTAACAGCGATCTGGAGACTCGTCCGATCTGCGTGCGCTTTATCGGCAATATCACCGACCCAGCCACCCTGGACAAAGGCGATATGCTGATCGACGGCAACAAGGAATTCAACGCTGGTATCACCTTAGAGGGCATTGGCAACGATGCTACCTTCAATGGATTTGGTCTGCGGCTGAAAAACTGCATCAACGTCGAGGTGCGCAACCTGGGCTTTATGAACTGTAACAGCGGTGAAGGCGACAACGTCGGGCTTCAGCAGAATAATGACCATGTCTGGGTACATAATTGTGACTTTTTCTATGGCGATGCCGGCTCGGATGCAGATCAAGTAAAGGGTGATGGCGCACTGGATACTAAGACTTCTTCTTATGTCACACACTCGTATAACCATTTCTGGGACAATGGAAAGTGTAATTTGCAGGGCATGAAGAGTGAATCCACAGAGAATTACATTACCTATCACCACAATTGGTATGACCACTCTGACTCACGTCATCCGCGTATCCGGACTTGTACCGTACATGTCTATAACAATTACTATGACGGCAATTCCAAATACGGAATTGGCTCGACAATGGGCTCGTCGGTTTTCTCAGAGAACAACTATTTCCGCAACTGTAAATACCCGATGCTAATTTCCATGCAGGGATCAGATATTGCAAATGGCGAAGAAGGCACATTCTCCGAAGAAGACGGCGGCGTTATCAAGTCTTACGGCAACTATATCGAGGGCGCAAAGGCATATGTCTCCTATCAGCAAAACAGCACCGAATTCGATGCCTATGAGGCTTCGTCGAGAGATGAAAAAGTTCCGTCGAGTGTCACTACAAAACAGGGCGGCACAACCTATAATAACTTCGACACTGATTCCAGCATTATGTATTCGTATACTGCCGACAAGGCAGAAGATGTTCCATCGATTGTCATGGCAAACGCCGGCAGAGTGCAGGGCGGCGACTTCCAGTGGACATTTGATGACAGCGTCGACGACGAGAGCTATGATGTCAATCAGGCACTGAAAGATGCACTTGTCGCATATGACGATTCCATTGTCGCAATCGGCAGCGGCTTTACCGACGACACCGATGTCCCGGCAACGACAACTGCGCCACAGACAACCACAGGCGCAGCAATCACCACAACTGTCAGCGCAACAGGCGAGGCAACATCGCCGGTTGTCACAACTAATGCAACGATTGTAACGACACCAGTCGAACCGCAGGCGGGCGATATTTTCTGCGCACCGGGTGCAACTGGCAGCGGTGAAAGTGCAAACGACCCGGCATCTGTCACCGATGCGATCGCAAAATTGTCCGCCGGCAATACCATTTGGCTGTTAGAGGGAACCTATGAATTTTCGGAGACAATCGTGATTTCTGAGAATAACAGCGGTACGGCGGATGCAATGAAATCCATCCGCGCATATAACGATGCAGATGTTGTCTTTGATTTCACTGGTCAGGGCGCGCCAAGTGACTCTGGACGGGGCATTGTTCTTGACGGCGACTATTGGCACTTCTATGGCTTTGAGATCACAAAGGCAGCGGATAACGGCATGCTGCTCTCTGGTAACAACAACATCATTGAACGCATGATCTTCAACGACAACCAGGATAGCGGTCTTCAGCTGTCGCGCTATAATACCAGTGCGGCAACGATTGCAGACTGGCCAACCAATAACCTCATTCTCAACTGCACTTCCAAGAATAACTGTGATAACGAGTCCATGGAAAATGCAGACGGCTTTGCAGCAAAGCTGACCTGTGGCGAAGGCAATGTCTTTGACGGTTGCCTCTCGTACAACAACAGCGACGATGGATGGGATCTTTATGCAAAAGAAGAAACCGGTCCGATCGGCGTCGTGACCATTCAGAATTGCATCGCAATGCGTAACGGCTATACCGAATTCGGCGAGGGCTATGGCGATTGTGACGGTAACGGCTTTAAGCTCGGTGGCGCAGGCGTTGGCTCTGCACACATTGTCAAGAATTGTCTGGCATTTGAAAATCTCAACTGTGGCTTTACTGATAACAACAACCCGAAGCTTGAAAGCCTCACCAACTGCACCGCATACAACAACGGCGTTGGTTCAAACGGCAAGCCGAACATCAGCTGTTATCGCTGCACCGATGACGGCGCTGACTTCTCGAACATCATCTCGTACTACAGCGCAGATAATGTTACCTCGAACCTGGGCGCAGATGGTCTTAAGATTACCAATGATAAGTTTGTTGGTACGATTCAGAATGCCATCTACTATAACTCCGGCTATTATCTGGTAACGGACAAAGTTGCAATTGACAATGGTGCAAAGCTTGGTACAAAGGGCAATTTTATCACAGACAGCGATTTTGTCAGCGTGACTGCACCGGAAATGGGCACCGACTTCGACACCGCATGGCGTAATGCAGACGGTTCAATCACAACCCATGGCTTTATGGAACTGAAAGATTCGAGTGCGTATGCATCGGTAGAGGGTGCATCCTTTGAAGCATATGACGGCATTATTGTAACAACACCGATTGTCACCACACCGGTAGAAGAAACCACCACAACGGCTGCTGGAACAACAATGGCACCCATCGAAACTGACACACCGACCGGGACAACAACAGCTGCACCGGTCGACACCAATACGCCAGACGATACAACAACAGCCACACCGATCGATACGGATACGCCGGATGAAACAACGACTGTGCCAGTCGATACGGATACGTCGGCTGGGACAACGATGACTGCACCGGTTGATACGGATACACCGGATGAAACATCGACCGCTCCAATCGACACCGATACGCCGGATAACACGACGTCTGGCTCGGGAGATGTCTCGACAACCACAACCACAGCAGTATCCACAACTTCTGAGACTATTCCGGATGGCGTCAGCACACTCTGCGGCGATGTCAACCTCGATGGCACAATCAATATGGCAGACGTAATTCTGCTGAGCAAGGCGTCCGTCAATATGGTTGAACTTTCGGCGGCACAGCGTGCAAACGCAGACTGTTTTGACGATAGTCAGAATCAGGTAGACGGCAATGACGCGATGACACTGCTGCGTTTCCAGGTACAGCTGATCTCGTCCATTCCAGTACAGGCATGATCATCGGTTCAAAGCTCACCAAAAACTATTTGAAAAAATAAGCGGATCTATAAAATCAGTTTCTTTATCAAAAAACAATTCCATTATGTGAAAAACGGAAGAATTTTACTTGACAATCCAGTGAAAATCTGCTATAGTAGCATATAGAAACAGCAAAGGCGCTGCGTGGTTTTACGCTTGGCGCTTTTGCTGTTTTTTATTTCTTCCCTTCTGTCCTTAATAGCAGACCCGCATTACACTGCTGTGGACAGTAAATAAAACATGGAGAGGGTGCATATTTATGAATGAAACAACGATTCTTGAAATGATCAGCGGCGAAGTCTATGCTGTCTGGTTTCTGATCGGTGCGGCACTGGTATTCTTTATGCAGTGTGGCTTTGCAATGGTGGAAGCGGGATTTACACGCGCGAAAAATGCCGGCAACATCATCATGAAAAACCTCATGGACTTCTGCATCGGCACAGTTTTGTTTTTCCTAATCGGTTTTGCAATTTTGTGCGGCGAGGATCTGGTCGGCTTTATCGGTAAGCCGGGTATGGATATCTTTACGGATTATGCATCGTTCCCATGGTCGAATTTTGTGTTCAACCTAGTGTTCTGCGCAACGGCCGCAACGATCGTCTCCGGCGCAATGGCAGAGCGCACCAAGTTTATCTCCTACTGCATTTATTCCGCAATCATTTCAGCTGTGATCTATCCGATCGAAGCCCACTGGGTATGGGGCGGCGGATGGCTATCCACGCTGTCGACACCGTTCCATGATTTTGCCGGATCGGGCGTCATCCATATGGTCGGCGGCCTTTCGGCGCTAATCGGTGCAGCAATGCTCGGCGCACGCATCGGCAAATTCACCAAAGGCAAGGACGGTAAGACAAAAGTACACGCCATTCCTGGTCACTCACTGACGATCGGCGCACTTGGCGTATTCATCCTGTGGTTCGGCTGGTACGGATTCAATGGTGCGGCCGCGACCTCGATCGATCAATTGGGTTCAATTTTCGTGACAACGACCATTGCGCCGACTGTTGCGACAGTTGTCTGCATGGTCTTCACATGGCTCAAATATGGCAAGCCGGATGTTTCCATGTGCCTGAATGCATCTCTGGCCGGTCTGGTCGGTATCACCGCTGGATGCGATGTCATGGATGGATTTGGTGCAATCGGCGTTGGTATCATTTCTGGTTTCCTCGTATGTTTCGGCGTATGGTTCTTGGATCATGTGCTCCATGTAGACGATCCAGTCGGTGCAGTTGCGGTTCACTTCTTCAACGGCATCTGGGGCGTAATCGCAGTCGGTCTGTTTGCAACAACTTCCGCACCGGGCAACAATTCTGTGGTCGGTCTGTTCTATGGCGGCGGTTTCACGCTGCTTGGCGTACAGCTATTGGGAATGATCTGTATTCTTGCATGGACGGCGATCACCGTTGGTCTGACGTTCCTGATCATCAAGAAAACGATCGGTCTGCGTGTTTCCGCAGAAGATGAGATCCGCGGTCTGGATACAACGGAACACAATCTGCCGTCGGCATATGCAGACTTTATGCCATCTATGGTTTCGATGTCATCGGATGCCGCCAATGCGGAGGCAGTCGGCGTAGAGATCCCGGAATCGGAAATGATACTCAAGCCAGCAAGTGGCAAGGCAAAGATGACAAAGCTCTCGATCCTTTGCAATCCGGATCGGCTCGAAACATTACAGATGACGCTCTCCGCAATGGGCATCAACGGTATCACCGTAACGCATGTCATGGGATATGGTTCACAAAAGGGCAACGAAAGCTATTACCGTGGCGTCAGAACGCAGGGTACAAAGCTGTTGGAAAAGGTCAAGGTCGAAGCAGTAGTTGCAAAGATCCCACCACAGAAGATCGTCGATGCAGTCAAGAAGGTACTTTACACCGGACAGATCGGGGATGGAAAAATCTTCATCTACGATGTGGAAGATGTTGTGAAGATCCGAACAGGTGAGACCGGATATGATGCATTGCAGGATATCTGAGCCGCTCCAATGAGAAAAAGAACGAAAACTGAAAGAAATCACGATAGACATTCTACCTTCTGATATTGGTAGCATTGCACACGGCAGCAACCACCCCGGGTGCAATGCTGCCTTTTCCATGTCTGTCCGACTCAACGAAACAATCTTTCTACTGTTGCAAAACCCCAAAAAAAGAGGTGCCGGACGTTTTGTCCAATGACACCTCTCTTTTATGTGATCCGAAATTCTTGCATATGTACATTTTCCATTCTTGTCTTCAGGGTAATGTACGAAACTTCGCCATCTCCGCGGCAGCGTCTAGCAATGACGCAGCATCCCTTGGACAATCTCATTCATATCCACATCATAGCCAGCACACTGCATAGAATAGTACAATAGGATATAGTAAGTATCTTGCATGGTGATCCGTCCATCACATGTGACGTCCATGCAAAGGAACTGCGCTGCGGTAAGCTGCGGCATGTTTCCGACGGAGATCTCCGCATAAATGCGAAGCGTCAGATAGGCATCCCATATTGTCACAGTGCCGTCCTGATCGGCATCGCCAGGAAGCGCTTTATGATCATCTGGCGTCGGATCCGTTGAAACAGAGGTACTCTCTGTCACTGTGGTGATCTGCGTCAAATATGATGGCTCTGTCAGTTGCGATGTCATGGCTGTAGTTGTTTCCAGCGTCAGATCGGTTGTGGCGGATGTCGCAATGGTTACCGTAGTCGCTGTTTCCCATGGCGTAGTCACCGTCGTCGCGGTCGTCGCCGTTGTCCGGATTGTCGCGGCAGTTGTCGTCGTAACAATCGTCCATATTGTAACTGCCTCTGTCGTTGCTTCCGGCACGGTTGTACAGCTCGTTTCCGATCCCGTCGATACAATACCGTCGTTGTTATCAAGCGTGGTCGTTGTTTGCGTCGTTTCTAAGGGCAGTTCTCCTGACGCCATATCTGTTGTCGCAACTGTTGTCTGCGTTGTTACAACCGGAAAGGTAGAAGTAGCGTTTTCCACAGTTGTTTCCTGGTTCATTCCATCTTCCGTATCCGTCCCCATAGGCGGCATCTCCGCTGTCACAGTCGTTGTTGTAACAGCCGCCATCTCTATTTCCTCAAATGCACACGCCCATTTCACGGCATATGCCTCCAGCGTAGAATTCAGATATCCAACAAGCAGCGTGCTTTCCGGAAAGACATCTGGCGAATCTGCAATCTCGCAGTCTTCGCTCAAGCATAACACAACACTGAGCATATTACAATCAGCAAATGCATTGGCGCCGATATAGGAAACGTGCTCCGGGATCTCAATGTCCCAAAGCTGTATACACCCCCGAAAGGCACCATCATCGATGATCTCCAGCGAATCCGGAAGTGTAAGATCGGAGATACTAAGACAATCCATAAAGGCATTTTTTCCGATTTCCGCTATGCCCTCCGGCAAATCGATCTGCTGTATCGTCGTCGAGCCGCAGAAGGCATTGTCAGCAATCCGCATCATACCACTCGGAATCACAACAGCATTGACCGTCTGATTGCTGCTTAAAAATCCACCGGCAAGCAGACGCACTTCTGATGGAATCTCGATCCAACTGCTGCTGCCCTGATAGGTGAGCAGAACGCCATCACAGATGACAAAATCGGAATCCTGCACCGACATAAATCCGCTTTGCCAGAACGCATCCACACCAACGGCTTCCACGCTTTGCGGAATCGAAAATTCCTTTAGACTCGAGCACATGGAATACGCATAATCGCCGATCGATTCGAGCCCTTCCGGCATCCGTACCGCACGCAGACTCGTACAGCGGCTGAATGCATATGCCCCGATCGTTTTCAGCCCGCTTCCGCAATCGATCTGTTCGAGCGTTTCACATCCATAAAAGGCATAGTTTCCAAGCTGGGTCAACGTATCCGGCAGATATACTGATCGGAGTGCTGTACAACCTTCAAACGCATGCCCACCGATCGTTTCCAGTCCATCGGAAATTGTAACGCGTTCGAGTGCAGCACAGTTTGCAAATGCACCATTTCCGATGATTGTAACGGTAATGGGAACAGAAACTGTTTCCAGTGTTTCACTCCCTTGAAACGCCTGTGGCGCAATTTCCGTCACGGGAAAGCCATCAATTGTTTCCGGAATCACAGCCTGCGTGGTACCCTCTTCCACACCTGTTATCGTCAGCGTTCCAGATGACGACTGGGTGTAATACAGCACACTGTCAGATTGCTCTGCCACCTCCGCATGGCACTGCAACGGACTCAGAAAAGCCGCCACCAGCATCGAAGCCATCCCGACCGCAAGCAATTTTTGTAATATGGCGTTGTGCATACCGTTTCTTCCTTTCTTTCAAATTTCCTTTTCCTCTTAAAAATTCGGGTTAATCCATCTGTTTTGGTTATCAGGGTATGATCCCGGCGGAAACCTTTGCATAGTGCAGCAGGATTTGATAGGAATCCTTTAAGGTAATCTCGCCGTCATTGTCATAATCGGCGGTATACTGCTGTACTTTTGTCAGCTCCGTTGGTTTCCCGACACTGCGAAGCGCATATTCCACCAGAACCAGAAAGGAATCCTGGATCGTGATGATTCCGTTTTCATCAAAATCGCCGCGCAGATAATCGAGCGCATAGAAAGTGCGGCAGTATTTTTCCGCATATGTATTCGCAGTCGAAACAAGCATGCCATGGATATCGGCAGTAGAGAGCGTAGCAGCATCATCGCAGATTTGACATGCCGCATTGGGAATAGAGATATACGTCAAACTAGTACAACCGTCAAATACACCGCTGTCGATCTTGGTGAGTGTTTCTGGCAGCAGGATCGTTTCGATGAAGGTACAATCCTGAAATGCAAAACTGCCGATCGTTGTTATCCCCTCTGGAATGGTGACCTCATACAGTTCTGTGCAGCCATGAAATGTCATATTGGCAATCTGCGTCATCGATGCAGAAAGCTTTACCGTTTCCAGTGATTTGCAATAGCTGAATGCATGATTGCCCAGACGCGTCACGCTATCCGGAAGTATGGCAGATCGCAGCGATGTGCACCAATGAAAGGCATATTCCCCGATCGTCTTCAACTCGTGCGGCAGCTCAATTTGCTGTAGGGCAGTACACTGATCAAAGGCAAATGCATCAATTGCAAGCAGCGTTTCGGGCAACGTGATCTCCACGATCGCATCACAGCCGGAAAAGGCAAATCCAGCTATGGTACGGACACCGTCCGGGACGGTGACACGTGCATCACTCCCACAATACGCAAGCAAAATACCATCGCCGGCAAGAACGAAGTCCGTTTGCTGCTGCGAAATCCATGGTGTCCCCTGTACAATGCCCCAACCGATCTCTGTCACTGTGTCAGGAATCCTAAGTTCGGTCAGCCTTGTGCAATTCTGAAAGGCAAATTCTCCAATCCTGCGCAGCGAATCCGGCAGCGTGACTGTGGTCAGATAGGTACAGTCTTTGAACGCATATCCCTCAATCTCCGTCACTGGGCAGCCATCGATCTGATCGGGAATGATCGCTTCACGAATCGAAGCGCGTGCATTCTGAATAATGACCTCACCGGCAGATGAAATGGTATAGTAAATATAATTGTCATATAACAGCCGTTCGTCAGTCTGTGCTGCCGCAAAAAACG
This sequence comes from uncultured Ruminococcus sp., assembly GCA_949291125.1. GTDB lineage: Bacteria > Bacillota > Clostridia > Oscillospirales > Ruminococcaceae > Ruminococcus_C. The sequence goes on from CASEUJ010000018.1 coordinate 170,914, forward strand.
GCTGTATGTGCAACAGCATACATGTAAGTGCGGTCAGAACACAAGCCATACGCCGCATCCATTTGAATTGCAATTTTGTCATCCCCCCTTCTGTCCATCTGATCAAAAGACATTGCGCCCTAAACAAAATGAGCCGTCGCCAAAAACGGCGGCAGCTCATGACAATATTGCACAATTTTCAGGCACAACCGCAACATATTCCTGCGGTATTGTGATATCTGATCTATACGGCGCCGTCTTTGCGCAAAACAGCTCGAACTGTGCGAAGCAGAATCTTTACATCAACTGGAACAGAACGCTCGCGGATGTATTTCAAGTCGAGTTCCACCCACTCATCAAACATGATGTTACTTCTGCCGGAGCACTGCCAAAAACAGGTGATCCCGCCCTTGACATCCAGACGGTGCATCTGATATGGTGTATACTGTTCCACTTCGCGCGGAAGCGGCGGACGCGGTCCCACAAGACTCATTGAGCCACCAAGTACATTGAAAAACTGTGGCAATTCATCGAGACTTGTTTTACGCAGGACCTTGCCAATCGGCGTAACACGCGGATCATTTTTGATTTTGAAAACCGGACCTCTTGCTTCATTCTGCTCGCGCAATTCCTCCAGGCGGCGCTCCGCATCGATGTGCATCGTGCGAAACTTGTACATGGTAAAGAACCTGCCGTCCTTGGTGACACGCGTCTGCTTAAAGATGGGATTGTGAAAATCCTGCAAAAAGATCATCAGTGCGATCAACAGCATCGGTACACTAAAGGCAACGATCGCCGCAATTGCACCACAGATATCCATCAGACGTTTGCAGATCAAATAAGATCTCGTCTTTTTCTCCACAAGAACAAATTCTTTTCTGGCTTCCTCTGCCTGAGAAACGATCGATACATCATCGTCGTTTAATAAAACTCCTATATTTTCCATAAAAACCCTTGTCCTCTCCTTGAAACAGTCTGATGAGGCTTAGTCAGGATCTTATGCCAAAATAGAAGATGTTCTCTGTCGGATTTGATTTGTCGGGAAGTGGCAATCAGGAAAGTGGTGTCACACCGACATATATGTACAAAGAACAAGGCATAAAACCTGTATTCTCATACAGACCCCTGTTTGGCTGGAATGTCCCGTCGATCTTATACGAAAGACCCAAAACAGCATATCACATCATACTCATCCATTGTATGGTGCGTGCTTTTTACGGACCATTGCGGCGCATCCCCTCAAATGTACCGCTCTAAAGTGTTATCATTATAGCACTTTTTGCAGTATTTTGTCAACGTCATATTTTCACAATAAACAGAGAAATACAAGGGCACTTTTATGCAAACAGACAGAAATCTCGTCGAAATTGCGTGAACTTCTGGAAATACCGTCAAGATTTTCCAGCAAATCATTTAGGACAGGACAGTATAGAGCGATGCAGTGTCCTCTTTCTTTACAAATTCAGGGGTCTGTTCCACCCGAACCGTGAGTGCCTTTTGTCCCATCTGGATCTCCAACACATCGCCAGGTTTTACGGCATAGGATGCACGTGCGACTTTGCCGTTGACCAAGATCTTTCCAGCGTCACACGCTTCGTTTGCCACAGTCCGGCGCTTGATGAGCCGGGAAATTTTCAGGTATTTATCGAGTCGCATGATGATCTATACTCCTTCCGTCTGGCTAGTGATGTCTGTTATGTTGTTCCACCGTGCTTCTGAGAGCGTGTCCATCGATACGCCGACATCACAGCAGAGCGTTTCCGCTGCGGCAAACCGCCGGATGAAATCATTTGTTTCGTCGGTCAGTGTCTGTTCAGACTGAATGCCGCCAGTTTGGGCTATGCCAGTGCAGATAAACAGCAACTTCCCCAGTGCCTCTCCGAGAGCTGCGATATCGCCATTGGCGTTTGCCGCTTTGATTCTTGCGGTGTATCGCTCCAAAGCATCATAGAGCGCGTCTTCTTCCAGAAATGGCATTCTTGCCTTGGAGGCACGTTTATAGACCTTCTGTGCCCGCATTAACGCCGGCAGCGTCTTTGCCACAGATTCTAGCGTTTCGGTGCGCGTAGTCTGGTGCTTGGTAGCTTCTTTAATGGTATCCCAGTTCTGAAGCACCTGTTCCGTGGTATCTGCCTGAACTGTGCTGAACACATGAGGATGGCGCACGATCATTTTGTCACAGATATCGGTACAGACATCATCGAGTGTAAAATGTTCCTGTTCCCGTTCGATCTGAGCGTGAAACACCACTTGCAGCAGCAAATCCCCCAGTTCTTCTCTTAATAGTACCGGATCATCTTGATCAATCGCCTCAATGACCTCATAGGTTTCTTCGATCAGTCCGCTGCGAATAGATTTGTGCGTTTGTTCCTTATCCCACGGACAGCCCTCTTCACTGCGCAGAAGCCGGACAATTTCAACCAGATCATCGATGGTATAGCGTTCTTTGCGTTCATAGGGTATCATATTGCATTACGCCCTCCTTTGAAAGCAGCGATCAGTTATCTTGCATCCACAAAGCCCACCTTGCGATAGACCTTCTGAACAATGCGTGATGAATATGCTAGTGCCTTTGCATCAGATGCAGTGTAACACTCCTTCAAAAATGCTTTGTCAGCAATGAGCTTGGTATAAGTTTCCTGCATCGGACGAAGATGATCGGCAACCGCCTCGCCGACTGCAAGCTTAAAGTCACCATAACCTTTACCATCAAACTCGCGCTCGATCTGGGCATAGGATTTGCCAGTGACGCTTGCATAGATCGACATTAGATTATTAATCCCATCCTTGCCATCGGCATAGCGCACGACGGTTTCGCTGTCGGTGACAGCACGCTTACACTTGCGGATGATGGTATCCTTGTCGTCGAGAATGAGGATGCAGGCATTCGGGTTGGGATCGGACTTCGACATCTTCTTCGCCGGATCCTGTAACGACATGATCTTGGCTCCCACCGGCGGGATATATGCCTCCGGCAGAGTGAAGAATTCGCCATAGCGCTGGTTAAAACGTTGCGCAATATCCCGAGTCAGCTCGAGATGCTGCTTCTGATCGACGCCCACCGGTACGAGATCAGCATTATACGCTAAGATATCTGCCGCCATCAACACCGGATAGGTGAACAGTCCTGCATTGATATCGTCCGGGTGGCGCTGGCTCTTATCCTTGAACTGAGTCATGCGGGAGAGTTCGCCGAACTGAGTGTTACAGCTTAAAACCCAGCTCAATTCCGCATGAGTGCGGACATGGCTCTGGATAAAGAGGATGGATTTTTCCAGGTCGATGCCGCATGCTAATAGCAGTGCATATGCCTGTAGACTGTTCTGGCGCAGCTTAACCGGATCCTGACGCACGGTAATCGCGTGCATGTCAACAACGCAGTAAACACAGTTGTATTCATCCTGCAAAGGTCCCCAGTTGCGGATCGCGCCGATATAGTTGCCGAGTGTAAACGTGCCTGTCGGCTGAATGCCGCTAAAAATGAGTTTCTTTTTCTGTTGTTCTGCCATCGTGATTACACGCCTCCCTGATTTTTCTTCGATGCCGGATTGTGTGGTGCTGCCGCACGATCTTTCATCTGTGCGGTGCGCAGCTCCTGCATCACTCTCTGATAAAGCGCATAGATCGTTTGCATATCCCGGCTCGCATCGATTGCCTCTGTGGGAACAAAGACCTTGCGGTAAATGCCGTTTTTGGTCATCAGGAAGATGTGGTGTTCCAGTCCGACCGGCAGATCGAGCTTTGTGGTCTTTTCTGCCTCGCCGAGGATGCGGCTGGCATTTGCCACTAACATGCGTCCTACCTGTACCACCGCTGGATAACGTGTTGCCGCACCGGTATACGATCCACCATTGTTGAAATAGAGGTTCGATGCACCGTTGATATATACCACCAATGTGATCAATGCCTGCGGATTGACAGGGATGTCCACCACAACGCCGTAAATAGTGTCGTTGGACGGTACCATACCCTGAAATTGTTTTGCGGACAGGTGCAGCGATGCACCGCGTGTCATCAGATAATTTTCGGTGACAAGAAAGTGGGCGTCACCCGTTTTTCTCTTCTTTTGCTGTGCCATATGAAACATCAATTCCTTTCGTTTTGAAAAAGTCATTTCGTTACGCTAAAAAGTCATGCGTCATCTTACCAAGGATCTCAACACCCCTGACGATCTGTTCGTCCGACGGCGTGGAGAAATTCAGGCGGATCGAAGACGTCGGTGCGCTTTCGTCAACAAGGAATGCGTTACCCGGTACCACGGCGATTTTGTACTGTTCCACTGCCGTTTTACAGAATGCCGGCATGTCGGCATCCTCTGGAAGCGTACACCAGATAAACAGGCCGCCCTCAGGCATTTCCCACTGAATCTTCGGCGAGAAGTGTTCCCGGATGCCGTCTGCCATTAGACCACACTTGTGGCGATAGATATCGCGCAACCCTTCAAGATACTGCGGCATGTCGGTGCGTTCGAGAAACTCCGCACAGATCGCCTGTGCCCAGATGTTAGTATGTACGTCCGACACCTGTTTGCAAACGGTGATCTTCGAAGCTATCTCTGCCGGTGCAATGGCATAGCCAACACGCAGCCCCGGTGCAAGGATTTTAGAGAACGTGCCGGAATAGATGACGCGTCCCTCGGTATCCATACTCTTAATGGACGCCACCGGTTCACCGGCAAAGCGCAGGTCACCATAGGGGTTGTCTTCTAAGATGATCAGATCATACTTGCACGCCAGATCATAGAGTCCCTTCCGCTTTTCGAGCGACATAACCCGCCCGGTCGGATTCTGGAAGTTCGGGATGACATAGACCAGCTTGGGGTGTGCGCTTTTCCGGATCGCGTCCTCGAGCGCATTCAGATCCATGCCGTCGCGTTCCATCGGAACGCCCACTAAGTCTACACCATAAGAACGGAAGGCATTGAGCGAGCCAATAAAGCTCGGCGATTCACAAAACATCGTATCTCCCCGATTGAGCATCACCTTGCAGGAAAGCTCATTTGCCTGTTGTGCACCGGAAGTGATGATGAGATCGTCTACCGCTGGATCAAAACAATTTTGCTCTGCCATGCGTGCTTTCAAGAGGTCACGCAATTTCGGATAGCCTTCGGTAATGTTGTATTGCAGCGCCAGAATCGGATCTTTTGCAAACAGCTCTGCCGAGATCTCTCGAATTGTTTCAGTAGGGAATGCCTCGGGTGCCGGACTGCCGGCAGCGAAGGAAATCACGCCGGGCATGCCGGTGAACTTCAGAATCTCTCGGATCGCAGAGGGCTGTAGTGCGCTGACATTTTCAGAAAATGCATATTTCATAGTTGCGTTTGCTCCTTTTTTTCAAGGTCACCGACGCGACGCAGGGCGGCATCAATAGCACTGCACCGCAAAGATCGGTCGGCAATTCTATTATAACACATATTTTCCGTTTCGGCAACATAAATTTTCATTAACGCAGGAATTTTCATACGTCCGCCGGAAAGGAACGAACGCCATGGAACAAAAGCAGTCTTTCTGGAGAGGTTCTGCTGTCCTGATCCTCTCCGCCATGTTGACAAAAGTACTGGGTGCATGCTTCAAAATTCCGCTGACCAATGTCTTGGGGGGCACGGGCATGGGTTATTTCAGCTGTGCCTATGGATTATTTCTGCCGGTCTATGCGCTGTCCATTACAGGGCTTTCCGCATCGGTTGCCCAAACCGTGGCACATGCGGCAGCGCTTGGAAACTGGCACGAAGTCCGACGCATCCGGTGGACCGCACGGCTTTCATGTGGTTTGCTCGGACTGGTTCTCAGTGCCGGAATATTTCTTCTCGCCGAACCGTTTGCATCCGGTGTTGCCGCCCAGCCCTATGCGCTGTTCTCCGTTCTCGCCATTGCACCGGCGGCGCTGTTCGGCTGTCTGACGGCGGTCGAGCGCGGCTATTTCGAGGGGATGCAAAACATGACGCCGACGGCAGTATCACAGGCGATTGAGGCAATGGCAAAGTTGGGACTTGGTCTGTTTTTCTGTCAATGGACGCTTGCGCATCCGGCGCAGGTCTGTACCCTTGTTCCGGCGGATGTCCCGCTTTCTGCACTTGCGGCGGCCGCCGCCGTTATGGGGGTAACGCTTTCGACTGTAGCCGGATATCTCTATTTTCTGATCAGAAATGCATGCTGTGTGCATAGCCGGCGCCGATCGACCGCAACATCTTCGCAAAAGCCAGCGCCGGTACGACAGATTTTGCGACGACTGATGTATGTCATGATCCCGGTCGCGCTGGGATCGTTAGTGACGAATCTGACCTCCCTGTTGGACCTTGTGACTATGATGCGCAGTCTGGGGCGGCTGCAATTTTACCATATGGATGCCCTGATCGAACGTTTTGGGGAAACCGCTGCAAGTGCGGACTTTCCGGCGTTTGTTTATGGGTCGTTTACAGGAATGGCCGTGACGGTGTTTAACCTGGTGCCATCGGTAACGAATATGCTTGGAAAAAGTGCACTGCCATGTGCGGCAGCTCTCTGGGCAAAGGGCGACAAGACGGAAACGGCGACCCACACCTGCGCTGTTGTAACGGCGGCTGCGGCAATGGTGCTGCCAGCTGCGGGCGGTTTGTATGTACTGGCAGAGCCGGTAATGGAGCTTCTCTATCGAAGCCGCCCGGAAGAGGCCGTCATTGCGGCGCAGGCGCTGCGTGCGCTCTTACCGGGAATGGTGTGTTTGTGTCTAACCTTTCCACTTTGCAGCATTTTACAGGGCATCGGAAAGGCAATCGTCCCGGTAGAATGTATGCTGGTCGGGGTCGGCGTAAAGCTAGTCGGAAATATAACACTAATGCGGCTACCACAGTTTTGCGTCACAGGCGCGGGGATCTCGACAAGTATTTGTTATGCGGTGATGCTGGTTCTGATCCTGTACAGTCTGCGTCATGCGCTGGATCAGCCGATGCATCTGGTAAAGCCGCTGATCCAAACGGGATTCGCGGCGGCGCTTTGCACCGCGACGGCATATGCGTGTCGGAGATGGACAATGGCATATCCGTCGGCGCTTTCGCTGATCTGCTGTGTTGCCGCAGGAGGTGCGGTGTATCTGGCGGCACTGTGGCTGGTCGGAAGAAAACGGACGCGGCACAGCAAATGAAAAATGGCAGGGCAGCTCGCTGCTCTGCACCTTTGAACTCCGAACCTGTTCCATTTGACAAACTCACCATGCTCTGGTATAATAATTCTGATAAAATCGTATGCGGTTCGCCGGAGCGCTCTGTCTGTGCGCCGCAAAAAAAGCAGGTGACCCAAACAATGATACAAACTGCCGAACTGGACAGACTCAATCAGTTGACTGCAACAGATCCTACCGCCATGCAGCGTGCAAACGAAGCATTTTTAGAAACAGCAAAATCCATCGCCGCTTATATCCAGAAAAATGCCACAACGCGTCCGATCATTCTTCTCTCCGGGCCATCTGGATCGGGAAAGACTACGACTGCCTATCTGATCGAACGCTGTCTGGATGATTGGAATATGGAAACGCATACCCTGTCAATGGATCACTTTTTTCGCACCATGACCCCACAACAGCGCGACCTTGCTGCACAGGGAAAGCTGGACTTAGAGTCGCCAGAACGGCTGGATATCCCCTATCTGAACCAACAGCTGCACGGCATCATTGCCGGAAAGCCGACATGGATGCCGAAATATCACTTTTCGACCACCACGCGGGAAGATCATGACTGGCTTTTGACACGAAAGCCGCGCGAACTTCTGATCTTAGAGGGCATTCACGCCCTGAATCCATCGGTCATCCGCATCCCGGATGCATTCACGATCCGAATCTTCATCAGTGTACAGACCTGTGTGACAGCACATGGGACGACCCTTCTGCCGGAACATCTGCGTCTGATCCGGCGAATGATCCGCGACCGCAATTACCGCAGCCGGGATTTTGCCGAAACACTAAAGATGTTCGAGCACGTGCAGGAGGGTGAGCGCAACTATATCACACCCTATGAAGAGCGCGCAATGTTCTCTGTAGACACATTTGTACCATATGAGCTTGGCGTGTATCGCCGCGTCCTAGGAAGTGAATTCCAGTCAGTGCGCAATCATCCGCTGATGCAGCCGCTTTCGGCAATGTGGGATGAGATTGTGCCGCTTTCTCCCGAAAATGTTCCAAAAGATTCCCTGGTGCGAGAATTTCTGGGCGGAAGCGTGTTTTGCTACTAGAACGTGTTCACATAAAACAAATGTGCAGATCTCTGAGTAGAATTTTCACCGATACAAGGCAAAATTTTTCACATCGTAGCAGTGAAACTATACCGAAAATACATATATACGTTTATGTGAACACGCTCTAAAGCCAGTTTCTCACCGAAGAAACCGGGTGAGCAACAAAATCAACCCGTTTATCGCATAGGAAATCAATGCGGCGCAGAGATAGTTGCGCCCGGCACGCACACGGTGATTCGAAAAAGCAATGATCGCAAGGATCAGACCGACCAACGGCAGAAGAAATGATAACACCACAAGCCGCTTGCTGCTGGGGGTCGTCGCCTGAGGGACCACAGTTTCATCTTTCCCGGACACCTGATAGATTTCATCCATTTCCTGTGCCATTTCGTGCATTTCGTTTTGCAGGCAGTCATCACAGATGCCATCCGCATTCCGGGTCGGCTATCCGCATTGTTTACAGTTTACGTTCATCTCCATATCTCCTTCTTATTTTGAAATTGCTGACAAAATCCGCTTTGTTCAATTATAGTATACACGACTGCCGCATGCAAAGTCAAGCCTCTTTAATATTTAAGCGTTTCCGGCAAATTGTGTCCGCAAAGTACAGGAAACCAAAACAGAAAGGAACATCTTTTCCATGAAACAGCACTGTCTTATGGCGCTATGCGTCATCTCTTGCATCCTCGGCGGATGCGTCGCTACACCAGCAGAATCTTCCAACCCGACAGGATCTGCGACAACATCCACAGCAGAGTCCACATCGGCACAAGCCGGATCAGCCCCCACACTTTCCGCAGAATCGGCTGTATCAACCGAAAGCGAAACGCAGTCTTCACAGACAACTTCTACGACAGACGACGCTTTGCCGGAAATGTCCAATGCCGACTTACAGCTGATCGACGCGCCGGAATACGACTGTCAGATCGAAGTGCCGCAGGACTGGGTCGCATCGGAAGGCGCGTCCGACGGCGTAGTCACAAGCGATATGTGTGTATTTCAGCCACAGCTGCCGAATGGCGACAGCATCTCACTCGTTGTGGCAGATCCCGAAACGCCGGCGTTTTTTGAAACTCTCACAGAATCGGATTTTATGGAGGTCTATGAGCAGAGTTTCACGGCAGTGACGGCAGTGGAGATAGAATCGCTGACAGTCAGCGGCTGCCCGGCATATCGGGTCAATGTGACCGGCGAACTGGAAATCGACATGCCGATCGAGGTCACACAGCTTTTGATCAACCGCGAAGACAACCACCTCTATTCCTTCACTTACACCAACGTCAGTGGCAATGCGCCCGTCTATCTCGAAAACATCGAAACCTATTTCCACTTTATTTGAATCAAAAACGGAGGATCTGCATATGCTGAAAACAGCAGTCGTCACCGGGGCATCCCGCGGCATCGGCGCAGCAATTGTGCGCAGTTTAGCAGCACAGGGCTATGAGATCGCCGGGATCTATGCCCGCCATACAGATGCTATGCAACAGTTATCAAAGGAGTATGGCGTGATTCCTTTTGCCGCGGATCTGGCACAAATGCAGGTATTTGCGCCACTTGCACAACAGATTCTGGAGCGCCTTGGACATGTCGATCTGCTGGTACACAGCGCCGGCATCTCCTGTCATGGACTATTCCAGTCTATACCGCCGGAAGAAACACAACGGCTTTATACCGTCAATTTGGGCGCAGTGATCGAGCTGACGCGTGCATTGCTGCCGTCCATGCTCAAACGGCACAGCGGCAATGTGATCTGTATCTCGTCGATGTGGGGGGAGATCGGCGCATCGTGTGAGGTGGACTATTCTGTGACAAAAGGCGCACTCCTTGCCTTTGTCAAAGCACTCGCCAAAGAAGTCGGTCCATCCGGCATCCGTGTTAACGCCGTTTCCCCGGGGGCGATCCTCACTGATATGACCACGTCGCTCGGCACAGAAGCGCTCGGCACACTCGCAGAGGAAACCGCACTCGGCAGACTCGGCACACCGGAAGAGGTCGCAGATGCCGTCTGTTTTCTGGCGTCGGAATATGCGGCTTACATCACCGGACAAAACCTTTCTGTGAATGGCGGCATTTTATAGCGCATCCGAGGTACGCATTTTGTGAAAAATAGATGATATTTCACGCAAGTGCTTGCAAATCTGCGGATTTTATGTTATAGTTGTGTTGTGGTATCGTAATTTCTTCGTACCATAAAAAAGGACAACATCTGTGCCAGATGGCTGCCTGTGTAGCAGATACATCTGGACGCTCTGAAAAACAAAAGGTGATACATAATCATGGAAAAAATTCAAAACGCAGGAAATTGGTTGACGCGTTTGCGTGCATGGGCATTTGCGATCCATGAAAAGCGCTCGCATAACACCCAGCGCTTTCCAATGACAAACCGGCTTTTGCTGCTGTTATTTCCGATTTTTATCGTCTGCATGGCAGAACTCAATCAGGACAAATATCCCAGCAAGCTGGTGTTATTTATCGCAGAGCGACCGACGATCATGCTGTTTAATGTGCTGATTGCGGCGCTGATCTTTGCGGGACTTTTGCTGCTATTGCGTTCTGGATGGATCGCGGCACTAGCGGAAAGCGTTCTATACATGGCGCTGAGCATTACGGAGCTATTCAAATACAATACCAATGGTAACCACCTGATCATGACGGATATGAAGCTGGCGCGTAGTCTGAAAAGCCTGACGGCATTTGCGTACATCAAGATCACGCCGCGGCTGATCCTGTATCTGAGCATCTGTGTACTTGTGATCGCACTGATGTTCTGGTTCAATCCGAAGCTCAACCTGCGTGTCAAGCTGCGCAAACGACTTGCGCCGGGCATCGCATGTCTGCTTGCGTGCGTAATGGTGGTAACAGTGCCGGCGATTTCAAACCCGGTTTATGCACTATTTCAACTCGATACCAAAAGAGCAGACAACACCTTCATTCTGAATGAAAAATTTGAAAACAACGGCTTTCTGGCATTCTTCATGCAAACGGGCTCTGAGAACCTGTCAAATCAACTTGAAGAGCCCGAAGCTTATGCTGAAAACGGCAGCGACCTTATCAGCGAATATCTGTCCGAACCGACAGAAAACGATGCGTTCGCAGACGGAATCAAGCCCAATGTGATCGAAATCATGTCGGAATCGTATGCTGACTTCCGCGTTTTTGAGGATGAATTAGCGGAACTTGGCTATACTGATCTGGATCAGTATTACACCGGATTTGACGAGGTAATCTCGGAGAGTTGGTCGGGCAAGATGATCGTGCCAACATATGCAAGCTATACGGTGCGCACAGAATTCGAATTGCTCTTCGGACTTCCGGTCAAGTCGCTCAATGACCCGAATATGCCCCAGCGTTTATTACTCGAACGCAATCAGCCGACAGTACCTTCTTATTATAAGAGCTGGGGATATACTACGGCATATGTTCATCCGTATCTCTCGAGCTTTTACAGCAGAAAACGGATCTATGGTCAGTTCAGCTTTGACACGATGATCTTTGAGGACGACTTCACTGTGCCGGTGGAGATGTACGGCGAATATTTCGATGACAATACAGTATATAACCAAATTGAAGCACTGATCGATTCGAGCAGCGAGCCGCTCTACCTCCATGCGACAACCATGCAGAACCACCAGCCGTATTCAGAGGGCGACAGCGATGATGAATTCCTCAATTACCTATCGCGCATCGCGCACTCGACCGAAGGTCTGGCGGCATTTCTCGATCGTCTTTCCGAGATCCACGAGCCGACGATCGTACTGTTTGTAGGAGATCACTTCCCGTCTCTGCGTGGCGATGACGGCATCTACAGCCAGCTCGGCATCACCAGCGAAAATTGCAGTGATCTGTATGAGCAGACTTATATCATCTGGAGCAACTATGATCTTGACACCAGCATCATGCCAGATGAGGCGGTTTCGACCTTCTACACGCCTTACCTGATCATGGAAATGATTGACGCACCGCGGGATTCGTTTACACAGGCAATGATGGATGAAATGGAAACCGAACCGGTTTATTCGACCAATTATATGCCTATGCAGGAATCCAATGAAATGCTCGACACATTGACATATGACCGTATTTTAGGTGATATTCTCTCACCGAGTGCACTGCCGGAGCTTTATGCAGACGAAGCGACAGAAACAACAGAATAATTCTGGCAGTTAAAATCCAATCAGATCATAAGAAAAGGAGAAGCTTTGTATGAAACCAATGACCATTGGTGCTTCAGGCATCGCAACGATAACTGTAGATGAAACAAATCTGGCAAAAACCGTGAAAAGCGGTTCGCTTGCAGTATTTGCAACGCCGATGATGGCGGCGCTGATGGAACAGGCGGCATGCAACGCAGTGCGTCCATTCCTCGAAGAGGGAGAAACTACTGTGGGAACAGCACTTGAAATACAACACAACGCCGCCACACCTGTCGGGATGATGGTGACAGCGCGTGCAGAAGTGACGGCGGTGTGCGGCAGGGAGATCTCATTTCAGGTAACAGCACAGGACGATGCCGGCGAGATCGGCGTTGGTACGCATAAGCGATTTCTGGTAAATGCCGAACGTTTCATGGAAAAGTCACAAAAACGCGGCAGACAGAACGGCGAATAATTCCTCTGACATGAAAAAAGGACAGCTCCTGTTTCCACACAGGGACGCTGTCCTCTTTCTGTTTATGGATCAAATCAGCGAACTTGCCGGTTTACTGCACTATACCGACCGCATTAATAATTCGGTCTGCCATCTTCTCCGGTGATGCGCCGCCGGAAATCACATGCGACGCATGGGCGCGATAGACCTTTGCACGCGTATCAAAGAGTGTGTGCAGTTCATCCTTGGTGCTGCGCTGAACAATGGGGCGATTGGCATCCCCCTGAATGCGCGCATAACACCGGTCAAAAGATTCGTCAATGAGTATCACTGCTCCGTGTTCTCGGGCATAGGCGGCACTCTCCGGATTGAGCATCGCACCGCCGCCACAGGCGATAACGGCATTTTCCCGGCATAGCGTCCGGATTGCCGCCGCTTCTTTTTCCCGGAAATAGGGTTCGCCGTCCTGCGCGAAAATTTCGGGGATGGACTTTCCCTCCTGCTCCACAAGATAGGCGTCGGTATCGATCAGCGGTAGCCCTAGCTTTTTCGCCAGCGCCTTCCCTACCGTCGTCTTGCCACAGCCCATAAAACCGCATAAAAAAATCGTCATAACTTCAGCATCCTCTCATGCGTTCTGTGCATCGATCTCCATTTCCATTTCGCGGATAATGGTATCGATCTGTTCCGGTGTATAGCTGTCGCCATTCCAGATCTCATGGGCACGTACTGCCTGTAATACCAGCATGGCTGCGCCGCCCTTAACAGTCTTGCCGAGTGCTTCTGCCTTACGCAACAGCAACGTCTTTGTCGGATTGTAGATCACATCAAAGAAATAATCCGCCTGTTCGATGAGCTTGTCCGGCACAGGGCATGCATCCACCTTCGGGAACATGCCGACCGGCGACGCGTTGATGATGACATCAAACTTCTCGTCGAGCGTTTCGGTAAGGCAGTCGCACACTTTTGCTTCAGGCATTTTTGCACGAATCTCGGCAATAAAGGCATCCACCGCTTCCTTGTCTTGGGGAATGATGCCAATCGTGAGGTCTGCACCGCTGCGCAGTGCCTCTGTCGCAATCATTCTGCCGACACCGCCGCAACCAATGAGCAGCACCTTGCCATCCATCGGATAGTCCTGCACCGACAGCGTAAAACCGTCACAGTCGGTGTTATAGCCGATCAAGACGCCGTCGCGGTTTTCCACACAGTTGACGGAATCATAGCGCTTTGCGCTCTCATCAAGACGATCGATCATCGGGATCACCGTCATCTTATGGGGAATTGTAATGTTAAAGCCCTGTAGGCTCCGCAGAAACGGCTCTTCAGAAAGCAGCTTTTCCGGTGCAATATCCGTCAGGGTATAGTTCGCCTTGCGGTCGGACAGCGCAAACAGGCGTTCATGGATAAACGGCGACATCGAATGCCCAAGGGGATGACCGATCAGAGTGTAATGTTCCATTATGCAAATACTCCTTCCAGGGTTTCGCAATTTTCACAGTTTTTCGCAGTCACGCCCTTGAGGGTCTTCTTTACAAGTCCCGTCAGAACGTTTTTCGGGCCGAATTCCACAAAGGTGTCAATGCCGTTTGCCTGCATTGCCGCAAGCTCATCGGTAAAGCGCACCGGCGAAACCATGTGTTCTGCCAGCGCTTTTGGCATATCAGAAAAGTCCGTGCGCACATCGCCTAAGACATTCGAATAGAATGGCACCTTCGGTTCATGGAACTGCACATTCTTTATAGCTTCGTAGAAAGCATCTGCCGCAGGCTGCATCAGCTTGGTGTGGAATGCACTCGCCACTGCAAGCGGTACAGCACGCGCCTTCTTGGCAGCACAGGCAGCAGCGGCACGTTCTACCGCGTCCTTTTCGCCGGCAATGACAGTTTGGACACTGGAGTTATAGTTAGCCGGCACCACATAGCCTTCCGTTTCTGCACAGATCTGTTCTACCTCTGCCGGCGCCAGCTTTAAAATGGCACACATGGCGCCATCAGAGACCTGTGCTGCGGCTTCCATAGCTTCGGCACGCGCTTTGATCACCCGGAAACCATCTTCGAATGACAGCATACCCGATGCCACCATGGCTGCATATTCGCCGAGTGAATGGCCGGCAACTGCATTGAAAGTGAAGCCCCGTTTTGTCGCAGCCTCTAAGCAGACCAGCGAAGTTGCCATAATTGCCGGCTGTGCGTAAATGGTTCGCGAAAGCGTCTGGGCATCTGCATCCGCCAGAATTGCATACAGATCAAATCCCAGTACCAGAGATGCGTCCTGTACAATGCGCTCCAGCGAAGCGTCCTGCTGCATCAGATCGAGTCCCATCTTTTCATATTGCGATCCTTGACCAGAAAACAGTGCAATTGTTCCCATAGAAATCCTTCCTCTCTCATGGTTTTATACAAAAGTGTACAAAACAAATATTAAAAATTTGTGCAAAAAATAGGATTTCTTCCTGCCGCTCCGAAAAACTTTCCGAGAATCATTGCAAAATGTGCAAAAATCTTATATAATAGAAAGTGTATCCTGTGACTGCAGGAATCTATTTTTTGTCAGATACGACCAGAATGGTACGTTATCTATTATCATAACACAAAAAAGCGCATGTGACAAGAGGAACGGAGGAAATTTTTCCATGGGTATTCGTGTTTTAGGGACAGGCAGCTATACGCCGGACTTTCAGGTGTCAAACGATGATATGGCAAAGATCGTTGAGACAAACGATGAGTGGATCCGAACCCGCACGGGCATAGGAACGCGTCATATCTCGGATGGCGAGCCGACGTGGTATATGGGTGCACAGGCGGCAAAGCGTGCCATTGAGGCGGCAGGCATCAAGCCAGACGAGATCGGGCTTTTGATCGATACTACCATTACGCCGGAATACTGCACCCCCTCCATGGCGTGTATCATCCAGCGCGAAGTCGGCGCCATGCAGGCGGCTTGCTTTGATCTAAATGCTGCATGTTCCGGATTTGTCTATGCCATGGACACGGCACATCGCTTTTTACAAACCGATCCACACATGAAGTATGTCCTTGTGGTGGCAAATGAAAGCTTGTCGAAAATCACTAACTACAGTGACCGATCGTCGTGCATTCTCTTCGGTGACGGCGCTGCGGCGGCAGTCATCGCATACGACCCGGACGCCCTCTACACCAGTTACTTGGGCGCCGACGGCACAGGGGCAAAATATCTCTATGCCCACAGTGCCCTGCCACATTCGCCGTTTGTCAAGACGGAACGTCTGGCACAGTATGATGACGGCATCGGCGCAGGACCGGAAGGCTGGGAACACACTATGCTTCAGGATGGTAGAGAAGTCTACAAGTTTGCCACCCACGCATTGGCAAAGGCGGCGACCCTTGCGGCGGAGAAGATCGGCTTTGACTTAAACGAACTGGACAAGATCGTGCCGCACCAGGCGAATATGCGTATCATTGAAACGGCAATGAAATATCTCAAACAGCCCATGGAAAAGGTGATCACGAATATCGAGTTTCACGGCAACACCTCCAGCGCATCGATCCCGATCGCATTTGATGAGGCAATCCGGTCAGGCAAGATTACACACGGCGATAAGGTGTGTCTGGTGGGCTTTGGCGCAGGGCTGACTTATGCGGCGCTGATTATGGAATATTGATCTAGTAGAAATAGTATCATAAATCGCAAACGAAAGGATGTTTTTGAATGGAAACCAGAATCACAAAGTTGTTGGGGACGAAATACCCAATGATCCAGGGCGGCATGGCATGGATTGCAGAGAGCACACTGGCATCTGCAGTATCGAATGCCGGCGCTTTGGGACTCATTGCCGGCGGCAGCGCGCCGATCGACTATCTGCGCGACCAGATCCGCATCTGCAAGTCCAAGACGGACAAACCCTTTGGCGTGAACATCATGCTCATGAGCCCGAACGCCGATGATCTGGCACAGCTGGTGATTGATGAAGGTGTGCCGATCGTCACCACTGGTGCCGGGAATCCGGGCAAATATATGGACGCATGGAAAAATGCCGGGATCAAGGTCATTCCAGTTGTACCGTCCGTGGCGCTGGCAAAGCGCATGGAGCGTGCCGGAGCCGACGCACTGGTGGCAGAGGGCACCGAATCCGGCGGTCACATCGGCATGAACACGACCATGTGCCTAGTTCCCCAGGTGGTGGACGCCGTAGACATCCCGGTCATTGCAGCCGGCGGTATTGCAGACGGCAGAGGGATTGCGGCGGCATTTATGCTCGGTGCAGAGGGCGTACAGCTCGGCACACGCTTTTTGGCGACAGACGAATGCCAGATTAGCGACAAGTATAAAGAGCTTGTCATTAAGGCAAAGGATACCGACAACCAGATCACTGGCTTTTATTCCGGCAGCCCGTGCCGTGGCATCAAGACCAAGTACACCAAAAAGCTTCAGGCAATGGAAAAGGCGGCATGTCCGCCCGAGGACTTCGAGGCAATGACCGTTGGCTCGCTGCGAAAGGCTGTTGTGGATGGCAACGTGGAAGAGGGCTCATTCCTATGCGGTCTGATCGCCGGCATGATACATGAGATCAAGCCGTGTAAAGATGTGATCGAAGAAATGTGGCAGCAGGCAGAAAAGCTGCTGGGCAAATAAACGAATAGGAGAGTAAAATTATGGCAACAGCACTCATTACCGGCGCTTCTCAGGGCATCGGCGCATGCATCGCCGTTCGTCTGGCGAAGGATGGATACAATATCGCAATCAATCATTTTCCAAGTGATTCCGATAAAGCAAACGCAGAAAATGTTGCGGCTCAGTGTCGCGAATTTGGCGTAGAGGCAGAGCTTTTTGCTGCAAATGTGGCAGACTATGCTCAGTGTGAAGAAATGGTTAAAGCCGTGAAAGACCGCTTTGGTACAATCGATGCTCTGGTCAACAACGCCGGCATCACCAAGGACGGTCTGATGGTTCGTATGTCGGAAGAACAGTACGACGCTGTGATTGCCGTCAACCAGAAGAGCGTATTCAACATGATGAAGCTGGTGGGCGCTATAATGATGCGCCAGCGTTCGGGCAAGATCGTCAGCCTCGCCTCTGTTGCCGGACTCTATGGCAACCCGGGACAGATTAACTATGCCGCATCAAAGGCAGCGATCATCGGCATGACCAAGACCGTGGCAAAGGAACTCGGCGCACGGGGCATTACTGTCAACGCCGTAGCGCCGGGCTTTATCAAGACCCCGATGACCGATGCACTCACCGAAGAACAGCGCAAGAAAATGCTCGATCTCGTGGCGATGAAGCGCTATGCAGAGCCGGAAGAAGTGGCAAGCGTGGTTTCATTTTTGTGTTCAGATGACGCAAGCTATGTCACCGGACAGACCATCGAGATCTCTGGCGGACTGATGATGTAAATCTAATACAACGTTTTACGATATAAGACTTTTTACGATATCATGCAGAAAGGAGCTTGCCGCGCGTCGGCAGAGTGACAAACAATATGAAAAGAGTAGTAATTACCGGTATGGGCACCGTCAACCCATTGGGCAGTGACCTGGAAAAATTCTGGGACAATGTCAAGAAAGGAACGCTGGGCGTTTCCAAAATCGACGCATTCGACACCACAGAACTCGGCGTGAGCGTTGCCGGCATCATCCGCGACTTTGACCCTGCCGCATATTTTGAACGCAAAGAGATCCGCCATATGGAGCGCTTTACTCAGATCGCGGTGGCGTCTGCCATTCAGGCACTGCGGGACAGCGGCAGTGACTTTAAGGATCTGGACATCTATCGTCTCGGCGTGATCATCGGCTGCGGCATTGGCGGCATTGGTCGCATTGAAGAAGAACACGACAAGTATAAGGCAAAAGGACCGGGACGTATCTCGCCGTTCTTTGTGCCGATGATGATTGGCAATATGGCGGCAGGTCAGGTGGCAATCCACACGGGATTCCGGGGCGACAACTTCTGCACCACCACCGCCTGTGCATCCTCGACCCACGCAGTGGGGGAGGCGTTCCGCAAGATCAAGGACGGCTATCTGGATGTCTGCCTTGCCGGCGGTAGTGAATCAACCATCACTGAATTCACCCTCGGCGGATTCCGCACGATGAAGGCACTGTCCACCACCGAAGATCCAGCGAAGGCATCCATCCCCTTTGACAAGAACCGAAACGGCTTTGTATTGGGCGAAGGTGCAGGGGTGCTTGTGCTCGAAGAATATGAACACGCCAAGGCACGCGGTGCGAAGATCTATGCGGAGATTGCTGGCTATGGCGCAACGTGCGACGCATACCACATGACGGCTCCCGCAGAAGAGTGTGGTGCATCGTCCCGGGCGATGATCAATGCCTACAAGGAAGCGGGGCTCAAGCCAGAGGGCATCGACTATATCAACGCCCACGGAACCTCCACGCACTTAAACGATATGCTGGAGACCAAGGCGATCAAGATTGCGCTGGGTGAGGAACAGGCTCATAAAGTGAAGATCAATTCCACCAAATCCATGACCGGTCATATGTTGGGTGGCACGGGTGCAGTCGAGGCAATCGTATCAGCGCTGACCATTTACCATGGCTTTGTCCACCAAACCATCGGCTTTACCACACCTGATCCGGAATGCGACCTAGACTATTGCGTCAACGGGCCAGTAGAAATGGAAGTCAAGGCGGCGCTGTCCAATTCGTTGGGCTTTGGCGGTCATAATGCGACGCTGTGCCTGAAACAGTATGTGGATTGAGGAGGAATCGGAATATGAGTGATAAAAACTATGGCGGCGTAAATATAGAAGCAGCAAAAGCTTTGGCGGAAATAGTGGCGGAAAAGAATCTGGGCGAAATTACTATCGTTGCTGGCAATTGTACGATTACCGTAAAAGGCAAAAAATGTCCGCCGCCGATGATGATGTCGCCGGCAATGCCGTCTGCACCCCAGCAGTCCGAGCCGGCGACAGATACAAAGGCAGAAGTGCCTCAAGGCAAAGTTGTCAAAGCACCGATCGTCGGGACATTTTATGCCGCACCTGCACCGGATCAACCTCCCTTTGTACAGGTGGGTGATACAGTAAAAAAGGGCGATGTAATTCTGATCATCGAATCTATGAAGCTGATGAACGAAGTCACCAGCGATGTGGACGGCGTTGTCAAAGAAATTCTTGTGAAAAATAGCGAAGCAGTCGAATATGACCAGCCGCTGATGATTCTCGCATAAATCACACATCTAAAAGGAGTACAGATATGGCAGAAGTATTGCTGAATAAGGAACAGATCAAAGAGATCATTCCGCATCGCGACCCTTTTCTCCTCATCGATGAGGTTCTGGAGATGGAAGTGGGCAAACGCGTTGTGGCGCGCAAATATATCAAGGAAGATGACTTCTGGTTCAAAGGGCACTTTCCGGAAAAGCCGGTGACGCCGGGCGTTCTCATGGTAGAAATGCTCGCACAGGCGGGCGCCGTTTGCATCCTGTCCCAGCCGGAATTCAAGGGTAAGATCGCCCTCTTTGCCGGTATCGATAAGGCGAAGTTCCGCAGACAGGTTGTACCGGGGGATGTCCTCGACCTGACTGTAGAAATCATTGCACAGCGCGGCCCGATGGGCGTCGGCAAAGCAGAGGCATCTGTGGGCGGCAAGCGCGCGGTCAGCTGTGAGATCAAATTCGCCGTAGAGCAGTAAGGCGGCGGCGATATGTTTAAGAAAGTATTGATTGCAAACCGCGGTGAAATTGCCGTGCGGATCATCCGCGCCTGCCGCGAAGCAGGACTTCAGTGCGTGACGGTCTATTCGACGGCAGATCGCTCGGCTCTTCACGCAGAAATCGCGGATGAGTCCGTCTGCATCGGTCCGCCGGCGGTATCGGAGAGCTATCTCAATCAGGCTGCCCTGATTGAGGCGTGTAAAAACACTGGCGCGACGGCGCTGCATCCGGGCTTTGGATTTTTGTCGGAGAATGCAGAGTTTGCAAAGCTCTGCGCTGAAAACGGCATCACCTTCATTGGGCCGTCTCCAGAGTCGATCTCGATGCTTGGGGATAAGGCGCACGCCAAAGAGACCATGAAGGCGGCAGGCGTGCCGGTTGTGCCGGGTTCGGATGGCGCCGTTTCTTCCATCGAAGAGGCCAAGAAAATTGCCGCAGAAATCGGCTATCCGGTGCTGGTGAAGGCATCTGCCGGCGGCGGCGGACGCGGCATCCGGCGCGTTGACCGCGAGGATCAGCTCGAAGAGCAGATGCTGGTGGCAAAGGAAGAAGCACGCAAATTCTTCGGCAACGATGATATCTATCTCGAAAAGCTCATCGTCGGTCCACACCATGTGGAGATTCAGATCATTGCCGACCAGATGGGCAATACTGTGGCGCTGGGCGAACGCGATTGCAGCATGCAGCGGCGCAACCAGAAGGTACTCGAAGAAAGCCCGAGTCCCTTGATGACCCCAGAGCTTCGAGACGCCATGCAGCATGCGGCGGTACGTGCCGCAAAGGCATGCGGCTATTACAATGCCGGGACAATTGAATTTCTGGTGGATGACGACCGCAACTTCTACTTCATGGAGATGAACACGCGGATTCAGGTGGAACACCCGGTTACCGAATGGGTGACTGGTATCGATCTGGTACAGACCCAGCTCTTAGTGGCACAGGGAAAGCCCCTGCCGTTTACGCAGGACGATATTGAAATTCGCGGCCATGCGATAGAATGCCGCATTAACGCCGAAGATCCGGCACAGGACTTCCGGCCGTCGCCGGGCACGATCCGTTCGCTGCACATTCCGGGCGGACCGGGCGTGCGCGTGGACAGCGCGGTGTATCAGGGCTATACCATTCCGCCGTATTACGACTCCATGATCGCAAAGCTCATTGTCCACGCCCCCACACGCGCCGAGGCGATTATGAAAATGCGCTGGGCACTGGCTGAATTTATCGTCGATGGCATCGAAACCAACATCGATTTCCAGCTACGGTTGATCAAGAATAAGGACTTTGAGGCTGGTACATATGATAATACATTCCTGGAAACATTTCTAAAGGAACAAAAACAATAGATTTGCAAAAATATGC
This sequence comes from uncultured Ruminococcus sp., assembly GCA_949291125.1. GTDB lineage: Bacteria > Bacillota > Clostridia > Oscillospirales > Ruminococcaceae > Ruminococcus_C. The sequence continues at coordinate 192,699 of CASEUJ010000018.1, forward strand.
AGAAAGTAGGGTGAGAAAAGTAATATGGCGTTAGAAGATTTGTTCAAAACGGTCACAAAGCGGTTTAACGACGACACACCAGATGAACACGAGCCGATGTTCAAGTGTCCGCGCTGTCAGCAATCTGTGCCGGAGAGCCGGTTTCAAGAGCTGAACAAGGTCTGCCCGAACTGCAACTATCATGCCAGACTGACGGCGAACGAGCGGATGCGGCTCACGGTGGACAGCGGTTCGTTTGTGGAATATGACGCAACACTGCACAGCGCCGATCCGCTGGAATTCCCGGGCTATGCCAAAAAGCTGGAAACACTTCAAACCATGACGGGGCTGCGCGATGCGGTGATCACCGGAGAATGCACCATCAAGGGCTCGCGCACCGTAATCATCATCATGGATTCCCACTTCATGATGGCATCGATGGGCAGCGTTGTCGGCGAAAAGATCACACGTGCTTTTGAAACGGCAACGGAAAAGAGATTGCCAGTCGTGGCGTTCACCGCCTCTGGCGGCGCCCGCATGCAGGAGGGTATCTTGTCGCTGATGCAAATGGCAAAAACCTCCGGCGCAGTGGCACGCCATAATGAAGCAGGATTGTTGTATCTGACCGTTATGACCGACCCAACAACCGGCGGCGTAACGGCGTCCTTTGCCTCGCTGGGCGATATCATTATCGCCGAGCCAAAAGTACTCATCGGCTTTGCCGGGCGGCGCGTCATTGAGGGGACGATCCGCCAGCGACTGCCCGATGACTTCCAGCTGGCAGAATTTTTGCAGAAAAAAGGTTTTGTCGATATGATCGTGGAACGCCGGAGCATGCGCAGTACGCTTTCACACCTGCTCAAGCTCCATGGCTATGAAAAAGAGAGCGGAGGTGTGTAACGTTGGAAATGGAACAGCAAAAACAACACCGCAGCGCGTGGGAACGCCAGCTGCTCATTCGTGACAAAAACCGTCCGACGGTACGCGACTATATCCCGCGGATCTTCACCGATTTTTACGAGATGCATGGCGACCGTTATTTTGGCGATGATGGGGCGATCATCGGTGGCATCGGACGACTAAACGGGATACCGGTCACCGTTGTGGCACAGGTCAAGGGGCGCAACCTCAAGGAAAACAAAGAGTCAAACTTTGCCATGCCCCACCCCGAGGGCTACCGCAAGGCACTGCGCCTGGCACATCAGGCAGAAAAGTTTCACCGGCCGGTGATCTGTCTGATTGACACGCCGGGTGCATTCTGCGGCATTGAGGCGGAAGAGCGCGGACAGGGCGAGGCGATCGCACGCAACATTGCGGAGTTTATGATGTTGAAAACGCCGGTGATCTCAGTAGTGCTCGGCGAAGCAGGAAGCGGTGGTGCACTGGCGCTTGGCGTATGTGATGCGCTTGCAATGCTGGAAAACGCACTCTATTCCGTCATCTCTCCGCGTGGTGCGGCATCCATTCTCTGGAAAGATGCATCCCGCGAACAGGAGGCGTGCGAAGTATTGAAACTGACGGCAGAGGATATGCTGGAATTCGGCGTGGCAGAAGCGATCATTTCCGAACCGCCTGGCGGCGCACAGTGCGATATAGACAAAATTGCAGAAAATTTGAAGGAATATTTGGTGAAAACGTTAGCAGAAAAATTGCAAAAAGATATTGACGTTTTGCAAAAAGAACGGTATACTAAGTTTAGGAAAATCGGCGTCTTTTTGGAAGACTGAAAAACGTCGGGTTTCATGGGTGCGCTGGATATCAGGTGTACTCACGACAGTGCCGTCCGATTTGGTGGGGCGGTGCGGAATAAATCAATTTGGAGGAAAGAAACAATGGCAAAAGAAGAAATTTTTGAAAAGCTCAAGGAATTGGTCGTAGACCAGCTTGGCGTAGAAGAAGACGAAGTGACACTTGAAGCGAACATCCAAGATGATCTGGGCGCAGATTCGCTTGATATCGTCGATCTCGTGATGTCGGTTGAAGAAGAATTCGGCGTAAAGATCGCAGACGAAGAGCTGGAGAACATGAAGACCGTTGGCGATATGGTTGATTACATCGTGAATAACGACTGATCGTCTGCTGTATGAAAGCTGACTGAGCCGAAGATGCACACAACGATGCATCTTCGGTTTTTTGTTTTGGAATCGATATCTCTATTCTTTTACACTCCTCTGCTGTATAAAATACGTGTCATCTTCGGTTGACTTTTTTCATAAAATCAGTTATAATATTAAATAAGTGTATGTTATGCGGTATGCGCAAGAAAGGACGGAAACTTTATGGAAACACAGACCGCTTCCACTGTGGATGTCACCAGAATTATGGAAGATATCCGCACAGAAATCAAAGAAAAGGGCTATCAAAGCGAGATTCTTTCATTTGCAGATGTGCCGCTGGAATCGGCGTCGGAATATCGTAACGAACACTTTGACACCGATATTTTGCATAACAACGTGCAATATCTTACTGCAAACCACACGATAGAACTGGAGCGCAATCTGTCTGGCAACCCGATCGGGGTGATTTGGCATAAGCTTATGCGCCGGATCATGCGATTTTATATTGCGCCCTATGCCGAAGCACAAAATGGAATCAACGCCAATCTAACACAGGCACAGCAACAGATTGAGCTTTATATTCGTGAATCGCGCATGTACAGCACCAAAGCGCTGTTAGAGCGCATCGAGATGCTCGAACTTCAACAAAAAAATGCCAAGCTCCAGATCGAACAACAGCAAGCACAGATTACACGGTTGCAGGAAAAACTCGCAGAGGAGGCGCAGCCATGAAAATCGCCATATTCCTGCCTGCCACAGACGCGGAAGATATGCTCTTTGAAGATGCGCTGGCGCTTACCCAAATCTTCCGCGCAAAGGGATATGCGACAAAGCTCTATGCCCGGACAGACGCACATCCATGGCTGCGGGAATATGCGCTGCCGCTCGAACAACTGCCGCGGCTTTCCGGTGAGGATATCCTTTTCTATTACGCCTGTGCCGGGACAGAGCCGCGCATTGCTCTCGAACAACTCCCATGCCGCAAGATCCTCTTGTTTTATGACATGGTTCCGGCGCGCTATTGGAAGGGATATCACGAACAACGACATATGGCGGCAGAATCAGGTATGCAGGAACTGTGTCAGCTCTCCGGCGTTGTCGATCTTTGTATGGCGTCATCTGCCTTCAACGCATCTGTGCTGCGCCAGCTCAATTATCAATGTCCCATCACCGTACGCTACCCACTGATGTCCTTCTCCGAATACACTAAATCGCCCGATCCGGCGCAGATGGAACAGTATGGCACGAATGGCTTTGTCAATTTCCTGTGTGTAGGAGAAGTTGCGCCGCACAAAAAGCTGGAGGATGTGATTCGCACATATTACTGTTATCAGAAATACTGTGAGCCGAAATCGCGCCTCTTCCTCGTCGGCGAATGCCATACGCCGCGTTATATCCAGCGTCTGAAACGCTATGCCAAAGCCCTCGAACTTGATGAAACACAAGTAATCTTCACAGGAACAGTTTCTTTTTCCGAACTACTGGCATTTTATCATCTGGCATCGCTGTTTCTGAGTATGAGCGAACACGAAGGATTTTGTGTACCACTGATTGAGGCAATGTACTTCGGCATACCGATTTTGGCATACGGTGTGGCAGCCATTCCGGATCTTTTAGGCGGCAGTGGTGTGGCACTTCCGACGAATGACCCAATGGAGGCGGCAATGATGGCTGACCGTATTATGAAAGACCCAGCCATGCGCCGCGAGATCGCCGCAGGTCAGCGTCGGAGGTACCAGGAGTTTTCTTATCCTGCCGTACGCAAAACGCTGGAAGAACAGTTTGAAACATTTCTGGAGGATGTACCGCCACACATCCGGAAACGTCAACCGCTCTTCTCCAGAAAATAGCGGCAGCACAGGATTCGGGCAGATAAGGGAGGGATACCGCAATGGAGCTGAAAAAAATCGGATTTGTAATCCCCTGGTACGGAGAAAATGAGCCGGGCGGCATTGAACGGGAACTGCGCGGACTTGTCGCGCACCTACAGCGCACCGGCATGGAAGTCGAGGTGTTGACGACCTGTGTCAAAGATTTCCGCGGCGACTGGAACGAAAATTACTATGCAGCTGGAACTGCGATGATCGATGACATTCAGGTACGGCGGTTTCCGGTGCGGCGGCGAGATGCATCCGCATATGAACGCATGATGCAGAAACGATCTCAGGGAAACCATTTGTCCCTTACAGAAGAACAGACGCTGATCGAAGAGAGCATCAACAGTCCCCAGCTCTATGAATATCTCTGCGCTGCGGCTGATGACTACGCGCTGTTTGTCTTTTTGCCATATTCTTTCGGCGTGACGTATTTCGGCGTACAGTGCTGTCCGGAAAAGTCGGTGCTATTGCCGTGTTTTCAAGAAGAACCGCTTTTGCATCTACGGCTGTTCCGACAGGAATATGTACATGCGAGCGGTGTGATCTATCATGCACCGCCGGAGATGGAACTCGCCAGACATCTCTATGATTTCACTACCACGCGTCAGGTCTGTATCGGCTGCGGCGTAGAACTAACGGCACAGCCAGATGCGCAAGCATTTCGGGACAAGTATTCGATCGACGGTGATTTCATGCTCTATGTCGGTAGAAAGGATGCCGAAAAAGATGTGCCGACCATGCTGCGCTATTTTGCGGAATTCAAACGCCGCCAGCCAGATCATCCGCTCAAGCTAGTACTGATCGGAAACGGCGATGCAAAAATTCCGGTGTCGATCCAAGACGATGTCTATGACCTCGGGTTCTTACCGGATCCGGATCAATTTCACGCGATGGCTGCGGCATCTATTTTCTGCCAGCCATCGCGGCATGAACGGTTTTCCACTGTATTGATGGAAAGCTGGCTGTGCGGTACGCCAGCGCTTGTGAATGCGAGCTGTGCCGTGACGCGCAATTTTTCACGCAAATCGAATGCCGGGCTCTATTACCGGGATTATTTTGAGTTTGAAGGGAGCATTTTGTATCTCCTGTTCCATCCCGAAACTGCAGCACAGATGGGACGATGTGGCAAAGAATTTGTAACATCTCAATTTTCGTGGGAAACCATCACAGCACAATATCGTGCTTTTCTGGAAACGCTGATAACAGAGGGGTGAGGCTATGAAACGGATCGCGCTGATCAATCCGCGCTATGGACAACAGACCATCGGAAGTGCGGAATATTATGCGCGCATGATCGCCGAAAAACTTGCAAATCGCTATGAAGTCGAAGTCCTGACCACAAAAGCAATCGACCCGGATACATGGAAGGACTGGTATGCCCGAAATGTCGAAACGCTTCACGGCGTCACCGTGCGGCGATTTTCGGCAGAACGAGAACGGAGCGAAGATTGCGACAGCATCTATGCCGCATATCAGATCCAGCTTTCTCAAGGGCGACGCAGTATGCGGCAGGAACGCGAATGGTTCGAAAAGCAGGGACCTTACTGTCCAGAGCTAATACGGTTTCTGCGCCGCCATCGCCGCGATTATGACGCATTTCTCTTTGTAACCTATGCCAATTATCTGACAATGGAAGGTCTGTCAGAAGTGGCAGACCGCGCCATTCTGATCCCGGCGGCACAGGAAAACGGCGACTTGCAATTTCTTTCGACAGAATTGTTGTTCCAACGCCCAAAAGCATTTGTATTTATGACTGACGAAGAACGCATAATGGTGCGGCGTCGATTTCCGAAGACCGAACCAATCCCGTGTGATGTCATGGGCATTGGCATTCAAATTCCGCGCAGTCCCGATCCGGCAATGCTGCGGCGGCAGTATGCAATCGATGATCCATACCTGCTATATGTCGGTACGATCGACGAAAAGAAAGACTGCCCGATGATGCTGCGCTATTTTCAGGAGTATAAAAAACGCTGTGGAGGGCATCTCAAACTTGTGCTCATGGGGAAAGCCGTTTGCCGCATTCCGCGCGATCCGGATATCATTCATCTGGGGGTTGTTTCGGACGAGGAAAAATACGCCGGAATCGCCGGCGCAAAGGCACTTGTGATCCCATCACACAATGAAAGCATGTCCATCTCGCTTTTGGAATCCATGGCGCTGTCTGTACCAGTACTGGTCAATGGTGCGTGTGCTGTGTCACGCGGACACTGTATCAAGAGCAACGGTGGGCTGTATTATCAGAACTATTTTGAGTTTGAAGGTGCGCTGCAATATTTGCTGACGCACCCGGTAGAGTATATGCAGCTTTGTGCCAATGCACGCGGCTATATCACGCAGTATTACGACTGGGATCGCATACTGGAAAAGTTTGACCACCTAATCCGGTTCTGAATCATCTTTTTCACAGACCCTTTGGAAACACCATTGCAAATCCCCGGAAACTATGCTATACTAAAAGAGAATCATTTTCGGTACATCTACTGCCGATCAAAGCATAAAGGAGTCATTTTTATTATGGATGCAACAACATTTCCCATTTCATTTACCTATCATCTGATTTTCTGCATTGTGGCATGTGCCTTTTTCGTGCTGCAATTTATCCGGATGCGCCGACCCCATCAATTCATCTTAGCGGTGGCGATCGCGGGGTCACTGGTGATCTATGTGGATACGACAAACAAAACACTCTTCCACACCGTCGGTCTGTTTGAAGTGGTACTGCTAATCGGTGCGATTTTGCTCTCCATTCTTGCACGCGTAAAGGAAAAGCGCCGGACAGATAAGACAGATACAACTGAACAAGAAGAGGCGACACAGGAATGAAGTTGGTCATCACTGACTGGGGCACGTTGTCCGACGTCTTCGGCAGCCCAGAGCGGCTGGAGCAATATGGCGAAGTGATCGCCTATGATACTACTGCTCCAGAAGAACTGGCGAGACATGTGGGGAATGCAGAAATTCTGCTGTGCAACAAGACCGCTGTCACCGCCGCAGAGCTAGTTAAGTGCCAAGGGCTTCGTTATATCGGCGTGTGTGCCACGGGATATAACAACATCGACCTAGACGCTGCAAAGATACAGGGCATCACTGTCTGTAACGCCGGCGCCTATTCGACCCAGGCAGTAGCGCAACACACCTTTGCGCTGATTCTCCACCAGTATAACCATGTAGCGCAATATGACGCCGCCGTTCGGGAGGGCGCCTGGATGCGTGCCAAGACATTTTCTATCTCCCTGTTCCAGACCCGGGAACTCTTTGGCAAAACCCTTGCCGTCATCGGTTATGGCAGTATCGGCAGGTGTGTGGCACAGATCGGCGTGGCCTTCGGAATGGAAGTGATCGTTTCTACGCGCACCATGCCCACCGATTGCCCCTACCCGGTGGTGTCACTGGACGAGGCGTTTCGGCGGGCGGATGTGCTGACACTCCACACGCCCCTGACGTCACAGACGGCACAGATGGTCAACCGCCAACGGCTTTGTGCCATGAAGCCAACGGCAATTTTAGTCAACACTGCACGAGGCGGATTGATTGATGAAGATGCTCTGGCGTGGGCGCTGAAAGATGGTGTCATTGCCAGTGCGGCGCTTGATGTCCTGACGCAAGAGCCCATGGGCGATACGCCGCTGCAAAATCTCCCAAACTGCACCATCACGCCCCATGTGGCATGGGATGCTCAGGAAACAAGAGAGCGGCTGTTTGCCATAGTGGAAAAAAATCTGCGGTGCTTTCTGGCCGGTGCACCTCAGAATGTGGTTACTGCGCCGAATGCCCTGAAGGAGAAGTGAACGATGATTGATGTGACAACGAAAAAGCGGATTGTGCTGAAGCTTGGCACCTCCACCCTGACACATAAAACCGGAAAACTCAACATCCGACGAATGACAAACTTAGTGCGCATTCTCTCAGACCTACACAACGCCGGCAAGGAGATGTTGATCGTTTCCTCTGGTGCTGTGGGCATGGGGATGGGAAAGCTGAACCTGTCAGAACGACCCAAGGATACGCCGTCGAAACAGGCGGCGGCGGCAGTGGGACAATGTGAACTGATGCATATCTATGACGATATGTTTTCCCAATACAGCGTCACTGTGGCGCAGATTTTATTGACCCGAGCGACCCTCAACAACGAGCGTCTGCCCCATGTCCAGAACACGATCCGACGGCTGTTGGAACTGGGTGTCATCCCCATTGTCAACGAAAACGACACCGTTTCTATCGATGAGCTGGAGCTGGAGATCGGCGAAAACGACTCCTTAGCAGCACAGCTTGCCGTGGCGGTGGATGCCGATCTGCTTGTGATCCTCTCGGATATCAATGGGCTGTATTCCGCAGATCCCCGAAAGCATGAAGACGCCAAAGTCATCCGCGTGGTAGAAAAAGTGGACAAAACTATTGAACAGATGGCAGGCGGCGCCGGAACTTCCTTCGGAACCGGCGGCATGGCAACAAAGATCAATGCGGCGAAAATTGCCACAGAAAACGGCGTGGATATGGTCATCATGAACGGCAGAGAACCAGAACAGCTCTATGCGCTGTTTGATGGAGAAGCCGTTGGGACGCATTTTCTGGCACAGCGGTAAATGAAAAGTCCCCATGGGCAGTACGGCAAAGGAGAACATATCTGAGAACCCGTCTTCGCATACCGCCGAAAAGGTATTGCAAAATAGCTGCTGTGCACAGATTTCGGGTCTGAGAAGCATGGAAAGTTCACACAGTATCGGTTGGACAGTATATTCAAAGTAGAGTTGGAAAGGAAGATCGCATGGCACAGGTGGCATCAGAAGAATGGGCACGGGAACTCTTTTTGCGTCATGACGGTGATGGGCGTTCGATGCACGACTGCTGCTCAGATGAAGAATTAGCAGCCTATCATCAAGTTGCTACTTTTGAACTGGAACAAAAATGGCGCAAAGAAGCTTTTCTGGAACATTATACTGCGATCATCTCTGGCAGCATGTGGAATGTATATCATTTTCAGAAAATGTGCGGCTTGTATCAGGGGCAATGGGAACAGCTGTATCAGGCTGCACAGATGCTTTTGGACGACAAGCGGATGAGACCAGGTGAAGCCGGTCAGATTGCTGGTTTCCTGATGCAGGAGGCAGGAGGCTACTCGTCATATTCTTACACAGACAAACAAATTTTCAAAATGTTTCAGCTTGGCGAAATGTTCATAGACCGTTTTCGGTTAAAAATGGAAATCCCATTGTATTACCGTTCTCGTGTGATGGGCGTAAAAAATTTAGAAGAAGCGCAGTGGTTGTTCCAGAAAGAATCTGGTTCTCCCTCATTTCGCACTCGGCATGCCAAAGAAAGCTATGACAGTATTGTGACACCGGATGTTGACCGCAGTATGAGTCATGCCATTTTTAACAACATCGCGGAAAACGGAACAGATGAGGTAAACGATTTCAGAATGCTTTTCCGGCTGTTTTTGGAACATGATATTCAGACAGAACAAAATATACAGACTCTTTATCATTATATGTCCTGTTATAAAGAACGCATTCGCAAATGCTTCTGGTTTGATGTGACAGAGTATATCGTGATAGAATTGATCCCAAAGCTTTATGACAGCGGATACCGAACAGATGCGCGAAAGTTTTTGGCATTGGCGGAACAGCTGATTTCAAAAGAACATGTTTTTGCGGATATTCCCTGTTATCAGACGGAAACAAAGGAAATAATCCAAAAAAAATGGATATCTATCGGCAGTGTTGATACACAAGCAAATGATTTTAGAAGATCAGAAAGGATGAATTTCTATGAACTATGCGGAAACACTGGGTGTGAAGGCAAAGGCGGCAGAGTCCGCGATTGCCACGGCGGCACCCCAGGTAAAAAATCTGGCGCTCGAAGCGATTGCCAAGGCGCTTTTACAGCGGCAAGACGAGATCATTGCCGCCAATGAAAAAGACCTTACAGCCGCCGTGGAGAACAATATGTTCAAAGCCATGCAGGATAGACTGCGGCTGACACCGGCGCGGATTGCCGGCATGGCAGACGCCGCGCGCCAGCTCATTGCCGCAGAAGACCCGATCGGCGCGGTGGATTGCGGCACAATCCGTCCCAACGGCTTGCAGATTCTCAAAACACGTGTGCCGCTGGGAGTCATCGGTATCATTTTTGAGTCCCGTCCAAATGTCACTGTCGATGCGGCGACGCTCTGCCTGAAGGCAGGAAACGTCGTGATCCTCCGCGGTGGAAAAGAGGCAATTCACTCTAACACTGCCCTCGCCACTATCATGCGCGAAGCGGTGGAAAGCGTCGGACTGCCGCGGGATATCATCCAGCTGGTCGAAGATACATCCCGTGAAACAGCGGCGGATATGATGCACCTGACCGGATACTTAGACGTTCTCATTCCCCGGGGTGGTGCAGGTCTGATTCAAGCGGTACTGCGGCAGGCAACCATCCCGGTCATCGAAACCGGCGCCGGAAACTGTCATGTCTATGTGGACAAGTGCCTGCATGGTGAAGCAGACGTTGAGATGGCTGTCCGCATTATTGACAACGCCAAAACTCAGCGTCCTTCTGTCTGCAACGCCATTGAAGGATTGGTGGTACATCAAGACGTGGCGGCGGAAATTCTGCCGCGCGTCCAGCAAGCCTTTCGCGCGCATGATGTGACAATTTACGGCGATGAAAAAACACGCGAAATCCTCGGCGCAGACATCGAACCGGTAACAGACGAACTCTATGATACAGAGTTTAACGACTATAAGATCACGGTAAAAGTTGCTGCGGATATCGACGAAGCAATGGCACATATCGCGAAGTACAGCACCAAGCATTCGGAATGCATCATCACGCGCGATCTCGATGCGGCGCAGAAGTTTCAGTGCACGATCGACGCGGCGGTGGTCTATGTCAATGCATCGACGCGGTTTACCGATGGCGGCGAATTCGGCTATGGCGCAGAAATCGGCATCTCGACACAGAAGCTACACGCCAGAGGCCCGATGGGACTGCATGAATTGACAACCGTCAAATACTTAGTCAGCGGCAACGGACAGATCCGCGAATAATAAATTATAATAACACACCCGATGAGCGCGTATCAACCTTGCTCTCATCGGGTGTTTCTGCGTCTACAAACCTACAAAAGGACTTTGTATTTCTTACGAAAAGCGCCCTTCCTCATCCTTGATCTGGCTCCAGACATAACGAAGCATCCAGCCGTCAAAGTCGGTAATGGACATGGAAGATCCCGCCATCATAATCGATGTGCCATCTCCAGGAAATCCCCCCGGCGGATATTCCTCGCTCTCCCCTTCGCCACCGTAAAAGTGTCTGGTAAGCCGAACCCATGACCCATCTCGTGTTCGAGGATGTGGAGGCTATAGCTGCCATTTGCCATGCCAAGAATCGCAGCGTCGGACATCTCCTGTCCCCAACCCCAGCCAAAACCGCCCATGTCTGTCATGCCCTGTACGGCATGGAGATACATGTCAAAGTGATTCTCGCCATAGACATGGTCTGGATTCCAATAGTTATCATAGCGATAAAGGGTGCTTGGCGCAATGGGGGCAATGGTGGGAATGGCATCCGCATCGACAGCCATACCACACTCAATGATGTAATCCCGGTCGGTATATTCAGTGGTGTCAGTATAGACAATCTCGCCCGGCTGGCGATCCAGCAGTAAGTTTTCATTCAATACCGCCCAGCCCACGATCTCCACATCCACGTGGTCATACTCCCAGCCGTCATAGCCCACAAGCCAGTCGGTCCATGCGTTGATGGTGGTGTGGCTTTTACAGTTACTGGTTATAGTATAGCATAGTTTTTATGTTTTTTCAACTATTATTTTCAAAAATGAGGATAAATTATAGCATTGTGCACAGAAGAAAAATTTTGAGAACTGGTAGAAACCGAGTATGAATTTTTGCACAAAACCACTTGACAGACCGACAGTTTTTGTGTATAATAAAAGAAGTCCCCTAAAGGGATGCTTTTACAGTTTATTTCTGACAATGCACGGCACATGCGGGCCATTAGCTCAGTTGGTCAGAGCAACCGGCTCATAACCGGTCGGTCCTGGGTTCGAGTCCCCGATGGCCCACCAAACTCGCATTTCACAGGATAGCGCTGCTATCCTCTATTTATGGGGCATTAGCGCAGTTGGGAGCGCGTCACATTCGCATTGTGAAGGTCGGGGGTTCGACTCCCCTATGCTCCACCACAAAAACCACGCAATTTCGTAGTTTTTTCGATGTTGCGTGGTTTCTTTATTTACGACTTTTCATCAAGTACGACACTTAGTACGACAATTTCGCAAAAAAACAACCACCCAGCCGAAGCCGAGCGGTCGTATACAATAGCGTAGCACAAGGGATGCTACGATTATACTATAGCATGAATGTCGAAATTTGTCAAGATAAGCAGTTGACTTTTCAGAATTTAAAAGCTATAATAAAGTTGTTATGAGAGCCGCGTTCGAATCTGATCTGCAATCAGCGAAATCACTTCTAAATTACTGGGTTTCACAACAGGATATGGAAAGCAATCTTGCAGTTGTTTTGGATTTGTATCATAGGCGTTTTCAATTGCATAACGTATTGTAAACTCAATACTTTTCGACTTAGTTTGATACTGATCGGCAACTAACTTGTACAGCTGACCACACGATGTTTCAGGATGTAACACAGCCTGAACAATCGCTTCCCGAAGATATACATATCCTTTCAATTTTGTTGAAATTCCCATTTCCCAAATTAGCTTTGTAATATTCTGCCTAAGTTCCAGTTCACCTTCCTCTTGCGATAATTCTTTTTCTTTCAATACGATCATTTTATTGTACTCCTGTCTATTTTTTTACGGCATAAACTACGCCATTTTATAGAATAACAGAAGCATCTTTATGGATATATAGCTTTTTTCTCGAATTTTGTCGATTTACAAAAAGTTTTCAAAATCAGAATTTTAATAGAAATAAAAACCGGCAGTACTATGTGGGTGGCTATCCACACAATACCGCCGGTTTTTTCTTATGCAAAGGGTGCGATTTCAAATCACACCCTTATCTGATCTCTGTCTTTTTCACCCATCCGGTCACATACGTCCCGATCGGCGTCTTCCCAACATTTGCCGCAGAGTTTGTGATCCGCATCCTGCCGTTTACCACCTGACCGTCATAGATGTAGTAGGTGCCGGACTTTTTAGTGCCGCTGGACGCTGTCGAAGATGCATACAGCGTTGCGCCG
>CASEUJ010000019.1 GCA_949291125.1 uncultured Ruminococcus sp.
TCTTGGATATCATCCATACTCTGAACGTTCGCTGCTGAAAGAAGCTCACTTATCAGCGCTCGTCTTGCCTGCTGTTCTTCTGTTCCTTTTCTTCCTCTTCTGCTCATAATTAAAACCTCCGAAGTAGTGTCTCTTCTATTATACACTACTTCAGAGGTTTACACAAATTCTGGGATAGACTCGAAAAGGGATTCTTGTTTTTCTTTTCTACCGTTAGATAATCTTCACCGACCAAAGCTTTGAAAATGCCGTTATCCTCTATACCTTTTGTAGGCAGTTCCGCACAGATATTCGTCCATTTTCCGAAAAGCTCCGCCGTCTTGAAACGGTCGCTTAATGCCTGCCAGGCAACATTGGACACATTCTCTTTGCCTAGCAGCAGTTCATTCAGGACACGCAGCAGTACCGACTTTCCGGCACCGCCTTTTCCAACGATGATAAAGCACTTCTGTGCATGATTCACTGGAATTAAAAAGTATCCCAGCATCTCCTGAATCAGTGTAACCTGGTCATCTTCCAGCGACTCATGCAGGAACTTCATAAACCTCGGACACACAGCATCGGGCGTATATCTGACATTCAGCTGTACTGTCGACAGATAGTTTGATGTATGTTCAGACAGGCTGCTGTCCAGCACATTGTATAAGCCGTTGCGCACATTGATGATATATGGATTGGGATTCAGTTTTCGGATATCCTTCTGCACCTGCATTTTCCACTGCCCTTCGGTATCGTTGATCTGAGAGAGCTTTGTGTATCTGGTCAGCATATTCTCCCGCACCATATTTCTTGCGGTCAGTTCTGTAATTGTGTGAAACACACCATTTTCATAGCAGTAATACTGCTCTGCCGCGTAAAACACAGGGGCGTTCTGCGTCATATATTCTGCAAGCACACCGGGGAGAAACTTCGGCCCTCGTTCCGTCATTTTATACCAGTCGGGAATATCCATACCAGACTGATGTTTTTTCGTTTCCGATTTGCTCAGAAAAGACTTGTAAAGTTCCTTTTGCATTGAGAGCAGCGGCTTAATGTCTGCATTTTTGAAACCATAATACTGCTTCAAATCGTAATTGATAATAGATTCGGCAGTCACACAGTCCACGTTGTAAAGATATTCCGACACAAAATTCCGTGCGGTCTGCAAATCCTCTACTACCGCATTCCGCACCTTCTGTTGCCGCAGCAATATGCGAATCCCATCAATGGAAAGCGGTTGAAAACAAAGAACCGCAGGTGATTTACATTTGCACTGTCCGCTTTGCAGCTTCGGACAATGAAATCCTTTTTTTGCAATGGTACGGCAGGTCATGGGCTTTGTCTTACTGTGGAGAAAGTGTTGAATTTTCCTTTGCGTTTCATCAAAGGAATAGTTCGGATACGGCTTGGAATATTGATGAATCACGACTTCGCCGCCGTCAAATACGCTTAGATTTGATATCATCGCATACCAATCATGCTCCGAAAGGGTCGCTGCGTTATCCCGGCAATATTGAATAAAATCGCAGGACGCTTCTACGATACGAATGCCTTTCTGTTCTCCGTGCAGTTCTGTTTTCGAGGTAACTTCTGTTTCTTCCTGGACAGGAAGCACTTCCATTAGTTGCTCCTGCGCATATCTCCGTTTTGGATGAAAGGAGATACACTCCACCAGCACCGGCTCCTGTTTACAATGATAGAAACCAGGTAGCCGCATGACACGGCTTTCATTCACACAGGCAGGATCTCCACCAAAATGCGATACTAGGGCTTTCTGTATCGGGCGGAACTGTGAGACTTTTGCATCTTTCACAAACCAGTAAGTATGCAGGGATTTCCGGGTCTTGATAACCATAGACGGCGGCAGGGGAAAGGCGTCGATCAGAGCCTGCTGTTCCTCGAACGATTTGTCATCTATCTCTACAAATTGTGCGTTGATGCGGGTAATGCTATCGTCGGTCTGTCCACCGGAGTTCACCACAAAGAAGATGCCGTGATGATTTTTGTTATGTTCTTTCAGCGTAGACTCCACAGCAAAGAATTTTCCCGCTTCCACAGACATTTTGGCACCGGTAAAGATGCCATTTTTCCGGTCGTCAAAGATGCGCAGACATACTGTATCGTCTGGGTTGAAGATTGCGTTGATCACATCTTGTGCGGATATATTCATACAACTTCCTCCATCTCTTCTGTAAAATATCGAATCGGCATATGCCTGTGTTTTGCCCATCGTATCTCCAGTGCCATGCCCTCAGAAATGCTGCTGCCGAACACCCACAATTCCACGCACTTGGTCAATAGGACACGATTCATAAGCAATGCCCGTTTGTCGTTCTTCTCCCAGAGTATCGTCCATAAACTGCGGAAAAAGCAAATGTGGCGCAATGGGAATACTATGATGTGCTACCGCAAAGCGGCTGTATTTCCGGGCATTTTCAATATTTTCATTGGTATTGCCACGATAGGGAGAGCAGATATATACCAGAGGGCGAAATGCCGCTAGTCTCCGTGCTTTTTTCTCTGCTTTCTCAATTCTTGTTATTGCTTCAAATTCGGTAGGCGAGAAGTACCCTTCGTTATTGTGTGTCGATGCCAAGTTTATCCCTCCAATTCCTCTAAACTTCCAAACGACTCTCCTGCAGACGCTTCCGCCACAAGCGGCAAATCAAACTCTGGAAACGGCTGTTGCTCCATACATTTACGGATAAAGTCCACCGCCGCATTCAGCTTTTCTTTCGGAATCATAAACGTCAGTTCATCGTGGATCTGCAAGATTGGTTTCAGCCAAGGGCGTGATGGCAATCCCTCCAAAATACGCACAATCGCCAGTTTCAGAATATCCGCTGCCGTTCCCTGGATCGGCGTATTCAATGCACAGCGCTCTGCAAAGGATTTCAGTCCCCAGTTATCACTGCGGATATTGGGAAGATAACGCCGTCTACCCAGCCAGGTTTCAATATACATTTTTCTCGCAGCATCTCGCTTGGTTTCCTCCTGCCAGGTTGTCAGTCCGGGGTAGCCGGCTTTCAGATTTGCAATAATCGCAGTGTATTCATCTACGGATTTTTCCACGCCTGCTTTGAATTTCAGCGTACTCTGCAGACCTTTCGGAAACAAGCCGTAGAATGTACCGAAGTTCACATTCTTGGCAATGGTACGCTGTTCCTTGTACTCCTTCCGGTGCTTGTCCTGTGCTTCTTCATAGGTACAGCCGAAAATGACAGAAGTTGTTGCCGCATGAATATCACCGCCATTTTGGTAAGTTTCCATCATGGTCTTGTCCCGGCAGTAAAACGCTCCCACACGCAGTTCGATCTGCGAGAAATCAAGTGACAGGATCAAATGACCATACGGAGCTTTGATAAAGTTACGAACTCCGATAGGATCATTACTTTTTCTTGGGCAATTTTGCAAATTCGGATTTCGGCAGTTCATACGTCCCGTTTCCGTAGAAAGTGCAAAGAAATCCGGATGAATCCTGCCTGTTGCAGAATTGAGATATTTCAGATAGCCGTCAATGTAGGTGGACTTGATCTTGTTCCATTTCCGGTATTCCTGTACCAGTGTGAACAGGGAAGAGAGTGCTGGGCGGTTGGCATCACACCATTCCTTCAGCATGATCATGGCCGCATCATCTGCCGCTTCTCTGTTGGATGCAGTGACTTTCATAACAGGCAGTTTCAATGTCTGATAGAGATAATCCTTGAATGCTTTTGTACTGCAATTGGCACCAATGGGAATGTCACCGATCAGCATTGCAATTTCATTTCGGATACGTTCCATTTGACCCTCCGCTTCTTGCTGACGCTCTTTCATCAAGTCCACATCCACAGGTACACCGTTGTGTTTCATCAGCCCCAAATACACGGCGGTAGGCGATTCAATCTGTTCCACAATATATCGATGTTTTGGCTGAAATCGGTCAAACCAGTTATTGAAGATATGATACAGCCGCAGTGAAAAATCAGAGTCCGCACAGCCATACCGGACGGCTTCTTCATCCTGTGCATCCAGTTCGTCAAAATGCCTGCCGTTTGTAACTTCTGAAAATGTCGGCAGGGGTTCGTGACACAATTCTGCCGCCAGCTTTTTCAGTCCGCTGTCGGATAGTTTCCGGAACTCGTAATTGTTTTTCAAGGTCATCTGCGCTGCACAAATGGTGTCATACACCGGCGGCTGAATGACGATATTCTGATGATAGGACATTGCAGATTCAAACGCAATGTTATGGGCGATTTTGCAGAGATTCCGGTTTGAAAGGAAGTCTTGCAGAAACCGAAAAAAAGCAATGCTATCCACGTTTCTTCCAATTTTATGAGCAACAGGGACATAAATCCCTGTATGCTCTTTCACAGAAAAGCTGCATCCCACAATATGACTTTTATGCGGATCAAGAGCTGCTTTTTCTTCGGTATGATAAGGCTCGTCTGGTGCAGTTTCATAGTCAAAAGCAACAATTTTTGCATCGCCTATATAATCCATGATTTCCTGCACAGAGGTAACGCATTTGTAGTTTTCCATACAATCTCCTTACTGTAACGGTTCCACAATTTCACCGGTTTCCGGGTCAACATGCAATGCATCTTCCGCATCGTAGTCCACCGTTCTGCTGAGCGCCTTGACCTGTTCCGTCATGGCAGAGATCAGCGGATATTCCTCCGGTGATAATACTCGTTTTGATGTTGTACAATAAAACTTGACACCTTAAGCGCAAAGAAATAAAATAGGAAAAAGAGAAAACGGAGGGAAAAAAGAATGTCAGAGAACCGAGAATATGAAAAAGAATACAAAGTGCAAGCGGTAAAGCTTGCGAAACAGATCGGATCAACAAAAGCTGCCGAGGAATTGCAAATACCGGTCAATACGCTGTACGGATGGATGAGAAAAGCAAAATTGGGAGAATTGGATATCGGATGCGGAGAACTTGACGCTTTCTTCAGAGTAAACTTAGTCACCACAGCGTTGGAGTTCTTGTACTTCGGAATCACACGCATGAGGTAGCGGGTAAAGGCTTTCAGTGAACCGGTGGGCAGGGATAGAATCATCAGAAAGATTTCACTCTCACGAAGCAAATACAGACGGCGGCGGTTCTTGCAGGCTTTCGCACCGTTTTTGCCGGAACCGTACTGATTTAAAGGACATGAATCGCAGTTTCCACCGGGATCACCCTCGCCGTTATGACCGTCAAAGCTGCCGCAGTCGGGGGGATTGGACCCGCCCTGATACTCGCTTTTGTAATAAGCGTTCAGAGAATGCTGATAAAGGATCACTGCTGAAAATTCCTTCACAGTATCCGGTTCATCCGGGTTCTCGCCGGGAATCTCAAACATAACACCGCCACCGGGGAATGAGTCTATCCCAGAATTTGTGTAAACCTCTGAAGTAGTGTAAAATAGAAGAGACACTACTTCGGAGGTTTTAATTATGAGCAGAAGAGGAAGAAAAGGAACAGAAGAACAGCAGGCAAGACGAGCGCTGATAAGCGAGCTTCTTTCAGCAGCGAACGTTCAGAGTATGGATGATATCCAAGAACTGTTCAAAGAAACAATTGCAGAATTCGTGGAAGGCAGCCTTGAATCAGAGCTTGATAACGAACTTGGATATGAGCCGTATGACGTGAAGAA